>NZ_JBVJKE010000018.1:0-164468 GCF_055585405.1 Streptomyces sp. NPDC053426 | reverse complement strand
TTCTTCAACTGGATCGGCACCATGTGGAAGGGGTCGCTCAGTTTCGAGACCCCGATGCTGTGGACGCTGGGCTTTTTGATCACCTTCACCTTCGGTGGTCTGACCGGTGTCATCCTGGCCTCGCCGCCGCTGGACTTCCACGTCTCGGACAGCTACTTCGTGGTGGCGCACTTCCACTACGTGGTCTTCGGCACCGTGGTGTTCGCGATGTTCGCCGGCTTCCACTTCTGGTGGCCGAAGTTCACCGGCAAGATGCTCGACGAACGCCTCGGAAAGATCACCTTCTGGACGCTGTTCGTCGGCTTCCACGGCACCTTCCTGGTCCAGCACTGGCTGGGTGTCGAGGGCATGCCGCGCCGCTACGCCGACTACCTGGCCGCGGACGGCTTCACCGCCCTGAACACGGTCTCGACGATCGCCTCGTTCCTGCTGGGCATGTCGATGCTGCCGTTCTTCTACAACATCTGGAAGACGGCCAAGTACGGCAAGCCGGTCGGCGTCGACGACCCCTGGGGCTACGGCCGCTCGCTGGAGTGGGCGACCTCCTGCCCGCCCCCGCGGCACAACTTCCTCACCCTGCCGAAGATCCGCAGTGAATCCCCGGCGTTCGACCTGCACCACCCCGAGATCGCCGCACTCGACGAACTCGAGAACGCCGGTCACGGTGAGAAGGCCCTCTCCGGCAGCAAGGAGGCCGGCAAGTGAAGATCCAGGGCAAGATGTTCATCTGGCTGAGCGTCTTCTTCCTCATCATGGCCGGGGTCTACGGCGTGTGGTCGAAGGAGCCGGTCGGCACCACCGCCCTCTTCCTGGCGTTCGGCCTGTCCATCATGATCGGCTTCTACCTGGGCTTCACGGCCCGGCGGGTCGACGTGGGCGCGCAGGACAACAAGGAGGCGGACGTCGCCGACGACGCCGGCGAGGTCGGGTTCTTCAGCCCGCACAGCTGGCAGCCGCTCTCCCTGGCCGTGGGCGGTGCCCTGGCCTTCATGGGTGTCGCGATCGGCTGGTGGCTGATGTACTTCTCGGCGCCGCTGCTCCTGATCGGCATCTGGGGCTGGGTCTTCGAGTACTACCGCGGTGAGAACCGCACCCAGTGACCACGGCGGCGAGGGGCCCGGACACTCCACCAGGAGGGTCCGGGCCCCTCGCCGTTCTCTCACCCGTTCGGGCCGTCCAGTGAGCCGAGGGCGGCGCGGGTTCCTAGCGTGAGGCCATGAGACGCACCAAGTCCCCTCGTGGCGCGGGCGCCGGGCGGAGCCGCGTCGCCGGCTGCACGCTGCTGGTGATCGCCCTCGGCGCGGGCGTCGCGGGCTGTTCCTCCGACGGCGACCCGCTGTCCGCCGAGCCCTACGACGCGGCGGACCGGATCTCCTTCAGCGGATCCGTCGAAGCGGGCGGGGAGGCCGACCCCGACAAGCCCCTGGAGGTCGTCGCCGAGGACTCCGACGGGCGCATCACGGACGTCACCGCCGTGGACGCCTCGGGACGCCACGTGGCGGGCGAACTGGCCGCCGACGGCAGCCGCTGGCACAGCACCTCCCCGCTGACCGCGGGCGCCCGGTACACGGTCCGGGTGAGCACCGAGGACGAGGACGGGGCGCCCGGCCGCAAGGTCCTCACCTTCACCACCGCCAAGCCCGCCACCACCCGGCGCCTGACCGTCGCCTTCGGCCCCGGGGCGGGCACGTACGGCGTCGGCCAGCCCCTCACCGCCGAGCTGAGCGCACCCGTCAAGGACCCGGCCCAGCGAGCCGTCGTGGAGCGCTCCCTGAAGGTCGAGTCCACCCCCGCCGTGTCCGGCGCCTGGCACTGGGTGGACGACAAGAAGCTGCACTACCGCCCCCGGGACTACTGGCCCGCCCACGCCACCATCGGCGTGCGCAGCGCCCTGGAGGGCGTCAAGGTCAACGACCGGCTGCGGGGCGGCAGGTCGGATCCCCTGACCATCCGCACCGGCGACCGGGTGATAGCCGTCACCGACGCCGCCGCGCACCGGCTGACGGTCTACAAGAACAACGAGGAGATCAAGCAGATCCCCGTCACCACCGGCAAGCCCGGCTTCGAGACCCGCAACGGCGTCAAGGTCGTACTCGCCAAGGAACGCTTCGTACGTATGCGCAGCACCACCGTCGGCATCGCCGAGGGCTCGGCGGAGTCGTACGACCTGGACGTCGAGTTCGCCACCCGGGTGACCTGGAGCGGCGAGTACGTGCACGCCGCCCCCTGGTCCGTCGGCTCCCAGGGCTACGACAACGTCAGCCACGGCTGCGTCGGCATGAGCACCGGCAACGCGGAGTGGTTCTTCGACACCGTCCGCCAGGGCGACATCGTCAAGGTCGAGAACTCGGCCGGCGACACGATGGAACCCTTCGGCAACGGCTACGGCGACTGGAACCTCGACTGGCCCACCTGGCAGGCGGGCAGCGCCCTGACCACCGACAAGGCCCGGAACCTCCGGGAGACAGCACGTCTCAGGCCGACGGCGGTGTAGCGCCCCGAAAGGGGCGCGGGGCCGTGGCCGATCTGCGGCTCCGCCGCGTGGGCGCGAACAACCCCCACCGGCCCGCGGCCGCCGAACAACGGACAGGTCCGAGCTCCTAGGCGCCCGCCAGAGACTTCTGCCGCAGCAGAGACGCCAACGCCGAGGCGAACTCCACCGGCTCCACCGGCAAGGTGACCGCGGCCTCGGCGCGACTCCACGTCGCCAGCCACGCATCCTGCGGCCGCCCGATCAACAGAAGCACCGGCGGACAGTTGAACACCTCGTCCTTGATCTGCCGGCACATCCCCATGCCCCCCATCGGCACGGCCTCACCGTCCAGCACGCACACATCGATGCCGCCCCGGTCCAGCTCGGCCAGCACGGCCGCCGGGGTCGCGCACTCCACGAACTCCACGACGGGCACGTCCGGCGCCGGCCGCCGCCCGGTGGCGAGCCGCACCTGCTCCCGGGTGTTGGCGTCGTCGCTGTAGACCAGCACCGTGGCGGTCGCCTGCATTGTTCCTCCACGCGTAAGAGAGAGGGCACGGCTCTGTCGGGAACTTCGGGTACCGATGGCGCGGATGCTACCCCCTCCGACCGCTTGTCAACACTGGTTCGGACACGCCTTCGAGGCGGCCCCGACACGGCCCCGACACGGCTCGCGGATGGGCCATCCGGGCAGTCCAGGAGGGCCGAACGCACCGAACGGCACCCCCGGGAGTGAGGGCGGGATAAGCGACCGACATAATGTCGGCGTGGCGACAGCAACGACAGTAGATACCGGGCACGCGCACCCGTCGGTCAACCGACCGAACCTCACCAGCGTCGGAACCATCATCTGGCTGAGTTCCGAGCTGATGTTCTTCGCGGCCCTCTTCGCGATGTACTTCACCCTGCGATCGGTGACCGGTCCGGAGTTCTGGTCGGAGAAGGCCGACACCCTGAACTTCCCGTTCTCGGCGACGAACACCACGATCCTGGTGCTCTCCTCCCTCACCTGCCAGCTCGGCGTGTTCGCCGCCGAGCGCGGTGACGTGAAGAAGCTCCGGATGTGGTTCATCGTCACCTTCATCATGGGCGCGATCTTCATCGGCGGTCAGGTCTTCGAGTACACCGAGCTGGTCAAGCACGAGGGCCTGTCCCTCTCCTCCGACGCATACGGCTCGGCGTTCTACCTGACCACCGGCTTCCACGGCCTGCACGTGACGGGCGGTCTCATCGCCTTCCTGCTGGTCCTGGGCCGGACCTACGCAGCCAAGAGGTTCACCCACGAGCAGGCGACCGCGGCCATCGTCGTGTCCTACTACTGGCACTTCGTCGATGTCGTCTGGATCGGCCTCTTCGCCACGATCTACATGATCAAGTAGCCGGGCCCACATCCGCGCGCGCCCCTTTCCGGGCGCACCAACCAGAAGCATCGACGCAGAAGATCCTGACACCGGGGTAATCCGTGAAAAAGCTCTCCGCACGACGACGCCATCCGCTGGCGGCGCTCGTCGTCCTACTCCTCGCGCTGGCATGCACCGGGGGGCTCTACGCCGTGTTCGCACCCGCGGACAAGGCGCAGGCCGACGAAACTGCCCAGTCCCTCACGATCGAGGAGGGCAAGAAGCTCTACGCGGTCGGCTGCGCCAGCTGCCACGGCACCGGCGGTCAGGGCACGTCCGACGGCCCGAGCCTGGTGGGCGTGGGCGCCGCCGCCGTCGACTTCCAGGTGAGCACCGGCCGCATGCCGGCCGCCACCTCGCAGATGGCGCAGGCCCCGGAAAAGCCGGCCGTCTACACGCAGGCCGAGATCGACCAGCTGGCGGCGTACATCGCCTCCCTGGGCGCCGGCCCGGCCGTCCCCACCGCCGAGCAGTACGGCCCCGAGGGCGCCGACATCGCCAAGGGCGGCGAACTGTTCCGCAACAACTGCGCGCAGTGCCACAACTTCACCGGCAAGGGCGGTGCGCTCACGCACGGCAAGTACGCCCCGAGCCTTGAGGACGTCGACCCCAAGCACATCTACGAGGCCATGCTCACCGGCCCGCAGAACATGCCCTCCTTCCCCGACAGCACGCTGTCGGAGCAGAACAAGAAGGACATCATCGCGTACCTGGGCGAGGTCAACACCGACGAGTCCGAGAGCCCGGGCGGCATGTCGCTGGGCGGGCTGGGCCCGGTCAGTGAGGGCCTGTTCGGCTGGATCTTCGGTCTCGGCGGACTGATCGCCGTCGCCGTGTGGGTCGCCGCTCGGACCGCAAAGGCCAAGAAGTCATGAGTAGCCAAGACATCCCCGAAGAGAACCTGCCCGCAGCGCAGGACACCACCCACGGCGCGGTGAAGGTCGCGGACGAGAAGAACCCGTTCGCCGACCCGGGCCTGCCGCCCCACGAGCACCGGATCCAGGACATCGACGAGCGGGCCGCCAAGCGGTCCGAGCGCGCGGTCGCCCTGATGTTCACGCTGTCGATGCTGGCCACCATCGGCTTCATCGCCTCGTTCGTGGCGATCCCGGTCGAGAAGATCGTCTACATCTTCCCGCTGGGACACATCAGTGCCCTGAACTTCGCGCTCGGCGTGACGCTCGGCATCGCCCTGTTCGCCATCGGCGCGGGCGCGGTCCACTGGGCCCGCACCCTGATGTCCGACGAGGAGCTGGCCGACGAGCGGCACCCGATCGAGGCCTCGCCCGAGGTCAAGGCGAAGGTCATGGACGACTTCCGCCAGGGTGCCAAGGAGTCGGCGCTCGGCCGGCGCAAGCTGATCCGCAACACGATGTTCGGCGCCCTCGCCCTGTTCCCGCTCTCCGGCGTCGTGCTGCTGCGCGAGCTCGGGCCGCTGCCCGAGACCAAGCTGCGCCACACCCTGTGGGGCAAGGGCAAGCTGCTCGTCAACATGAACACCAACGAGCCGCTGCGGCCGTCCGACCTCATCGTGGGCTCGCTGACCTTCGCCAAGCCCGAGGGCCTGGAGGAGCACGACCACGGCTTCCAGAACGAGATCGCCAAGGCTGCCCTGATGCTGGTCCGCATCCAGCCGGACGACATCAAGGACAAGCAGTCGCTCGAGTGGTCGCACGAGGGCATCCTCGCGTACTCGAAGATCTGCACCCACGTCGGTTGCCCGATCTCCCTGTACGAGCAGCAGACGCACCACGCGCTGTGCCCCTGCCACCAGTCCACCTTCGACCTTTCCGACGGTGCCAAGGTCATCTTCGGCCCCGCCGGTCACCCGCTGCCGCAGCTGCGCATCGGCGTGAACGACGAGGGCTACCTCGAAGCGCTCGGCGACTTCGCAGAGCCCGTCGGTCCTGCCTTCTGGGAGCGCGGATGAGTACTACGACGACCCCCGAGTCCCGCTCGCGCGGGAAGGCACCGGCCGGCGAGCGCGTCGCCGACTGGGCCGACGGCCGGCTGGGGATCTACTCCCTGGCCAAGGCCAACATGCGCAAGATCTTCCCGGACCACTGGTCCTTCATGCTGGGCGAGATCTGCCTCTACAGCTTCCTCATCATCATCCTCACGGGTGTGTACCTGACGCTGTTCTTCCACCCGTCGATGAACGAGGTGGAGTACCACGGCAGTTACGTCCCGCTGCAGGGACAGCTGATGAGTGAGGCCTACAAGTCGACGCTGGACATCAGCTTCGACGTCCGTGGCGGTCTGCTGATCCGGCAGATCCACCACTGGGCCGCGGTCATCTTCCTGGCCGGCATGTTCGTGCACATGATGCGCGTCTTCTTCACCGGCGCGTTCCGCAAGCCGCGTGAGATCAACTGGCTGTTCGGCTTCCTGCTGTTCGTCCTCGGCATGTTCACCGGTTTCACCGGTTACTCGCTGCCGGACGACCTGCTCTCCGGAACCGGTGTCCGCTTCACCCAGGGCGCGATCCTGTCCGTGCCGATCGTCGGCACGTACATCTCGATGTTCCTGTTCGGCGGGGAGTTCCCCGGCACCGACTTCGTCGCGCGGTTCTACTCGATCCACATCCTGCTGCTGCCGGGCATCATGCTCGGCCTGGTGGTCGCCCACCTGATCCTGGTCTTCTACCACAAGCACACGCAGTTCGCGGGTGCCGGACGGACCAACAAGAACGTCGTGGGCATGCCGCTGCTGCCGGTCTACATGGCCAAGGCGGGAGGCTTCTTCTTCCTGGTCTTCGGCTTCACCGCCCTGATCGCCGGCATCGCGTCCATCAACCCGATCTGGGCCCTGGGCCCGTACCGTCCGGACATGGTCTCCACGGGCGCCCAGCCCGACTGGTACATGGGCTTCGCCGAGGGCCTGGTCCGCGCCATGCCCGGCTGGGAGATCAACCTCTGGGGCCACACCCTGGTCCTGGGCGTCTTCGTCCCGCTGGTGATCTTCGGTATCTTCCTGGCGGTCATCGCGCTCTACCCGTTCATCGAGTCCTGGATCACCGGGGACAAGCGCGAGCACCACATCCTGGACCGGCCGCGCAACGCCCCGACCCGTACGGCCTTCGGCGTCGCCTGGGTCACGGCGTACATGATCATGTTGATCGGTGGTGGCAACGACATCTTCGCCACGCACTTCAACCTCTCGATCAACGCGGTCACCTGGTTCGTCCGCATCGGCTTCTTCGCGGGACCGGTCGTCGCGTTCGTCGTCACCAAGCGGATCTGCCTCGGCCTGCAGCGCCGGGACAAGGACAAGGTGCTGCACGGCCGCGAGTCGGGCATCATCAAGCGCCTGCCGCACGGTGAGTTCATCGAGGTGCACGAGCCGCTCAGCCAGGAGCAGATGTACACCCTCACCGCGCACGAGCAGTACAAGCCGGCCGAGATCGGCCCGGAGGTCGACGAGAACGGCGTCCGGCGCAAGGTGAAGGCGACCGAGAAGCTGCGCGCCAAGCTGAGCAAGGGCTACTACGGCGAGGACGCCCAGATCCCGAAGCCGACCGTCGAGGAGTACAAGGAGATCACGAGCGGCCACGGCCACCACTGATCACCTTCAGCGCCTCACCCCAGTCGCCACACGACGGCGAAGGGCCCCCGTCCGTTCTGCGGACGGGGGCCCTTCGCCGTCCCCGGACCTGGATAGGGTGGACACCACCGGGACCCTGCCCGGTCCTCGGACTCTTCTACGACCATCAGGAGCGGCCATGAGCGCTGTGACCCCCGCTGGAGGCGACACCGCGGCGGGCCGTTCCTGGCCCGCCCTGCTGAACGGACTGCTGGACGGCCGGGACCTGACCGCCGAGGACACCGCCTGGGCGATGGACCTGATCATGCGCGGCGAGGCGACCGACGTGCAGATCGCCGGGTTCGCGGTGTCCCTGCGGGCCAAGGGCGAGACCGTCGAGGAGATCACCGGCTGCGTACGGGCGCTGTACGACCACGCCCATGTGATCGAGGTGCCGGGCGAGACGGTCGACATCGTCGGCACCGGCGGCGACGGCGCCAAGACGGTGAACATCTCCACGATGTCCTCGATCGTGGTGGCCGGCACCGGCGCGAAGGTCGTCAAGCACGGCAACCGGGCCGCGTCCTCCGCGTCCGGCGCCTCCGACGTCCTGGAGAAGCTCGGCGTCAATCTGGAGCTGACGCCGAAGCGGGTGGCCGAGGTCGCCGAGGAGGCCGGGATCACCTTCTGCTTCGCGGTGAAGTTCCACCCGGCGCTGCGCCACGTGGCCGCCGCGCGGGGCCAGCTCGGCGTCCGCACGGTGTTCAACTTCCTCGGCCCGCTGGCCAACCCGGCACGGGTCAAGGCACAGGCCGTCGGGGTCGCCGACCCGCGGATGGCGCCCATCATGGCCGGGGTGTTCGCCGAGCGCGGCCACTCCTCGCTGGTGTTCCGCGGCGACGACGGACTCGACGAGCTGACGACCACCGCCACCTCCCGGGTGTGGGTGGTGCGCGACGGCAAGGTCACCGAGGAGGCCTTCGACCCGCGTGACGTCGGCATCGAGCTGGTGCCCGTGGAGGCGCTGCGCGGTGCCGACGCCTCCTACAACGCCGAGGTCGCCCGCCGGCTCCTCGACGGCGAACCGGGCCCCGTACGGGACGCGGTGCTGCTGAACTCGGCGGCGGCACTGGTGGCCCTGGAGCCGGGCGGCGGCACCCTGACGGAACAGCTCCGCGCCGGAATGGCGAAGGCGGCCGAGGCGATCGACTCGGGAGCCGCCAAGCGGGTCCTGGAACGCTGGGTGACCGTCAGCAACGCGTAAGGCCTGCCCGGCGGGGGTGCCGGAGAGGCGGGGGCCGGTGCGCGCGTCCGCACCGCCTCGCGGCTGCGGACTCCCTCACACTCGGCTTCCCCCCCGGCTTCGTTCGAGTGGGGGTTCCCCTGCACGGGGAACCCCCGTCACCCCCGCTCACCGGGGCCGCGAGGCACCGTCGGTTTCCTCCAGCCCGGTCCGCCGGGCGGGCCCCGCCGCCCGGCGGTGGGATGTCCCGCGATCCGGACATGGGTTGCGGGGCGTCGATCATTTCGCGTACTTTTCCGTTCAGGTCATGAGTGACAGCCATCAGGCCCCGGCCGGCTGTCCGGCAACCCTCCGTCCGTGGCGGGGTGCCCCGGGTGAAGACCAGGCCGTGAGCAGCAAGGCTCACGGCAAGCGCGGACCCCTCGCACACCAGGGGTCCTGGTCGTCGAGGAGTCTTCCGTGAGCAAGCGAATGCGCTAGGGCCGCCGAGCCCCGCCTCCGCGCACCCCTTTTCCCTTCCTTCCGCGCTTGAGCGATGTGCGCTCGCGCGGGGATTCCGCCTGCCTCACCGGGAGTTGTGTCATGTCCGTCCCCACCGTCGCCGCCGACCGGTCCGTCCGCGCCCCGCTGCCCGTCCTCGGCCGGGACGTCACCGTTCCCCTCGTCACCGGGGGCGAGGTCACCTACGCCGCCCTCGACTACGCCGCCAGCGCCCCCGCCCTCCAGCGGGTCTGGGACGACGTGGCCGCCTACGCGCCGTACTACGGCAGCGTCCACCGGGGCGCCGGATACCTCTCCCAGCTCTCCACCGACCTGTTCGAGAACGCCCGCCGGACCGTCGCCGAGTTCCTCGACTGCCGTACCGGGGACCAGGTGGTGTTCACCCGGTCCACCACCGACTCCCTCAACCTGCTCGCCGCCGCGCTCCCCGACGGCTGCGAGGTCTTCGTCTTCGAGACCGAGCACCACGCCTCCCTGCTGCCCTGGCGCGACGCGCGCGTCACCTACCTGGACGCCCCGCGCAGCCCCCGCCAGGCGGTGGAGAACCTGGAGCGCGCCCTCGCCGACCGCGACCCTTACGGCCCCGCCCTGGTCTGTGTCACCGGCGCCTCCAACGTCACCGGCGAGCTGTGGCCCGTACGGGAACTGGCCGCCGCCGCGCACGCGCACGGCGCGCGGATCGTGCTGGACGCCGCCCAGCTCGCCCCGCACCACGCCGTCTCGGTGACCGACCTGGACGTCGACTGGGTCGCCTTCTCCGGGCACAAGCTGTACGCCCCCTTCGGCTCCGGTGTGCTGGCCGGCCGCGTCGACTGGCTCCGGGAGGCCGAGCCCTACCTCGCGGGCGGCGGCGCCAGCCGCAAGGTCACCCGGCGCGGGGACGGGGGAGTGGACGTGGAGTGGCACGAGGGCGCCGCCCGCCACGAGGCCGGCTCGCCCAACGTCATCGGCGCCTACGCCGTCGCGTCCGCCTGCAAGGCGCTCACCGAGGCCGGGTTCGAGGCGCTGGCCGCGCGTGAGGAGCGGCTGGTCCGGGAGGTGCGCGAAGGACTCGCGGACGTGCCCGAGGTGCGGTTCCTGTCCCTGTTCGGGGACGACGCCCCGCGCGTCGGTGTGCTCTCCTTCGTCGTGGAGGGCTGGAACAGCTCCCACTTCGCCGCGGCGCTGTCCGCGGAGTACGGCATCGGTGTGCGGGACGGGTTGTTCTGCGCGCATCCGCTGGTGCGTACGCTGCTCGGTGGTGATGCGCGGGCGCAGGGGGAGTGCGGGGCGCCTGAGGCGGGGCCCGGTGAGAAGTCGCTCAACGCGATTCGGGTCAGCTTCGGGGCGGGGACGCCCGATGAGCACGTGGAGCGGTTCGTGCGGGCGGTGCGGGAGCTCGTGCGGGACGGGGCTCGCTGGAACTACCGGACGGTGGACGGCCGCTGCGTACCGGACACCTCCGGCCGGGAGTGATTTCTTTCGCCCCCGCCGCCCCTTCCCGTCCCGACCTGGGGCTCCGCCCCAGACCCCGCTCCTCAAACGCCGGAGGGGCTAAATGTCAGCCCCTCCGGCGTTTGAGGAGCAGGGGTCCGGGGGCAGCGCCCCCGGGATGGGACGGGTAAGGGCGGCGGGGGCGGAAAAACTAGGTGGTCGCCGGCAACCGGGCGCCCAGCACGATCATGCGCAGGGCGCGCTCCGTGGCGTCGGTGAGGAGCTCCGCGCCGCGCACCAGCGCCTCCGCCAGAGCCATCGGCGCGGGCAGGATGCCATGACAGGCATCCACCCCCGGCACCTCCCCCGCCCCCTCCCCGAGCGTCCCCGCCAGCGCCAGCACCGGCCGCCCCGACAGCTTGGCGCGCCGTGCCACCTCCGCCGGCACCTTCCCGCGCGGCGTCTGGTGGTCCAGCGCCCCCTCCGCGGTGACGACCAGATCGGCGCGGGCCAGCCGGGCGTCCAGGTCGAGGTGGTCCAGCAGGACGTGGAAGCGCGGCAGGAGGGCCCCGCCCAGGGCGGCGAGCCCGGCGCCGAGCCCGCCGGAGGCGCCCGTACCGCGCCCGAGGCGCAGATCGGTGCCGGTGACGGCGAGATCGCGGGTCAGCACCCGTGCCCAGTTCTCCAGCGCCGCCGACAACTCCTCCACCTGCTCCGGAGTCGCCCCCTTCTGCGGACCGAACACCCGGGCCACACCCCGCTCCCCGCACAGCACGTTGAAGGGGTTGCAGGCGACGAGGAGTTCCACACCGGCGAGGCGGGGATCGAGCCCGGTCGGGTCGATACGGGCCAGGCGCGTCAGCTCACGGCCGCCGGCCGCCAGTTCGCACCCGTCCGCGTCCAGCAGTCGCGCGCCGAGCGCCTGGAGCGCGCCCGCGCCGCCGTCGGAGGTGCCCGAGTCGCCGCAGCCCACCAGGATGCGCCGTACGCCCTGGTCGAGGGCGGCGCGGATCAGTTCCCCGACGCCGTACGTGGTGGTGGCGCCCGGGTCGCGCCGGGTGCGGGGGACCAGGGAGAGGCCGGCGACCGCCGCCATCTCCACCACCGCCGTGTCCCCGGAGCCGAGCAGCGCGAAGTGGGTGCCGACCGGTTCGCCCACCGGGCCGGTGGCGGCCAGCGCGACCAGCCGGCCGCCGGTCGCCGAGGCCAGCGCCGAGGCCGTTCCCTCACCGCCGTCCACCAGCGGGATCCGGTCGATCTCGGCGTCCGGCAGCACCCGGCGGACACCCGCCGCGATGGCGTCGGCGGCTGCCTGGGCGGACAGCGACTCCTTGAAGCCGCTGGGGGCTACGACGACACGGTTCAGCATGAGGGGAACTCCTTAGCGGGTCACGGGGACGCCGAGCAGCGGCCACACCGCGACGGCGAACAGCAGGACCAGGGCGGCGGTGAGCGGGGCCAGCACGGCGGACAGCCGCAGCAGGTCGCGCGGGGTGTAGGTGGGGGTGCCGGGGATGTCCGCGAAGAGCGTGACCGGTTTCGCGGAGGCCGGGAGCGTGTGGCAGAAGCCGGCGGCGGCGGTGGAGGCGAGCGCCGCGGCGACCGGGTTCACCCCGGCGCCCACGGCCGCCGCGACCACCAGCGGGACCAGCACGGAGGAGCGGGCGGAGCGGGACTGGAGTATCAGGTGGGCGGCCGTGCTGACCGCGATGACGACCGCCAGGAACATCACCGGCGTGATCCCCGCCGGCAAGCCGCCGACCAGCCACTTCGCCGCGCCCGACTCGGCGAGCGCCACGCCCATCGCCATCGTCGCCGCCATGAACAGCAGCAGCGACCAGGGCACCGTCTTCAGCGCGTCCTTCAGCCGTACGGTGCCGAGCGCCGGCGAGGCGGCGACGACCGCGCCGATCAGCGCGACCATGGCCGGCGACACCCGGTGCAGCGGCTCGCTGCACCACAGGGCGACGACCGTGGCCAGCAGCAGGGCGCAGCGCTTCTCGGCCTGGGTCCAGGGGCCGGTGACCGGGCGGTCGCTGTGCCGCTGGATCTCCTCGGCGGTGATGTGCACGCCGCCCTCGCGGTCCGCGCGCCGGGTGGTGGTCAACAGGACGGCCTCGGCGGCGAGATGGGAGGAGGCCACGGCCAGCGGCAGCCCCAGCAGCAGCCACTCGGTGAAGCCGACCCGTTCCCCGGCGGCCTCCCACAGCACCGACACGGTGATCAGATGCGCGCCCGCACCGATCAGGGTCGCCACCGCCGACAGGAGGATGACGGTCGGGAACAGCAGCGCCAGCATCACGACCAGTCGTTTCCGGTCGGCGAGCGCCTTGGCGAGGGCGAGGAAGACCGGCAGGGCGAGCGCCGCCCGGCCGGAGGTGGCGGGCACCGCGAACGCCGTGACGACCAGCGCGGCCGTCGTCAGATGCGTCAACTGCCGTACCGTACGGGCCCCGCCGACCAGGAAGGCCGCCGCCCGTCCCGCGAGCCCGGTCCGGCTCACCGCGGCGGCCAGCACGAACGCGCAGATCAGCAGCCACACCGTCGAGTCGCCCAGGGTGCCGAACAGGGTGTCGCTGCTGATCACCCCGGTCACCGTCAGCGCGAGTCCGGCGCCCAGCGCGATGTACGTGTCGTCGATCGGCGTACCGACCCACGCGCAGGTCGCCAGCGCGAACACGGCGAGGGTGAGGCGCGCGTCCCCGCCGAGACCGGGGAAGTTGCCGGGGACCGCGAGCAGCGCGCACAGCGACAGCGCCACGCACAGGGCCGCGGTCAAGCGGGGATTCAGTGTCACGTCATCGACGATTCACCCGGGCGGTGAGCCGCCGATGAGCCGGAGATGAAAGGAACTTCACCCGGCGGGCCCGCCCCGCCGCGGGGCCGTCACGCGGGGAGGCGGTAGCCCATCCCGCGGACCGTCTCCACCTTCTCCGCGCCGAGCTTCTTGCGCAGCGCCCGCACGTAGACGTCCACGATGTTGGAGCCCGGGTCGAAGTCGTAGCCCCACACGTGGGAGAGGATCTGCTCGCGGGAGAGTACCTGCCCGGGGTGGCGCAGGAACAGTTCCAGCAGGACGAACTCACGCGCCGTCAGATCGACGGTGCGTTCCCCGGCGCGGGCGCGGCGGGTGCGCAGATCGAGGCTGAGCGAACCGGACCTGAGCACCGTCACCTCCGGCGCGCGGGCCGCCGTACGCAGCCGCAGCCGTACCCGGGCGAGCAGTTCCTCGAAACGGAACGGCTTGGTCATCCAGTCGTCGGCGCCACCCTCCAGACCGGCCACCGTGTCCCGCACCGAGTCCCGCGCGGTCAGCACGATCACCGGGGTCGTCACCCGGGACTCGCGCAGCTCGCGCAGCACGGTGAAGCCGTCCCGGCCGGGCAGCCCGATGTCCAGGACGACCAGGTCGAAACCGCCGGTCAGGGCGTACTCGTAGCCGGCCTCGCCGTCGGGGACGACGGTGGTGGTGAAGCCGTTGGCGCGCAGGCCCTTCTCCACGAAGGAGGCGATGCGGTCCTCGTCCTCGACGATCAGAATGCGGTTCACGTCCGTGTGTCTCCCAGGGTGAGTACGAAGGTGGCGCCGCCGCCCTCGGTGTCGTGCAGGCGGACCCGGCCGCCGTGGCCCTCGGCGATCGCCTTGACGATCGACAGGCCGAGCCCGGCGCCCGAACCGCGCGCCCCGCGCCGGGAGGTGCCGCGCCGGAAGCGTTCGAAGATCAGCTCCCGGTCCTGCGGCCGGACACCGGGGCCGGAGTCGGCGACGTACAGCTCGATCCGGGAACCCCGCGCGCGGGAGCCGATGCGGATGGTCTGGCCGGTGGTGGTGTGCTGCACCGCGTTCTGCGCGAGCTGCACCATCGCCTGGGTGATCCGCTGGGGATCCAGCTCCGCCTCCCGGTCGGCTATGTCCGTGAGCTGCCAGTCGCGTTCGCCCAGGGCGCGGGCCTTGACGTAGACGTCGGCGGTGAGTTCGGCGAGCTGGACCGGCTCCGGGGTGACGAAGTCGGGGCGTTCGGCCTTGGCGAGCAGCAGCAGGTCCTCCACGATGCGGCTCATCCGGTCGAGTTCGTCGGTGACGAGCCGGACGGTCTCCTCGCGCTCGGCCGGATCGTCGCCCATCAGCTCCAGGTGGCCGCGCACGATGGTGATCGGGGTGCGCAGTTCGTGGCCGGCGTCGTCGACGAACTGGCGCTGGACGGCGAAGGCCCGCTCCAGCCGGTCGAGCATCGCGTTGAACGTCTCGGCGAGGGCCGCGATGTCGTCGTGGCCGCGCACCGGGATGCGGCGGGTGAGGTCCTGCTCGGTGAGCTGCGCGGCGGCGGTGCGCACCAGCCGTACGGGCTGCAGGATCCGCCCGGCGACCGCCCAGCCGATGCCGGTGGTCAGCAGCAGGGCGACCCCGGAGATGGCGAGCAGCACCCGGAACACCTCGTCCACCCGCGCCACTTCGCGTTCGGGGTGGAAGGCGACGACGAACGCCGCCTCGGGCGCGCCGCCGCCGTGCCGGGCCACGGACACCTTGGCCCAGCGGATCTCGCCCTCGGGCCGGTGCAGCACGCCGGAGGCGTCGGGCGAGTCGAAGATGCGGCGCCGGGCGTCGCCGTCCCGGTGCAGGGGCAGGGCGACGGGCAGGTCGCGCGGCTGGGTGAGTTTCGCCGGGTCGCCGCTCTTCCGGGCCACCAGGCCGATCAGTTCCTCGTCCGGGTCGGCGTACTGCCGTTCCAGGAAGACCCGCAGCAGCCGGTCCGGGTCGGTGAAGGACCGGCCCGTCTCCGGATCGAAGCCGCGCTCCTCGAAGTTGGCGAACTCGCCGGCCTCCTGGGCGAGCAGCCCGTTGATCCGGTGGTCGACGTCCCGCAGCAGGAAGGAGCGGGTGGTCATGGCGACCGAGCCGAGCGCGACCGCCATGACGAACAGCAGCCACAGCAGGATGCGGACCCGGGCGGAGATCCGCCGGAGAGGGGCGTCAGCCGTCGTCGCCGGGTCCGTCGTCCCCGCCGGGGCCGTCGCCCGGGGAGTCCTGGTCTCGGTCGTCGTCATCGTCATCACCCGCTGGACTGTCGGTCACCGGAGGCCGGGAGACGACCTCGTCGCTCGGCGTCGGCTCGGGCCGCGCGGACGGGGCCGTGGACGTCGGAGTGGGTGAACCGCTGTCCAGTTCGACCTGGGGCGGCACCTTGGGCGGTTCGGGACTGTCGGCGAGCGCGAAGCTGGTCGCGGCGACGCCCAGCGGAATCAGCACGACGGCGGCGAGCGCCGCCATCCGGCGAGTGAAGACCATGCCCCGATCCTGCGCACCGCACCGGAGCCCTCGGATGAGCGCCGGATGAAGAACTCTTCATCCACTGAATCCAGCCCCTCCGAATCCAGCCCCTCCGGCGTTTGAGGAGCGGGGGTCCGGGGGCAGCGCCCCCGGGGACGGGAAGGGGCGGCGGGGGCGGAGAACTGGCTCAGGCACCCCGGACCGCCACCGACCGAAGACCGGGCCCCCGCCCCCGGCGGACCCGCTAGCTGTCCAGCCCGATGGCGAACGCCGCCTCCAGGTCGTGCTGCGAGTACGTACGGAACGCCACATGCGTGTCGGTCCCCTCCACCCCCGGGATCTTGCTGATCCGGCCGGGAATGACCTCCGCCAGATCCTCGTGCTCACGCACCCGCACCATGGCGATCAGGTCGTACGTACCGGTCACGGAGAACACCTCGCTGACACTGTCCAGCGCGGCGATCTGTTCCGCGATCTCGGGGATCCGGTCCACGCTGGTCTTGATGAGGACGATCGCGGTGATCACGGCTGGTTCTCTCCCTCGGGGGCCGGAGCAGGGGTGGCCTTCACTGTAGTCGCCCCGCCGAAGCACACCCACGCGTAGCCGAAGCCCAGCCCGAACCCGATCAGGTGCGCCAGGTACGCCACCCCCGGCCCCTCGCCCGCCCGCCCCGCCGCCGCCCACTGCAGCGCCGCCCAGAACGGCAGCACCACCCACGCAGGCAGTCGTACCGGCAGGAAGAACAGGAACGGCAGGAGGCTGGTCACCCGGGCCCGGGGGAACAGGAAG
This sequence comes from Streptomyces sp. NPDC053426, assembly GCF_055585405.1. Taxonomy (NCBI): domain Bacteria; kingdom Bacillati; phylum Actinomycetota; class Actinomycetes; order Kitasatosporales; family Streptomycetaceae; genus Streptomyces; species Streptomyces sp. NPDC053426. The sequence goes on along the minus strand of NZ_JBVJKE010000018.1, from coordinate 147,858 downwards.
AGGAACGCGCCGAGCACCGCCGAGATCGCCCCGGAGGCACCGACCAGGGACCGCTCGGAGTCCGCGTTGGCGGCGGCGTACCCCAGCAGCGCGAGGTAGCCGCACCCGGCGTAGCACAGGGTGAACCGCACCCGGCCCATCCGTGCCTCGGTCATCGCTCCGAAGACGTGGAGGAACAGCATGTTGCCGAGCAGATGCACCCAGCCGCCGTGCACGAACAGCGCCGTGGCGGGGGTGAGGACGGCCCCGGGGGACCCTTCGAACAGGTCTGCGGGAATGACGCCCCAGTGCCGGAAATAGGCCCTCTGCGCCTCCAGCAGCTCCTCCCCGGTGCCGTGGGCCGGACGCAGGCCCGAGGCCGGCCCGATCAGGAAGACCAGGCAGCACAGCACGACGAGGGTGTGGGTCACCGGCGCGGAGGTGCCCCGGATCGCCCCGGCGGCCGACGCGCTCCAGTTGCGGATCATGAACACAGAGCATGACGTAACCGGACGCAACCGCACAGACCGCCTCGCCGCCGTGGACGGGCGGGCGGCGGGGACCCGCCAGGCCGTAGGGTTACGAGCCATACGCACCGGGGATCCGGTGTGTCACGGACACTGGAAGGAAGGCGAACAACCACGATGACGGTTCCTCTGCCGACCGCCTCGACGCGGTGGCGCTGCACCCTCTGCGGCAACCTCACCCGCTTCGACGTGACCCGCTCGTCGAAGGTCGTCGAGTACGTCCACCTCGATCTGGCCGGAGAGCCCAAGGTCGAGGAGCGCGAGGTGCTCGATGAGACCATCGAGTCGGTGCGGTGCCGCTGGTGCAACGCCGTGGATCAGGTGGAACTCGTGGACAGGCCGGGCGCCGGCTCCTGAGCGGGAGCGGACCCGCTGACGGCGACCCCGCACGGGGTCGCACACAGACATTGGGGTGTGACGGATGGTGGAGACCACGGGCGGGGGGCCGCAGGACGGCGCCGCCGAGGTGCTCGACCGTCCGCTGCCCGACGGAGTGCGCCGCCGGGTCGTCCAGATCGTCGCCGACGGCTTCGGCGGCCTCACGGTCGCCGAGCTGCCGGCCCAGCTCCGGCAGTACGCGCGCTTCGCCCCGAACCGCCGCGCCAAGTTCGCCGGCAACGCCATGGCCGCGGCGCTGGAGACCGATCCGGTCTTCCGGCAGCGCATCGGGGAGAAGCTCAGAGAGGCCCAGTCGGAACTGACCGGCGCCCTCGACTCAGGCTCCCCGCCCCCGGCCGCGGACCCGCTCGACGTGGCGGCCGCGGCCTATGTGCTCCGCCCGGCCGGCTGGGTCAAACTGGTGACCGCCGCCGGCGAGGAGGCCCAGCGCGCCGACGCCGAGCGCGCCGACGAGGAGACCAGGGCCGAGCTGGAGCGGCTGCGCGCCGAACTCGGCCGGGCCCGTGAGCACACCAAGTCCGAGACCGAGCGGCTGCGCACCGAACTGGAGTCGGCGAAGAAGGAAGCCGAGTCGCTCCACCGCAAGCTGCGCTCCGCCCTCAGCGACGTCAAGCGCGGCGAGGCCGCCGTGCGCAAGCTGCGGGGCGAGATGGAGGCCGTGCGCGCCGAGGGGCACGCCCAGGTGTCGGCCGCCGAGAGCGAGAGCCGGCGCCTCAAGGCCCGGCTGGGGGAGACCGAGGCCGCGCTGGAGGCCGCCCGCCGGGCCGCCCGGGAGGGCCGCAGCGTGGAGGACATGCGGGTCCGGCTGCTCCTCGACACCGTCCTCGACGCGGCCCAGGGGCTCCGCCGGGAGCTGGCGCTGCCCCCCGTGTCCGTCCGGCCCGCCGAGACCGTGGACGCCGTCGAGCCCGGCCGCATGACCCCGAAGGACATCGCCAACCGCGCGCTGTCCGAGCACGACCCGGCCGTCCTCGACCAGCTGCTGGCGCTGCCGCAGGCCCATCTGGTCGTCGACGGCTACAACGTCACCAAGACCGGCTACCCCCAGATGCCCCTGGAGAAGCAGCGGCTCAGGCTCCTGGGCCAGCTCGCCCAGCTCGCCGCCCAGACCGGCGCCGAGGTGACCTGCGTCTTCGACGGCGCCGAACTGGTCGCGCCGGTGCTGCTCGCGCCGCCGCGCGGGGTGCGGGTGCTGTTCTCCAAGCCGGGCGTCACCGCCGACGAGCTGATCCGCCAGCTGGTGCGCGCCGAGCCGCCGGGGCGGCCCGTCATCGTCGCCTCCACCGACCGCGAGGTCGCCGACGGAGTGGCCCGCGCGGGCGCACGCCCCGTCGCGTCGGCGATGCTGCTCAAGAGGCTTTCCTGATATCTGATCCCCATCCGTACCTCGTGCAACGTACAGGATCTTTGCCCGAATTGACGGAACCGTCACGCAACGTAGCGTCAAAGGGACGTCACCGCAGGTGAGTTCGGGCCAAATAAACGCGCTGTAACGGAGATTTTGTGTCCGGGGATTTGAACTGATCACAAGAGAATCACTAGGGTCTCCCTTCGAACCCTCGCTCGCGCGATCACTCTCGAGAAGGAGCTCGTCTCCGTGGCGTCCCACCGTCGTCCCAAGCAGCCGAGCCGCGCACGCGTCACCGTGCTCACCACCGCTGCCGCAGCCGCTGTCGTCATGAGCTCGCAGGCCGCCAACGCCGCGCCGAGCGAGAAGCCGAGCAAGGACGAGGTCAAGGCCAAGGTCGACAAGCTCTACGAGCAGGCCGAGCAGGCCACCGAGAAGTACAACGGCGCCAAGGAGAAGCAGGAGAAGCTCCAGAAGGAGATCTCCACGATCCAGGACAACGTCGCCAAGGGCCAGCAGGAGCTCAACGAGCTGCGCGACGGCCTCGGTTCGATGGCCAGCGCCCAGTACCGCAGCGGCGGCATCGACCCCTCCGTCCAGCTCTTCCTCTCCGCCGACCCGGACGACTACCTCGACAAGGCGTCCACGCTCGACCAGTTGAGCACCCAGCAGGTCGACGCGCTCAAGGAGATCCAGGAGAAGCAGCGCGAGCTCGCCCAGCAGCGCTCCGAGGCGTCCGAGAAGCTCAAGGACCTCTCCGCCACCCGCACCGAACTGGGCAAGAAGAAGAAGGAAGTCCAGAGCAAGCTCTCCTCCGCGCAGAAGCTGCTCAACACCCTCACCGCCGAGGAGAAGCAGCAGCTCGCCCAGGAGGAGAGCCGCGCCACCCGCGCCAGCGAGCGTGAGGCGCTCAACGTCAACGTCCCGCCCGGTTCCGGCCGCGCCGCCGCCGCCTTCGCCGCCGCCCAGAGCAAGCTCGGCACCCCCTACGTCTACGGCGCCACCGGCCCCTCCTCCTTCGACTGCTCCGGCCTGACCTCCTGGGCCTACGCGCAGGCCGGCGTCGGCATCTCGCGCACCTCCGAGGCCCAGACCAACGACGGCACCAGGATCTACTCGGTGAGCCAGCTCAAGGTCGGCGACCTCGTCTTCTTCTTCAACGACCTGCACCACGTGGGCCTCTACGCGGGCAACGGCCAGATCATCCACGCCCCGCGCACCGGCACCGTCGTGCGCTACGAGTCGATGAACACCATCGGCGGCCCGTTCATGTTCGGCGTCCGCGTCTAGCTGCCGCCGTTCGGGGGATTCCCCGCCGCGCCGATCTTCCCCGCGCCCCGCCTCTGACGCAGGTCACAGGCGGGGCGTCACTGTGTGCGGTCGTCTCGGCCAAGGGTTCGCCCGGCGCCGTGGGGCTACTGTCTGCCGCGTTTCCCTGTCCGCCAGCGGAAGGAGCGCGGCTTCCCGTGGGGTCCCATCGCCGTACCGCACCGTCGTCCGGAACCGACCGGAGCGCCACCGTCGCCCTCGGTCTGCTGTCCGCGGCGGCCACCGCCCTCGCCGCCGTACCGGCCGCGGCCACGCCGTACGACGTCACCCGGGCCGAGGTGGACCGCCTCTACCGGGAGGCCGAGAAGGCGACCGAGGCGTACAACGAGGCCGACGAGCGCGCCGACGGACTGCGCCGGCAGATCGCCACCGCACAGGACGGCATCGCCCGGCAGCAGGCACGCGTCAACACCATGCGGGAGTCGCTGGGTTCGCTCGCCGGCGCCCAGTACCGCTCCGGCGGCCTCGACCCCGCCCTCGCCCTGCTGCTCTCCGACGACCCGGAGGACTACCTCGAGAAGGCCTCCGTACTGGACCGGATCACCGTCCACCAGGCCGCCGAACTGAGGAGACTGAGGAGCGCCCTGCGCTCCCTCGCCCAGGACCGGGCGGAGGCGGCCGGAAAGCTCGGCGCGCTGGAGAGGAGCCGCAAGGCCGTCGCCGCGCACAAGCGGACCGTCGAGCGCAAGCTCACCGAGGCCCGCCGGCTGCTCGACTCCCTCCCGGCCGGCGAACGCGCCGCCTGGGACCGCGCCACCCGCTCCGCACGCGCGGACCTGCTCGGCCCGTCCGGCACGCCCGCCTCGCCCCGCGCGGCGGCCGCCGTCGCCGCCGCCCGCTCCGCCCTCGGCAGGCCCTACGTCTGGGGCGCCGAGGGCCCGTCCGCCTTCGACTGCTCCGGACTGACCCAGTGGTCGTACGCCCAGGCCGGGGTCGCGCTGCCGCGCACCTCGCAGGCCCAGCGGTACGCCGGCCGGCGGGTCCCCCTGTCCGAGGCACGCCCCGGTGACCTGGTCGTCTACCGCTCCGACGCCTCCCACGTCGGGATGTACATGGGCAACGGCCAGGTGATCCACGCGCCCCATCCCGGCGCCCCGGTGCGCTACGACCCGGTCGGCATGATGCCCGTCTCGTCGGTCACCAGGGTCTGACCGCACCGGCCCGGCCCCCGTACCCTCGGGAAGGTGGCTGGTCGAAGGCGGGTGCCGGGTGCGTCGGTGATGGCGCTGTGTCTGCTGCTCGTCTCCCTGGTGGGGTGCGGCGGGGGGTCGGCCGTCGACGCCGTACGCGCGCAGGTGCAGTCCCTCCTCGACCGCCGCGCGGAGGCCGTCCTCGACCGTGACGCCGCCGCGTACGCCCGTACCGGCACCCGGGCCGGGTTCGCCGACCTGCGCGCGGTGCCGCTCGCGGACTGGTCCTACCGCCTCACCGCCCTCGACCGCACCGGTGACACCGCCACCGCCTCCGCCGACCTGAGCTACCGCGTCGAGGGCCACGACCGGTCCCCGGTCATCACCGCCCGCTCCCTGAGCCTGAGCCGGGACCGCGACGGCCGCTGGTCCGTCGACTCCGACCGGCCCGCGAAGAAGTCCGGCCAGCAACTGTGGGACCAGGGCACGGCCCGCGCAGTGCGGGGCGAGCGGAGCCTCGTCCTCGGCGTCGGACAGCCCGACGAGAAACTGCGGGACTACGCCGAACTGGCCGACCGCGCGGTGCCCGCGGTGTCCGACGCGTGGGGCCCGCGCTGGGCCCGGCGCGTGGTCGTCCTCGTCCCGGAGGACCTGGAGGGCATGGCGGGCCTGCTGGGCTCGCCCGCCTCCTCCTACCGGGGGATCGCGGCGGTCACCACCGGCGCCACCGGCGCGGACGGGCGGGCCCCGGCGGACCGGATCATCGTCAACCCGGACGCCTTCGGAATGCTCGGCGACTCGGGCCGGCAGGTCGTCCTCACCCACGAGACCACCCACGTCGCCACCCGCGCCCACACCTCCGCCGCGACCCCGCTGTGGCTGTCCGAGGGGTTCGCCGACTGGGTCGGCTACCGCGACGGCGACCGCGCCCCCGCGGAGGTCGCGCCGGAGCTCGCCTACGCGGTGGGCCGGGGCGAGGTGCCCGCCGGACTGCCGGACGACGAGGACTTCGGCTTCTCCGGCGACGCGGACCACCTCGCCCGCGCCTACGAGAGCGGCTGGCTGGCCTGCCGCCTCATCGCCGACCACTGGGGCGAGGACCGCCTCGACGAGTTCTACCGCGCGGTGGGCACCCACGAACACCGCGAGGGCGCGGTGGAGGCCGCGATGCACCAAGTCCTCGACACGACCCGCGAGGAGTTCACGGCCCAGTGGCAGGAGTACGTGAGAAACGCCCTGAGCTGAGCGAGCCTGCCGCTAGCCGCGGGCAGCCGCGCCGCATCCCCGCCCTCCGCGGGCAGTCGTGCCGCGCATCCCCGCCCTCCGCGGGCAGTCGTGCCGCGCATCCCCGCCCTCCGCGGGCAGTCGTGCCGCGCATCCCCGCCCTCCGCGGGCAGCCGCGCTGCGCATCCCCGCCCTCCGCGGGCAGTCGTGCCGCTGGGGCGGCACGGGTGGGCGCGGACGGCACCCCGCAAGCGCCGGGCCGCGCGAACATCCCCCGGCCCACACCGCCACGGGGCACCCCGCAAAGCGCGCCGGGCCCCGCAGACACCCCGGCCCACGACACACGGCCGCGCACCACCAGAGATCAGGACGAGACCGGCGTCTCGGAGGCGCGGGTCGGCCCAGGCACCGCAGGAACAGCTCGCCGACGGGAAACCGTCGCACACCACAGCACCCGCGCCGCCACGACCGTCGCCCCCACCAGCAGCCCGTTGCGCACAACCAGCAGGGCGATCCCGAGCGAGTCGCTGGCGACCACATGGGCGAACCACACGGGAAACTCCAGCACCGTCACCAACGAAGCCCCCAGCACCAGCCCCACCGCCACCCCCATCCGACTCTCACGGAAACACAGGCACACCGCCCCGAGCCCCACCAGCCACACCATGTACTGCGGACTGATCACCCGGCTCGTCGTCGTGAACAGAAGCACCGCCACGAACGCCGCGTCGGCGACACCGTGCGCCGAGAACCGGACGGCCCTCACCCGCCACAGCACCAGCCACCCCAGCGCGGCCCCGCTCAGCAGCAGCGCCCCCGTGCTCACCCAGCCCACATACGGCCCGAGGAACTCCACCGAGCCGTAGTTGAGCAGCACCTCACCCTCCCAGCCGTGATGCCGCGCCACGTGGAAGACGAGCGCCCCCAGCGACTCCACCTCCGTCCCCCGGTCCCGCTGAAAGGCCAGGAACGCGAACGCCCCCGGCATCAGTACGGCGAACAGGCCGGCCACACCGGCACCGGTCACCGCCGCCGACACCCACGCACCACGCCGCCGCACCGCGAGCAGCAGCAGCGCCGGCCACACCTTCACCAGCGCCCCGAAACCGGCGAGCGCCCCCGCCAGCCGGGGGTACCGGGCGGCCGCCAGCAGCGCGGCCACGGCGACCGCGGTCACCATCACGTCGTAGCGCGCGTACACCGTCGGCCCGAGCAGCGGCACGCCCACCACCCACACCCAGGCACCGCGCGGCGACCGTCCGGGACGACGGCCGGCGTACAGCAGCAGACACAGGGTGACCAGGTCGGCGAGACAGGCCAGGACGAAGAAGGCGGTGGCGTACTCCAGGAACGGCAGCAGGCCGGGGGAGAGGATCGCCAGGGCCGCGGCGGGCGGGTACTGCCAGGTCACGTCGTCCAGCGGGAACGTCCCGGTGCGCAGGACGTCGTACCAGCCCCGGTAGATGACCGACACGTCGCTGGTGACGTCCGGCCCGGGGAAGACGATCACCTTCAGCACGCACAGCAGCAGGGCGGCCCGTGTCAGCCCCCACAGAAGCAGCAGCGGGGCGAGGGAGCCCCGTACGGCCGTCGTCCTCATGTGCTGTGCTCCCTGCCCGTCCGGTGCGCGGTCGTGAGGGGCCATGATGTCCCGGACACCCGTGTACGTGCCACAGAGCGCCGCCGCGGCGAACGGCGCTCCCCCCGTTCGGTAGGGTCGGCGGCGATGCACAAGACCCTGATCGTGACCAACGACTTCCCGCCCCGCCCCGGCGGCATCCAGGCGTTCCTGCACAACATGGCGCTGCGGCTCGACCCGGAGCGGCTCGTCGTCTACGCCTCCACCTGGAAGCGCTCCCGGGAGGGCGTCGAGGCCACCGCCGCCTTCGACGCCGAGCAGCCCTTCACCGTCGTACGCGACCGTACGACGATGCTGCTGCCGACCCCGGCCGCCACCCGGCGGGCCGTCGGGCTGCTGCGCGAGCACGGGTGCACCTCGGTGTGGTTCGGGGCGGCGGCACCGCTCGGGCTGATGGCACCGGCGCTGCGCCGGGCGGGCGCCGAGCGGATCGTGGCCACCACCCACGGCCACGAGGCCGGCTGGGCCCAGCTGCCCGCCGCGCGGCAACTCCTGCGCCGTATCGGGGACTCCACGGACACGATCACCTACCTCGGCGAGTACACGCGCTCCCGCATCGCCGGCGCGCTGACCCCCGAGGCGGCCTCCCGGATGGTGCAACTGCCGCCCGGCGTCGACGAGAAGACCTTCCACCCCGGCTCGGGCGGCGACGAGGTACGGGCCCGGCTCGGGCTGACCGACCGGCCGGTGGTCGTGTGCGTCTCCCGGCTGGTGCCGCGCAAGGGCCAGGACACGCTGATCCGGGCGATGCCGGCGATCCTGGCCGCCGAACCGGACACCGTCCTGCTGATCGTCGGCGGCGGCCCCTACGAGAAGGACCTGCGCCGCCTCGCGCACGACACGGGCGTCGCCGCCTCCGTCCGCTTCACCGGCTCCGTCCCCTGGTCCGAGCTGCCCGCCCACTACGGCGCTGGCGACGTCTTCGCGATGCCGTGCCGCACCCGGCGCGGGGGCCTGGACGTGGAAGGCCTCGGCATCGTCTACCTGGAGGCCTCCGCGACCGGCCTCCCGGTCGTCGCCGGCGACTCCGGCGGCGCCCCCGACGCGGTCCTCGAAGGCGAAACCGGCTGGGTCGTGCCGGGAGATTCGGCCGACCAGACGGCCGACCGCATCACCACCCTCCTCGCCGACGAGGAACTCCGCCGGAGGATGGGCGAGCGGGGCAGGGAATGGGTCGAACAGAAGTGGCGCTGGGACCTGTTGGCCGAGCACCTGAAGAAGCTGCTCTGAAGAGGCTGCTCCGAAAACGCTGCCCCTGAGAACGCCCTCGGGGGCAGCACCCCCAGGGGCGCGGGGAACTGCGCGACAAGCCACAATCAACCCGCACCCGCCCACGGCGCTCAAGGGGCGCCCCGAACCGCGCCCGAGCAGACCCTACTTGGCGTAGATCGCCTCGATCTCGTGGGCGTAGTCCTTGGCGACGACATTCCGCTTCAGCTTCAGCGAAGGCGTCAAGTGCCCCGACTCCTCGGTGAACTGCGCCGGCAGAACCCGGAACTTCCGTACCGACTCCGCCTTGGAGACCGCCGAGTTGCCGTCGTCGACGGCGGTCTGAATCGCCGCGAGCAGATCGGGGTCCTCGCTCAGCGACCCCGCCGTCGACCCCGCCGGCTTCCCGTGCTCCGCGCACCACCGGCCCAGGAACTCCTCGTCGATGGTGACCAGCGCCCCCACGAACGGCCGCCCGTCCCCCACGACCATGCACTCCGCGACCAGCGCGTGCGCCCGGATCCGGTCCTCGATCACCGCGGGGGCGACGTTCTTGCCGCCCGCCGTCACCAGTATCTCCTTCTTGCGGCCGGTGATCCGCAGATAGCCGTCCTCGTCCAGGGTGCCGATGTCCCCGGTGTGGAACCACCCGTCGGCGAGCGCCTCGGCGGTCGCGCCCGGGTTGTTCCAGTACTCCTTGAACAGGTGCTCGCCGTGCAGCAGCACCTCGCCGTCGTCCGCTATCCGGATGACCGAGCCGGGCAGCGGCTGGCCGACCGTGCCGATCTTCTGCCGGTCCCACGGGTTGAACGCGGTGGCCGCGCAGGACTCGGTCAGCCCGTACCCCTCCAGCACGCTGAAGCCGATACCGCGGAAGAAGTGTCCCAGGCGCTCACCCAGCGGGGCGCCACCGGAGATGGCGTACTCGCCGCGCCCGCCCAGCACCGCGCGCAGCTTGCCGTAGACCAGCTTGTCGAACACCTTGTGCTTGATCCTCAGGCCGAGCGACGGCCCGGACGGCGTGTCCAGCGCCCGGCTGTAGGCGATCGCCGTGTCCGCCGCCTTGTCGAAGATCTTGCCCTTGCCGTCGGCCTGCGCCTTGGCCCGCGCCGAGTTGTAGACCTTCTCGAAGACCCGCGGCACGCCCAGGATCAGCGTCGGGCGGAACGCGGCCAGCTCGTCGGTGAGGTTCTTGATGTCGGGCACGCAGCCCAGCCTGATCGGCGCCATCATGGGCGCGATCTGCACCAGCCGCCCGAAGACGTGCGCGAGCGGCAGGAACAGCAGCACCGAGCACTCGCCGGTGCGGAACAGCGGACGCAGCCGCTCCACGATGTTGCCGCACTCGGCGAAGAAGCTGCGGTGGGTGAGCACACAGCCCTTGGGCCGTCCGGTCGTACCGGAGGTGTAGACGATGGTCGCCGGGTCGTCCGCCTTCGCGAACGAGCTGCGCTCCTCGACCGTCGCGTCGTCGACGTCCTGTCCGAGCCGGCCCAGCTCCTTGATCCCGCCGGCCTCGATCTGCCACAGGTTCTTCAGCGCGGGCAGCCGGTCGCGCACGGACTCCACCGTCGCCGCGTGGGCGTCGAGCTCCACGAAGCAGGCGGTGGCGCCGGAGTCGCCGAGGATCCACGCCACCTGCTCCGGCGAGCTGGTCTCGTACACCGGCACGGTGACCGCGCCGGCGCTCCAGATCGCGAAGTCCAGCAGCGTCCACTCGTAGCGGGTGCGGGACATCAGGCCGACCCGGTCGCCCGGCCGCACACCGGCGGCGATCATGCCCTTGGCGGCCGTCCGCACCTCCGCCAGGAAGGCGGTCGCCGTCACGTCCTGCCAGGCCCCACCCACCTTGCGGGCGATGACGGCGACGTCGGGGTGCTGCGCGGCGTTTCTGCGGACGATGTCGGTCAGGTTTCCGTCCGCGGGGACCTCGTACAAAGCCGGAAGGCTGAACTCGCGCAAGACTGCTGCTCCTCTTAGGGCGCCGGCGCCACGACGTTGTGCGATGCGACGGTGCGGTCCAAGGCTCGGGCGGGTGCTCGCGAATTCACATGTTGAAATCCCGAGCACGACTGGACTGCCCGGACGTTACCCGCCGGTATGGCGTCTACGACAGGGGGTCCCGGCGAGATGTTCGCTGCGTCACACAGGTTGGTGTTTCATTGCGCACAGTAGTCCACCCCTTCACCGACGAGCCAGTAACCGCAGGCAGGCCCGCCATTGTTCACGCGGGCCGCACACGCTTACCCTTGATCGCCATGGCATCCACACCAGGCGGAAACCGGCGCACACGCGTCCACGTGGTCAGTGACGTGCACGGCAACGTCCGTGACCTGGCCCGCGCGGGGGAGGGCGCCGACGCCCTGATCTGCCTGGGCGACCTGGTGCTCTTCCTGGACTACGCCGACCACTCGCGCGGCATCTTCCCCGACCTGTTCGGCACCGAGAACGCCGACCTCATCGTGGAGCTGCGCACCGCCCGCCGCTTCGAGGAGGCGCGCGAGTTCCAGCGCCGGCTGTGGGCGGACATCGGCATGGACAAGGCCGCCGCGATCGAGAAGGCGGTGCGCAGGCAGTACGCCGAGCTGTTCGCCGCGTTCCCCACCCCGACGTACGCGACGTACGGCAACGTCGACGTGCCGCCCCTGTGGCAGGAGTACGCGGGTCCCGGCCTGACCGTGCTGGACGGGCAGCGGGTGGAGATCGGCGGCCGGACCTTCGGCTTCGTCGGCGGCGGCCTGCGCACGCCGATGCGCACGCCGTACGAGATCGACGACGAGGAGTACGCGGCGAAGATCGAGGCCGTGGGCGAGGTCGACGTGCTGTGCACGCACATCCCGCCGGAGGTGCCGGAGCTGGTCTACGACACCGTCGCGCGCCGCTTCGAACGCGGCAGCCGTGCCCTGCTGGACGCCATCCGCCGCACCCGGCCCCGCTACTCCCTGTTCGGACACGTCCACCAGCCGCTGGTGCGGCGGATGCGGATCGGCGCCACCGAGTGCGTGAACGTGGGGCACTTCGCGAGCAGCGGGCGGCCCTGGCGGCTGGAATGGTGACGATGTCCCAGGTCGGATGAGTTGCGCCGGCCGGGCGCGCGGTAGCCTTCCGCTGCACGCGCGTGCGCTGTGTGCCCGGCGCACGGCGACGACGACTACCGGCCCGCATCTGGAGGAGCCACGGCGATGGCGGAACACACCAGCTCGAGCATCACGATCGAGGCGGCGGCGGCCGACGTCATGGGAGTGATCGCCGACTTCGCCCGCTACCCGGACTGGACCGGTGAGGTGAAGGAGGCCGAGGTCCTCGCGACCGACGCCGAGGGCCGCGCCGAGCAGGTGCGTCTCGTCATGGACGCCGGCGCGATCAAGGACGACCAGACCCTGGCGTACACCTGGACCGGGCAGCACGAGGTCTCCTGGACCCTGGTGAAGTCCCAGATGCTCCGCTCCCTGGACGGCTCCTACATCCTCACCCCGGCCGCCCCGGGCACGACGGAGGTCACCTACCGTCTGACGGTCGACGTCAAGATCCCCATGCTCGGCATGATCAAGCGCAAGGCGGAGAAGGTCATCATCGACCGGGCCCTGGCAGGCCTGAAGAAGCGAGTGGAGTCGGCCCCGAAGTAGCCCCCGCAACCGCGGACAGCCACGCCCCCGCAACTGCGGGCAGCCACGCCGCCGTAGCTGCGGGCAGTCGTGCCTCCCCCAGTGCCTTAAAGGCCTGGGAGGTACCCCCAGGGCGGCACGGGTGGGCGCAGCGGCACCCCGCGAGCGTGGGCAAGCAAACCCACCCCCGCCCAGCGTCGGTTACCGTTCACCCCCATGCGCACCCTCCTGATCACGGGCCCCGGCGGCAGCGGCCGCACCACGACCGCCGCCGCCACCGCGCTCACCGCGGCCCGCGAGGGTGCCCGCACCCTGCTCCTCGGCACCGACCGCACGGACACCCTGAGCCCCGTACTGGGCACCGAGGCCACCCCCCGCCTCACGGTGAAGCGCGTCGACCCCGACGCGGACTTCCGCACCGACCTCGCCGCCCTCCAGGACCGGGCGGCCTCCGCCCTGGACCTCCTCGGCGCCTCCCGCCTGGAACCCGAGGAGACCACCCCCCTCCCCGGCGCCGAGGAACTCGCCATCCTGCGCGCCCTGCGCGACGCCGCGCCCCCGGAGTCGTACGACCTCCTCGTCGTCGACCTCCCACCCACCCCCCGAGCCCTCTCCCTCCTCGCCCTCCCCGAGGAACTCCGCCGCTACCTGCGCCGCCTCCTCCCGCCCGAACGGCAGGCCGCCCGCGCCCTGCGCCCCGTCCTCGGCCGCCTCGCCGGCGTCCCCATGCCGGCCGAGTGGCTGTACGGCACGGCGGCCCGCCTGGACCGCCGGCTCGCCGCCGTCGAGGCCGTGCTCGCCGACCGCGACACCGTCGTACGGCTGGTCGCCGAACCGGGCCCCGCCGGCGCCGACGCCGTACGCACCGCCACCCTCGGACTCGCCCTGCGCGGCCTGCGCACCGACGCGCTGATCGCGACCCGCGTCCTGCCGGAGAGCGAGGCGGCCGGCTGGCTCGCCGGCCCCGTGGCCCAGCAGCGCAAGACCCTGGACGAGTGGCGCGAGTCGTACGACGTCCACCCCGTCGCCCACCTGGGCCGCGACCCGCGCGGCACCGACGACCTCGCCGCACTCGCCGTACCGGGCGTCACGACGCGCCCCGCCACCGTCGACTGGCCGGTCACCGACCTCCCCCACTCTCGGCTCCGCTCGAGCGGGGGGACCCCCACGGCCGACGACGGCGTCCTCGTCTGGCACATCCCCCTCCCCGGCGCCCGCCGCGACGAACTCGACCTGGTCCGGCGCGGCGACGAGATCGTCGTCACCGCGGGACCGTTCCGCCGCATCGTCCCGCTGCCCTCCGCGCTGCGCCGCTGCACCGTCGCCGGCGCCGCCCTGCGCGAGGACGAGCTGCGCATCCGCTTCCGGCCGGATCCGGCACTGTGGCCGCGCACCCACTGAAGCGACGGCGACCGTTCGGGTACCGTCGAAGGTGCCATCCGTAGTCAGGAGTCCGTCATGAGCGAACAGCTCCCCCCGTCCGACGACGCAGGGGACGAGATCGTCGACAAGCCGGTGGACGACGCACGGGCGGCCGAGACCCACGCCGAGACCCACGCCGACGCCTGGGCGACCGCCGCGGCCGAGGACCTCGAGGCGGAGAAGGCCCGCCGCCGCGCCCAGTACGGACCGCCCCCCGGCTCCGCCGCCGAGGAGCTGAAGAAGCTCGTCGACGCGGTCGCCGACAAACTCTCCGGTCTGCGGTCCCCGCTGTTCGGCGCGGTCGCCGGGCCCGCCGCGCAGCAGGTGGTGCGGCAGGTCGTCCAGCAGGCCAAGGCCGCCGTCGAACCCGTCATCGAACGCAACCCCGACGTCTTCGACCACCTCGCCGCCGCCGGCAACGAACTCCTCGCCGCCTACCGCTCCGCCGTACAGGACCAGGAGCGCCGCTGGACCGCCGGCGAGTCCGACCCCCGCGACCTCGACGAGCGCCGGGACCGGGGCGACGACCCCGGCACCGGCCCCGGCGAACGCATCGACCTGGACTGACACGGTCCTTCGAGGGCCTTGGGCGGGGGCACCCATGATCCCCGCCGGACCGTTCACCGTGCGGACGCCGGACCCCCGACGGCAGCGCCTCGGGTACCGTTGGCGGTAGCGGGGCTCGACCGGAACTGAGGGATTCATGGGACTCACCATCGGCGTCGACATCGGCGGCACGAAGATCGCGGCCGGCGTGGTCGACGAGGAAGGCAACATCCTCTCGACCCACAAGGTGCCGACCCCGGGCACGCCCGAGGGCATCGTGGACGCCATCGCCTCCGCGGTGGAGGGAGCGCGCGCGGGGCACGAGATCGTCGGCGTGGGCATCGGTGCGGCCGGGTACGTCAACCGCCAGCGTTCGACGGTGTACTTCGCGCCCAACATCGACTGGCGCAACGAGCCGCTCAAGGAGAAGGTCGAGGCCCGCACGGGTCTCCCGGTCGTCGTGGAGAACGACGCCAACGCCGCCGCCTGGGGCGAGTACAAGTTCGGCGCGGGCAAGGGCCACCGCAACGTCATCTGCATCACGCTCGGCACCGGCCTCGGCGGCGGTGTGATCATCGGCAACAAGCTGCGCCGCGGCCACTTCGGCGTGGCCGCCGAGTTCGGCCACATCCGCATGGTGCCGGACGGCCTGCTGTGCGGCTGCGGCTCGCAGGGCTGCTGGGAGCAGTACGCCTCCGGCCGCGCCCTCGTCCGCTACGCCAAGCAGCGCGCCAACGCCACCCCCGAGAACGCCGAGACCCTGCTCTCCCTCGGCAACGGCACGCCCGAGGGCATCGAGGGCAAGCACGTCTCCATGGCCGCCCGCCAGGGCGACCGGGTGGCCGTCGACTCCTACCGCGAGCTGGCCCGCTGGGTCGGCGCCGGCCTCGCCGACCTGGCCTCCCTCTTCGACCCCTCCGCGTTCATCGTCGGCGGTGGCCTCTCCGACGAGGGCGAGCTGGTCCTCGGCCCGATCCGCAAGTCCTACAAGCGCTGGCTGGTCGGCGGCAACTGGCGCCCGGTCGCCGAGGTCCTCGGCGCCCAGCTCGGCAACAAGGCGGGCCTGGTGGGCGCGGCGGACCTGGCCCGGGAGCCCGACCCGGTCATGTGACCACCTTCCCCCACACGCACGGCAGCGCCCGCCTGATCCCCTCCGGGACGGCGGGCGCTGCCGTGACCGCCACCGAGGGAATCCCCGGCGGCGGGACCAGGTTGCTCACTGTGACGACGCGACGGACGGCGGTCCGCCGCGGGGAGGGGACGGGAACCGATGAGTCTTCGTCAGTACGAGTACGCCCTGGCCATAGCCGAGGAGGGTTCGGTGACGGCGGCGGCGGAGCGGCTGCACGTCGCCCAGCCGTCGGTGTCCCAGCAGATCCGCGGCCTGGAGCGGGAACTCGGCGTGAAGCTGTTCGCCCGCACACCGACCGGGCTGGTGCCCACCATGGTCGGCCGTGCGTTCCTGCGGGAGGCACAGGTCGCGGTCAGTGCGTCGCGGCGGGCGCGGGCCACGGCGCGGGCCGGCGCCGACGAGCTGGTGGGCGAGCTGGTGGTCGCAGTGCAGATGGGCTTCGGCACACGGCAGTTGCCGCGCGCGCTGGGTGAGCTGCGTCGCCGTTTCCCACAGCTGGAGGTCAGCGTCTTCGAGGAGCCGAGCGCCGCCGAGCTGGACCGGCTGTGCCGCCGGGGCACGCTGGACTTCGCCCTGATGGCGGCGTGCGAGCGGAGCCCCGCCGACGCCCATCACCTCGGCGACGAGGAGCTCGTCGTGGTGCTGGGCGACGGGCACCGGCAGCTGGCCGAGGACCGGGTCGAGCTGTGTGAACTGGGCGGGGAGCCCTGGGTGCGGTTCGACCGCGACAGCACGCTCGACGGCGTACTGCTGAAGGTGCTGCGGGACAACGGTCTGGCCCCGGCCACGGCCGCCCGCGTGTCCCAGGCGGCGACGGCCGTGCGCTGGGCCGCCCACGGGCTGGGGGTGACCCTCGTCCCGGCCTCGGTGGTGCCGCAGGGGTACGGGCACCTCGTGCGCCCGGTGTCCCCGGTCTTGTCCCAGCCCGTCATCGCCGTGGTCCGGCAGGACGCGGGCCCGGCGGAGACGGCCCTGCTCGAACTCCTGCGTCGGGAGACCTGGTCCGAGCCCGGAACCGAGCCCGAGCCCGAGTCCGTGTCCGAACCCATGCCCGAGTTCGAATTCGCTTCCTCCTCCTCCGTGTCCTGACGGCCGGTGCCGGCCCGTGGCGGGGCGCGGCCGGCTCAGAGCTGGGTGTAGCCCCCGTCCACGGCGAGCTCGGTGCCGGCGGTGTACGTGGCGTCGAAGGCGAGGAAGGCGGCCGCCCCGGCGATCTCCTCGGGCGTGCCGAAACGCCGCATCGGATTGTCCGCGACCCGCTCCGCCTTGAACTCTTCAGCCGCCTCCGCCGTCATCGTCCGCTCCAGGATCCCCGTGTCCACGGGACCGGGGCTGACCGCGTTGACACGGATCCCGCGTGACAGCAGGTCGCGGGAGAGGGTGCGGGCCATCGAGCGCAGGGCCGCCTTGCCGGCCGCGTAGACGCTGGTCTCCGGCAGGCCCATGACGTTCGCGGCCGAGGTGGTGAGGACGACGCCGGCGCCCGTGCTCAGCAGCGGGGCGAGTTTCTGCACGGTGAAGAAGGCACCCTTGACGTTGATCGCGAACAGCTGGTCGTAGTCCTCCTCGGTCGTCGACTCGAAGGGCGTCGGGAGCGTGACGCCGGCGTTGATGAACAGGGCGTCGACCGTGCCGAGTTCGTCCTTCACGCGGTCGGCCAGAGCGTCCAGGTCGGACAGCGAGGCCACATCGCCCCGGACGGCCACCGCGTTCTCGCCGAGCCGCTCCCGCGCGGTGTCGAGCGTGGCCCGGGAACGACCGGTGATCGCCACACGCGCTCCGCCGTCCACCAGCAGTCTCGCCGTGGCGAACCCGATCCCGCTGCCGCCGCCCGTGACCACCGCGTTCTTGCCGCTGTATTTACCCATGCCGGAATCCTTCGTTCTGTTCATTGGGAATTGTTTCCGGAATTTCGCCGGCGTCATCCCCTGGGGAATTCGCCGCCGTCCACGACGATATTGCTTCCGGTCAGCCAGCCCGCCCGGTCGGACACGAGGAACAGCACCGCGTGGGCGATGTCGTCGGGCCGGCCGTCGCGTCCCAGCGGCGTGGTGCCGGTGGCGTCGGCGTCCCCGTTCAGGCGCGCCCACTGCTCCCGCGTCGCCTCGCCGCCGGGGGTGGCGGTCCTGCCGGGAGTCACGGTGTTGACCCGGACCCCGGAGGGGGCCAGCTCGGTGGCCAGTCCCCGGCTGTAGTTCTCCAGCGCCGCCTTGGCCGCCGTGTAGTGCAGGAACAGGGGGCCCGGGCTGTACACCGCGGCCGAGGAGATGTGCACGATCACTCCCGAGCGGCGTTCGCGCATCCCCGGTATCAGCAGCGCGTCCAGCCGCACCGCCGCCAGGAGGTTCAGGTCGAGCGCGTTCTGCCACTCCTCGTCGGGGATGGCCGTGGCGCCCTCGTACGCTCGGGCCCCGCCCGTGTTGTCGACCAGGATGTCGACCCCGCCCAGGACCTCCTGCGCGGTCGTGGCGAGCGTTTCGATCCCCGCCCGGGTCTGTACGTCGGCCGCCACGAAGTGGGCGCCCTCGGGTACGGTGCTCGCCGCCGACCGGGCGGTCGTGAGCACCTCGGCCCCCGCGTCCAGGAGCCGGCGCACGACGGCGGCTCCGATTCCGCGAGAGCCACCCGTCACCAGGGCCCGCTTTCCCGAGAGTTCCCGAATTCCCGATCCGTTCTCGATTGTGCTCATTCCACCGGACCTCTCGATCGCGTAATTGATGATTCACGGTAGGCCTGGAAAAGAGCGAGAGGCAAAGACGAAATATGAGCAGGGGGTATAGGGGATGCCTATGGCACCACCTACAGCCCTTCCGCTGCCGACGCGACTTCCTCGTACGAGTGGAGTGCCGACCTGCTTCACCGCATGCCGGTCGGCGTATCTTGATCCGCATGGCGACGACTCCGCTGCTGCCCGACTCCCGTACCGAGTCCGACGGTTCGGCCGTCATCCGGGTGCTGAGCTACAACATCCGTTCGATGCGCGACGACACCGGCGCCCTCGCCCGGGTGATCACCGCCTGCGCTCCCGATCTGGTCCTGCTCCAGGAGGCGCCGCGGTTCTTCCGCTGGCGCAAGAAGCTCGCCCGGCTCGCCTCGGAGACGGGCCTCGTCATCCTCTCCGGGGGTGCCACCGCCGCCGGGCCCGCGCTGCTGTGCTCACTGCGGGCGACCGTCGAGCGCACCGAGGACGTGCTGCTGCCGCTCACCCCCGGGCAGCACCGGCGCGGGTTCGCCACCGCCGTCGTACGGTTCGGGGGTGCCCGGATCGGCGTGCTGAGCTGTCATCTCTCCCTGGAGCGGAACGAGCGGTACGAGCAGGGCGGCATGCTCCTGGACCGGCTCGCCAGGATGGGCGTCGAGCACGCGGTCGCGGGCGGGGACGTGAACGAGCGGCCGGGCGGGCGGACCTTCCGGCGACTGGCCGAATCCCTCACCGACTGCCGGGCCGCCGCTCCCTGGGGCGGTGAGCACACCTGGGTCCGTGACGAACCGCAGCGGCGGATCGACGCGCTCTTCGTCACCAAGGGCGTCGAGGTGCTGGGCTGCGGGGTTCCGCTCGGGCAGCCCGGGGTGAGCGCGGCGGACCTGAGGGCGGCCACGGACCACCTTCCGGTCCTGGCCGCCCTCCGGATCCCCGCCGTGTAGAACAGGATCCCCGCCGCGTGGAACAGCCGCGTGGAAGCGGTCAGACCACCGCGCCCCGCCCCGGATCGTCGTCGTCCTCGTCGTCCGTGCGCATGCGCATCACCAGTGTGGCGAAGCCGCCCAGGAAGCCGCCGATGCACACGGTGGTCAGCCACCAGGTCATCTCCCAGCCGAGCAGGATCGCCAGCAGGAGCAGGACCGGGCCGCCGAGCACTCCCAGCCAGGCGAACTTCGACGTGACGTCGGAGTCCGGCAGCGGGGGCGGTTCCGGCGGGACGAAGTGGCCCTCGTCGGTCTCGTCGAGGTCGTCGTCCGAGGGCTCGGCCACGCTGTAGTCGCGCGGGCCGCCGACGCCGGGGGCGAAGGAGACGGAGCCGCCCAGCGGCTTGGCCGGCTTGTCCTCGGCCTTGACGGGGGACTCGGCCTTCGCCTCGTCGTCGTTCGTCTCGGGCTCCAGCAGCGCCAGGTCCTCGACGGACTTGAACGGCTTGGCGCCCGGCGGGTCCGGCGGCTCCTCGCCGTACCCGGCGACGATCGCCTCCCACGCGGCGGCCTCGTCGAAGGGAACGCCCTTCTCCTCCGGCTCGCGGCCTTCACGGCCCTCGCGGTCCTCGCGGTCCGAGTCGTGCTCAGCCACCTGCGGTCGTCCCTTCCTTGCCGAGACCGGGCTCCTTGACGGCGCCGGGTGCGAGCCGGCCGATGAACGCGGTGCTCTCCTGGAAGATCCGCTCCGCGTCGTAGTCCAACGTCGCCACGTGGTAGCTCTGTTCCAGCAGGATCTCCGTGACGTCCGTCGACGACACCCGGCCGAGGATCCGCGCCGAGTCCGCGGGCGGCACCACATGGTCCTGGGGGCTGCGCAGCAGGAGCAACGGCTGGGTGACCCGGGGCAGCTCGCCGTCGACGAGCCGGAAGAAGTTCCGCAGGGAGTGCGCCGCGTGCAGCGGCACCCGGTCGTAGCCGAGCTCCCTGTTCAGCGGCTTCGCGATGTCGCTCGCGATGCCCTTCGTCGCGGGGACGAGATGGCGCAGCACCGGAAGGGCGTGCGCGGCCACCCCGTGCACCTTGTTCGCGGGGTTGACGACCACGACCCCGCTCACGGTGTCCCCGTGCCGCGCGGCCAGTCGCAGCGCCAGCGCGCCGCCCATCGACAGACCGGCGACGAACACCCGCTCGTGGCGGTCCCGCAGCAGCCGCAGCTCGCGGTCCACCTCCGCGTACCAGTCCTGCCAGCCGGTGACCCCGAGGTCCTGCCAGCGGGTGCCG
Organism: Streptomyces sp. NPDC053426; assembly: GCF_055585405.1. Lineage (NCBI taxonomy): Bacteria > Bacillati > Actinomycetota > Actinomycetes > Kitasatosporales > Streptomycetaceae > Streptomyces > Streptomyces sp. NPDC053426. The sequence goes on along the minus strand of NZ_JBVJKE010000018.1, from coordinate 127,458 downwards.
TGCCCGGGCAGCAGCGGCAGCGAGACGGTCAGGCCGCGGGCGGCGAGGTGCTTCGCCCAGGGGCGCAGCGACTGCGGTGAACCGGTGAAGCCGTGGCAGAGGAGGACGGCGGTCTCCCCGCCCTCGTGGCGGAACGGCTCGGCTCCGGTCAGGAGCGGCACCTTCGGCCTCCTGTTCGTAGGAAGGTCACGATGATCGCGGCAGGCGCCGCACACGGGTTGCAGGACCTTCACCGTACGCGACCGCACTGACACCGACCAGGGCCGTCGGGGCCTTTGGCCGCGCTCCGGGATATGGTCTGACGAACACGCACAGGAGGCACTCGGTTGTTGTACGGCACGATGAAGGTCGCCATCGGAGGGCCGCTGAAGCTCGCCTTCAGGCCCTGGGTGGAGGGCCGGGAGAACATCCCCGCCGAGGGCCCGGCCATCCTGGCCAGCAACCACCTGTCGTTCTCCGACTCCTTCTTCCTGCCGTCCGTACTGGACCGCAAGGTCACCTTCATCGCCAAGGCCGAGTACTTCACCACGCCGGGCGTGAAGGGCCGGCTGACGGCCGCCTTCTTCAAGGGCGTGGGCCAGCTCCCGGTGGACCGCTCCGGCGCGCGCGGCGCGGGCGAGGCGGCGATCAAGAGCGGCATCGAGGTCATCGAGCGCGGCGAGCTGTTCGGCATCTACCCGGAGGGCACCCGCTCGCCCGACGGCCGCCTCTACCGCGGCAAGCCGGGCGGCCTCGCACGCGTGGCGCTGGCCACCGGGGCGCCCGTGATCCCGGTCGCCATGATCGACACGGAGAAGATCCAGCCGCCCGGACAGGTCATGCCGAAGCTGATGCGGCCCGGCATCCGGATCGGCAGGCCGCTGGACTTCAGCCGCTACCAGGGCATGGAGCACGACCGCTTCGTGCTCCGCGCGGTGACCGACGAGGTCATGTACGAAATCATGAAGCTGTCCGGCCAGGAGTACGTCGACATGTACGCCACCGCCATGAAACGGCAGCTCTCGGAGGCGGCCAAGGCCGAGAAGGAAGCGGAGCGGGCGGCGAAGGCCGCGCTCGCCCGCGCGGAGAAGGAACAGGCCGAGAAGCTGAGGGCCACGATGGAGCAGGACGGCCGGGAGCGGTAGAACGGGCGACGGCCCGGCCCCCGGACGGGGCGCGGAGGGGGAGTGGGGGACATGGCCAGGCGCGAGCGAGTCATGCGCATGTCGGTCGAGCAGCCGCTGTGGCGTGCCCTCACCGGCTACCGGGTCCTCACCCTCGTGTACGCGATCGGCCTGTTCGCCACCGCCCACGAGGAGTTCCCCCGCCCCTGGCTGGCCGTCGGCTACTTCGCCGTCCTCGCGGTGTGGACCCTGGCCACCCTGCCCAGGACCGCGAGTGCCGCCGCCTGCACCAAGCGCTTCCTCACCGCCGACCTGACCATCGCGCTCGTCGGCATCCTGCTCACGCCCGTCGCCGACGCGCCCGCACGCGTCGAGGCGGGCGGCCCGACCCTGCCGTCGATCTGGACCGCCGGCTCGGTGCTCGCCTTCGCCGTCAAGGGCGGCTGGCGCTGGGCGGCCCTCGCCTCCACCCTCGTCGCCGTCGCCAACCTGATCGAGCGCGGCAACCCCGCCCGCGACACCGTGCACAACGTGATGCTCGTCTGGGTCGCCTCCATCGCCATCGGGTACGTCGTCGAGGTCGCCCGCGCCTCCGAGCGCACCCTCGCCCGCGCCCTGGAGATCGAGGCCGCGACCAGGGAGCGGGAGCGCCTCGCGCGGGACATCCACGACAGCGTGCTCCAGGTGCTGGCCATGGTGCAGCGCCGGGGCGCGGTCATCGGCGGCGAGGCCGCAGAACTGGGCCGGCTGGCGGGCGAGCAGGAGATCGCCCTGCGCACCCTGGTCTCCGGCGGGCTCGTCCCCGTCTCCCGGGCCTCGGAGGACACCGCCGAGGGCGCCGTCGTACGGGCCGTGGACGAGGACGACACCGGGGACGACGGGCCGGTCGACCTGCGCACCCTGCTCGCCCCCTACGCCGGCTCCCTGGTCAGCCTCGCCGAGCCCGGAGCGCCGGTCCGGCTCGCACCGGCCGCCGCGCGGGAGGTCGCCGCCGCCGTCGGGGCCGCCCTGGACAACGTCCGCAAGCACGCCGGGGAGCGGGCGCGCGCCTGGATCCTGGTCGAGGACGAACCGGACGAGGTGATCGTCACCGTCCGCGACGACGGACCCGGCATCCCCGAGGGCCGGCTCGCCCAGGCCGAGGGCGAGGGCCGGCTCGGCGTGGCCCTGTCCATCCGGGGCCGGCTGCGCGACCTCGGCGGCAGCGCGGACCTGATCTCGGTGCCGGGGCAGGGCACGGAGGTCGAACTGAAGGTGCCCAAGGACGAGCGGGAAGCGGACGACCCGCGGGGGAAGGCGGAACAGCGATGACGGACAGCACCGGGGAGCACAAGGACCACGGGGGTCATGGAGACCACGGGGCCCCGATCAGGGTCATGGTGGTCGACGACCACCCCATGTGGCGCGACGCCGTCGCCCGCGACCTGTCCGAGTCCGGCTTCGAGGTCGTCGCCACCGCCGGCGACGGCGACCAGGCGGTGCGCCGCGCCAAGGCCGCCGCGCCCGGCGTCCTCGTCCTCGACCTGAACCTGCCCGGCAAGCCCGGCGTCCAGGTCTGCAAGGAGGTCGTCGCCGCGAACCCCGCCGTCCGGGTGCTGGTGCTCTCGGCGAGCGGCGAGCACGCCGACGTCCTGGAGGCCGTCAAGTCCGGCGCCACCGGCTACCTGCTGAAGTCCGCCTCCACCGAGGAGCTGCGGGACGCGGTGCGCCGTACGGCGGCCGGCGACCCGGTGTTCACCCCGGGCCTGGCCGGACTGGTCCTCGGCGAGTACCGCCGCCTCGCCTCCGAACCGGCCGGACCCGCCCCCGCCGGCGGCGAACCGGGCGCGCCCCGGCTGACCGACCGCGAGACCGAGGTGCTGCGCCTGGTCGCCAAGGGCCTCAGCTACAAGCAGATCGCCGAACGGCTCGTCATCTCCCACCGCACCGTGCAGAACCACGTGCAGAACACCCTCGGCAAGCTCCAACTGCACAACCGCGTCGAGCTCGTCCGCTACGCCATAGAGCGCGGCCTCGACGACGAGTAGCACGAGCAGGACGAGCGGCACGGACAGACGGCCCTTCAGGTGTGCCCGTACGGCCCAGGCGCACCCTCCGGGGCGCCCGTATATTCGCCAGTACGGCAGTACACCACCCGGCACGACCCCGGAGGGAACCGTGGAGATCCTGGCGTTCGGAGTGCAGGCCGACGAGAAGCCCCTGATCGAGCGGGCCTTCGCCGGGCACCACGAGGTGCGCGGCCTCGACGTCTTCCTCAACGCGGACACCGCCCCCATCGCCGCCGGCCACGAGATCGTCTCCACCAGCGTCAACTGCGACCTCGGCGCCGAGGTGCTCTCCGACCTCGCGGCCGGCGGCACCCGGATGGTCGCCCAGCGCTCCACCGGCTTCAACAACATCGACCTGGAGGTCGCCGAACGGCTCGGCCTGACGGTCGCCCGGGTGTCGTACTACTCGCCGTACTCGGTCGCCGAGTTCGCCTGGACGCTCGCCATGGCCGTCAACCGCCGGGTCGTCCGCGCCTCCATCCGCACCCGCGACTTCGACTTCCGGCTCGACGGGCTGATGGGCCGCGACCTGCACGGCCGCACCGCGGGCGTCCTCGGCACCGGGAAGATCGGTGAGGCGTTCGCCAGGATCGCCCACGGCTTCGGCATGCGGCTGCTCGGCTGGGACGTCACCGAGAACCCCGCCTGCCTGGACCTCGGCATGACCTACGTCCCCAAGGAGCAGCTCCTCGCCGAGTCCGACCTGATCAGCCTGCACGTCCCGCTGCTCCCCGCCACCCAGCACCTCATCGACGCCGACGCCCTGAAGGCCATGCGGGACGACGCGATCCTGGTGAACTCCAGCCGGGGCGGCCTCATCGACACCGCGGCCCTCGTCGCCGAGCTGCGCGAGGGCCGCTTCACGGGCGTCGGCCTGGACGTGTACGAGGCGGAGGCGGGACTGTTCTTCCTCGACAAGTCCCTGGAGGCCGTCGACGACGACACCCTGGCCCGCCTCGTCACGTTCCCGAACGTGCTGGTCACCTCACACCAGGCGTACTACACCGTGGACGCCGTCGGGCAGATCGTCGGGACCACGGTGAACAACGTCCTCGACTACACCGCCGGCCGCCGCTCCGAGAACGTGCTGGTGCCCCGGAGCTGACCCATCAGCTCCCGGACGATCGCCGTGCCGTTCAGGGTCAGCACCGACTCGGGGTGGAACTGCAGCCCGGCGACCGCGTTCCCGGGCGCGCCTCCGGCACGACCCGGCCCCCGCAGCGCGTGCACCTCGCCGTTGGCGGCGCGGCTCACCTCGACGCCGTGCGCGGCCAGCTCCCGCGCGGTGTCCTCGTCGCAGCGCGCCACGAAGCTGTTGTAGAAGCCGACCGTCTCCGGCCGCCCGAACAGGTCGATCTCCGTCTGCGCCCCCTGGTACGGCACATCCTTGCGCACGATCTCCAGGCCCAGCTCGGCCGCGATCAGCTCATGGCCGAGGCAGACCCCGAGGACGCCGTGCCGGCCCTCCCGGAGCACCTCGGAGGTCAGCGCGCGCAGGAACCGCATCTTCGGGTCCGCCGTGTCGGACGGGTCGCCCGGTCCGGGGCCCAGCACCAGCGGCCCCTCGTGCCCGAGCACCGCCTCCCGCAGTCCCGGCTCGTCGTACCGGCGGACGGTCACGTCCAGCCCGGCGGCGCGCAGCACGTGGGCGAGCATCGCGGTGAAGGTGTCCTCCCCGTCGACGACCAGGGCGTGCCCGGTCAGCTCGTCCGACCGCTCCTGCATCCGCAGCCAGAACGGCGCCAGTGAGGCCCGCCGCCCGTCCAGCGCCGCCCGCACCCGGGGGTCGTCGGCCAGCTTCGGCCGTACGGACTCCTCGCGCGGCCGTCCCGGACGCACGCCCAGCGCGGCCAGTACGCCGGCCGCCTTGGCGTGGGTCTCCGCGACCTCGCCCGCCGGGTTCGAGCCGCGCACCAGCGTGGCCCCGACCGGCACCCGCAGCCCGCCGGCCGGGTCGATGTAGGCGGTACGGATCAGAATGGGGGAGTCCAGCGTCTGGGCGCCGCCCTCGCCGCGGCCGATGAGGGCCAGGGCGCCCGCGTAGTAGCCGCGCCCGCCCACCTCGTGCCGTTCGATCACCCGGCAGGCGTTCTGCACCGGTGACCCGGTGACGGTCGCCGCGAACATGGTCTCCTTCAGCACCTCGCGCACATCCAGCGAGGACCGGCCTCGCAGCTCGTACTCGGTGTGCGCGAGGTGCGCCATCTCCTTCAGCCGGGGCCCGACCACGACCCCGCCCATGTCGCCGACGGTGCACATCATCTTGAGCTCCTCGTCGACGACCATCGACAGCTCCTCGATCTCCTTGCCGTCGGCGAGGAACTCCAGCAGGTGCTCGGGGGTCGGACCCTCGGCGGGATAGCGGTAGGTGCCGCTGATCGGGTTCATCACGACCGTCCCGCCCGACGCCCGCACGTGCACCTCGGGGCTGGCCCCGACCAGGGTCCTGTCCCCGGTGTGCACGACGAACGTCCAGTACGCGCCCCGCTCGCCCTCCAGGAGGCGCCGGAACAGCGCGAGCGCGTCGGCCCGTCCGAACCCGGGGATCTCACCCTCGTACGTCCGCCGGATCACGAAGTTGGCGCCCTCGCCCCGCCCGATCTCCTCGTCCAGGACGCGCCCGACGATCCGCGCGTACTCCTCGTCGCCGACGTCGAAGCCGCCGCCCTCCACCCGGACGTCGTGCGCGGGGAGCCGGTCGAGGGCCTCGGCGAGCGGGAACTCGTACCGCTCCTCGGGCGTCAGCACCAGCAGCGGGGCGCCGTCGTCACGGACGTCGAAGCCGCGCTCGCGGATCTGCCGGAAGGGGACGACCGCCAGGCACTCGTCGGGCAGGTCGGCCAGGAGGTCACGGGTGCCGACCGGGCCGATCAGCAGCTCGACCACGTCGTGGTCGTGGCCCGGCGTGCGGCGGCGCAGCAGGGCGAAGGGACGGTCGTCGTGCGGGAGCTGTGCCAGGTCCATGATGGGCCTTCCTCGTTTCGTCGCTGTCATGAGCGTGAGGAACGGCCCCGGGAAACACCGAAGGCCGCCCCTCGGGCGGCCTTCGCGAAGTCTGTGCGTACGCGCAGTCAGTGGGCCGCCGGAGAAGCGGGCCACCACCAGTTCTGGGTCGAGTGCGCGAACATGTGACGCACCCTACCCCATGTCCACGGAACGTATCGCCTGTCTCACTTTCTGGGCATGGCCCGGAGGCGGCGAAAGCACCCCGTAGTGTTGAGGGCGTGACCGTGAACGCTAAGACCAGCCCGAGCGCTGGCAACACCTGGCGAGACCTGCCCGCGGCGCAGCAGCCCGAGTACCCCGACACCGAGGCTCTGCGCGCAGTGATCGCGGACCTCGAGTCGTATCCGCCGCTCGTCTTCGCGGGCGAGTGCGACCAGCTGCGCGCCCGGATGGCGTCCGTCGCCAAGGGAGAGGCGTTCCTGCTCCAGGGCGGCGACTGCGCCGAGGCCTTCGACGCCGTGTCCGCCGACCACATCCGCAACAAGCTGAAGACGCTGCTCCAGATGGGCGCCGTCCTCACGTACGCCGCGTCCGTGCCGGTCGTGAAGGTCGGACGGATCGCCGGCCAGTACTCCAAGCCGCGCTCCAAGCCGACCGAGACCCGCGACGGCGTGACGCTGCCGACCTACCGGGGCGACTCCGTCAACGGCTTCGACTTCACCGAAGAGGCCCGGATCCCGGACCCCGAGCGGCTGAAGCGCATGTACCACGCGTCGGCGTCCACGCTGAACCTGGTGCGCGCCTTCACCACCGGCGGCTACGCCGACCTGCGCCAGGTGCACGCCTGGAACCAGGACTTCGTGAAGTCGTCCCCGTCCGGCCAGCGCTACGAGCAGCTCGCCCGGGAGATCGACAACGCGCTGAACTTCATGCGGGCCTGCGGCACCGACCCGGAGGAGTTCAAGACCGTCGAGTTCTTCTCCTCGCACGAGGCGCTGCTGCTCGACTACGAGTCCGCCCTCACCCGCGTCGACTCGCGCACCGGGCAGCTCTACGACGTCTCCGGGCACATGGTGTGGATCGGTGAGCGCACCCGGCAGCTGGACCACGCGCACATCGAGTTCGCCTCGCGGATCCGCAACCCGATCGGCATCAAGCTCGGTCCGAGCACCACGGCCGAGGAGGCGCTGCAGTACATCGAGCGCCTCGACCCCGAGCGGGAGCCCGGCCGGCTGACCTTCATCGTCCGGATGGGCGCGGACAAGATCCGCGACAAGCTCCCCGAGCTGGTCGAGAAGGTCACCGCGTCCGGCGCCACCGTGGCCTGGGTGACCGACCCGATGCACGGCAACACCTTCGAGGCGGCCTCCGGCCACAAGACCCGCCGCTTCGACGACGTGCTCGACGAGGTGAAGGGCTTCTTCGAGGTCCACAAGGGGCTCGGCACCCACCCGGGCGGCATCCACGTGGAGCTCACCGGCGACGACGTCACCGAGTGCGTGGGCGGCGGCGACGAGATCTTCGTCGACGATCTGCACCAGCGCTACGAGACGGCCTGCGACCCGCGGCTCAACCGCAGCCAGTCGCTGGACCTGGCGTTCCTCGTCGCGGAGATGTACCGCGACCAGTGACCGTTGCGGCCGGTGACACCGGCTGAGGGGTGGGGCGTGTATCACACGGGATCGCGCCCCACCCCACTTTTGTGCCCTTCGGGCGGCAGGTAAGGTTAGGTTAGCCTCACCGACCAGGGGTCGGAACGGCTCGACCCAGTCCCCTTCCGGGAGGTGAACCGCGTGTTCGTCTGCAGTTGCTTCGGTGTGACCGAGGAACAGGTGAAGAGTCACGCGGACGCCGGAGCGTGCACGCCCCGGCAGATCGCCTCCGCCTGCAAGGCCGGCACCGACTGCGGCGGCTGCGTACGGCGCATCCAGGCGCTGCTCGGCCGCGGCTCCTGCCCGCGCCGGCAGCTCGTCGACCAGGGCGAGCCGCCGCTCACGGCGAAGGTCCCGGAAGCCGCCTAGTCCCGGCGGGCGGGCCCGCCCTAGTGGGTCGAGAAGCCGCTCGTCCCCGGACCCGACGAGTCGGGCTGGGACTGCTCGATGACCGTCGACAGGTACAGCGACTCGCCCAGTTTCTCGATCAGGTCGAGCTGGGTGTCCAGGTAGTCGATGTGGTGCTCCTCGTCGGCCAGGATCGCCTCGAAGACGTTGGCCGACGTGATGTCGCCCTTGTTGCGCATGACCTCCACCCCGCGGCGCAGCCGGTCGATCGCCTCCAGCTCGATCTCCCGGTCGGCCTGGAACATCTCGGTCACGGTCTGTCCGACCCGGACGTGGAACAGCCGCTGGTAGTTCGGCAGGCCGTCGAGCAGCAGGATGCGGTCGGTGAGCACCTCGGCGTGGCGCATCTCGTCGAAGGACTCGGCGCGCGTGTACTCGGCGAGTTTCGTCCAGCCCTTGTGGTCCTGCAGCTTCGAGTGCAGGAAGTACTGGTTGATCGCCGTGAGCTCGGCGGTCAGCTGCTCGTTCAGGAATTCGATGACCTCGGGGTCGCCCTGCATCGCATGGGCTCCTTCCGCGCGGGGGAACTGGCAGGTTGGGCCGCATGATTGCACCGGCGGAGAAGATCGTCCAGTAAGTCTTGACTTAGTAAGTAAGTACGTGCTTAGTCGTTTCTGTACCTGTTTGACCGAATCTGCGGGGCCCGGTTCAGGGGCATCGCCACCGGTCTGTCAGGATGGAGGCATGGGTCAGCCGGCGGAACGCGAATCGGGGGAGCGCACACCACAAGGAGCGGCGCGGTTCGAGCTCCCGCCGGGTCAGCGGCTGCAGAAGGGCTGGCCGGTCACGCACTACGGGCCGGTCCCCAAGTTCCGGCCCGAACGCTGGGAGTTCCGGGTCTTCGGCGCCACCGCCGACGGCGCCAAACACTGCTGGAACCACGAGGAGTTCACGGCCCTGCCGTACACCACCGTCGAGGCCGACCTGCACTGCGTCACCAAGTTCAGCATGGTCGGCGCCGAGTGGGGCGGGATCCCGGCGCGCACCATCGTGGACATCGCCCCGCCCGCGCCGGACGTCACCCATGTGATGGTCTGGGCGGAGTACGGATTCAGCTCCAACCTCCGGCTGGCCGACTTCACCTCCGAGCGCGCCCTCTTCGCCACCCACAAGGACGGCGAGCTGCTCACCGCCGAGCACGGCTTCCCGCTGCGGCTGATCGTCCCCCATCTGTACGCCTGGAAGGGCCCCAAATGGGTGCGCGGCGTGGAGTACATGACCGCCGACCGCCGGGGCTTCTGGGAGGAGCGCGGCTACCACAACGTCGGCGACCCCTGGACGGAGCAGCGCTACTCCTACCAGGAGGAGCCCGGGGACGGTCCCGAGCTGTAGAGCCGGGAGAGCCCGTCAGGAGTCCCGGAGCTTCTTCAGCCGCTCCACGTCCGCGGCGTGTCCCTCCTTGCCGCCGGGCGTCTCGATGACCAGCGGTACGCCCTCGGTCGCCGGGTGCGTCATCAGCGCCCGGAACGGGTCCTCGCCGATGTGTCCGGCGCCGATGTTCGCGTGCCGGTCCTTGTGCGCGCCGACCACGTCCTTGGAGTCATTGGCGTGGATCAGCTTCAGCCGGCCCTCGCCGACGGTGTCCACCAGCAGGTCCAGCGTCTGACGCATCCCGTCCGGCCCGGTCAGGTCGTGGCCGGCCGCGAAGATGTGGCAGGTGTCCAGACAGACGCCCAGCTTCGGATGGGCGTCCAGCGCCTCGAAGTACGGCCCGAAGTCCCAGGTCCGCGAGCACAGCGAGGAGCCCTGTCCCGCCGTGGACTCCAGCAGCAGGAACGGGTCGTCGTCATGGGTGAGCTCGTCGAGCAGCGGCAGCATGTGCTCCCGTACCTGCCGCAGCGCCACCGCCCGCTCCCGCCCGCCGGTCGCGCTGCCCGTGTGCACCACCACGCCCAGCGCGCCGATCTCCCGGCCGCGCCGCAGCGAGTGCCGCAGCGACTCCACGGACCGCTCGACGGTCGCCTCGGTGTGGGACCCGAAGTTGATCAGGTACGGGGCGTGCACGTACGCCGGGATCGAACCGGCCGCGCAGGCCGCGCGGAACGCCTCGTCCTGCCGGGGGTTGCCGGCCGGGGTGGCCCAGCCGCGCGGGTTGGCGACGAAGACCTGCACCGTCTCGGCGTTCAGCTCACGGGCGTAGGACAGGCCGACGGAGTGCAGACCGCCGGCCACCGGGACATGGCCGCCGACCGGGTTGCGGGCGGGACCGGACAGGTGACTCTTCACCCGTCAAGGGTGTCATGTGCGCCGGTTTCGTCCGTCAGCGGATCTCGATGGTTATCGTCGAGCCCTTGGGCGCGGTGTCCCCGCCGTCCACGGACTGGCCCTTGACGGTGTCGCCGAAGAGCCCGAGCAGTCCGCGGTCCTCGTCCACGTCGAACCCGGCGTCCTCCAGCTTCCGCTTGGCCTCGTCCACGCTGTCGCCGATCACGTCCGGCACCTCGATCATCTCGGGGCCCTTGGACAGCGTCAGCGTCACGGTGTCGCCCTCGGCGGCCTGCCGCCCCGCGCCCGGGGTCTGCCGGGCCACCCGGCCGGCGTCGTGCTCGGAGTTGACCCGCTCGGCGGCGATCCTCACCTCGAGGCCGGCCTCCTCCAGCTCCGCGCGGGCGTCCTCCGCGTCGTCGCCGGTGACGTCCGGCACGTCCACCGGGCTGCCCTTGCTCACGGTCAGCGCCACGGCGGAGTCCGCGCGAACCTTGGTGCCCTTGCCCGGCTCGGTGGAGATCACCGAGCCCTTGGTCACGGAGCCGCTGAACTCACGGGTGACCATGCCCGGCTCCAGGCCCTCGTCCTTCAGCAGCTCCCGCGCCTTGTCCAGGGGGTAGCCGTCGAGGTCGGGCACCCGCACGGTCTGCGGACCCTTGGAGAGGGTCAGCGACACCGAGTCGCTGCCGCGGACGCGGGCGCCCGCCTTCGGGTCGGTGCTGATCACCGTGCCCCGCTCCACGGTGTCGCTGTACGCCTCCTTCACCCGGCCGGCCTCCAGCCCGGCGTCCGCCAGCCGGTCCCTGGCCTCCTGCTCGGTCTTCCCCAGCAGCGGCGGGACCTTGGTGAACTGGCCGGAGTTGATGTACCAGATGCCCGTGCCGACCCCGAGGACCAGGAGCACGGCCACGACGATCGCCATCGGTCCGCGCCGCAGCGCGGTCCGGCGCCGGGGCGGCAGCGGCGGCGGGGACTGGAACCTGCTGGTGTGGTGCGGGGGGCCCGCGGCCTCGTCGTCCTCGTTGACGGGCAGCGGGCGGGGGACACCGAGCGAGCGCGGGATGACGCTCGTACGGTCCTCCGCGTTGTCGTGCTCCGAGGTCAGCGCCTGCGGCGGGACCGCGTCGAGCTGCTCGGCGGTGAGCAGGCCGCGCCCCGCGCGGACCCGCGCGAGCAGCGCCACCGCGTCGTGCGGGCGGATCTCGGGGTTGCGGGCGGTCGCCGACGCGACCAGCTCGTCCAGCTCGTACGCCATGCCGGGCACGGCGGCCGACGGGGCCGGCACGTCGTCGTGCAGGTGCTTGTAGAGCACGATCGCGGGGGAGTCGCCGTCGTGCGGCTTCTCGCCGGTCAGCATCTCGTAGAGCAGGATGCCGCAGGCGTAGACGTCCACACGGGGGTCGGCGACGCCGTTCTCGATCTGCTCGGGGGCCAGGTACGAGACCGTGCCCAGCACGGTGCCCGTGGTGTTCGTCACCGAGTCCACGGCGCGGACCAGCCCGAAGTCGGCGACCTTGACCCGGCCGTCGTCCCCTATCAACACGTTCTCGGGCTTCATGTCGCGGTGCACGAACCCGGCCCGGTGCGCGGCGCCGAGCGCGGCCAGCACCGGCTCCAGGATGTCCAGCGCGGCGCGCGGCTGGAGCGCGCCGCGCTCGCGCAGCACGTCGCGCAGGGTGCAGCCGGCGATGTACTCCATCGCCAGGTAGACGTACGCCCCGTCGGTGCCCTGGTCGAAGACCTGCACCACGTTCGGGTGGGCCAGCCGGGCGACCGACTTCGCCTCACGGATGAACCGCTCGACGAACGAGCCGTCGGCCGCGAGGGAGGGGTGCATCACCTTGAGCGCGAGGATGCGGTCCAGACGGGTGTCCACGGCCCGGTAGACCGTGGCCATCCCGCCGACCGCGATCCGCGCCTCGACGCGATACCGGCCGTCGAGCACCTGCCCGACCAGGGGGTCCTGAAGGGTCGTATCCACGCCCCGAGTCTACGAGCCCCCACCGACACCCCCAGCCGCTTCGCCCTCCGTTGAAGCGGACCTGTGACGTGCACCGCATGACTGCGGGCACCCCCGCCGTGTAACTGCGGGCAATCGTGCCTCCCCCAGTGCCTCAAGGGCCTGGGAGGTGCCCCCAGGGCGGCACGGGTGGGCGGTGGGGGTACCTCCCGCTCGAGCGAAGCCGAGAGTGGGGGAGGCACCCGGCAAGCGCCGGTAAGCGAAACCCACCCCCGCCCGGCCCCAGCAAGCAGCGCCTAGAAAGCAGGCCGCTCAGGATCCAGCACGGCAAGCCCCTCCGCAGGAGACGACGCCTCGGCGGCGAACCACCGCCGAGGAATCCGCCCCGCCAACCGAGCGAGCCGCCCCGCCTCCACCGCGGACCGCATGGCGGAAGCCATCACCACCGGCTCCTGCGCCCGGGTGACCGCCGACGCCAGCATCACCCCCGCACACCCCAGCTCCATCGCCAGCGCCACATCGGACGCGGTCCCGGCCCCCGCGTCGAGGATCACCGGCACCCCCGCCCGCTCCACGATCAACTCGAAGTTGTGCGGATTCCGGATCCCCAGCCCCGACCCGATCGGCGACCCCAGCGGCATGATCGCCGCACACCCCGCATCCTCCAGCTTCCGCGCCAGCACCGGATCGTCGTTGGTGTACGGCAGCACCGTGAACCCGTCGTCGACCAGCGTCTCCGCCGCGTCCAGCAGCTCGATCGGGTCCGGCAGCAGCGTCCGCTCGTCGGCGATGACCTCCAGCTTGACCAGGTCCGTGCCGAGCGCCTCCCGCGCGAGGCGCGCGGTGAGCACGGCCTCCCCGGCGGTGAAGCACCCCGCCGTGTTCGGCAGCACCCGGATGCCCAGCTTCTCCAGCACCGACAGCACGGACCCGTGCACCGACGGGTCCACCCGCCGCATCGCGACGGTCGTCAGCTCCGTCCCGGACGCCACCAGCGCCCGCTCCAGCACGTCGAGGCTCGGTGCCCCGCCGGTGCCCATGATCAGGCGGGACGTGAAGGACGTACCACCGAGGAGGAACGGATCGTCGGCCATGGTCAACCTCCTTGGACGGCGGTCAGGACTTCCACGCGGTCACCCTCGCAGAGGGGCGTGGCGGGCCACTGCGCGCGCGGGACGACGGTTTCGTTGAGGGCGGCGGCCACCCCGGAGGGAGCCGCGGTGAGCGACTTCACGACGAGGTCGAGAGCCGTGCCGGGCGCGAACTCCCGGCGCTCCCCGTTGACCGAGATGTTCATACGGGCTGCTCCGCGCGGACGGCGGCGCCGAAGCGCCGGGGGGTGAACGGACGGGCCACCTCCGGCAGGACGCCGGTGGTCAGTGCCTCCGCCATGGCGTCGCCGGTGACCGGTGTCAGCAGGACGCCGTTGCGGTGGTGGCCGGTGGCGAGCAGCAGCCCCTCGAGCTCCGTCGGGCCGAGCAGCGGCGCGTTGTCGGGGGAGGCGGGGCGCAGCCCGGCCAGGGTCTCGGTCAGCGGCAGCTCGGTGATGCCGGGGACCAGCTCGTGGGCGTCGCGCAGCAGCTCGTACACGCCGCCCGCGGTCACGGTGGTGTCCCAGCCCATCTCCTCGCTGGTCGCCCCGATCACCAGCTCGCCGTTCTCGCGCGGCACCAGGTAGACATGGCTGCCGCGCACCACGGCCCGCACGGTCCGGTTCAGGAAGGGGCCGTGCCGCGCGGGCATCGTCAGCCGCACCACCTGCCCCTTCACGGGGCGCACGGGAGGCAGTACGTCCGCCGGAACGCCCGCCAGCCGCCCGCTGAGGCTGCCCGCGGCGAGCACCACCTGCCCGGCGCCCAGCTCGGTGCCGTCGGCCGTGACCACGCCCGTCGCGCGGTCTCCCGCGACGACGAGCCGCTCGGCCCGCGCGCGGTGGACTCCCACGCCCGCGCGCTCACAGGCGGTGACCAGCGCGGCCGCCAGCCGCCGGGGGTCGATCTGGTGGTCGCCGTCCACCCGCAGGCCGCCGCGCACCCCCGGTGCGAGCATCGGCTCCAGGCGTCGGCAGTCCCGCCCGGACAGCCACTGCGAGTCCAGCCCGGAGCGCTGCTGCAGGGCGTGCAGTTCCCGCAGGTGGGCGCGGTCGTCGGCGTCCAGTGCCACGGCGAGCGTGCCGCACGCGCGGTAGCCGAGGTCGTGGCCGGTCAGCTCGGTCAGTTCGGCGGCGAAGCCGGGATAGCGCCGCGCGGAGGCGAGGTTCAGACCGAGCAGGGTCTCCTCGCCGTAGTGCAGTTCCGTGACGGCGGCCAGCATCCCGGCGGCCACCCGGGCGGCGCCGCCGCCCGGCTCGGGGTCCACCACGGCCGTGGCGAGACCGCGCTGCGCGGCCCGCCAGGCCGTGACCAGACCGATGATTCCGCCCCCGACGACGAGGACGTCTGAGGTACGCGTGGGCGACATGGGCGTCCAGCCCCTCCCTTCGCCGGCATGACCCGGATCAGGTTCGTACGGTCGGAGGCCGCCAGCCTCCCTCTCAGCCCGGTGCGTCCGGGCTCCCGCGAGTGCTTGTACGTTGGCCACCCTAGCCCTCAGGGCACCGCGCTTGTAAGGGAGCCTCCGCGTGGCACCATCGCTCGACGGACTCGTCCTCGCCCCCGTGGCCGACCAGGCCCCCGGCCAGGTCGGCACCCGCACCCGGTTCGTCTACCACGAGCGGGACGGCGAGATCTGGGCCGAGTACGCGGGCGGCGACGTCGTGCGCGGACACCTGGTGGGCACCCGCGCGGGGGACCGGCTGGACTTCCGGTACGTGCAGCTCAAACGGGACGGCACGACCTCCTCGGGGCACTGCGTGTCGACGGTCGTGGAACTGCCCGACGGACGCGTACGGCTGGAGGAGAGCTGGGAGTGGGAGTCGCAGCCGGGCAGCGGGACGAGCGTGGTGGAACAGCTCGGCCGACCGGCGCCGCGTCAGGTGTCTAAGGTGAGCGGGTGAGCGAGCAGACGCAGGGACCGGAACGGTCCGAGCCGGGGCGGGTGGTGGTGGCGGGCGCGGGCATGGCCGGCGTGCAGACCGCCCTCGCCCTGCGGGAACAGGGTTTCACCGGCACCGTGACCCTGATCGGCGCGGAACCCCACCAGCCGTACGACAGGCCGCCGTTGTCCAAGGCGGTGCTGCTCGGCAAGGCCGAGGACTCCGCCTTCGACGTCGACTTCGAGGACGCCGGCATCGAACTGCGGCTCGGCTGCGAGGTGCTCGGCCTGCGCCCCGCCGACCACGAACTGGACACGGAGAACGGGCCCGTCCCGTACGACGTCCTGGTGGTCGCCACCGGTGCGGAACCGGTCCGGCTGCCGGGCGCGGAGGGCGTGCCCGGCGTGCACCTGCTGCGCACCCTGGACGACGTCGCGCGGCTGCGTCCCGTGCTCGCGCGGCAGCACGACATCGTGGTGGTCGGCGCCGGCTGGATCGGCGCGGAGTTCGCCACGGCGGCCCGCGAGGCGGGCTGCGCGGTCACCGTCGTGGAGGCGGGGGAGCGGCCGCTCGTCGAGGCGCTGCCCGCCGAGGTGACCGCCCCGATGGCCGCCTGGTACGCCGAGGCGGGCGTCACGCTGCGCACGCACGCGCGCGTGGAGCGCGTCGAACCCGGCGCCGCGGTCCTGGACGACGGCACGCGGCTGCCCGCGGGCGCCGTGGTCGTCGGCATCGGGGCCCGGCCCGCCACCGCCTGGCTGGCGGGCTCCGGGATCGAGCTCGGGACGCACGGCGAGGTCGTCGCCGACCGCCATCTGACGACCTCCCTGCCGGACGTGTACGCGGTCGGCGACTGCGCGTCCTTCCCGTCCGGGCGCTACGGCGAGCGTCTGCTGGTCCACCACTGGGACAACGCCCTCCAGGGGCCGCGCACGGTCGCCGTGAACATCCTCGGCGCGGCCACCGGCCGGGAGCCGGTGGTCTACGACCCGGTGCCGTACTTCTGGTCCGAGCAGTTCGGGCGCTTCGTGCAGTACGCGGGACACCACGCGGACGCCGACCGGACGGTGTGGCGCGGGGACCCCGCCGAGGCGGCGTGGAGCGTCTGCTGGCTGCGGGGGTCCCGCCTGGTCGCGCTGCTCGCGGTGGGACGGCCCCGGGACCTGGCGCAGGGGCGCAGGCTGATCGAGGCGGGCACGGCGATGGACGCGGAGCTGCTGGCGGACCCGGCGCGGCCCCTGAAGTCGGCGACGGCGTGACACCCCGGCCCGGCGCGTCCGCCCGGGCGGGCGGGGCTGGCTTCCGACTGTCAGTGGCAGATGGCAGGCTTGTCCCGTGACCGAGATTGACGCAAAGACCGATGCTCTCGTCCCCGCCTGGCTCACCCTGCCCGACATCGCCGAGATGCTCGGTGTCGAGGTGACGCGCGTCCGGCAGCTGGTCAAGGAGGGCCAGCTCATCGCCGTACGCCGAGGTGAGAACCGCGCGCTGCACGTGCCCGCCGCCTTCATCGACGGGGACAAGGTCGTCAAGGGTCTGAGCGGGACCCTGACGCTCCTGCGGGACGACGGCTTCACGGACGAAGAGATGCTGGAGTGGCTCTTCACCCCCGACCCCTCCCTGCCGGGCACCCCGGCCCAGGCACTCAGTGAGAACCGCGGCACGGAGGTGAAGCGCCGCGCCCAGGCGCTCGCGGTCTGACCGCACCCGACCGACAGGACATGCGAACGGCGGCGGCCGGGGCGTCGGCCCCGGCCGCGTGACGCGGGGGGACGGGCCTCCGGCGGCGCCCGGTCCGGGAGCCGCCCGGGTCCTCGAAGGCGTCCGGACGGAGGGGCCGCCGGGCGCGGGGTCCGCGGCAGACGTGCTTCCGGGGCGGGGCGGCTCCGTGCGACAGGTACCGGACTCCGGGTATCGGGCTTCGCGCACCGGGTGAGGGCGTCCCGCGGTGCGCGGACGGCGCGCGGGCATCCGTGAGGGGGCGTCTCGCGGTCGCCGGCGCGGCGGCATAGGGTCCGTTGCGGTGTGCGCCGCCCCGGTCCGTGACCGTCGCGAGCGCCCGCCGCCGACACACCGGGCCCACCGGGTCCGTACGCCGCCGACACCCCGGGGGGACCCACGTATGACCGCCACCGCTCGCGCCCGGCTCGCCGACGCCCGGCTCTACCTGTGCACCGACGCCCGCAGGCGGCAGGGCGATCTCCCGGAGTTCCTGGACGCGGTCCTGTCCGGCGGGGTCGACATCGTGCAGCTGCGGGACAAGGGCATGGAGGCCGACGAGGAGCTCGAGCACCTCGCGGTCCTCGCCGACGCCTGCGCCCGGCACGGCAAGCTGCTCGCGGTCAACGACCGCGCGGACGTCGCCCACGCCGCCGGAGCCGACGTACTCCACCTCGGCCAGGGCGACCTGCCCGTCCCCGCCGCCCGCGCGATCCTCGGCGACGACGTCCTGATCGGCCGCTCCACCCACGCCGAGTCCGAGGCCGCCGCGGCGGCCGTCCAGCCCGGCGTGGACTACTTCTGCACCGGCCCCTGCTGGCCCACCCCCACCAAGCCCGGCCGCCACGCCCCCGGCCTGGACCTCGTCCGGTACACCGCCGCCCTGGGCACCGAGCGCCCCTGGTTCGCCATCGGCGGCATCGACCTCGGCAACCTCGACGAGGTGCTGGACGCCGGTGCCCGCCGGGTCGTCGTCGTACGGGCCGTCACCGAGGCGGACGACCCGGGCGCGGCGGCGGCCGAGTTCGCGAAGCGGCTGCGGCGGGCGGCGCCCTCGGACGCCGGATGACCCCCGTGCGTCTCGGGTCTGTCCAAGGGGTGGACAACAAGTCGGCATTTCAGACAAATATCCCGCATCCGGTTGGGGGACCGCCGCCCCCTGGCTAACCTGCCGGTATGGCCCTCGGAACCGCATCCACCAGGACTGATCGCGCACGCACCGTGCGCGACATGCTCGCCGCCGGCGAGACGACGTATTCGTTCGAGTTCTCGGCGCCGAAGACCCCCAAGGGCGAGCGGAACCTGTGGAGCGCGCTGCGCAGGGTCGAGGCGGTCGCGCCGGACTTCGTCTCCGTGACCTACGGCGCGGGCGGCTCCACGCGCGCCGGCACGGTCAAGGAGACCCAGCAGATCGTCGCCGACACCACCCTCACCCCGGTCGCCCACCTCACCGCGGTCGACCACTCCATCGCCGAACTGCGCAACATCATCGGCCAGTACGCCGACGCCGGGATCCGCAACATGCTCGCCGTGCGCGGAGACCCGCCCGGCGACCCGATGGGCGACTGGGTGCCGCACCCGCAGGGACTGACCTACGCCGCCGAACTCGTCCGGCTCATCAAGGAGTCGGGCGACTTCTGCGTCGGCGTCGCCGCCTTCCCGGAGATGCACCCGCGCTCAGCCGACTGGGACACCGACGTCGCCCGCTTCGTCGACAAGTGCCGGGCCGGCGCCGACTACGCGATCACCCAGATGTTCTTCCAGCCCGAGTCCTATCTGCGGCTGCGTGACCGAGTCCACGCGGCGGGCTGCGAGACCCCGGTGATTCCCGAGGTCATGCCGGTGACCAGCGTGAAGATGCTGGAGAGGTTGCCAAAGCTCAGTAACGCCGTGTTCCCGGAGGCCCTCAAAGAGCGGATCCTCGCAGCGAAGGACGATCCGGCGGCGGTACGCTCGATCGGTATCGAGTTCGCCACGGAGTTCTGCGCCCGGCTGCTGGCCGAGGGAGTGCCCGGACTGCACTTCATCACGCTCAACAACTCCACGGCGACCCTGGAAATCTACGAGAACCTGGGCCTGCACCACCCACCGCGGGCCTAGACCGGTCGCACTCATATACGACACACTGAGTAGCGACCACTGGGAGAGGGGCGTACATGGGCTGGGCGGTCCTCTACATCGCGTTCGGCATTGTCGCGCTGTGGTTGCTCGGTGAGGTGCTGCTGCAGTACAAGGCGCGCCTGCGCTGGCGGCTGCTCGCCTTCGCCGGCTTCCTCGGTGTCGTGCTCGGCGTGCTGATCCCGTCCGTGGTCGTCATCGGTCTGGGCGCCGCGGCCTTCGCGGTCGGCCAGACCTATGTGACGCTGTCGTTCCGCCGCGGCTTCGCGGCCGGCTGGGCGGTCAACGCGCCGATACTGGCCGCCGCCAAGGGCCGCCGCGGCGACCGCGGGCACCAGGAGCCGACCCTGGAGGTCTCCGGCCTGGAGGAGTCCGCCGCCGGTTACGGCGACGAGGACGACGCCCCCCGCGACCGGGCCGGCCGCCAGGCGGACGACGACTACGACCGCGACGACGTGTTCACCCCCGCCGCCCGCCCCGACCAGCCGGCGGCCGCCGAGACCACCGCCGTCTACGAGCCGCAGCCCATGCCCGACGACACCGGCTCCTACGGCGTCTACGGCGGCGACACCGGGTACGCGGCCCCGGCCCAGGACCAGTACGCGGCGGCCGCCCAGGGCGCCGACCCCAACTACACCTACGACTACTCCGGTTACGGACAGCAGCAGGGCTACGACACCACGGGCCAGCAGCAGTACGCGGCCTACTCCGACCCGTACATCGGCAACTCGGCCTACGGGGACACCTCGTACGACACCGGCTACGCCGACCCGCAGCAGTACTCCCAGCAGGGCTACGGGCAGGACCCGTACGCCCAGCAGGGCTACGGCGGCGAGACCCCGGCCGGCGGCCTGTGGGTCCCGCAGCAGCGCAGCGCCGACGACCCGTACGGCGGTGAACTCCCGCCCGAGCAGCAGCAGTACCCGTACCAGGGCGACGGGCAGACGCACGGCAACGGCAGCGGGTACGACGAGCAGTACCGCTACTGAGCGCGCTCACTGCGACCCGCGGAACTCCGGCCCCTCCACGATCAGCCCGGCGACCAGCGCCCCCGACATCCCGGCGTGCGGGAGCCCGCCGCCGGGATGGGACCAGCCGCCGGCCGTGAACAGCCCTGCCAGCCCGGTGCTGTTGGCCGGGTGGAGCAGCCGCCCGCCTGCCGCGGCCAGCGCCGGTACCGGCACCGCGCCGCCCTCCGCGCCGGTCTCCCCGGCGATGTCGGCCGGGGTGCGCACCTCGTGCCACAGCAGCCGGTCGCGCAGCCCGGGTACCGCGCGTTCGGCGACGGCGGTCAGACGCTCGGCGTACGCGTCCCAGGACTCCTCGGCCCCGGCGGGCACCACCGACGTCACCGTGACCGCCTCGTGGCCGGCGTCGGGGACCAGTGCCGGGTCGTCCGGCCGCAGCACCGTGACCGTGGGCCGCGGGGGCAGGCCCCCGGGCGCACCGGACAGCGACTCCAGTTCGGCCTCCCGGTCCTCCGCGTGCACGACCGTACGGTGCGGGGTCCCCTTTGGGCGCCCGCCCCGCAGCGCCAGCGCCACCGTCACCCGGCTCGCCGTCCCGGGCCGGGCCGGGACCTCGCCGGCACCGCGCACCCGCGTCCCCCGGCCCAGCCGCTCCAGCACCCCGGGAGCCACCCCGGCGACCACGAGGTCCGCCTCCGCGACGGTGCCGTCGGCGAGCTCCAGCCCCGCCGCCCGGCCGTCCTTCTCCGTCACCCCGGTGACCTCCGCGCCGAAGCGGAACTCCACCCGGCGGGCCAGACATCGCTCGTACACCGCCCGCGCCAGCTCCCGCATGCCGCCGCGCACGTACCACATGCCGAAGGCGTGCTCCATGTACGGCAGCACCGCCGCGCTCGCCGGGGTGGCGCGGGGATCGAGGCCGTACGCCAGGGCGTGGCTCTCCAGCAGCGCGGTCAGCCGGGGATCGCGCAGCTCCCACGCGCCGACCTCGGCGAGCGTGCCCGCCGTGCGCGTGCGCAGGAACTTCCTGTGCGGGACCGCCGGATACGGCTCGCGCTCGGCCAGCACCTGCCAGTTGGGCCACAGCGGCTCCTCCAGCAGCGGCCTGCGCGACCGGTCCCAGGCCTCCCGGGCCCGCACCAGGAAGTCCCCCCAGCGCCGGGCCGCGTCCGCCCCGAGGCCCTCTTCCAGCGCGGAGACGACGCCCGCGCGGGAGGCGTTCGGCAGCGACACGCGCGTACCGTCCGCGAACACGTGGTGCGACGACGGATCGACCTGGACCAGCTCGACGCACGCCTCCAGCGGCTCCTTGCCGGTCTTCACGAACAGATCCCGGTAGACCGCCGGCAGCGGGAGCAGGCCGGGCCCGGTGTCGAAGGCGAACCCGTCCCGCTCCAGACGGCGCAGCGCGCCGCCGTACGTCTCCGTCCGTTCGTACACCGCCACCCGGTGGCCCGCGACGGCCAGCCGGGCGGCGGCCGCCATCGCGCCCATCCCGGCGCCGATCACCGCAATCCGTGCCATGCCAGGGACTTTATCCGCCACCGCCGGCAGCCCGTCCCCGAGTACCCGCGCCCCCGTTCCGGCCCCCGGAACGGCGGCACCGGGCCGTGGGCGCGCGTGCGCAGCCCTGAGTACCCGTACCTAGCCGCCGAGTTGAGTACGCACGCGGATGGGGGCCGGCCCCCGGGAACGGAAGAGTGGAGACCACGGAGAGGGGCCCGGCCCCGGAACCGGCGGCACGGGGCGCCGGAACGGTACGGGCCCACGATCCGCTCCTTCCGCCGGCACCGTCGGCGGGAGCGAGGCACGGGGGAGCCCGGGGGACGACCGCAACGGGGTTCCGGGGGAACGCACGGGGGAGTGAGGAAGACGCCGGTCCGGCGGTGGCGCGGGGGACGCGGCCACCGCCGGACCGGCGCTTTCGTCCGTCCGGGGGTCAGCGGCGGCCGCTGACCCGCCCCTGCAGCAGCCGGGACAGGGCGGAGTGCACGTCGTCCAGGGAGCGCTCCGGCTGGAAGGACTTCCAGTCCAGCGCGGCCACCAGCACCATGCCGACCAGCGCCGCCGCCGTCAGCGGGACGTCGATCTCCTCGCTGAACTCGCCGCTCGCCACCCCCTCGCGCAGCACGCCCTCGACCACCGCCACGGCCTGCTGCCGCACCACCATCAGCGTGGACTGCCAGGCCCGGTTGGTGCGCCACAGCTCGGCCACGTACAGCTGGGTGAAGGCCGGGTAGCGGTCGATGAAGACCAGTCCCGCGCGGATCATCGCGTCCAGGGCGTCGACCCCGCCGCCGCCCTCCGCGGCCGTCCGCTCGGCCGCCTCCCGCAGAGAGGCGGTCAGCAGGCCGACCCCGTGCCGCAGCAGCTCCTCGAAGAGGACCGACTTGCTCGCGAAGTTGTAGTAGACCGTGCCCTTCGCGACCCCCGCCCGCTCGGCGATCTCGTCCACGGTGGTGGCGGAGAAACCTTGTTCGGCGATGAGGGTGACGGCCGCCTCGTAGAGCTTCTGCCGGGTGGCCTCGCGGCGGGCACTGCCGCCCGGCGTGGTGCTGCTGCGTTCCATGGCCCTGATTGTCACAGGAACGCCGATCCGTCCGTTCACAAGGTCAGCTCCGGGTGCAGCCGGTCCATCGTCCACACCTGGCGGCGGCGGGCCGACAGGGCGGTGAGCGCGAGGGCGCCCGCGGTGAAGGCCGCGAGCACGGCGCACGCCTGCCACACCGGTCCGAGGCCGCCGCCCGTGATGAGCCGCCGCAGCGCCCCGACGACATGGCTCATCGGCAGGAACGGGTGCAGCGCGTTGAAGAAGCCGGGGCTGGTCTGCACGGGGTACGTGCCGCCCGCCGAGGTCAGCTGGAGCATCAGCAGCGCGAGGACGAGGATCCGGCCGGCCGCGCCGAAGCGCGCGTTCAGCCACTGCACGATCGCCGCGAAGCACGCCGTCACCAGGCACAGGAAGCCCACCGTGCCGGCCGCCCGCGCCATCTGCAGCCCGAGCGCCCAGTGCAGCACCGCCATCAGCGCCAGCGTCTGCAGCACCCCGATCGCCACCACCGGCAGCCAGCCCGCCAGCGCGATCCGCCAGGCGGAGGCGCCCGCCGCGAGCGCACGCCGGTTCATCGGCGCGATCAGCATGTACGCCACCATCGCGCCCACCCACAGCGACAGCGGGATGAAGTACGGGGCGAAGCCGGTGCCGTAGTCGGGCGCCTTGTGCAGGTCGTGGGAGACGAGCCGGACCGGGTCGGCCATCACCTCGGTGCGCCGGTCGCGGTCCCGCTCGTCGTAGTCGGGGATCTTCCCGGCCCCGTCGTGCAGACCGCCGGCGAGTTCGCCGGAGCCGTCGACGAGCTTGTAGAGGCCGCCGTTCAGGTCGTCCGCGCCGGTCTTCAGCTCGCCGACGCCCTTGTCCAGGTCGGCGGCGCCGGTCTCGGCGGTGCCGAGTCCCTTGTTCAGCTTCTTCGCGCCGGCGGCGACCTTGCCGGCCCCGGCGTCGAGCTTGTTGATCCTGGTGACGGCGTCGTCGAGGTCCTCGGAGAGGTGCGGGGCGCGGTCGGCGAGCGTCCGGGCCTGCTTCTCCAGGGTGGCGAGGTGGGTGTCGAGCTTCCTCAGGTCGTCGCGGTGGCCGGTGACCAGGGAACCGACGTCGCCGGCGACGTCCGCCGCCGTGGCCGCCGCGTCCTTGGCCTTCTTCAGGTCCGGGCAGGCGGGGTCGGGCAGGCCGGGGTCCTCGCAGCGCGCCTTGTGGATGCCGTCCACGGTGTCGGACGCCGCGCGGGCGTCCTGCACGGCGGCCGGCGCCTCCTCCTGCAGGGAGTCGAGGTCCGCGCGGAGCCTTCCGGCCGAGTCGGCGACGAACCGCGCGGTGTCGCCGATGGCCTTCTCGTTCTTCTCGAGGAACGGGCCCACCTCGGCGTCGACCGCGTTCACCTCGTCGGCGAGCCTCCGCGTGCCGTCCGCGACCTTCCTCGAACCGTCCTCCAGGTCGCCGGCGCCCTCGTGGAGGTCCTTCAGCCCCTTGGAGAGCTTCCCGCTGCCCTTGCGGGCGTCCGCCAGGCCGTCGGCGAGGTCCTTGGAGCCCTTCTCCGCCTTCCCGATGCCGCCGCTCAGCTTGTCGGCCCCCTCGGCCGCCTTCACGGTCTCGCCGTGGATGTCCGAGAACGAGACGAAGATCCGGTCCAGGAAGGAGCGCGAGGTCTTCGTGGACGCGGCTCGGCGCACCTCGCCGAAGACCGTCCGGGAGATCTGCCCGACGATGTAGTTGTTGGCGTCGTTCGTCCGCACCTGGAGGGCGCTCGTCTCGGGGGAGTCTCCCGAGCTGGAGGCGATACGGCGGCTGAAGTCGGCGGGCATGGTCAGCGACAGGTAGTACGTGCCGTCCTCGACGCCCCGCCGGGCCTCGTCCGCGCTCACCTCCCGCCAGTCGAAGGTGCCGCTGTCGCGCAGCCCCTCGGCGATGTCGTCGCCCGCGGTGATCCGCTTCCCGTCGGCACCGGCCCCCTCGTCGTCGTTCACCAGTGCCACCGGGATCCGGTCCAGACGGCCGTAGGGGTCCCAGAACGACCACAGGTACAGGGCGCCGTACAGCAGCGGCAGCACCAGCAGGGCGACCAGGGCCGCGCGCGGCAGCTTGCCCCGGCCGAAGCGGCGCAGCTCAAGAGCGGCCAGTCGAGGCGATCGCATCGGCGGCCTCCTTCCCGTCGTCGTGCTCGTCGTCGTGCCGGCCGGTTCCCGTGCGGACGGGCGTCGCGCCGGGCGGTGCCTCGCCGCACACGGCCAGCACGGTGGTGCCGGCGCCGGCGACGGACCGCAGCAGGGCCCACACCTCGGCCCGCTCGGCGGACGAGAGCTTCAGGTCGGTGTCGTCCACACCGAGCAGCCGGGGGCGCCCCAGCAGCGCCAGGGCCAGCGACAGCCGCAGCGCCTCCACCCGCTCCAGATCCCGTACGGCGGTCCGCGCGGCCTTGGGGAGGGAGGTGAGGTCCAGGCCGGCGGTGGTCAGCGCGTCGTCGACGTGCGGGCGCGGGCGCGGGCCGCCGAAGCGGCGCTGCAGCAGGACCTGTTCCCGCAGGTGCTCGCCGACGGTGAGGGCCGGGTCGAGATCGGTGACCCCGGCGACGTGCGCGAGCGCGCTGCGGCGCCGTACGGCGGACATGCGCCTGGGCAGTTCCAGCCCGCCCACGGAGGCCAGGCCCTCCGTGGGCCGCATCCGGCCGGTGAGGGCGAGCAGCAGACAGGTGCGGCCCGAGCCGGACGGCCCCTCCACCGCGATCAGCGAGCCGGGCTCCGCGTCGGCCGAGACCCCGCGGAACACCCATCCCCGGGGCCCCTTCAGGCCGAAGCCGCGGGCCGTGACGGCGAGTCCGGACGGACCGTCCACCGCATCCCCCTGTTTTTGAACTGACTGGTCAGTGCAAAAACTAACGCGAACAGTCGATCGAAGCAAAAGCCCAGGTCGGAACGGATTGTCAGTGGCATACCTCACGATGTGTACATACGGCACCTCTTAGTAGGGGAGCCGTCACAAAGACGACAGGAGGTTCGTCATGGCCCACTCGTCCGCAGCCGCCGCCCGTCGGCGCCGCGCAACCGGCCCTGCCCCCTCACTGAACGGCCCGGCGAGCGACATCCACCCCGTGCTGCGCCGCGCCACGGCCCCGCCCGCCGCCCTCGACCTGCTCGCCCAGGCCCGTGCCGGACTCGACGAGGCCGCCGTCCTCGAAACCCCCAACGAGCGCTACGCGACGGCCCACCTCGCCGCCCTGCGCACCGCCGCCGCCGTGCTCGCCGCCCGCGGCCGGCCCGAGACCTCGCCCCGGGCCCGGGCCCGGATACGGAGCGCCTGGGAAGTGCTCCCCGAGATCGCGCCCGAGCTCACCGAGTGGAGCGCGCTGTTCGCCTCCGGAGCCCGGCGCCGCGCCCGCGCCGAGGCCGGCATCCAGGGCGCGGCCACCGTCCGCGACGCCGACGACCTGATACGCGACGTCGCGATGTTCCTCCGCCTGGTCGAACAGATGCTGGTCCTCCAACCGGTCCTGCCCCTCCCGGGGGCGCGGGGAACCGCGCGAAGGGGGTCCGGGGGCGAAGCCCCCGGGGACGGGACGGGAAGGGGCGGAGGGGGCGAAACACCGCGCGCGGCCCCCTAGCCCCCAGCCAGGTGGCCGGAAACCACGGCGCAGGCCATAGGGTGGACACCGCCTGAACCCGATCGTCCCGCCGAGGAGTCAACTACCGTGTCGGACCCGATGCGGCCCCGCGCCGCCCTCCGTACCGCCGTGGTCTGGGAGGTCCTCCAGGACGCCCTGGAACGCCGGGTCAAGGCGACCGGACGGCAGGCGCTGGACGTCCTCGACACCGGCGGCGGCAGCGGCAACTTCGCGGTGCCCCTCGCCCGCCTCGGCCACCAGGTGACCGTCGTCGACCCCAGCCCCAACGCGCTGTTCGCCCTGGAGCGCCGCGCCGCCGAGGCCGGCGTCGCCGACCGGGTGCGGGGCGTCCAGGGCGACGCCCGGGGCCTCTTCGACGTGGCCGAGCGCGGCGGCTACGACGTCGTGCTGTGCCACGGCGTCCTGGAGTACGTCGACGACCCCGCCGAAGGCGTCCGCAACGCGGTGGCGGCCCTGCGCCCCGACGGCGTCCTCAGCCTGCTCGCCGCGGGCCTCGGCGGCGCCGTGCTCGCCCGCGCCCTCGCGGGTCACTTCACGGAGGCCAAGCAGGCGCTCGACGACCCGAACGGCCGATGGGGCACCGGCGACCCCGTGCCGCGCCGCTTCACCGCCGACCGGCTCACCGCGCTCGTGGAGGGCGCGGGCCTGACGGTCGGCGCCGTGCACGGCGTGCGGGTCTTCGCCGACCTCGTCCCCGGCGTGCTCGTCGACACCGAGCCCGGAGCCCTGGACGCGCTGCTGAAGCTGGAGGCCGCGGCGGCCGAGCTCGCCGCCTTCCACTCCGTGGCCACACAACTTCATGTGCTCGGTGAGACGCGGGGGACCCCGGAGGCCTGAGCGCCTGCCGGGACGCGTCGCTGATCAGCGACGCGTCCGGTGGCCCCGCCGCGCATGGAGTGCGCCACAGGCCCCCCGAATGGCGGCTTGGCGCCGTATGATCGAGGGAGACCGCCGGGCATGACGGGTCGGCCGCCGGGGAATGAGAAGCCTCAGCGGGCCGGGACGTGATGGCTGGTACCGGTTGGCCAATTGGCGCAGAGGGGCGGGTTTCACGGGGGCGATTCCCTGCCTATCCTGAAGGGACCCCCCGGGTCGCCCCGGCGACTGCACGATGAGGAGGACTCCGTGCCGCTCTCGGAGCACGAGCAGCGCATGCTCGAGCAAATGGAGCGAGCGCTGTACGCCGAAGATCCCAAGTTCGCGACGGCGCTCGAGGGAAGCGGGCTGCGTACGTACACCCGGCGACGGGTCTACCAGGCGGTCGCGGGCTTCCTCGTGGGTATTGCGCTCCTCATGGCCGGTATGGTCGCCCAGCAGGTCTGGCTCAGTGTGGTGGGGTTCCTCGTGATGCTGGGCTGCGCGGTTCTCGCGGTGACCGGCTGGCGCAAGGCACCCAAGCCGGGAGAGCAGGCCGCCGGCGCGACCGGCACGCCACAGGCGGGCCGCCAGGCCAGACAACGCCGCTCGATGATGGACCGCATCGAGGAACGCTGGCAACGCCGCCGCGACGAACAGGGCGGCCACTGACCAACTGAAGACTCCCCGAAGGGGGCGACCACCACAAGGCGGCCGCCCCCTTCACCGTTCCCACGAACAACGACACCCGTCCCCCCGGCGCCCCGCGGGCAACGACACCCGCTCCCCGCGACCCGCGATCCGCGGGCAACCGCGCCCGCTCCCCGCGACCCGTAGGTAACCGCGCCCGTTCCCCGCGACCCGCGGGCAACCGCGCCCGCTCCCCGCGACCCGCGGGCAGTCGTGCCGCTGGGGCGGCACGGGTGGGCGCGGACGGCACCCCGTAAGCGCCGGGCAGCGCGACCGACCCCCGCCCAGCCCCCACGCCCGGTACCGCACAACCCCACGCCGGGTACCGCACACCCCCGCGGGGTCGACCTCACCCCGCGGGGGCGATGGGGCTCAGCCCCGCTGCCGTGACGGCCGGCGCCAGGTCGGCCGCAGCGCCAGCAGACGCGCACGCACCCCGGCCCACCACCCCGACACCGCCCACACCACCCGCACACTCGACCGCGGAGCGAACACCGCCCGCATCCGCACTCGCCGACCACCGGCCGAGGCCCGCAGCCCCGCGGCAACCCCCCGCACCTCCTCCGCCAGCCCCACCACCGGCCGCGGCCGAGGCGCGTACAGGACCTGCTCCACCGCGTCGGCCACCCGGTGCACCGACGCCGCCGCGCCCGGCCCGAGCCGGCCCAGCCGCACGATCCGGTCCGCCGCCCCGCGCGGCGTCAGCGACTCGTCCGGCGCGATGCCGTAGTCCCACGCCGTGTCGGTCAGCTCGTCCCAGACGGCCAGGACGTACGGCACCGCCTCCGCCTCCGACCGGCCGTGCCCGCCCAGCCGCACCGCCCGGGTCCTCACCCGCCACAGCATCGGCGACAGCGGCAGCACCAGCACCGCGAGACCGGCCAGCGCCCACCCCAGCAGCGCGTACCACTTCGGCCCGTCACCGCCCGAAGGCAGGGCCGCCTGCGGCGACTCGCTCTCGCACGCCCCCAGCCTCCTCCGCTCCGCCGTGCAGCTCTCGCTCTCCGAAGGCTCCGCCGACGGCTCCGCGGACGCGGTCTGTGCGGGCCGGGCGGGATCGGGCACCGGGTTCTCCGCGGTGTCCTGCACGGTGTACGACGGCGTCGAACCACGGGTCGGGGTCGGCTCGAACCGGGTCCAGCCCACACCCTCGAAGTACAGCTCCGGCCAGGCGTGCGCGTCCCGCAGCGTGACCGCGATCGTGTCGTCCGGCTGCCGGGTGCCGGGCGCGAAGCCCACCGCGACCCGCGCCGGTATGCCCAGCGAACGGGCCATCGACGCCATCGCGAAGGAGAAGTGCACACAGAAGCCCTGCTTGTCCCGCAGGAAGCGGGCGATCGCCTGCGAGCCGCTGCCGACGTCGACCTCGGTGTCGTACTCGAAGCCGCCGTACAGCGTGAAGTACTCCTGGAGCTTGACCGCCTGGTCGTAGGCGTTGGCCGCGCCCTCGGTGACCTCGCGGGCGGTGCGGGACACCACGGCCGGCAGCGAGTCCGGCAGCTCGGTGTACTCGCGCTTCAGCGCGGGCGACGGCTGCGGCGCGCCGGCCAGCTGCTCCGCCGTGGGCCGCACGTGGAGGCTGCGCACCTCGTACGTCAGACCGCGCGTGTTCTGCCCGTGGTCGCCGACCAGTGTCATGCCGACGGGTTCGTAGCGCCAGTTGCCCCGGATGCTCACCCCGCTCGGCGGGTACGGCATCGGCAGCCAGTCCTGGCCGTAGAAGTCGGCGGTCGAGATCGTCGTGCCGATCTCCGTGCGCGCGACCTCGGGGCCGAGGCCCGGCGGGGTCGGGAACGTGCCGTCGGGGACGGTGGTGATGGACCGCTTCGACGGCTTCCACGTGGTGCCGTCGAAGTCGTCCAGGGACACGATCCGCAGATACAGGTCCGACACGTCCGTCATCTCGGAGCGCACCGACATGACCTGGCGGTCCTCGTCCTGGTTCAGCGAGTCGCGCAGCGACACCAGCGGGTTCACCGCGGAGATGGTGCCGCCCCCGCCGGAGCCCGAGCCGACCCCCGTGCCGGAGGGGCCCAGCAGACCGCCGTTCATCGCGGGCAGGGCGAGCGGCACCACCAGGGCGATGCCCAGCGCGACCGCGCCGATCCGCCGCCCGGTGCGCACCGGTGCGACGGCGCCGGGCGAGTCCCCGCCCGGACCGGGCGCACCGCCGAACACGCGCCCCCACTGGGAGAGCCGGTCCCGGCCCTCGGCGAGCAGCAGCATCAGATAGCCGGCCGCCGCCAGCAGGAACCACAGCCAGTCGATGCCGTTGTCGGCCAGCCCCGCGGCCACCGAGTACAGGGCGAGCAGCGGCAGCCCGGCCGGGGCCGCGGCGCGGAAGGTCACCGCGAGGGTGTCCACCAGCAGCCCGATCACCAGCACGCCGCCGACCAGCATCAGCCGGATGCCGTCGGACAGCGGCGCCGGGATCGCGTACCGGCTGACGTCCTCGCCGCCCTGGTCCAGCAGCTCGGCGAAGAAGCGGACGGCGTCGGGGCCGGGTATCAGCCCGGCGAAGGCGTGCTCACGCGCGAACATCAGGGTCAGCAGCACCAGCGTCACCAGGAACTGCGCCGCCACCGTCAGCGGACGCGCCAGCGGCACCCGCCGGGCCGCCGCGCCCACGCCCGACTGCACCGCCAGCAGGAACGCCGCCTGGAGGATCCAGGTCGCCGGGTCGACCAGCGGCAGCAGGGCGCACGCCGCCATCAGTGTGGCCGCCCACGCGCACAGCGTCAGCCTCGCCCGTCCGCTGATCACGGTCCCTCCCCACCGCTCGCCGCGGCCAGGCCCGAGCGCTCCCGGTCCGCCTGCCGCCACAGTTCGTCCAGCGAGGCGCCCGGCGGCACGCCCAGCGCCGTCCAGCCCGCCTCGCGCAGCATCCGCAGCCGCTCCCCGCGCCGGTCCGACGCGCCGGGCACATCGGCCGGTTCCCGCAGCCAGGTCCCACTGTCCAGCAGGAAGGCGAGTGCGCCCCCGCCGCGCTGCCGCATCCGGGCGAGCACCGCGGCCTGCTCCTCGTCCAGGTCGCCGAGGAAGGCGACCAGCAGCCCCTCGTTCCCGCCGCGCAGCACGTCGTAGGCGCGGGACAGGCCCTCCTCGTCGGAGTGGTCCACCACGGCGAGGGTGTCCATCATCAGCCCGGCCGCGTCCGCCGACTCCTGGCTCATCCCCGCGAACCCGTCGGAGCCCTCGCCGGGCACCGAGGTGCCGGTGTCGGTCAGCAGCCGCACCGAGAAGCCGCGCTCCAGCATGTGCACCAGCACGGAGGCCGCGCCGGACACCGCCCACTCGAACGCCGAGTCCGGTCCGGCGCCCGCGTAGGCGACGGCCCGGGTGTCGAGCAGCACCGTGCACCGGGCGCGCTGCGGCTGTTCCTCGCGGCGCACCATCAGCTCGCCGTAGCGGGCGGTGGAGCGCCAGTGCACCCGGCGCAGGTCGTCGCCGTAGCGGTAGCCGCGCGGGATCACGTCGTCCTCGCCGGCCAGCGCCAGCGCGCGCTGCCGCCCGTCGCCGTGCCCCTTCGCCTCGCCGCTCAGCCGCACCGGCGGCAGCGGCTCCACGCGCGGGATCACCGTCAGCGTGTCGTACGTGGAGAAGGACCGGGTCAGCTCGCACATCCCGAACGGGTCGGACAGCCGCAGCTGCAGCGGGCCCAGCGGATAGCGGCCGCGCAGATCGGAGCGCACCCGGTAGGACACCTCGCGGCGCCCGCCCGCCTCCACCCGGTCCAGGACGAACCGCGGACGCGGGCCGAGCACGTAGGGCACCCGGTCCTGGAGCATCAGCAGGCCCGTGGGCAGCCGCGAGACGTTCTCCATCCGCAGGTGCACCCGCGCCTCGGAGCCGGCGGGCACCCGGCCGGGGGAGAGCCGGCGGCTGCCGGCGACCCGGTAGCGGGTGCGGTAGAGCACGGCCGCGCACACCAGCGGCAGCACCGCCAGCAGCAGCCCGACCCGCAGCAGATCGCTCTGCCCGAGCACGTACGCGCAGATCGCGGCGGCCACGCCGGCGGCCAGGAAGGAGCGCCCGCGGGTGGTGAGCCCCGCCAGGGCCGTCCTGACGCCGCTCCGGTCGCCCCGGTCGCCCTCCGCGTGGACCGCGCCCGCGGTGGGGCCCGCGGTCGTCATCACAGCCTCCGGGGCGGCTGCTGGCCGTAGCCCGGCCCGCCGCGGCCGAGGCCGCTCTGCTGCGGGGCGTCCGCGGGCGTCCGGGTGCGCTCCGCGGGCACCGGGGTGCGCTGGAGGATCTCCTGCACCACCTGCTCGGAGGTGCGGCGGTTGAGCTGGGCCTGGGCGGTGGGCAGCAGCCGGTGGGCGAGGACGGCCACGGCGAGCGCCTGCACGTCGTCCGGCAGCGCGTAGTCCCGGCCGCCGAGGGCCGCCGACGCCTTCGCCGCGCGCAGCAGATGCAGGGTCGCGCGCGGTGAGGCGCCGAGTCTGAGATCGGGGTGCGTGCGGGTGGCGGCGACCAGGTCCACCACGTACCGGCGGATCGGTTCGGCCACGTACACGTCGCGCACCGCCTCGATCAGCTTCAGGATCTCGTGCGCGTGCGCCACCGGCTGGAGGTCCTCCAGCGGGGAGACGCCGCCGTGCACGTCCAGCATCTGCAGCTCGGCCTCCGCGCTCGGGTAGCCGACCGAGACGCGGGCCATGAAACGGTCGCGCTGGGCCTCCGGCAGCGGGTAGGTGCCCTCCATCTCGACCGGGTTCTGCGTCGCCACGACCATGAACGGGCTGGGCAGTTCGTAGGTCTTGCCGTCGATGGTGACCTGGCGCTCCTCCATCGACTCCAGCAGCGCGGACTGGGTCTTCGGCGACGCGCGGTTGATCTCGTCGCCGATCACCACCTGCGCGAAGATGGCGCCCGGCTTGAACTCGAAGTCGCGGCGCTGCTGGTCCCAGATGGACACGCCGGTGATGTCCGAGGGCAGCAGGTCCGGCGTGAACTGGATCCGCCGCACCGAGCAGTCGATGGACCGGGCCAGCGCCTTGGCCAGCATCGTCTTGCCGACTCCCGGCACATCCTCGATGAGCAGATGTCCCTCGGCGAGCAGCACGGTCAGCGAGAGCCGTACGACCTCGGGCTTTCCCTCGATCACGCCTTCCACCGAATTCCGCACGCGCTCCACCACGGCGGTCAGATCAGTGAGGCTCGCTCGATCGTCATAGGTCGTCACCCGGCCCTCCTCGGCCCTTCCCCGCGCTCCCCAAGGAGCGGGGGACCCCAAATGTCCCGGGCCGACGCCTTGCTGTGCGGACCGGCCCACCCCGAATCACGGACACCACGCGGGAAAAGTTCCGCGTGGCACCACTTCCGCATTGTTGCCGCCGTTACCGATTCGTGTCACTCGCCTGTGGACAACTGACAGCGATATGTCAGGTCTTACGACGTCGGGCCGGGTCCGGAGTCCGGGTTCCCTCCGGGGCGGGCGGCCAGGTCAGGCGGGGTCGATCTCGCGCAGCCGGCCCGTCTTCACGTCGAAGACGAAGCCGCGCACGTCGTCGGTGTGCAGCAGGAACGGCGAGGTGCGCACGCGCTGCATCGACTGCCGTACGTCCTGGTCCACGTCCCGGAAGGCCTCCACCGCCCAGCCGGGACGCTGGCCCACCTCCATCTCCAGGTCGTGCCGGAACTCCTCGGTGATGGACTCCAGACCGCAGCCGGTGTGGTGGATGAGGACCACGCTGCGGGTGCCCAGGGCGCGCTGGCTGATGGTCAGCGAGCGGATCACGTCGTCGGTGACGACGCCGCCCGCGTTGCGGATGGTGTGGCAGTCACCGAGCGACAGGCCCAGCGCGGCGTGCAGGTCGAGGCGGGCGTCCATGCAGGCCACCACGGCCACGTTCAGGACCGGGCGGGCGTCCATGCCGGGGTCGGTGAAGGCGGCCGCGTACTGCTGGTTGGCGTCGACCAGACGGTCGGTGACCGTGCCGTGGCCGGTGGTGGCGTTCTGGGGGCCGGTGGGAACCGATGCGGAAGTCGTCATACCCATGACGTTACTGGTCACCAGGGCATCGGGCCCGTTGTGAGAGGTGACAAAGAACGTCAGCGAGTCTTGGTGTGAGGTAATCCACAGGAGTGGTGTGAGCCCCCTCCTACGGGTGATGTGTCCGATCCGCCGCTTGACCCGCCGCGCGGGCCGCGACGCGCAGGCCGGTTGATTGACCGGGCGGGACCGTGGACTAAAGTGGCGCGAAGCGGGAGGCGAGAGCGCCCGCCGCACTGATTTTCCCCGGATCCCCCGGCGACGACCGGGGGGTCTCCCCGCGTGCGCGGCGCGCACGTACGGCTCGGCCTCCTCCCGCCGCCGCCCGGCCTGCGCCTGACGGCGCCGGCCGCCCCTCACCGGGGGAGGGCGGGAACCCGGCGGTGCGTGAGCGCCGTGCCGGACCTGAGAGGGCCACTTGAGTCAGAGTCGACACGTCCCGGTGATGCTCCAGCGGTGCCTGGACCTGTTGGCGCCCGCCCTGGAGCGGCCCGGCGCGGTGGTGGTCGACTGCACGCTCGGGCTCGGCGGCCACAGCGAGGCCCTGCTCCAGCGGTTCCCCGAGGCGCGGCTCGTCGCCCTGGACCGCGACAAGGAGGCCCTGCGCCTGTCCGGCGAGCGGCTCGCGCCCTACGGCGAGCGGGCCACCCTGGTGCACGCCGTCTACGACGAGCTCCCCGACGTCCTCGACCGGCTCGGGCTCCCGCGCGTGCGGGGTGTCCTGTTCGACCTCGGGGTGTCCTCCATGCAGCTCGACGAGGCCGACCGCGGCTTCGCCTACGCCCAGGACGCCCCCCTCGACATGCGCATGGACCAGACGACCGGCGTCAGCGCCGCCGAGGTCCTCAACACCTACCCGCCCGGCGAACTCGTCCGCATCCTGCGTGCCTACGGCGAGGAGAAGCAGGCCAAGCGCATCGTCTCCGCGATCGTGCGCGAACGCGAGAAGGAGCCGTTCACCAACAGCGCCCGTCTGGTCGAGCTGATCCGCGACGCGCTGCCGCAGGCCGCCAAGCGCACCGGCGGCAACCCGGCCAAGCGCACCTTCCAGGCCCTGCGGATCGAGGTCAACGGCGAGCTGTCGGTGCTGGAGCGGGCGATCCCGGCGGCCGTGAAGGCCCTCGACGTCGGCGGACGGATCGCCGTGCTGTCGTACCACTCCCTGGAGGACCGGCTCGTCAAGCAGGTGTTCGCGGCCGGTGCCGCCACCACCGCCCCGCCCGGGCTCCCGGTCGTCCCCGAGCGGTACCAGCCCCGGCTCAAGCTGCTCACGCGCGGTGCCGAACTTCCCACCGAGGAGGAGATCGCCGAGAACCGGCGAGCGGCCCCCGCGCGGCTGCGCGGCGCCGAGCGGATCCGGGAGGACGTCGATCGAGGCACGGACGGGTGAGGCACGGACGGCGCACGAGGCGGGTGACGGGCGGCCGGGCGGACGGGTGGGAAAAGCGAACTCAGGGGAGCGTGAGTGAGTAGGAAACCCGAACTGAAGGGGCGGCCCGAGCTGAAGGGGCGGGCGGCCCGGCTCACGCATCTCCTGCCCACCGGGCGCGCCCAGGCGGCGCGCACCCCCTTCGTCGTCCTCGTCGTCACCCTCCTCGGCGGCGGTCTGATCGGCCTCCTGGTGCTGAACTCCGCCCTCAGCGAGGGCGCGTTCCAGCTCGACGACCTCCAGCGGGAGACCAAGAACCTCACCGACGAGGAACAGGCCCTGCAGCGGGACATCGACGCCTACTCCGCCCCCGACGCCCTCCAGCGCCGCGCCCGCGAACTCGGCATGGTGCCCGGCGGCGACCCCGCCTTCCTCGGCCCCGACGGCAAGGTCAAGGGCGTGCCCGGTGCCGCCTCCGCCGCCCGCGCGCCCCTGGTCCTCGCGCCCGAGGCGCTGGCCACCGCGACGGTCCCGCCGCCCACCGCCTCCACGCCCTCCTCCTCATCGACCCCCGGCAGGTGACGGAAGTGTCCGACAGGCAGCCGCCCCGCCGCCGGGTGCCCGGCCCCGCCAGGCCCGCCCGCCCGGCCACCGGACAGCGACCGGGCCCCGGCGCCCGCCCGGCCCGCAGGCCTTCGGGGCCCCGCCCCGCGCCCCCGAAGGTCATCCGGCTGGGCAGCCCCCGCCCCCGGCTGCGCCTGATCGGCGTCGCCCTGACCCTGGTCCTGCTCGCCTTCGTCGTGCGCCTGTTCCAGGTGCAGGCCGTCGACGCGAGCACCTACGCCGCCAAGGCCGACCGCAACCGCTACGTCGGCCAGGTGCTGGAGGCCGAGCGCGGCGGGATCACCGACCGCCACGGCGTGCCCCTGGCGACCACCGAGGACGCCTACGACATCACCGCCGACCCCACGATGTTCGCCCCGGACGAGCTGGAGATCGCCGACGGCCCCGAGCAGGCCGCCGCCCTCCTCGCCCCGATCCTCGGCCAGGACCAGGACGACCTGGTCGAGAAGCTGCGCCCGGAGAACAAGGCCCTGCGCTACGTCAAACTGGCCGGCCGCCAGACCCCGCAGACCTGGAAGCAGATCAAGGACCTGAAGGCCGCGCTCGCCAAGAAGGCCGAGACCGACGAGTCCACCGCCAACGTCCTGGCCGGCGTCTTCTCCGTGCCCACCAGCAAGCGGGTGTACCCCAACGGGGAACTCGCCGCCGGGATACTGGGCTGGGTCAACGCCGAAGGCAAGGGCGGCGGCGGCGTCGAGCTCCAGCTGAACGAGCGGCTGGCCGGCGAGGACGGCAAGATCCGCTACGCCCAGTCCGGCGGCCGTCTCGTCCCGACCGCGGGCTCCACCGAGACCCCGGCGGTGCCCGGCGACGACGTCGAGCTCACCATCGACCGCGACATCCAGTGGGCCGCGCAGCACGCCATCAGCGAGCAGGTGAAGGAGTCCGCGGCCGACCGCGGCTACGTCATCGTCCAGGACACCCGCACCGGCGAGGTCCTCGCGATGGCCAACGCGCCCGGCTTCGACCCGGGCGACCTCTCCGAGGCCGACCCGGACGCGCTCGGCAACGCGGCCGTCCGGGACGCCTTCGAACCCGGCTCCACCGCCAAGGTCCTGTCGATGGCGGCCGTCCTCGAGGAGAACGCCGCCACCCCGCGGACCCACGTCGTCGTGCCCAACCGGCTGCACCGCGGCGACCGGCTCTTCAAGGACGACATCGACCACCCGACCTGGTACCTGACGCTCAACGGCGTACTCGCCAAGTCCAGCAACATCGGCACCATCCTCGCCACCGGCCAGCTCGGCAAGACCCAGGCCCAGGCCAACAAGGTCCTCTACAAGTACCTGCGCAAGTTCGGCCTCGGCAGCCACACCGGGCTCGGCTTCCCCGGCGAGACCAAGGGCATCCTCGCCCCGCCGGAGGAGTGGTCCACCTCGCAGCAGTACACGATCCCCTTCGGCCAGGGCGTCTCCGTGAACGCCATGCAGGCCGCCTCCGTCTACTCGACCATCGCCAACGGCGGCGTCCGCGTCGAACCCACCCTCGTACGCGGCTCCACGGGCCCCGATGGACGCTTCACCCCCGCCCCGGAGCCGGAGAGGACCAGGGTCGTCAGCGAGAAGACGGCGAAGACGCTCGCCCGGATGCTGGAGTCGGTCGTCGACGACGAGGAGGGCACCGGCACCAAGGCACGCATCCCGGGCTACCGGGTCGCGGGGAAGACGGGTACGGCGAACCGCGTGGATCCGGCCACCGGCAGATACCACGGCTACACCTCGTCCTTCGCCGGCTTCGCCCCCGCCGACAAGCCCAGGATCACCGTCTACTGCGTCATCCAGAACGCCACCGAGGGCAGCTACTTCGGCGGCCAGATCTGCGGACCCGTGTACAAGCAGGTCATGGAGTTCGCCCTCAAGACCCTCCAGGTGCCGCCGACCGGCGCCGATCCCGCCGACCTCCCGGTCACCTTCAAGCCCTGACCCGTACCGAGCACCGAGCCACCAGGAACCACCCCGTGACGACGATCACCCCCGACCCCGGGAACCAGAACACCTCCCGCCCCTCACTTGGCCCCCCAACCGGTACGCCCGGTACGCTCACCGCCGTGCCACACGCTGATCAGTCCCAAACCACCCAGAAGGGCCACCCCGTGACATATCCGGGACCGCCCCGTCCGGTTCAGGTCTCCGCCACACCCCTCGCGGAACTCGCCGGTCAGCTGGGTGCCCCCACGCCGGAACGGGCCGCCGACGTCACGGGCATCACCCATGACTCGCGCGCCGTCCGCCCCGGCGACCTGTACGCCGCCCTCCCGGGCGCCCGCGTCCACGGCGCCGACTTCGTCACCCAGGCCGCCGGCCTCGGCGCGGTCGCCGTGCTGACCGACCCGTCCGGCGCCGAGCGCGTCGCCGCGGCCGGACTGCCGGCGCTGGTGGTCGACGACCCGCGCGCGAGGATGGGCGAACTGGCGGCCACCATCTACGGCCGGCCGGGCCGCGACCTGCTCCAGCTCGGCATCACCGGCACCTCCGGCAAGACCACCACGGCCTACCTCGTCGAGGGCGGTCTGAGGACCGTGCACAGCACGGGACTGATCGGCACCGTCGAGATGCGCATCGGCGACGAGCGCATCAAGTCCGAGCGCACCACGCCGGAGGCCACCGACCTCCAGGCCCTGTTCGCGGTCATGCGCGAGCGCGGCACCGACGCGGTCGCCATGGAGGTCTCCAGCCACGCCCTGGTCCTCGGCCGGGTCGACGGCTGCGTCTTCGACATCGCCGTCTTCACCAACCTCAGCCCGGAACACATGGAGTTCCACTCCGACATGGAGGACTACTTCCGGGCCAAGGCGCAGCTCTTCACGCCGGAGCGCAGCCGGCTCGGCGTGGTCAACGTGGACGACGAGTACGGCCGCCGGCTCGCCAAGGAGGCCGGCGTCCCGGTCGTCACCTACTCCGCCGAGGGCCACCCCGACGCCGACTGGCGCGCCGAGGACGTCGAGGTCGGCCCGATGGACTCGACGTTCACCGTGATCGGCCCCGAGGGCGAGCGGATCGGCGCCAGGTCGCCGCTGCCGGGGCCCTTCAACGTGGCCAACACCCTCGCCGCGATCGTCGCCCTCGCCGCCGCCGGCCTCGACCCGCAGGCCGCCGCCGACGGCGTCGCCGCCGTACCGGGCGTGCCGGGCCGGCTGGAGCGCGTGGACGCCGGACAGCCGTACCTCGCGGTGGTGGACTACGCCCACAAGACCGACGCCGTGGAATCGGTGCTGCGCGCCCTGCGCAAGGTCACCGAGGGCCGGGTGCACGTCGTGCTGGGGTGCGGCGGCGACCGCGACGTGACCAAGCGGATGCCCATGGGCGCCGCCGCCGCGCGGCTCGCCGACACCGCCGTACTGACCTCCGACAACCCCCGCTCCGAGGACCCCCTCGCGATCCTCGCCACCATGCTCCACGGTGCCGCCTCCGTGCCCGCCCACGAGCGCGGCGAGGTGCAGGTCTTCGAGGACCGGGCCGCCGCGATCGCCGCCGCCGTCGCACGGGCGCGGCCCGGCGACACGGTGCTGGTCGCCGGCAAGGGCCATGAGCAGGGGCAGGACATCGCCGGGGTGGTGCGTCCCTTCGACGACCGCCAGGTGCTTCGGGAAGCCATCAAGAAAACCCAGGGATGAACTTGTGATCGCCCTCTCCCTCGCCGAGATCGCAGAAGTCGTCGGCGGGCAGACGCACGACATACCGGACCCGTCCGTCCGGGTCACCGGGCCGGTCGTCCGGGACTCGCGGGAGGCGGTTCCGGGCAGCCTGTTCGTCGCCTTCGCCGGCGAGCGCGTGGACGGCCACGACTTCGCGGAGCGGGTCGTCGAGGCGGGCGCGGTCGCCGTGCTCGCCTCCCGGCCCGTCGGGGTCCCCGCGATCGTCGTGGCGGACGTCCAGGCGGCCCTCGGCGCCCTCGCCCGGCACGTCGTCGGCCGGCTCGGCACCACCCTCGTCGCGCTCACCGGTTCGGCCGGCAAGACCAGCACCAAGGACCTCATCGCCCAGGTCCTGCGGCGCGAGGCACCGACCGTCTTCACCCCCGGCTCGCTCAACAACGAGATCGGCCTGCCGCTCACCGCGCTCACCGCCACCGAGGAGACGAAGTTCCTCGTGCTGGAGATGGGAGCGCGCGGAATCGGCCACATCCGGTACCTCACCGGTCTGACGCCCCCGAAGGTCGGACTGGTCCTGAACGTCGGCTCCGCCCACATCGGCGAGTTCGGCGGCCGGGAGCAGATCGCCCAGGCCAAGGGCGAGTTGGTGGAGGCCCTGCCCCCGGCCGAGGAGGGCGGCGCCGCGGTCCTCAACGCGGACGACCCCCTCGTACGGGCCATGGCGTCCCGTACGAAGGCGAAGGTGATCCTTTTCGGAGAGTCCGACGAAGCGGACGTTCGGGCCGAGAACGTGCGACTCACGGACAGCGGACAGCCTTCCTTCAGGCTTCACACACCCTCCGGTGCATCCGATGTGACCATGCGCCTGTACGGTGAGCATCACGTGTCGAACGCGCTCGCCGCGGCCGCCGTCGCCCACGAGTTGGGCATGTCCGCAGACGAGATCGCCACCGCGCTCTCCGAGGCGGGCTCCCTCTCCCGCTGGCGGATGGAGGTCACCGAGCGCCCGGACGGCGTGACGGTCGTCAACGACGCCTACAACGCGAACCCCGAGTCCATGAAGGCAGCACTGCGCGCGCTGGCGGCCATGGGCAAGGGACGCCGTACGTGGGCGGTGCTCGGCAAGATGGCCGAGCTCGGGGACGAGGCGCTCGCCGAGCACGACGCGGTCGGACGGCTCGCCGTCCGGCTCAACGTCAGCAAGCTCGTCGCGGTCGGGGGCAGGGAAGCCGCCTGGCTGCAACTGGGCGCATATAACGAGGGTTCGTGGGGTGAGGAGTCGGTGCACGTGTCCGACGCACAGGCGGCGGTCGACCTGTTGCGCAGCGAATTGCGCCCGGGGGATGTCGTACTCGTGAAGGCGTCCCGTTCGGTCGGGCTCGAGAGCGTGGCGCAGGCGCTGCTCGAGACCGGTGCCGAGGGTGAGGTCTCCGCCCGATGATGAATCAGATCCTGTTCGCAGGAGTCATTGGCCTCTTCCTGACGCTGATCGGCACCCCGCTGCTGATCAAGCTGCTCGCGCGCAAGGGGTACGGGCAGTACATCCGTGACGACGGCCCGCGCGAGCACGCCAGCAAGCGCGGTACGCCGACCATGGGCGGTATCGCCTTCATCCTGGCGACGGTCGCCGCGTACTTCCTCAGCAAGGTGATCAGCGGTGAGCCGCCGAGGTACTCGGGCGTGCTGGTGCTGGGCCTGATGGTCGGCATGGGTCTGGTCGGCTTCCTGGACGACTACATCAAGATCGTCAAGCGGCGTTCGCTGGGTCTGCGGGCCAAGGCGAAGATGGCCGGCCAGCTCATCGTCGGTATCGCCTTCGCGGTGCTCTCGCTGCAGTTCGCGGACTCCCGCGGGCAGACCCCGGCCTCCACGAAGCTGTCGTTCATCACGGACTTCGGCTGGACCATCGGCCCGGTGCTGTTCGTCGTCTGGGCGCTGTTCATGATCCTGGCGATGTCGAACGGCGTGAACCTGACCGACGGTCTGGACGGTCTCGCCACCGGTGCCTCCGTGCTCGTCTTCGGCGCCTACACCTTCATCGGCGTCTGGCAGTTCCAGGAGTCCTGCGCCAACGGCGAGACGCTGACCAACCCGGGCGCCTGTTACGAGGTGCGCGACCCGCTGGACCTCGCGGTCGTCGCCTCCGCGCTGATGGGTTCCTGCCTGGGCTTCCTGTGGTGGAACACCTCCCCGGCCAAGATCTTCATGGGCGACACCGGTTCGCTGGCGCTCGGCGGTGTGCTCGCGGGTCTCGCGATCTGCTCCCGCACCGAGCTGCTGCTGGCCATCCTGGGCGGTCTGTTCGTCCTCATCACCATGTCGGTGGTCATCCAGGTCGGCTCGTTCAAGCTCACCGGGAAGCGGGTCTTCCGGATGGCGCCACTCCAGCATCACTTCGAACTCAAGGGCTGGTCCGAAGTCCTCGTGGTGGTCCGTTTCTGGATCATCCAGGGCATCTGTGTGATCGTCGGACTGGGCCTCTTCTACGCGGGATGGGCAGCGGACAAGTGACCGACTGGCAGGGCAAGCACGTCACCGTCGCCGGACTCGGCGTCTCCGGCGTCCCGGCGGCCAAGGTGCTGCACGGGCTCGGCGCGAAGGTCACCGTCGTCAACGACGGGGACGACCCGCGCGCCCGTGAGCAGGCCGCCGAACTGGAGGCGCTCGGCGTCACCGTGCGCCTCGGCGACGGGGCGACCCTGCCGGAGGGCACCGAGCTGATCGTCACGGCCCCCGGCTGGAAGCCGGACAAGCCGCTGTTCGCGGCGGCGGACGCGGCCGGGGTGCCGGTGTGGGGCGACGTCGAACTCGCCTGGCGGCTCAGGAGGCCCGGCGCGGCCCCCTGGCTCGCGGTCACCGGCACCAACGGCAAGACCACGACCGTCCAGATGCTCGCCTCCATCCTGAAGGCGGCGGGCCTGCGCACCGCCGCCGTCGGCAACATCGGCGTCTCCCTCCTGGACGCCGTGCTCGGCGAGGAGGAGTACGACGTGCTCGCCGTGGAGCTGTCCAGCTACCAGCTCCACTGGGCGCCCTCCCTGCGCGCCCACTCGGCGGCCGTGCTCAACCTCGCCCCCGACCACCTCGACTGGCACGGCTCCATGGAGGCGTACGCCAGGGACAAGGGCCGTATCTACGAGGGCAACCGCGTCGCCTGCGTCTACAACGTGGCTGACAAGGCCACCGAGGACCTGGTCCGCGAGGCCGACGTCGAGGAGGGCTGCCGCGCCGTCGGCTTCACCCTGGGCACCCCCGGTCCCTCCCAACTCGGCGTCGTGGAGGGCATCCTGGTCGACCGCGCCTTCGTGGAGAACCGGCAGAAGAACGCCCAGGAGCTCGCCGAGGTCTCCGACGTCACCCCGCCCGCCCCGCACAACATCGCCAACGCCCTTGCCGCCGCGGCCCTCGCGCGGGCCTACGGGGTGCCCGCGAGCGCCGTACGGGACGGCCTGCGGGCCTTCACCCCGGACGCCCACCGCATCGCGCACGTCGCCGACGTGGACGGGGTCGCGTACATCGACGACTCCAAGGCCACCAACACGCATGCCGCCGAAGCCTCGTTGGCGGCCTACGAGTCGATCGTGTGGATCGCCGGCGGGCTCGCCAAGGGCGCCACCTTCGACGAACTGGTCGCCGGCTCGGCGAAGCGGCTGCGCGGTGCCGTGCTGATCGGCCGGGACCGCGCCCTGATCCGCGAAGCCCTCGCGCGACACGCCCCGGAAGTACCCGTCGTCGACCTCGACCGGACCGACACTGGGGCGATGCTCCGGGCGGTCCAGGAGGCGCGGCGGCTCGCCCGGCCCGGCGACACGGTGCTGCTGGCCCCGGCCTGCGCCTCGATGGACATGTTCGCCAACTACAACAAGCGCGGTGACGCGTTCGCACAGGCGGTGCGCGAGCTCGGCGCCTGACCCGGCCCGCCTGGCGCCGGGCGACCTTGGGAGGGACGCGTGGGACCGTCGACGGCGTACAGCGGAGGCCCGGATGACCGGTAGCCGTACCGGCCGCCCGCCCGTGCGGCGGGCCGTACGCGGACCCGCCGTACCCGGGCCCCCGCGCGAGAACCCCCTGCGCACCCTGGTCACCCGGGCGCGCAGGGCCTGGGACCGGCCGCTGACCGCGTACTACCTGATCCTCGGCGGCAGCGCGCTGATCACCGTGCTGGGCCTGGTGATGGTCTACTCGGCCTCCCAGATCACGGCGCTGCAGATGTCGCTGCCGGGCTCCTACTTCTTCCGCAAGCAGCTGCTGGCCGCCGGGATCGGCTGCGTGCTGCTGCTGGCGGCCTCCAGGATGCCGGTGAAGCTGCACCGCGCCCTGGCCTACCCGATCCTCGCGGGCGCCGTCGTCCTGATGGCCCTGGTGCAGGTGCCGGGGATAGGGGTCGCGGTCAACGGCAACCAGAACTGGATCGCCCTCGGCGGCTCCTTCCAGCTCCAGCCCAGCGAGTTCGGCAAGCTCGCGCTGGTGCTGTGGGGCGCCGATCTGCTCGCCCGCAAGCAGGACAAGCGGCTGCTGTCCCAGTGGAAGCACATGCTGGTGCCGCTCGTCCCGGCCGCCTTCATGCTGCTCGGGCTGATCATGCTCGGCGGCGACATGGGCACGGCGATCATCCTGACGGCGATCCTTTTCGGCCTGTTGTGGCTGGCGGGGGCGCCGACCCGGCTGTTCGTCGGCGTGCTGTCGATCGCCGCGCTGCTCGGCGCGATCCTCATCCGCACCAGCCCCAACCGCATGGCCCGGCTCACCTGCCTCGGCGAGACCGAACCCCAGTCGGGACCGGTCGACTGCTGGCAGGCGGTGCACGGGATCTACGCCCTCGCCTCCGGCGGAATTTTCGGTTCCGGACTCGGTGCGAGCGTGGAGAAATGGGGCCAACTGCCCGAAGCGCACACGGACTTCATCTTCGCCATCACCGGTGAGGAACTGGGTCTGGCGGGGACACTGTCGGTGCTCGCACTGTTCGCGGCTCTAGGCTATGCGGGTATCCGCGTGGCCGGACGCACGGAGGACCCCTTCGTCAGGTATGCCGCGGGAGGCGTGACCACCTGGATCACGGCCCAGGCCGTGATCAACATCGGTGCGGTGCTCGGTCTGCTGCCGATCGCCGGAGTCCCGCTCCCGCTGTTCTCCTACGGGGGATCCGCCCTGCTGCCGACCATGTTCGCCATCGGGCTGCTGATCGCCTTCGCGCGTGAGGACCCCGCTGCACGGATGGCGCTTGCCATGCGGCAACCCCGCTTTGGTAGAAAGCGGAGCGGGGGTTCACAGCGGCCCCGCAGATGGAACACGATGCGACGGCGCGCCCCGGTGGCGCGTTCGTCCGGAGAGCGGTGAATTTCGGTGCATGTCGTACTCGCCGGCGGAGGAACCGCGGGCCACATCGAGCCC
The DNA here is from genome assembly GCF_055585405.1 of Streptomyces sp. NPDC053426. Lineage (NCBI taxonomy): Bacteria > Bacillati > Actinomycetota > Actinomycetes > Kitasatosporales > Streptomycetaceae > Streptomyces > Streptomyces sp. NPDC053426. Next base: position 82,665 of record NZ_JBVJKE010000018.1, on the reverse strand, counting down.
GCGCTCGCCCTCGCGGACGCCCTGCGCAGGCAGGATCCGACCGTGGGCATCACGGCCCTGGGCACGGAGCGCGGCCTGGAGACCCGTCTCGTACCCGAGCGCGGGTACGAACTGGCGCTGATCCCCGCCGTACCGCTGCCGCGCAAGCCCACCCCCGAGCTGATCACCGTTCCGGGCCGGCTGCGCGGCACCATCAAGGCGGCCGAGCAGATCCTGGAACGCACCAAGGCGGACGCCGTGGTCGGATTCGGAGGCTACGTCGCCCTGCCCGGCTACCTCGCGGCCAAGCGGCTCGGCGTGCCGATCGTGATCCACGAGGCCAACGCCCGGCCCGGACTGGCCAACAAGATCGGCTCCCGGTACGCCGCCCAGGTCGCCGTCTCCACGCCCGACAGCAAGCTGCGCGGCGCCCGTTACATCGGCATCCCGCTGCGCCGCTCCATCTCCACCCTGGACCGGGCCGCCGTACGCCCCGAGGCCCGCGCCGCGTTCGGGCTCGACCCCAATCTGCCCACGCTGCTGGTCTCCGGCGGCTCGCAGGGCGCCCGCCGGCTCAACGAGGTGGTCCAGCAGGTCGCCCCGTGGCTCCAGCAGGCCGGGATCCAGATCCTGCACGCGGTCGGCCCGAAGAACGAACTGCCGCAGGTGCACCAGATGCCGGGCATGCCCCCCTACATCCCGGTAAGTTACCTGGACCGGATGGACCTCGCGTACGCCGCGGCCGACATGATGCTCTGCCGCGCGGGCGCGATGACCGTCGCCGAACTCTCCGCCGTCGGGCTCCCGGCCGCCTACGTCCCGCTGCCCATCGGCAACGGCGAACAGCGGCTCAACGCCCAGCCGGTGGTCAAGGCCGGCGGCGGACTGCTGGTCGACGACGCGGAGCTGACGCCCGACTGGGTCCAGCAGAACGTGATGCCCGTGCTCGCCGACCCGCACCGGCTGTACGAGATGTCCCGCGCCGCCGCCGAGTTCGGCCGCCGGGACGCCGACGACCTGCTCGTCGGCATGGTGTACGAGGCGATCGCCGCCCGTGCGCACCGTTAGACGCGTTTGACGGAAGGCAGGCAGCCATGGCCGGATCGACCACCGCCGAGCGTGGTGAACGCAAGCGGGAGTCGTCCGGCCCGCCGCCGCCCGTCCGGCGGTTCGGACGACGACAGGTTCGTCGGATCATCGTCCTGGCCGTCGTCCTGATGTTCCTCGGCAGCGGGACGTTCTGGCTGCTGTACGGGTCGGACCTGGTGCGCGTGGAGCGCGTATCGGTGTCGGGGACCCGGGTCCTGACGCCCGCCGAGGTGCGCGAGGCCGCCGACGTCCCCCTCGGGGAACAGCTGGTCTCCGTCGACACCGAAGCGATCGAGGCGCGGCTTTCCGAGGCGTTGCCCCGGATCGACACGGTTGACGTGGTCCGTTCCTGGCCGAGCGGGATCACGCTGAAAGTGACGGAACGCACCGCTGTCCTCCTCGTCCACAAAGGCGGGAAGTTCATCGAAGTGGACGGGGAAGGTGTCCGGTTCGCCACGGTTTCCAAGGCCCCTGAAGGGGTACCGGCGCTGAAAATGACCGTTTCCAGGAGCGGTTCCGCGGCGGCGAGCCTGCGCCGCTTCGGCGAGGACCGGCTGACCCGGGAGGCGGTGCGGGTGGCCGGTGCGATCCCGGCCTCCGTGGCGCACGCCACCCGCAGCGTCAAGGTCCGTTCCTACGACGACATCTCGCTGGAACTGGCCGACGGCCGTACGGTCGACTGGGGAAGCAGTGAGAAGGGCGCCGAGAAGAGCCGTACTCTCACCGCACTGATGAAAGCGGAGCCCGGAGCGCGGCACTTCGACGTCAGCGTGCCCACGGCTCCCGCGTCAGCGGGGAGTTGACGCACATCAGCGCAGGCCAGCACCCTGGTTGGGCAGCGCTACGGCTGATCACATAGGGTGAAAAGAAAAACGGGAGGTTCGGCGTGTTCGTTGAACGGGCGCCGCTTGTCGACTTAGTGTCCTGTTCAGAAGACTCCAGGGAACGGACACACTGGTAACCCTAAACTTCAACGTTAGGGTTCGGGTCGGCGCTACGGACCGTCCCAATCGGCATCAGTCGTCGGGTCGCGGGGGCAGCAGTGCTTCAGCGGTCGGGCGACACGTAACTCGAGGCGAGAGGCCTTCGACGTGGCAGCACCGCAGAACTACCTCGCAGTCATCAAAGTCATCGGTGTCGGCGGCGGTGGTGTCAATGCCATCAACCGGATGATCGAGGTCGGTCTCAAGGGCGTCGAGTTCATCGCCATCAACACCGACGCGCAAGCCCTGTTGATGAGCGACGCCGACGTCAAGCTCGACGTCGGCCGTGAACTCACCCGCGGACTCGGCGCCGGAGCCAACCCGGCCGTCGGCCGCAAGGCCGCGGAGGACCACCGCGAGGAGATCGAGGAGGTCCTCAAGGGGGCCGACATGGTCTTCGTGACGGCCGGCGAGGGCGGCGGCACCGGCACCGGCGGCGCGCCCGTCGTGGCCAACATCGCCCGCTCGCTCGGTGCCCTCACCATCGGCGTGGTCACCCGCCCCTTCACCTTCGAGGGGCGGCGTCGCGCGAACCAGGCCGAGGACGGCATCGCCGAGCTCCGCGAAGAGGTCGACACCCTCATCGTGATCCCGAACGACCGGCTGCTGTCCATCTCGGACCGCCAGGTGTCGGTTCTCGACGCCTTCAAGTCGGCGGACCAGGTGCTGCTCTCCGGTGTCCAGGGCATCACCGACCTCATCACCACGCCCGGCCTGATCAACCTGGACTTCGCCGACGTCAAGTCGGTCATGTCCGAGGCCGGGTCGGCCCTCATGGGCATCGGCTCGGCCCGCGGCGACGACCGCGCGGTGGCCGCGGCCGAGATGGCCATCTCCTCGCCGCTCCTCGAAGCCTCCATCGACGGCGCCCGCGGCGTGCTGCTCTCCATCTCCGGCGGCTCCGACCTCGGCCTGTTCGAGATCAACGAGGCCGCCCAGCTGGTCAGCGAGGCCGCCCACCCCGAGGCCAACATCATCTTCGGTGCGGTGATCGACGACGCCCTCGGCGACGAGGTCCGGGTCACCGTGATCGCGGCCGGCTTCGACGGCGGCCAGCCGCCCGCCAAGCGGGACAACGTCCTCGGTTCGTCCTCGGCCAAGCGCGAGGAGCCCGCCCCGGCGCGGCAGCCGGAGAGCCGCCCGTCCTTCGGCTCGCTCGGCAGCGTCACGCCGAAGGAGGACCCGGAGCCGCCGGCGCCGGAGCCGGTGCGCGACATCCCGGCCGTCCAGCCGCCGGTCCCGCCGTCGCGGACCTACGACAGCCCGGTCGAGGAACTGGACGTACCGGACTTCCTGAAGTGATAGGACGGCGCGAGAGCGTGAGCGGCGCGCACTTCGCCTTCACCGACCGGTGGGGCGGGGTGAGCGCCGCTCCGTATGAGGAGCTCAACCTCGGCGGTGCGGTCGGCGACGACCCCGGCGCCGTACGCGTCAACCGCGAACTGGCCGCCAAGTCGCTCGGCGTGGACCCGGCCCGGGTGGTCTGGATGAACCAGGTGCACGGGGCCGACGCGGTCGTGGTCGACGAACCCTGGGGCGACCGTCCGGTCCCCGAGGTCGACGCGATCGTCACCGCGCGGCGCGGACTCGCCCTCGCGGTGCTCACCGCCGACTGCGTGCCGGTGCTGCTCGCCGACCCGGTCGCCGGCGTGGTGGCCGCGGCCCACGCGGGCCGGCCCGGCATGACCGCCGGGGTCGTCCCCGCCGCCGTACGGGCCATGACGGAACTCGGCGCCGACCCCGCGCGGATCGTCGCCCGCACCGGACCCGCCGTCTGCGGCCGGTGCTACGAGGTGCCGGAGGCGATGCGCGACGAGGTGGCCGCCGTCGAACCGGCGGCGCACGCCACCACGAGCTGGGGAACACCGGCGGTCGACGTGGCCGCGGGCGTGCACGCGCAGCTCGAACGGCTCGGGGTGCGCGACCGGGAGCAGTCGCCGGTGTGCACGCTGGAGTCGGCTGATCACTTCTCGTACCGCCGCGACCGCGCCACCGGGCGGCTCGCGGGCTATGTGTGGCTGGACTGATGGGGCATGACGGACCGTAAGGACGAACTCGCCGCGAACCTGGCGAAAGTGGAGGAGCGGATCGCCGCCGCGTGCGCCGCCGCCGGACGCGGGCGGGACGAGGTGACCCTGATCGTGGTCACCAAGACCTATCCCGCGGACGATGTGCGGATCCTGTCGGGACTCGGGGTGCGTCATGTGGCCGAGAACCGGGACCAGGACGCCGCCCCCAAGGCGGCCGAATGCGCGGATCTGCCCCTTACCTGGCACTTCGTCGGTCAACTTCAGACCAACAAGGTGCGTTCCGTGGTGGGTTACGCCGATTTCGTGCAGTCCGTCGACCGTTCCCGGTTGGTGACGGCCCTCTCCAGGGAGGCCGTGCGGGCCGGGCGCGAGATCGGCTGTCTGATCCAGGTGGCGCTCGACGCCGACGCGAGCGGCCGGGGTGAGCGCGGAGGTGTGGCGCCCGCCGGCGTCGCGGAGTTGGCCGACCTGGTCGCGCGGTCCGAGGGGCTGCGGCTCGGCGGACTGATGACCGTCGCCCCGCTCGCCGGGGAGTACGCGGGGCGCGAACAGGCGGCCTTCGAGCGGTTGATGGATTTGTCGACCGACCTGCGCCGGACCCATCCGGCTGCGAACATGGTCTCGGCAGGGATGAGTGCGGACCTCGAACAGGCCGTGGCCGCCGGAGCGACACATGTGCGCGTCGGCAGTGCGGTACTCGGAGTCCGCCCCGGGCTCGGGTAACGTCGCCAAGAAGTCGGACCACAGCAGAAAATATGGTCAGTTCCGCCGAACAGCGGACGTAAAGACCCAGTGGATCGCGGGCACTTGGCGGTCGTCAGCGGATCCACCACAGAGCGGAGGACTAGGAGCATGGCCGGCGCGATGCGCAAGATGGCGGTCTACCTCGGCCTCGTGGAGGACGATGGGTACGACGGCCGCGGATTCGACCCAGACGACGACTTCGAGCCCGAACTCGACCCGGAGCCCGAGCGGGACCACCGGCGGCACGAGCCGTCGCACCAGCCCCACGTCTCACATCAGCCCCAAAGGGACGAAGAGGTACGAGTCGTCCATCCTCCCGCGCCGCGCGAACCGATCGCCCGATCCGCTTCGCTCCCCGCGGAATCGCCACGCCCGGCGCGGATCGCGCCCGTGGCATCCATCACACAAGAACGCGCGAGCCTGGAGAAGAACGCACCGGTGATCATGCCCAAGGTCGTGTCGGAACGAGAGCCTTACCGGATCACCACGCTTCACCCCCGGACCTACAACGAGGCCCGTACCATCGGGGAACACTTCCGTGAGGGCACGCCGGTGATCATGAACTTGACCGAGATGGACGACACGGACGCGAAGCGACTTGTCGACTTTGCGGCCGGTTTGGTGTTTGGTCTTCACGGCAGCATCGAGCGGGTGACGCAGAAGGTGTTCTTGTTGTCGCCTGCTAACGTCGATGTCACGGCGGAGGACAAGGCCCGCATCGCAGAGGGCGGGTTCTTCAACCAGAGCTGAGACGCAGGACCGGACCAAGAGCGGTACAGGGGAGAGGGAAAAACAGGCCATGAGCGTGTTCGCGCAGGTGATCTACATCGCGCTGATGGTGTTCCTCATCGTGCTGATCTTCCGTTTGGTCATGGATTATGTGTTCCAGTTCGCCCGCTCATGGCAACCCGGCAAGGCGATGGTGGTCGTCCTGGAGGCCACTTACACTGTCACCGATCCACCGCTGAAGCTTCTGCGGCGGTTCATCCCGCCGCTGCGTCTCGGGGGCGTGGCGCTAGACCTGTCCTTCTTCGTACTGATGATCATCGTCTACATCCTGATCTCAATCGTGGGCAATCTCGCGAGGTGACTGTGGACGATACGGTCTTGCCGACTGCCGATGACTACGTTGAGGTGAAGAGATGCCGTTGACCCCCGAGGACGTGCGGAACAAGCAGTTCACGACCGTCCGCCTCCGAGAAGGCTATGACGAGGACGAGGTCGATGCCTTCCTCGACGAGGTCGAAGCCGAACTGACGCGCCTGCTCCGCGAGAACGAGGACCTGCGCGCCAAGCTGGCCGCGGCCACGCGCGCCGCCGCCCAGAACCAGCAGAACATGCGCAAGCCCCCTGAGCCGCAGGACCAGCAGCAGCAACAGCAGGGGCCGCCCCAGGGCATGCCCCAGCAGGGGCCGCCTCAGGGCATGCCCCAGCAGGGCATGCGAGGTCCCGGCGCTCCGGTGCCCGCCGGCATATCGGGCCCGCCGCAGCAGCAGATGGGTGGCCCCATGGGTGGTCCGCCCCAGCTGCCGAGCGGTGCTCCTCAGCTGCCCGCCGGCCCCGGCGGACAGGGCGGCCCGCAGGGTCCCGGCCCCATGGGCCAGGGTCACGGGCCGATGGGCCAGGGCCCGGGCCCGATGGGTCAGGGCGGTCCGATGCAGGGGCAGATGGGTCCCGGTGGCCCGATGGGCGGTCCCATGGGCGGCCCCGGTATGCCCGGTCAGGGCGGCCCGGGCATGCCCGGTCAGGGCGGTCCCGGTGGCGACAGCGCCGCGCGCGTCCTGTCGCTGGCCCAGCAGACCGCGGACCAGGCGATCGCGGAGGCCCGTTCCGAGGCCAACAAGATCGTGGGCGAGGCGCGTTCGCGTGCCGAGGGTCTCGAGCGGGACGCCCGCGCCAAGGCGGACGCCCTGGAGCGGGACGCGCAGGAGAAGCACCGCGTCGCGATGGGCTCCCTGGAGTCCGCCCGCGCCACGCTGGAGCGCAAGGTCGAGGACCTGCGCGGCTTCGAGCGCGAGTACCGCACGCGGCTGAAGTCCTACCTGGAGTCGCAGCTGCGCCAGCTGGAGACCCAGGCGGACGACTCGCTCGCCCCGCCGCGCCAGCCCGCCAGCTCCGCGCCGTCGCTGCCGCCGTCCCCGGCGCCCTCGATGGCTCCCGCCGGTGCCGGTGCGCCGTCCTACGGCGGCAACCAGACGATGGGTGGCGCTCCCGGCGGTCAGGGCGGCCCCTCCTACGGTGGCGGTCAGCAGCAGATGCAGCCGGCGATGACCCAGCCGATGGCGCCGGTGCGTCCGCAGGGCCCGTCGCCGATGGGTCAGGCTCCCTCGCCGATGCGCGGCTTCCTGATCGACGAGGACGACAACTGACGGCCCTGTGGCCATGAGTACGGCGTAGCGGTCGGCAGCGTTCAGGGCGGGGCCCGGGTTCACGAACCCGGGCCCCGCCCTTTCGCTGTGCGTGCGCACGGGGGCTGCGGTGTTTGTTCGGGATTGGTCGGAGCGTCCGACGCACGCAATGCCGAAGGCCCGGGTCCGCCAAGATTTTTCTTGGCGGACCCGGGCCTTGCGTGTGGGGGAGAGGACCCGCGCCCCTCAAGGGGCGCGGGGAACTGCGCGACCGGCCAAGGACCACCCGCAGCCGCAGGAGACACCTCGCGTGGCAGACGCAGCGCCCCCAGCGACGTCCTACGCCTTCCGCAGGCGGAACGTCAGCGACAACCCCTCGTCGACGAACGGGACACCGTACGTGTCGTCTGCCTCACCCTGCGTGAAGTCCGTCGCGAGGACCTCCTCCGCGATCAGTCCCGCGTGCTCCGCCAGCGCGGCGATCGTCGCCGGCTCCGTCGCAGTCCAGCGCAGGGCGATCCGGTCGGCCACGTCGAGGCCGCTGTTCTTGCGGGCCTCCTGGATCAGCCGGATCGCGTCCCGCGCGAGCCCCGCGCGGCGCAGCTCCTCGGTGATCTCCAGGTCGAGGGCGACCGTGGCACCGGCGTCGGACGCCACCGACCAGCCCTCGCGCGGGGTCTCCGTGATGATCACCTCGTCCGGGGCCAGGGTGATCGTCTCACCGTCGACCTCCACCGAGGCCGTGCCCTCGCGCAGCGCCAGGGAGAGCGCGGCGGCGTCCGCGTTCGCGACCGCCTTGGCCACGTCCTGGACCCGCTTGCCGAACCGCTTGCCCAGCGCACGGAAGTTGGCCTTCGCCGTGGTGTCCACCAGCGAGCCGCCCACCTCGGACAGCGACGCCAGCGACTCGACGTTCAGCTCCTCCGTGATCTGCGTGTGCAGCTCGGGGTCGAGGGCGCTGAAACCGCCCGCCGCGATCAGCGCGCGCTTCAGCGGCTGGCGGGTCTTCACGCCCGACTCCGCGCGGGTGGCCCGGCCCAGTTCCACGAGCCGGCGCACCAGCACCATCTGCTTCGACAGCTCGGGGTCGATGGCGGACAGGTCGGCCTGAGGCCACGCGGACAGGTGCACCGACTCCGGGGCGCCCGGGGTGACCGGGGCGATCAGGTCCTGCCAGACCCGCTCGGTGATGAACGGGGTCAGCGGGGCCATCAGCTTGGTGACCGTCTCCACGACCTCGTGCAGCGTGCGCAGCGCGGCCTTGTCGCCCTGCCAGAAGCGGCGCCGGGAGCGGCGGACGTACCAGTTGGACAGGTCGTCGACGAACGCGGAGAGCAGCTTGCCGGCGCGCTGGGTGTCGTACCCCTCCAGCGCCTGGGTCACCTGGTCGGTGAGCGCGTGCAGCTCGGAGAGCAGCCAGCGGTCGAGCACGGGACGGTCGGCGGGGGCCGGGTCGGCCTCGCTCGGCGCCCAGTTCGACGTACGGGCGTACAGGGCCTGGAAGGCGACCGTGTTCCAGTACGTCAGCAGCGTCTTGCGGACGACCTCCTGGATGGTGCCGTGGCCCACCCGGCGGGCCGCCCACGGGGAGCCGCCGGCCGCCATGAACCAGCGGACCGCGTCGGCACCGTGCTGGTCCATCAGCGGGATCGGCTGCAGGATGTTGCCCAGGTGCTTGGACATCTTGCGGCCGTCCTCGGCGAGGATGTGACCGAGGCAGACGACGTTCTCGTACGACGACTTGTCGAAGACCAGGGTGCCGATCGCCATCAGCGTGTAGAACCAGCCGCGGGTCTGGTCGATGGCCTCGCTGATGAACTGCGCCGGGTAGCGGGCCTCGAACAGCTCCTTGTTCTTGTACGGGTAGCCCCACTGCGCGAACGGCATCGAGCCCGAGTCGTACCAGGCGTCGATGACCTCCGGCACGCGCGTGGCCGTCTTGCCGCAGCCGCCCTGCGCGCACGCGAAGGTGACCTCGTCGATGTACGGGCGGTGCGGGTCGAGGCCCGACTGGTCGGTGCCGGTCAGCTCGGTGAGCTCCGCGCGGGAGCCGACGACCGTGAGGTGGTCGTCCTCGCAGCGCCAGATCGGCAGCGGGGTGCCCCAGTAGCGGTTGCGGGAGAGCGCCCAGTCGATGTTGTTGTTCAGCCAGTCGCCGTAGCGGCCGTTCTTGACCGTGTCCGGGAACCAGTTGGTGTTCTCGTTCTCCTGGAGGAGACGGTCCTTGATCGCCGTGGTGCGGATGTACCAGGACGGCTGCGCGTAGTAGAGCAGCGCGGTGTGGCAGCGCCAGCAGTGCGGGTAGCTGTGCTCGTACGGGATGTGCCTGAAGAGCAGGCCGCGCTCGTCGAGGTCGGCGGTGAGCTTCTCGTCGGCCTTCTTGAAGAAGACGCCGCCGACCAGCGGGACGTCCTCCTCGAAGGTGCCGTCGGGGCGGACCGGGTTGACCACGGGCAGGCCGTAGGAGCGGCAGACCTTGAGGTCGTCCTCACCGAAGGCGGGGGACTGGTGGACGAGGCCGGTGCCGTCCTCGGTGGTGACGTAGTCGGCGTTCACCACGTAGTGGGCGGGCTCGGGGAAGTCCACGAGCTCGAAGGGGCGCCGGTACGTCCAGCGCTCCATCTCGGCGCCGGTGAAGGACTGGCCGGTGGTCTCCCAGCCCTCACCGAGGGCCTTGGCGACCAGCGGCTCGGCGACGACCAGCTTCTCCTCGCCGTTCGTGGCGACGACGTAGGTGACCTCGGGGTGCGCGGCGACGGCCGTGTTGGAGACCAGGGTCCACGGGGTCGTCGTCCAGACGACCAGCGCGGCCTCGCCGGCCAGCGGTCCCGAGGTGAGCGGGAAGCGGACGTAGACGGACGGGTCGACGACCGTCTCGTAGCCCTGCGCCAGCTCGTGGTCGGACAGGCCGGTGCCGCAGCGGGGGCACCAGGGGGCGACGCGGTGGTCCTGGACCAGCAGGCCCTTGTTGAAGATCTCCTTCAGCGACCACCAGACGGACTCGACGTACTCCGGGTCCATGGTGCGGTAGGCGTCGTCGAGGTCGACCCAGTAGCCCATGCGGGTCGTCAGCTCGGTGAAGGCGTCGGTGTGCCGGGTCACCGACTCGCGGCACCTGGCGTTGAACTCGGCGATGCCGTACGCCTCGATGTCCTGCTTGCCGGAGAAGCCGAGCTCCTTCTCGACGGCCAGCTCCACCGGGAGGCCGTGGCAGTCCCAGCCGGCCTTGCGGGCCACGTGGTAGCCGCGCATGGTGCGGAAGCGGGGGAAGACGTCCTTGAAGACGCGGGCCTCGATGTGGTGGGCGCCGGGCATGCCGTTGGCGGTGGGCGGGCCCTCGTAGAACACCCATTCGGGGCGGCCCTCGGACTGCTCCAGGCTCTTGGCGAAGATCTTCTGCTCCCGCCAGAACTCGAGCACCGCGTGCTCGAGGGCGGGCAGGTCGACCTGGGCGGGTACCTGGCGGTACGTCGGCGTTGTCATCAGCGGGCTTCCTCCGGCGGACTTGCTGCCTTCCGTCCGGAGGGACGAGAGCTGTGTCGATCCTGCGCCGCCGTCGGCGCGCTCCCGCGGTACCACCCTCCTTGGCCCTCCGGTGCGTCGTGTGCTCCGGTGAGCCCCCTCATTGGGGTCGCGATGCCGGTTCTACCGCCCCGTACAGGGGTTTCTTCCGGCGGCTCCGGGGTGATCTTCACGTCGCGCTCGCCCCCGGGCTCACACCGTCCCCGGGTCGCTCTGGGCTGCGTACGCCGCTACTCGTCCCCATCCACGCTTTTCGCTCCGCCCAGTGTACGGCGCGGCGGGGACGGCGGCCGACCGGATTTCCGCTCGCCGTACGACCCGGCGTACCTCGAATGGCGAAGTGCGCCCGTCCGGATCCCGGGACGTCCATGTCGGCGGCATACCCGGCGGGGAGCTGGGCACAACGCATGCAGGTTCGCCGCGCGGCGTCCGCGGGGCGAGGGAATCGGGCGGTGCGCCCCGTTGCCGCGGGACTCGAGTCGATTTATCGTCCCAGCACGATTCGCGCGCAAGATCACAATATGTGAAGGGGCCGCGGCCATGGTGGCGAAGAAGACCGCCGTACAGCAGCCGGCACCGTCCGGCAGGTCCGGGGCCGCTGCCGGCGGAGGGGCCGAGAGGACGGGTGGGACGGCCGGAGCCGCGACGGCGGCGGCGAAGAAGGCGACGGGAACGAAGCCGGGGGCGCCCGCCGGGAAGGCGGCGGGGAAGACGGCGGCGCGGACAGCACACGACGGTGAACCGGTGGCATCGAAGCCCTCCGCCGGAACACCCACGAGGAAGATCGCGGCCAGGAAGGCACCCGCGAAAAAGACCACCGCGCGGAAGCCGCCCGTCGAGGGGACGTCCGCCGGGAAGGCCGGGGCGAAGGGGCCGTCTGTCGAGGGGGTGTCCGCGGGAAAGGCCACCGCGCGGAAGTCGCCTGTCGAAGGGGCGTCCGCCGGGAAGGCCGGGGCGAAGAAGCAGGCCGCCAAAAAGGTGGCCGCCGATGCGGTGGTGCCTGGTGGGGGCGCGGTGGGGAAGAAGGGGTCGGGGAAGGGCGCCGTCCGGAGGGCGGCCTCCACGGGCCCCCGGGAGGCGGCTTCCGCGGGCTCCCGGGAGGCCGGGCCCTCGGGGAGCGGGGCCGGTGGGCCCGTACAGGATGTGGCCGGGCGCAGCACGGCCGATGACGCGGGCGCGGTGGATGCCGCGGCGCAGACGGGAGTGACGACGGTGGGTGCGAAGAAGACTCCTGGCACGGCCACGGCGGCGAAGAGCCCCGTACCCAAGGCCCGGATCGGCGCGGCGGAGCCGGGCGACCTCGCGGTGCGTCCGGGGGAGGAGCCATGGACTCCGGAAGAGGTCGAGGAGGCGCGGGCCGAGCTGACGTCCGAGGTGCTGCGGCTGCGCGAGGAGATCACCTCCTCCGAGCAGTCGCTGGCCGGCCTGATGCGGGACTCCGGCGACGGCGCGGGCGACGACGACGCCGACACCGGCACCAAGAACATCACGCGCGAGCACGAACTCGCGCTCGCCGCGAACGCGCGCGAGATGCTCACCCAGTTCGAGCGCGCCCTCCAGCGCCTCGACGCCGGTACCTACGGCCTCTGCGAGAACTGCGGCAATCCCATCGGAAAGGCCCGCATGCAGGCCTTTCCCCGGGCCACCCTGTGCGTGGAATGCAAGCAGAAGCAGGAACGACGGTACTGATCGGCGGGCGCGCGGGGCGTGCCGTACCCTCGTCCTTCAGTCAGGTACCTAGGTTGAGGGACTCACGTGGCAGAGGCGGAGCGCATCATCGGTACGCCGGACACCCCGGACGCGGACCGGGAGGAGCAGGAGCGGGCCGGCACCGGGGCGACGGCGGCGGAGACCGAGCGGCCCCGCGGCAAGCGGCGGATCGCCGTGCTGTTCGCCGTCGCCGTGTTCGCGTACGCCCTCGATCTGATCAGCAAGATGATCGTGGTCGCCAAGCTGGAGCACCACGAGCCCATCGAGATCATCGGGGACTGGCTGCGCTTCGAGGCGATCCGCAACGCGGGCGCGGCCTTCGGCTTCGGCGAGGCCTTCACCGTGATCTTCACGGTGATCGCCGCGGCCGTGATCGTGGTGATCATCCGCCTCGCCCGCAAGCTCTACAGCCTGCCCTGGGCGATCGCGCTGGGCCTGCTGCTCGGCGGCGCCCTCGGCAACCTCACCGACCGGATCTTCCGCTCGCCGGGCGTCTTCGAGGGCGCGGTGGTCGACTTCATCGCGCCCAAGCACTTCGCCGTGTTCAACCTGGCGGACTCGGCGATCGTGTGCGGCGGCATCCTGATCGTGCTGCTGTCGTTCCGGGGCCTCGACCCGGACGGCACCGTCCACAAGGACTGAACGCGCGTACGGGGCTGTCGGCCCCGTCCGGCATACTCGACGGGTGAGCACGATTCCCGAGATCCGTACCCTGCCCGTGCCGGACGGCCTGGAGGGCGAGCGCGTCGACGCCGCCATCTCCCGCATGTTCGGCTTCTCCCGCACCAAGGCGGCCGAGCTCGCCGCCGCGGGGAAGGTCACGGTCGACGGGTCGGTGGTCGGCAAGTCCGAGCGGGTCAGCGGCGGCGCCTGGCTCGAGGTGGAGATGCCGCAGGCGCCCGCGCCGGTGCAGGTGGTCGCCGAGCCGGTCGAGGGCATGGAGATCGTGCACGACGACGACGACGTGGTCGTGATCGTCAAGCCCGTCGGTGTCGCCGCCCACCCCTCGCCGGGCTGGACCGGTCCGACGGTGATCGGCGGCCTCGCCGCCGCCGGGTACCGCATCTCGACCTCCGGCGCCGCCGAGCGCCAGGGCATCGTGCACCGCCTCGACGTGGGCACCTCCGGCCTGATGGTCGTCGCCAAGTCCGAGTACGCGTACACGTCACTGAAGCGCCAGTTCAAGGAGCGCACGGTCGACAAGCGCTACCACACGCTCGTCCAGGGCCACCCCGACCCGACCAGCGGCACCATCGACGCCCCCATCGGCCGTCACCCGCAGCACGACTACAAGTGGGCGGTCACCGCCGAGGGCAAGCCGTCCGTCACGCACTACGACCTCATCGAGGCCTTCCGCGCCGCCTCCCTGCTCGACGTCAAGCTGGAGACCGGCCGCACCCACCAGATCCGCGTCCACATGGCCGCCCACCGGCACCCCTGCGTCGGCGACCTCACCTACGGCGCCGACCCCACGCTCGCCAAGCGGCTCCGCCTGACCCGCCAGTGGCTGCACGCCGTGCGCCTGGGCTTCGAGCACCCCGGCGACGGGCAGTGGGCGGAGTTCTCCTGCGACTACCCCGACGACCTTCAGCAGGCGCTGGACCAGGTCCGCGAGGAGACCTACGCATGAGCGGACCGTACGTGGTCCGCGTGGCGGAGGAGTCCGCCGACCGCGAGGCGTGCTTCGCGGTCCGCAAGGAGGTCTTCGTCGCCGAGCAGGGCGTCCCCGAGGACATCGAGTACGACGCCTACGACGCCGGCGCCGTCCACGTGCTGGCGGTCGCGGCGGACGGCACCCCCCTCGGCACCGGACGGCTGCTGCACGGCGAGGCCGCCGCGGCGAAGAACGGCGGCGACCCGGCGGTCGGCTCGCTCGGCCGGCTCGCGGTGACGCGCCGGGCGCGGGGCCTCGGCGTCGGCGCGGCGCTGGTGCGGGCCATCGAGGAGGCGGCCCGCGACCGGGGCCTCACCGCCGTCGACCTGCACGCGCAGACGCACGCCCTCGGTTTCTACGAGCGGCTGGGCTACGAGGCGTACGGGCCCGAGTTCCCGGACGCGGGGATGCCGCACCGGGCCATGCGGCGCGTTCTGCAGCGGAGGCCGCGAACGGCCGGGTGAGGGCGTCGGCGTGGCAGGGTGGAGATCCGCCCGCCGATCGTCGATCCGCCCGGAGCCGCGACCGTGGATCAGTTGACCCTGCTGTTCGCCCTGCTGCTCGGGGCCGTGGTGAGTGTCCCGGTCGGGGAGCGGCTGGGGCTGCCGGCGCCGGTGCTGATGACGGTCCTCGGGGCGGTACTGGCCCTGCTGGAGTTCGTGCCGAACGTCGACATCCCGCCCGACCTGATCCTCCCGCTGCTGCTGCCGCCCCTGCTCTACGCCGCCGTACGACGGACCTCCTGGCGGCAGTTCGCGGCGAACGTCAGACCGATCCTGCTGCTCGCGGTGGCGCTGGTCCTCGTCACCATGCTGTGCGTGGCCACCGTCGCCCACGCGGTCGTGCCGGGGCTGCCGCTGGCCGCCGCCTTCGCCCTCGGCGCTCTGGTCGCGCCGCCCGACCCGGTCGCGGCGACCGCCGTCGCCGGGAAGCTGGGGCTGCCGCGCCGGCTGGTGTCGATCCTGGAGGGCGAGGGGCTCTTCAACGACGTCACGGCGATCGTCCTCTACAACGTGGCGATCGCGGCCGTCGTCAGCGGCGGCTTCTCCGTCTGGGAGGCAGGGCTCGACCTGGTGCTGTCGGCCGTGGTGGCGGTGGCGGTCGGGCTCGCCCTGGGCTGGGGCGCCAACAAGCTGATGGGTCTCCTCGGGGACGCGACCCTGCAGATCGGGCTGAGCCTGCTCGTGCCGTACGCCTCCTACGTCGCGGCCGAGGAGCTGCACGGTTCGGGCGTGCTCGCCGTGCTCACCACCGCGCTGTTCCTCGTCGAGTACGCCACCGACGCCGACGACGTCATGACCCGGCTGGCCGGGCACACCTTCTGGGACATCGTCGACACCCTGGTCACCGGGGTCGCGTTCGGGCTGGTCGGGCTCGAACTGCACAACGCGGTGCGGACCGCGTCCGGCCACTGGAGCGAACTGCTCGGCTGGGCGGCGGTGGTCGTGGGCGTGGTCGTCCTGGTCCGGCTGCTGTGGCTGCTGCCGGCGACCTGGCTGACGAAACGGCTGCACGCCGCGCGGGACACCGCCGAGGAGATCCCGGTGAGCTGGCGCGAGACCGTGGTGATGTGGTGGTCCGGGATGCGCGGGGTGGCCTCCGTCGCGCTGGCGCTGGCGATTCCGCTGGAGACCGACGCCGGGGACGACTTCCCCGGCCGGAGCGAGATCGTCTTCATCGCGTTCGGCGTGATCATGGCGACCCTGCTGGTGCAGGGGCTGAGCCTGCCGTGGCTGGTGGGGCGGCTGGGGGTGCGGGCCGACACCGGGCGGGAGAAGCGGCTCGAGCACGACCTGGCGGTCCGGGCGGCGAAGGCGGCGAAGCGCAGGCTGCGCGAGATCGAGGAGGCCGAGGACCTGCCGGAGGAGCTGTCCGAGCAGATGCTGCGCAGCGCCTTCGACATCGGGGTGCGGATCAGCCCCGACCTCGCGGACGACGAGCGGCGGGAGGCGCACCGGCAGCGGGCGCGGCGGCTGAAGCGGGTGCGGGGGATCCAGCGGGAGATGCTGAGCGCGGCTCGGCACGAGGTGCTCGCGGCGCGGAGTGAGGCGGGGGCGGATCCGGAGGTCGTGGACCGGGTGCTGCGGCATCTGGATGTGCGCAGCTTGCGCTGATCTTTTGTTCTCCCATCCGCGCACCGCCCGTCTCGGTTCGTTGAGAAGCGGGCGTTTCCCGTGGGGGATTGGCGCCGTTGGCGGCTTTTCGTTCGTAGAGTCCTCATATGACTCGGAATGTTGTGATCAGCGGGGGCGGTACCGGGATCGGGCTCGCCGCCGCGCGGGTGTTCGCCGCCGACGGGGACCGGGTGCTGCTGCTCGGGCGGCGGGGGGACGTGCTGGAGCGGGCCGGGGTGCCGGGCGCGCTGACGTACGCCGCCGATCTCGCCGACCCCGAGGCCGTGCGCGGTGTCGCCGGCTTCGTGGGGCGGGAGTTCGGGGCCGTGGACGTGCTGGTCCACAGCGCCGGAGGCAACGGGCTCCTCGAACCGCCGGCCGACGGCGACGACCCGCTCGACGCCGTCGCCCGCTCCTGGACGGTCAACTTCCGGCTCAACCTGCTGACCGCCGCACTGCTGACCGAGGCCCTGCGCGACCGGCTCGCCGAACCCGGCGGTCGCGTGCTGTTCATCGGTTCCATCGCCGCCTACCGGGGCCATGGACAGGTGGCGTACGGGGCGGCCAAGGCCGGCCTGCACCCGTACGCCCATGACCTCGCCCGGAGACTGGGCCCGCACGGCATCACCGTGAACGTGGTCGCCCCCGGCTACATCGAGGACACCGCCTTCTTCGGCGAGGGCATCGACGAGGAACTGCGCGCCCGGCTGGTCGAGGAGACCCTGGACGGGCGCGCCGGAACGCCGGGGGACGTCGCCGCGACCCTGCACTGGCTCGCCTCCCCGGGCGCCGCACACGTCACCTCGCAGATCATCCAGGTCAACGGCGGCGCCGAACGCGGCCACTGAGGCCCGGTCAGCGCTCCCTCGGATGGGTGTGCACGCGGCGGGCCGCCGGTACGCCGTCGGCGGAGCGGTGATCGCGCCGGCCGGGCGGCAGTACCGCGTCGGCCGTGTTGACCCGGGGCAGGGCGTAGGGGTGTTCCTCGCCCAGCCAGCGGAGCATCCCCTCGCGGACCTCGACCCGCACCGTCCAGATGTCGTCCGCGTCCTTGGCCGTCACCAGGGCGCGCACCTCCATGGTGCTGGGTGTGCTGTCGGTCACGGTCAGGTTGAAGGCGCGGCCGTCCCAGGCCGGGCACTCCCGGAGGATGTCGCGGAGCCTGTCGCGCATCGCGTCCAGCGGGGCCGAGTGGTCGAGGTGCCAGAAGACGGTGCCCGTCATCTGCGGCGTCCCGCGCGACCAGTTCTCGAACGGCTGGGACGTGAAGTACGACACCGGCATGGTGATCCGGCGCTCGTCCCAGGTGTGCACGGTCAGGAAGGTCAGCGTGATCTCCTCGACCGTGCCCCACTCGCCGTCCACGACCACCGTGTCGCCGATGCGCACCATGTCGCCGAAGGCGATCTGCAGCCCGGCGAACATGTTGCCGAGCGTGGACTGGGCGGCCACACCGGCGACGATGCCGAGGATTCCGGCCGAGGCCAGCAGCGACGCACCGGCCGCCCGCATCGCGGGGAAGGTCAGCAGCATCGCGGCCACCGCCACCACACCGACGATCGCCGAGACCACCCGCCGGATCAGCGTCACCTGGGTGCGCACCCGGCGGACCCGCGCGGGGTCGCGCTCGCGGTGGCTGCTGGCGTACCGCGTGTACGTGGTCTCGACGACCGCGGCCGCGATCCGGATCGCCAGCCAGGCGGCCGACCCGATCAGCACCAGGGTCAGGGTCCGGCCGACGGCGGTCTCGTGGTCCGGCAGCAGCCCCGCCTCGTCGTACGACCCTCTCAGCAGGGCCGCGAACAGCACGAGCTGGTAGGGGATCCGGCCGCGGCGCAGCAGTCCCCACAGCGGGGTCTCGGGGTGGCGTTCGTCGGCCTTGCGCAGCAGCAGGTCGGTGGCCCAGCCGAGCAGCAGTGTGAGCACGACCGAGCCGCCGACCACGATCAATGGGCGGAGCACGTCATCCATGCTCCCGAACCTAACCGGCCCGGGCGGGCATGAACATGTGACTTCCACGCGATCGCGGGTAGGGCCGTGATCCGGCGTCGTCACACCGGGCTGGCACCATGGACCGCATGAACATCATGCTCTTTCACTCGACCTACGGCCTGCGGCCCGCGGTGCGCCGGGCCGCGGACCGGCTGCGCGCGGCCGGACACGAGGTGTGGACGCCCGACCTCTTCGAGGGCAGCACGTTCGACACGGTCGAGGACGGCATGGCGTACAAGGAGGGGACCGGCAAGGACGAGTTGCTGAAGCGGGCCGTGCTGGCCGCCGCGCCCTACTCCGAGCGGGGGCTGGTGTACGCGGGGTTCTCCTTCGGCGCCTCCGTCGCCCAGACGCTGGCCCTCGGCGACGACAAGGCGCGCGGACTGCTGCTCCTGCACGGCACGTCGGACATCGCGGAGAACGCCTCGGTGGACGAACTGCCGGTGCAGTTGCACGTCGCCGAGCCGGACCCGTTCGAGACGGACGACTGGCTCACCGCCTGGTACCTGCGGATGGGCCGGGCCGGCGCCGACGTCGAGGTGTACAGGTACGCGGGGGCGGGTCACCTCTACACCGACCCCGACCTCCCCGACTACGACGAGGAGGCCGCCGAGGCCACCTGGCGGGTGGCGCTCGGCTTCCTCGACTCGCTCGAACCGGATCAGCCGGCGCGGTAGGCGGTCCAGTTCTCCTGCATCCGCGTCACCTGACCCGCGGTGAACTGGTACATGCAGGCGTCGTACGTGTAGTCCATGAAGTTGTGGATCGGGTCGGCGCCCGTCTTGCGGGTGCAGGTGTCGCGGCCCTCGGGGCACTCGTAGGCGGGGCTCTTCTCGGCCGCGGTGTCGTCGACGTAGTCGCCGTTGCCGTTACAGCCGCCCTGGAAGGTGTGGTAGAGGCCCATCCAGTGGCCGACCTCGTGGGTGGCGGTGTCGCCCTCGTCGTAGTTCGTGGCCGAGCCGCCCGGCAGCGAGGAGTTCAGGACGACGACGCCGTCCATCTCCGGGCTGGACCGGTACGAGCTGGGGAAGGTGGCCCAGCCGAGGAGTCCGTCGCCGATGTTGGCGGTGTAGAAGTTGAGCGCGTTCGCGCCGCCCTGGTGCAGGGCGGACTTCATCGCCTTCTCCTCCGGCGAGCCGTAGCCGACGGTGTACCAGGCGGCGTTGTCGGTGTAGTCGGTGCCGGCCAGCGTGAACTGGAAGCCCGAGTCGGTGTTGCCGGTGCCCTGGCCGGCGTAGGCCGCGTTCAGGACGTTCATCTGGGCGGTGATGTCGGCGGAGCCGAGCTTGCCGGTCTCACCGTCGTGGATGACGTGGAAGTAGACCGGAATGGTCGCCGAGGCGGCGGTCGTGCTGCTCGGGCCGGCCGTGCGCAGCTTGTCCAGCTTGGCGCGCAGGTCGGCGTCCATGGCCTGGGCGCGGGCCTGGCTGATCTCGTTCGGCTCGGCGGCGTGCCCGTCGTGACCGGGGTGGGCCTTGCGTGCGGTGGCGGAGGTGTCGTCGGCGCACTCGGCGGCCTGGGTTCCGGCCGCGGCCACCGTCGTGGGCGCGGACAGGGGGGTGAGCATCAGGGTTCCGGCCACGACGGCCGTACCGAGCAGGCGTCTGTGCGACAGGGACGATATCCGGGCGAACGTGCGCATGGGAGCTCCTGGCGGATGCGGTGGGGACCGGGCCAGGGATCTTCCTGGCCGCCGCCGGGAGATTACGTGGACATGACTAGTCACCAAGAGGAGTGATCAAGCCCAATCGGTCACCCGTCAAACAGGGGCAACGGGGAGCGCGATGAGTGCGGAAACGTTACGGCGCCCGATGTTTGAAGACGCGACGTCATCGATCCGGTCACCGGGCGGGTGGTGTGTCCGGATTCGGTTCCCCGTTCGCACCACCCGCCGTAGCGGTCCGATCGGCCCTCACTGACGCGTCACGCGGTCGGAAGTGGCCGAAAATCGCCCCTGGGGGGCGGGGTCACACCGGATCGTGGACGCGCTCGACCTTCTGTGTGCCGCTGCGGGTGCGGTAGGAGCGGGCCCACTCGGACGTGGCGTCCGCCGCCGTACGGTCGGACAGCACGTAGTAGTCCATCTGCGCCCGCTCCGCGGTGATGTCCAGTACGCCGTAGCCGTGCCGGTCGGTGTCGACCCAGTGGACGTGCCGGTTGGCCGCCCGGATCAGCGGTGCGGCGAGCGCGGAGACGGTGCCCTCGGGGACCTTCACGATGTCGTCGAGGTTGTCGGAGGTGACCGAGGTGACCACGAACTCCGTGGCGGCCGACGCCGACAGCGGATAGGTACCGGCGTTCACCGGCACGTCGTTGGCCCACGCCATGTGGATGTCGCCGGTGAGGAAGACCGTGTTGCGGACGGCGTTCGCCCGCAGATGGGCGAGGAGTTCGCGGCGGTCGTCGGTGTAGCCGTCCCACTGGTCGGTGTTGAGGGCGAGCCCCTCCTGCGGCAGGCCCAGCAGCTTCGCGAGCGGCTTGAGGAGGCTCGCGGGAAGGGAGCCGAGGGAGAACGGCGAGATCATCACCGAGGTGCCGACCAGCCGCCAGGTGGTGTCGGACGCCGTCAGACCGGCCTTCAGCCAGTCCAGTTGGGCGCGCCCGGTGAGCGTGCGGTCCGGGTCGTCGACCTCGCCGTCGCCCAGGGAGACCTGCTGGGAACGGAACGACCGCAGGTCGAGCAGGGACAGATCGGCGAGCTTGCCGAAGCGGAGCCGGCGGTAGGTGGTGCCGGCGAGCGCGGGCCGTACCGGCATCCACTCGAAGTAGGCCTGCTTGGCGGCGGCCTGGCGGGCCGCCCAGGCGCCCTCCGCGCCCTCGGTGTGGTTCTCGGCACCGCCCGACCAGGTGTCGTTGGCGAACTCGTGGTCGTCCCAGATCGCGACGACCGGCGCCTCGGCGTGCAGGGCCTGGAGGTCGGGGTCGGTCTTGTACGTGGCGTGCCGGAGCCGGTAGTCGGCGAGGGTGACGATCTCGTGGACGGGGGCGTGCGGCCGTACGACCTCGCCGCGGGCGCTGTACTCGCCGGTGCCGTACTCGTAGATGTAGTCGCCCAGGTGCAGCCAGGCGTCCAGGTCGCCGCGGGCCGCGAGGTGGCGGTACGCGGCGAAGTGGCCGGCCTCCCAGTTGGCGCAGGAGACCACGCCGAAGCGCAGGCCGGACACGGCGGCGTCGGCGGCCGGGGCGGTGCGGGTGCGGGCGACGGGCGAGTCGGTGGTGCCGGCGGAGAAGCGGAACCAGTAGTCGGTGGCCGGACGCAGGCCGCGGATGTCCGCCTTGACGGTGTGGTCGGAGGCGGCGGTGGCGAGGGTCGAACCCTTCGCGACGACGTCGGTGAACGCCCTGTCCCGGGCCACGGTCCAGCTCACCTCGGTGTCCGGGCCGAGCCCGGAGCCGGGTATCGCCTCCGGCACCGGCGTCACGCGGGTCCACAGCAGGACGCCGTCCGGCAGCGGGTCGCCGGAGGCGACGCCGTGCAGGAAGGCGGGCGCCTGCGCGGTCGCGGCGCGTGCGGGGAGGGCGGCGGTGAGCGGTCCGGCCAGCACCGCGGTGGCGGCGGCAGCCCTGACGACCGTACGGCGGCGCGGGGACGGGAAGGCGGGGTCCGCGGTGGCGGGGACGGCGCTCCCGGATGATCTGTGTCGACTGGTCACAGCCGATCAGGTTACTGACAGGTACACGCAAGAGCGGGCGAACTCGCGAAAGTTCGCCCGCTCTTCAGCGTGCCGTCGGCCGGCCGGGGGTCAGGCCTTGAGGGCCGCGTCGACCGCCGTGTTGAACTCGTCCACCGTCATGGGCGCGTTCTGCCCGTCGGAGCCGGTGAGCTTCTTGCCGTCCATCATCAGCGTCGGCGTGCCCTGGGCCTCGCTGTCGTCGAACACGTCGGACATCTCCAGCGCCCACTTGTCGTAGGTGCCGTCCTTCACGTCCGCCTGGAACTCCTTGTTGTCCTTCAGGGCGTCGACCGAGTTGGCGATCTTGATCAGGTACGCGTCGTCCGCGAACTTGTCGTCCGACTCCTCGGGGTGGTACTCGGCCGAGTAGAGCGCGCTCTTGTAGGCGAGGAACGCGTCGGGGCCGACGTTCAGCGCGGCGCCCAGGGCGCTCAGGGCGTTCTTGGAGCCCTCGCCGGTCAGGTTGCGGTCGAGGAACGAGGCGCCTATGAAGCGGATCTTGTACTTGCCGTCCTCGACGTCCTTCTCGATGGTCTTGCCGACCGTCTGCTCGAAGGAGGCGCAGACCGGGCAGCGCGGGTCCTCGTACAGCTCCAGGGTCTTCTTCGCGTCGGACTCGCCGATGACGACGGTCGTGCCGTTCTTGCCGCTGGTGTTGGCCGGCTTGACGAGCTTGGCGTCCTTCGCGGCGTCCCAGGCGCTGGGCTGGTTGGCCTGGACGACCGCGTAGCCGATGCCGCCGGCCGCGGCCAGCACGCCGACGACCGACAGGGCGACGACGATCTGCCGCTTGGCCTTCGCCTTCTTCGCCTGGCGCTCGCGCTCCACGCGCAGCCGCTCTCGGGCCGCCGACTTCGCCGCCTGGCTGTTCCGCTTGCTCATGGTGATGTCTCCACGGGGGACGCACACGGTCGTGCCGTGTGCGGGATACGTATGGGGGTGCTGGTGCTCGGAGGATTCGCCGGGGGCGGGGCCGCCCTCAGGCGAAGGTGACGGAGCACGGCGGTCCGCGCCGTCCCAGGGAGTGCGCGAGGAGCAGGGTGCGGGCCGCGGCGGTACGGCGGACCGGGCGGGCCGGACGGCGGATCTCCGGGACCCGGCGCACGGTCACCGCGGCGACCGCGAGCAGCAGCGGCCGGAAGGTCGTGGCCGCCACCGCGCCCAGCAGCTGGGCCAGTGCCCGCTCGCCGCGACGCAGCCAGGCGGCGGCGCACAGACCGACCCCGATGTGCGCGCCGAGCAGCGCCCAGGCGGTCGCCGGATCGGCCTGGGCGAGCAGGGCCGCCAGCCGGTCGCCGCCCTCGGCGGCGTGCCCGGTGGCCCGGGCGAGCGGTGCGCCCACGCTGGTGCCGTCGCCGCACAGCACGTCGAAGCCGACGGAGCGCAGCGGGCCCGCGACGGGTCCGCCCATCCGGCCGTAGCAGACGTGCTGGCCGGTGGTGAAGACGGTGTCGGCGGCCAGCTCCAGCGGGATCAGCAGGGCGGCGATCCGCCCGAAGGAACGCTCCCGCCCCGCCAGGGCGTACGCCAGGAGGAACACGGCGGCGGCGATCGCGGCCACCGTGTTCAGCGGCAGCGGGACCCCGGACAGCAGCACGTGCGACGCGGCGCTGAGCGTCACGACGACTGCCGTGAACAGCGCCGCGCGTACGGCTCTGAGCTGGGTTCCGGATATGTCCATGGCGGGAACGAGTGTGTCACGTGCTCCGGTAAGGGATCCCTAAAGGGTTCCTGTGGATGTGCGGATGGTTACAGGCCCGGAATCCGGCCGTTGCGGAACAGGTCCAGGAAGATCTGGTGGTCGCCGCGCGCGCGGGCGCCGTAGTCGTGCGCGAACTCGACCAGGAGGGGGATCAGGGAGTCCTCGTCGGCGGCGATCGCCGCGTCGATGGCGCGCTCGGTGGAGAACGGCACCAGGGACTCGCCGGAGGTGTCGTCCGCCGCCGCGTGCATCGTCGCCGTGGCCCGGCCGAGGTCGGCGACGACCAGGGCGATCTCCTCCGGGTCGTCGATGTCGCCCCAGTCCAGGTCCACGGCGTACGGCGAGACCTCGGCGACGAGCTGGCCCGCGCCGTCCAGCTCGGTCCAGCCCAGCCACGGGTCGGCGTGCGCCTGGAGGGCGCGCTGGGAGATCACCGTGCGGTGCCCCTCGTGCTGGAAGTACTCCCGGATCGCCTGGTCGGTGATGTGCCGGGAGACGGCTGGGGTCTGGGCCTGCTTGATGTAGATCACCACGTCGTTCTCCAGGGCGTCGCTGTGACCCTCCAGGAGGATGTTGTACGACGGCAGCCCGGCCGAGCCGATGCCGATGCCGCGGCGGCCCACGACGTCCTTCACGCGGTAGGAGTCCGGGCGGGCCAGCGAGGCGTCCGGCAGCGTCTCCAGATAGCCGTCGAAGGCGGCGAGCACCTTGTAGCGGGTGGCGGCGTCCAGCTCGACCGCGCCGCCGCCGGAGGCGAAGCGGCGCTCGAAGTCGCGGATCTCGGTCATCGAGTCCAGCAGCCCGAACCGGGTCAGCGAGCGGGCGTCGCGCAGCGCGTCCAGCAGCGGGCCCTGGGCGGTGTCCAGGGTGAACGGCGGCACCTCGTCGCTCTTCGCGCCGGTGGCCAGCGCGTGGATCCGCTCCCGGTAGGCGGCCGTGTAGATCGTGACCAGCTCGGTGATCTGCTCGTCGCTGAGCGCCTTCGCGTAGCCGATCAGCGCCACGGAGGCCGCGAAGCGCTTGAGGTCCCAGGTGAAGGGGCCGACGTAGGCCTCGTCGAAGTCGTTGACGTTGAAGACCAGGCGGCCGTTGGAGTCCATGTACGTGCCGAAGTTCTCCGCGTGGAGATCGCCGTGGATCCACACGCGCGAGGTGCGGTCGTCCAGGTACGGCCCGCCGCGCTTCTCGGCGGCCAGATCGTGGTAGAAGAGGCACGCCGTCCCGCGGTAGAAGGCGAACGCGGAGGCCGCCATCTTCCGGAACTTCACCCGGAACGCGGCCGGGTCGGCGGCCAGGAGCTCGCCGAAGGCGGTGTCGAGGACGGCGAGGATCTCCTCACCGCGGTGCTCGTCGTTGAGCTGCGGTACCGACATCGCTTTGTGCCTCCAGGTGCGGGATGTTCCGGGACGGCTGGTCCGTCCCCTGTCCAACGTGCGACGGGGCGCGGGAGTGCCCGCGCCCCCGCTCGAAGGTACGCCGTGGCGGCCTCCGCGTGTCAGCGTCGGGGCATAGACTTCGACGCTGTCCCCCAGACCGTCCGCCTGCCCGTCACAGGCTGTTTTCCTTGGAGGCCGCACCGTGTCAAAGCCGCCGTTCACGCACCTGCACGTCCACACCCAGTACTCGCTGCTGGACGGTGCCGCGCGGCTGAAGGACATGTTCAACGCCTGCAATGAAATGGGCATGTCGCACATCGCCATGTCCGACCACGGCAACCTGCACGGGGCGTACGACTTCTTCCACTCCGCGCAGAAGGCCGGAGTCACCCCGATCATCGGGATCGAGGCGTATGTCGCGCCCGAGTCCCGGCGCAACAAGCGCAAGATCCAGTGGGGCCAGCCGCACCAGAAGCGGGACGACGTCTCCGGTTCCGGTGGTTACACCCACAAGACGATGTGGGCCGTGAACAGCACCGGCCTGCACAACCTCTTCCGGCTCTCCTCCGACGCCTACGCCGAGGGCTGGCTGCAGAAGTGGCCCCGGATGGACAAGGAGACCATCAGCCAGTGGTCCGAGGGGATCGTGGCCTCCACCGGCTGCCCCTCCGGCGAGGTGCAGACCCGGCTGCGCCTCGGCCACTTCGACGAGGCCCTCAAGGCCGCCGCCGACTACCAGGACATCTTCGGCAAGGACCGCTACTTCCTGGAGCTGATGGACCACGGCATCGAGATCGAGCACCGGGTCCGCGACGGCCTCCTGGAGATCGGCAAGAAGCTCGGCATCCCGCCCCTGGTCACCAACGACTCGCACTACACGTACGCGCACGAGGCGACCGCCCACGACGCGCTGCTGTGCATCCAGACCGGCAAGAACCTCTCCGACCCCGACCGCTTCAAGTTCGACGGCACCGGCTACTACCTCAAGTCCACCGACGAGATGTACGCCATCGACTCCTCGGACGCCTGGCAGCAGGGCTGCGCCAACACCAGGCTGATCGCCGAGATGGTCGACACCACGGGCATGTTCGAGAAGCGCGACCTGATGCCCAAGTTCGACATCCCGGACGGGTACACCGAGGTCAGCTGGTTCAAGGAGGAGGTCCGCCGCGGCATGGAGCGCCGCTTCCCCGGCGGTGTCCCCGAGGACCGCCAGAAGCAGGCCGACTACGAGATGGACGTCATCATCCAGATGGGGTTCCCGGGGTACTTCCTCGTCGTCGCCGACTTCATCATGTGGGCCAAGAACAACGGCATCGCGGTCGGCCCCGGCCGAGGCTCCGCGGCCGGCTCGATCGTCGCCTACGCCATGGGCATCACCGACCTCGACCCGATCCCGCACGGACTGATCTTCGAGCGGTTCCTCAACCCCGAGCGCGTCTCCATGCCCGACGTCGACATCGACTTCGACGAGCGCAGGCGCGTCGAGGTGATCCGGTACGTGACCGAGAAGTACGGCGCCGACAAGGTCGCCATGATCGGCACCTACGGAAAGATCAAGGCGAAGAACGCCATCAAGGACTCCGCGCGCGTGCTGGGCTACCCGTACGCGATGGGCGACCGCCTCACCAAGGCGATGCCCGCCGACGTCCTCGGCAAGGGCATCGACCTGAACGGCATCACCGACCCCTCGCACCCCCGCTACAGCGAGGCCGGCGAGATCCGCTCGATGTACGAGAACGAGCCGGACGTGAAGAAGGTCATCGACACCGCCAAGGGCGTCGAGGGCCTGGTCCGGCAGATGGGCGTGCACGCCGCCGGCGTGATCATGTCCAGCGAGCCCATCGTCGACCACGCCCCCATCTGGGTGCGGCACACCGACGGCGTGACCATCACACAGTGGGACTACCCCCAGTGCGAGTCGCTGGGCCTGCTGAAGATGGACTTCCTCGGCCTGCGCAACCTGACCATCATGGACGACGCCGTCAAGATGGTGAAGGCCAACAAGGGCATCGACCTGGACCTGCTGGGCCTGCCGCTCGACGATCCGAAGACCTTCGAACTCCTCCAGCGCGGCGACACCCTCGGCGTCTTCCAGTTCGACGGCGGACCGATGCGCTCGCTGCTGCGGCTGATGAAGCCGGACAACTTCGAGGACATCTCCGCCGTCTCCGCGCTCTACCGTCCCGGCCCGATGGGCATGGACTCGCACACCAACTACGCGCTGCGCAAGAACAAGCTCCAGGAGATCACCCCGATCCACAAGGAGCTGGAGGAGCCGCTCAAGGAGGTCCTGGACGTCACCTACGGCCTGATCGTCTACCAGGAGCAGGTGCAGAAGGCCGCCCAGATCATCGCCGGCTACTCGCTCGGCGAGGCCGACATCCTCCGCCGCGTGATGGGCAAGAAGAAGCCCGAGGAACTGGCGAAGAACTTCACCATCTTCCAGGCCGGCGCCCGCAAGAACGGCTACAGCGACGAGGCCATCCAGGCCCTCTGGGACGTGCTGGTTCCCTTCGCCGGCTACGCCTTCAACAAGGCGCACTCCGCCGCGTACGGACTGGTGTCCTACTGGACCGCCTACCTCAAGGCGAACCACCCGGCCGAGTACATGGCCGCGCTGCTCACCTCGGTGAAGGACGACAAGGACAAGTCGGCGATCTACCTCAACGAGTGCCGCCGCATGGGCATCAAGGTGCTCCCGCCGAACGTCAACGAGTCGGTGCACAACTTCGCCGCCCAGGGCGACGACGTGATCCTCTTCGGCCTGGAGGCCGTGCGCAACGTCGGCACCAACGTGGTCGAGTCGATCATCAAGAGCCGCAAGGCCAAGGGGAAGTACACCTCCTTCCCGGACTACCTCGACAAGGTCGACGCGGTCGTCTGCAACAAGCGCACCACGGAGTCGCTGATCAAGGCCGGCGCCTTCGACGAGCTGGGGCACACCCGCAAGGGCCTCACCGCCCACTACGAGCCGATGATCGACAACGTGGTCGCGGTCAAGCGCAAGGAGGCCGAGGGACAGTTCGACCTCTTCGGCGGCATGGGCGAGGAGGAGACCAGCGAGCCCGGCTTCGGCCTCGACGTCACCTTCACCGACGACGAGTGGGACAAGACGTACCTGCTCGCCCAGGAGCGCGAGATGCTCGGGCTCTACGTCTCCGACCACCCGCTGTTCGGCCTGGAGCACGTGCTGTCCGACAAGGCCGACGCGGGCATCTCCCAGCTCACCGGCGGCGACTTCGGCGACGGCGCGGTGGTCACCATCGGCGGCATCATCTCGGGCCTCCAGCGCAAGATGACCAAGCAGGGCAACGCCTGGGCGATCGCCACCGTGGAGGACCTCGCGGGCTCCATCGAGTGCATGTTCTTCCCGGCGACCTACCAGCTCGTCTCCACGCAACTCGTCGAGGACGCCGTGGTGTTCGTCAAGGGCCGGCTCGACAAGCGGGAGGACGTGCCGCGGCTGGTCGCGATGGAGCTGATGGTCCCCGACCTGTCCAACGCCGGCACCAACGCACCCGTGGTGCTCACCATCCCGGCCACCCGTGTGACCCCGCCGATGGTCAGCCGGCTCGGCGAGATCCTCACCCATCACAAGGGCGACAGCGAGGTGCGGATCAAGCTCCAGGGGCCGACGAAGACGACGGTGCTGCGCCTGGACCGGCACCGGGTGAAGCCGGACCCGGCCCTGTTCGGTGATCTGAAGGTCCTCCTCGGACCGTCCTGCCTGGCGGGCTAGAGGGCTAGCGGGCCGGCGCGGGCCCGTCCGGCCGGCGCGCGTGAGGGGCGCACCCTGTGGTGGGTGCGCCCCTCTTCATGTGCCCGGTCCTTCGTGCGCCCGGGTCTTCATGTGCCCGGGCCGCGACGGGCCGTTGTGAAGATGTCAGTTGTGGCCGAAGCGCTTCTGCCGGCCCTTGCCCCGGCCGACCTCGCCGGGCACGGCCTGTGTGGTGCGCTGTTCGTCCGGCGTCTCCATCGTGGACGCCTGCGCCGCCCGCTGGGCGCGCTCGGCCTGCGGCTGCTTACGGTCACGGTTCTTGTTCTTGGCCATGGTGATGCCTCCTGTGGGGGACTAGGGGCCAGGGCCGGGACCAGATTCACACAGCCCGATAACAGGCGCATGTTGGACAATTACCGTGTGTGACCGGGGTGATCGGGGAGGAAGTGTGGAAACGCCACGCCGAAGATCGAGTTCGGGCCGTTAACCCCGGCGTGGTCGGGCAGACTCGAAGCAAGCCCGAAGCAAACCTCCCGGAAAGAGGGTGGATCGCGTGGACCGCTGCATCGTCCTGGTGGACGCCGGGTATCTGCTGGGGGCCGCCGCCAGTCTCCTCGCCGGGGAACCGTCGCGGTCCCGCATCACCGTCGATCACGCGGCCCTCATCCAGGGGCTGCGGGAGCGCGCCGAGTCCGACACGCGTCAGCCGCTGCTGCGCATCTACTGGTTCGACGGCGCCCCCGACCGCGTCCCGCAGCCCGAACACCGCAGGCTGCGCGTGATGCCCCGGGTCACCGTCCGGCTCGGCGCGCTGACCCGCAGCGACGGCCGCTGGGCGCAGAAGGGCGTCGACGCCGCGATGCACGCCGAGCTGACCGAGCTGGCCCGCAATCGCGCCTGCTCCGACATCGTGCTGGTCACCGGGGACGGTGACCTGCTGCCCGGCATGATGGCCGCCAAGGAACACGGCGTCGCCGTCCACCTGTGGGCCGTGCAGGCCGCCGACGGCGACTACAACCAGTCCGAGGACCTGGTCGCCGAGGCCGACGAGCGCCGGGTGCTGGACCGGGCGTGGATCACCCGGGCCGTACGGGCCAAGGAGTACACCGGGGTGTGCGCCCCGTCGCCCGTGCCGCGGCCCGAGATCGCCGCGATCCTCTCCGCCCCGCTGCCGGAGTCCGCGCTCGGCGCGACGGCCGAGCGGACCGCCGAGGAGCCGCGGCACCCGGCCGCCGCCGGGCACAACGGCACCGCCGAACGGCCGGCCACGGCCAAGGGCGTACCCACCCCCAAGGACCTGGCCGCGCTGCGCGGCCCCGGCCCGCACCCGCCCCAGCAGCCCGCCTCCGCGACTCTGCGCTGGTCCTCCGACAAGGGCTGGGTCGACCGGCCGGTCGCCGAGCCGCCGGACGCGGTGTCCATGCCGACGCTCGCCCAGTTGACCACGGCGGAGCAGCGGTGGGCCGACCGGGAGGAGGACATCACCACGGTCGGCGGGGACCCCTTCGAGGTGGGGCAGGTGTTCGCACGGCGTTGGGTGGAGCGGCTCGGGGATCAGGGGCACATCCAGAAGCTGTCCGGGATGTATCCCCGGATTCCGCACCGTGTCGACGGGGAGCTGTTGCGGTACGCGGCGCGTTTCGGGCTGCTCGCGCACAAGGACGATCAGATCGACGAGCGTGATCGTTACGCCATTCGGGCGGGGTTCTGGCGTGAGCTGGATCTTCGTACCGGTACGGAGAGGGCTCCCGCCGGGGAGTAGGCGGGGGTGCGGTTCTGCCCCCTCGCGCCCCGTGTCGGGGGCTCCGCCCCCGCGCCCCCCGCCAGGGGGCTCCCGCCCCCGGACCCCCGGCCTGTGCCCACCCGTCACCCGACTCGGCGGGCTGGAATGCGGGCCACGGCCCCGGCGTGTGCGGGCGCTGGATCGGCTCGGTGGGTCGGGGCGGGTTTGTGGGTGGTGGGGTGACCCGAGGGCGGGGCGGGGTTCCGGACCCCGTAGGCTCGTCCCTTGTGAGTACGCGCGCGGCACAGGGATTCCGGCACGGTGGTGATGTCGTGTGTGCGGTGCGTGGGCTGACCAAGACCTATCCGGCGGTGCGGGGCAGGCGTGGCGTTCCCGCCGCGCCCGAAGTACGGGCCACCGACGACGTGGGGCTCGACATCCGGCGCGGTGAGATCTTCGGACTGCTCGGGCCGAACGGCGCCGGCAAGTCCACCCTCGTGCGCCAGCTCACCGGGCTGATGCGGCCCGACCGCGGCAGTGTCGAGATCCTCGGCCACGACATCGTGCGCCACCCCGAGCGTGCCGCGCGCATCCTCGCCTACCTGGGCCAGGAGTCCAGCGCCCTCGACGAACTGACCGTGTCCCTCGCCGCCGAGACCACCGGCCGGCTGCGCGGGCTCGACGCGCGGCGGGCGCGGGCCGAGCGGGACGACGTCCTGGACGAACTGGGGCTCACCCCGATCGCCGGGCGCCCGCTGAGGAAACTCTCCGGCGGCCAGCGCCGACTGGCCTGCTTCGCCGCGGCGCTGGTGGGGGAGCGGCCCCTGCTCGTCCTGGACGAGCCCACCACCGGCATGGACCCGGTGGCCCGGCGCGCCGTGTGGTCCGCCGTCGACCGGCGCCGCGCAGGACACGGCACCACCGTGCTGCTGGTCACCCACAACGTGATCGAGGCCGAGACCGTGCTCGACCGGGTCGCCGTGCTCGACCGGGGCCGGGTCATCGCCTGCGACAGCCCGGCCGGACTCAAGGAGCGGGTCGCCGGCGAGGTCCGGGTCGACCTGGTGTGGCGCGAGGCGGCACCCCTGCACGTGCCCGAGGTCGCCGCGCTGCGCGACCGGGTCGTCGAGTCGGGCCGCCGCTGGACCCTGCGGCTGGCGCCCGAGGAGGCCCGTACGGTCGTCGCCACCGTCACCGGCGGGGCCGCCTTCGCCGCGCTGGACGACTTCACGCTGGCCACGCCCAGCCTGGAGGACGTCTACCTGGCGCTGGGCGGCGCCGTACGACAGGGACTGGTGAAGGCGTGAGCACACGGGCCGCGTCATCCGTACGGAACAGGGCCGTAGTGGTTTCGGGCGAACCTCCGAGCGAAGGGGAGCAGCACGACGTGAGTGTCGTACCCGCCGATGTCGTGCCGGGCGCCGCCCTGGCCGTGGAGGAGGCCGCGCCGCAACCGGCCGGACTCGGCCCCCGGGCGCGGCTGTGGCCGTCGCTGGCGGCCGTGTACCGGGCGCAGCTCTCCCGGGCCCGGGTCGCGCGGATACCGCTGCTGTTCGTGGCGACCTTCCAGTCCGTCGGCATCATGATCCTGATGCGCGGGGTCGTGGACGGCGGCGGCGAGGCGCAGGCCGTGGTCGCCGGCTCGGCGGTCCTGGTCGTCGCCTTCGTCGCGCTGAACCTGCTCGCCCAGTACTTCGGGCAGCTACGGGCCAGCGGCGGGCTCGACCACTACGCGACCCTGCCGGTGCCGCCGGCCGCGGTGGTGCTGGGCGCGGCGGGCGCGTACGCCTCGTTCACCGTGCCGGGGACCGTGGTGACCGCCGTCTTCGGGTGCGTGCTGTTCGGGCTGCCGCTGGCGAACCTGTGGGTGCTGGCCGCCGTGATCCCGCTCGCCGGGGCCGCGCTCGCCGGACTCGGCGCGGCGCTCGGGCTGCTCGCGCCCCGCGCGGAGCTGGCCACGCTGCTGGGGCAGCTCGGCATGTCGGCCGCGCTGCTGCTCGGTGTGCTGCCGGCGGAGCGGATGCCGGAGGCGGTGCGCCTCGCCCGGGACCTGCTGCCGTCGACGTACGGCGTCGAGGCCTTCGCGCGGACCTTCGGACCGCACCCCGACTGGGCGCGGGTGCTCGGTGACCTCGCCGTGTGCGGAGCCGTCGGTGTCGTCTCGCTGGCCGTCGCGACCTGGGCGTACCGCAGGGCGGCCGTCCGGTGACGCGCCGCACAGCCGGGCCTGGCACGATGGCAGGGTGAGCGCACCTCTGACACCACCACCGCCTCCGCACGACCACGAGCAGGCCGCCGCCTCGTACCCGTACGGGAAGGCCGGCGACGTCGCGTACCCACGGCACGGCTGGTGGGACGGACAGGACGGCCCCGGGATGAAGGCGGAGATACGTGAGGCCGCCGTGACCACGGTGGCGGTGGCGCTCGGCGGGGTGCTGCTCGGGGTGCTGTGGTGGTGGCTGGCGCCGCGCGTGCCGTACGTGGGCGGCGTGATCGGCGACAACTGGGTCGTCTACCTCAAGGACTCCGAGGGTGAGCAGGTCATCGGGGTGGACGGGACGTTCTCGCTGCTCGCGCTGGGGTTCGGGGCGGTGAGCGCGCTCGTCGTGTTCCTGGTGCGGCGGCGCGGGGGTGTGCCGTTGGTGGTGGCGCTGGCGGTCGGTGGGCTGCTGGGGTCGTTGCTGGCCTGGTGGCTGGGGGTGCGGCTCGGTCCCGCGCAGGACGTGATCGCGCAGGCTCGGAGTGCCGGTGAGGGGGTCACGTTCGACGCGCCGTTGAAGCTGAGCGCGAAGGGGGCGTTGTTGGCGTGGCCGTTCGCGGCGCTGGTGTTGCATCTGGGGTTGACGGGGTTGTTCGGGCCGCGGGATCCGGAGCAGTTTCCGCCGGCCGAGCCGTACGTGTCGCCGGGGGCGTAGGTTTTCGGGTGCCTCGGCGTTGGTGCGGGCCGGGGGTGGGTCGCGCAGCCCGGCGCTCGCGGGGTGCCTCCCCCACTCTCGGCTCCTCCCCCACTCTCGGCTTCGCTCGAGCGGGAGGTACCCCCATGAGCGGGAGGTACCCCCACCGCCCACCCGTACCGCCCTGGGGGCACCTCCCAGGCCCTTAAGGCACTGGGGGAGGCACGACTGCCCGCGGGAACGGTGGCATGACTGCCCGCGGGAACGGTCGTGGGCGGCGGCACGTCTGCCCGTGGGAGCGGGTGGGGTGGTTCGGGTGTCCGTGGAGGGTGGGTTACGCGCGGCCGATCGGGGCCGAAGTCGCCGAGGTCAGGGTGGTCAGGTCGGCGGGGGTGAGTTCCACCTCCAGGCCGCGGCGGCCTGCTGAGACGCAGATCGTCTCGTGCCGGGTGGCCGACTCGTCCACCACCGTGGGGAGTTTCTTGCGCTGGCCCAGGGGGGAGATGCCGCCGCGGACGTAGCCCGTGGTGCGTTCCGCCAGGGCCGGGTCGGCCATCGTGGCCCGTTTGCCGCCCACCGCCGACGCCAGGGCCTTCAGGTCCAGTTGGCCTGCCACCGGCACCACCGCCACCGTCAGCGCGCCGTCGACGTCCGCCACCAGCGTCTTGAAGACCCGGTCCGGCGAGACCCCCATCGCCTCGGCCGCCTCCTCCCCGTACGACGGGTGGGCCGGGTCGTGCTCGTAGGAGTGCACCGTGAACGGCACCCCGGCCGCGGTGAGCGCCACCGTCGCGGGCGTGCCGCCCGGCTGCTGCTTCTTGGACTTCTTCGCCATCCCCGCCTGTACCCCGGTCGATTTCGGTCGATTTCGTACGTCAGTTGAGACTTGTCGGGCCGCGCGTCAGCTCCGCGGCCGGCAGCGACGGCAGATGACGGATGACGGCCGTCTCCGCGCGCAGCAGTTTCAGCTCGTCACGGAGTCGTGAGGCCGTGTCCGGCGCCTGGAGCAGCCGCTGCTTCGTCGGCGTGTCCAGCATCATCGCGGCGGCGACCAGGTAGGAGACGACACCCGGCTCGTCCGGCAGTTCCGCGCCGGTCGTCAGCGACCGCTCCCGCGCCCCCGCCAGCCGCTTCTGGTACTGGCGGAAGGACCGCAGCACCCCCTCGGCCAGCGCCCCCGCCTCGTCGCCGGGATCCTCGGCCAGCGGCTCCGTCTCGGCCGTCAGATACGGCCCCGAGGCGTCGACGGACAGCAGCCGCACCCGGGTCGTACCGGTCGCCAGCACCTCGAAGGTGCCGTCGGCCCGCTCCCGGACCGTCGCCGCGTCGGCGACACAGGCCACCTTGTGGAAGGCGCGCAGCGGATCGGTGCCGAAGCCCGCCGCCGGGCCCCGGTCGGGCACGGCCGTCGGATCGGGCAGGCCGGGCGCGCTCGGCGCCACCTCGTACCCGTCGCGGATCGCCACGACGGCGAACCGGCGCGGCTCGTCCTCCGGGGTCTTCAGCAGCTCGCGCATCATGGCGCGATAGCGCTCCTCGAAGACGTTGAGCGGAAGCACGAGCCCCGGGAACAGCACCGTGTTCAGGGGGAAGAGCGGGAGCCGGACGGTGGTCACGGGTCAAGAGCCTAATGGTCGCCGAAGCGGAGCCGGCCGCCCTGTTCACTCCTCGGTCGGTCCGGGACCGGTGCCGGGGGCCGGATCCCGGCTAGGGACAGCCGGACGCGACCGCCGCGCGCACGTTCTGACGGACCTCCAGGAACCGGCCGAGGGGATCGTCCGCCTCCCGGTCCCAGGGGAAGGACGTGGCGTACGGGCCGGTCAGCCGCAGCTGCTCCAGGGCGTCCCGCCGGCGTTCCAGCCGGACCAGGACGTACGTCAGCAGATTGCGCAGCTCGGCCGGCCAGGACTGGCCGGCCGGCAGCCGGGCGGACAGGGCCACGGCGCGGTCGGCCGCCGCTTCCAGCCGGGCGCGCGGCACTTCGGGACCGCAGCGGTCGGTGAGGTAGCCGAACGCCGCCCGCAGCGGCAGCGACTGGGTGAGCGAGTCCTCCGGCGCGTCCTGCGCGGCCAGGTCCGCGAAGGTGAGGCACTCGTGGTGCGAGCCGTGCCAGGAGGACGCCAGATAGCGCAGGGCCGCCACATGGCAGCCGTGGTGGTGCGGGGCCCGCCGGACCGCCGCCTCCCACAGCTCCTCGAAGTACGTGTGCCCGGCGCGCGCGCCACGGGCGTGGTCCAGGGCGAGCCGCCAGGGCACCGGGTCGCGGTTGTCCGCCCGGGCCGCGGACGTGATCAGCGGGCTCACCTCGCGCAGCAGCTCGACGCGGGCCGGTGAGTCCCAGGCGCGGTCCACCGCCCGCTGGGCGTCCACCAGCAGTCCGTCGGGGTCGCGCGGGTCGCGGGCGCGCCAGGTGTCCAGCCACTCGGGGCGCGAGCGCGCGAAGGCGGCCAGCCGCCGCACATACCGGTCGCGGTGCTCCCAGGCGCCGCCGTGCCGGGTGGCGGCGAGCAGTTCGGCGACGGGCGTGTGGTCACCGCCCGCGGCCCCGACCAGCGCCGGGCCCAGCAGATCGTCGGGCGCGTCGAGCAGCACCTCGTCGTCGGCGGGCAGCACGACGGGGGCGGGAGACGTGGCACCCGTCGTCTTTCCTCGCACCCGGGATGTGCCGCGGGTGAACGCGTCCATCAGAGCCATGGTGTCGACCATTGAAAGACCGCAGGTCACAGCGGCGCCAGAGGCGACACGGAAGTCATGGAAGGTTGTACGGGGTTCGGTCAAGGCCCGGCAAAAAGCAGAGCGATCTTCACCTCTCACGCCCCCGTCGGCCACAGGGTCGTCACGTACGGCGCAGTGTCCGTGTCGCCCCCGCCGCCACCGTCGTCGCCAGGATCCAGCCCAGCAGGATGAACGCGGCCGACAGCCACTGCCAGCCGCCGCGCAGTTGCCAGAAGCCGACCTGGCCGAGGTCGATCACCGGCAGCAGCAGGTCCAGGGTGAACAGGGGCGGGTTCCACGCCGGGTGCTCACCGCTCTTCAGGGGCGGGGCGTCGGCCCGCGCGAAGGCCAGTGAGCCGGCCGCCCACAGCACCGCCATCCACACCGCCGCCCGGCCCGGACGGTATCCGTAGGCGACCGTCCAGTCCTGCGCGTAACCCCACAGCTTGGCCGCCAACGGCAGGCTCTCGCGGCGTCGGCGCTGCTTGGCGAGCAGCACCTCGCGGGCGTCCTCGTCCTCCCCGCCCTCCCGCAGCACGGCGGCCAGCCGCTCGTACGGCTCCGGGTTGTACTCGGCGCTCGCCGCGTCCACCCAGCGCAGCCGCAGCGCCAGCGGGAACGGCCCGCGCGGCACCAGGTTCTCGTAGGTGAAACCGCCCATGTGCAGCCGGCCGGGGCCGGGCCAGCTCTCCGCCCGGTCCATCAGGTTGACCACCTTCGCCCCCGACAGCACGACCCTGCCGCGCACCGGCCGCTCCCCGAGGAAGCGCAGCTCCGGCGTCTGCACCCGGCGCAGCGACAGCTCCTGCTCGTCGGTGAAGGTGAACCGGGCCCCCTCGAAGTCGACCGCGTCCCCGAACCGCCCGTCGTCCAGGCGCACCCCGCCCTGGCACTCGAAGCGCTGGATCCGCGTCCCGCGCGCCGGTGTCATCCCGCTGCGCGCCTGGGCGCCCACCCCCGCCGGGGTCAGATACAGCGAGCGCTCCACGGTCAGCTGCGGCGCGTTCAGCGCGAGCCGGGTGTACGGGTTGACCAGCCGGGCCCCGCGCAGGCTCAGCGACACGCCGATCGTCGCGCTGCGCAGGCTCAGCTCGCCGTGCGACTCCAGCATCTCCGCCTGGAGGTCCTGGCCCACGTTCATCCCGTCGGCCGCTATCGAGCGGCCGCTGCGGTCCCGGTGCACGATCGCCTGGTTGAGCAGCAGGTCCGTACCGATCCGCGAGTCGGTGAGCCGTATGCCGCCCGGAAACCGGCAGCGCGGCAGGTGCAGATCGCCCTCGGTGTGCAGCCTGGCCGCCTCCAGGCGCGGTATCGAGCAGTCCACCATCCGTACGGTCGTGAAGCGGGCCTCCGGCAGCAGCACGTCCCGCTCGAAGCGGCAGGCCCGCATCTCCAGGTACGGCACCACCGTGCCGCCCGCGAGGTCCAGCGCGCCGCTGATCTGCACCCCGACCAGCTTCAGCGACGAGACCCGGCCGGCCAGGGCGGGCGGCCCGTCCAGCAGCAGCCAGCACACGACGCGCGCCCTGACCGTCCGCTCGGGGCCCCACGGGTGTCCTCCGTGCGGGTCGTCGACGGTCGTGTCACCG
Source organism: Streptomyces sp. NPDC053426 (assembly GCF_055585405.1). Taxonomy (NCBI): domain Bacteria; kingdom Bacillati; phylum Actinomycetota; class Actinomycetes; order Kitasatosporales; family Streptomycetaceae; genus Streptomyces; species Streptomyces sp. NPDC053426. Next base: position 45,106 of record NZ_JBVJKE010000018.1, on the reverse strand, counting down.
CTGCTCAGGTCGTACACACTGCCGTTGCGGAAGGCCTGCCACATCCCGGCCTCCGTGGCGGTCAGGTCCTCCGGCGGCTCTCCGCCGCCCGGTCCCACCCCCTCGGTCACGTGACTCCCCTCCTCCTCACCTACTCGTCGGTTCGTCCCTTCGTACAACCGTTCATGCCCGGTGGAGTGACGTGTCGAACACGGAAAGTGAAGGGGATCTCGGAAATGTGCGCGGACCGTCACCGAGGGCGTGACGTATCAGCCATTGGAACGGGCGGACGGCCCGCTGTGCCGGTCTGAGAGAATTGAGCACGTGATCTCTCGTATCGATCTGCGCGGCGACGCCCTCCCCGAGGGCCCCGCCCTGCGCGCCCTGCTGCCCCGAGCCGACTTCGACGTCGCGGCCGCCCTGGAGAAGGTGCGGCCCATCTGCGAGGACGTGCATCATCGGGGCGACGCGGCGCTGATCGACTTCGCCGAGAAGTTCGACGGCGTGAAGCTGGACCGGGTGCGGGTCCCGGCCGCCGCGATCGAGCGTGCGCTGGAGGAGCTGGACCCGGCCGTGCGCGCGGCCCTGGAGGAGTCCATCCGCCGCGCCCGGCTGGTCCACCGCGAGCAGCGCCGCACCACGCACACCACCCAGGTCGTGCCCGGCGGCACGGTCACCGAGAAGTGGGTGCCGGTCGACCGCGTGGGGCTGTACGCGCCGGGCGGCCGGGCCGTCTACCCGTCCTCCGTGATCATGAACGTGGTGCCCGCCCAGGAGGCCGGCGTCCCGTCCCTCGCGCTCGCCTCCCCGGCCCAGGCCGACTTCGGCGGCCTGCCGCACCCGACCATCCTCGCCGCCTGCGCCCTGCTCGGCGTCGACGAGGTCTACGCGGCCGGCGGCGCCACCGCCGTAGCGATGTTCGCGTACGGCACCGAGTCCTGCCCGCCCGCGAACATGGTCACCGGACCCGGCAACATCTGGGTCGCCGCCGCCAAGCGCTACTTCACCGGCATGATCGGCATCGACGCCGAGGCGGGCCCGACCGAGATCGCGGTCCTCGCGGACTCCACCGCCGACCCGGTGCACGTCGCCTCCGACCTGATCAGCCAGGCCGAGCACGACCCGCTGGCCGCCGCCGTCCTCGTCACCGACTCCGTCGAGCTCGCGGACGCGGTGGACAAGGAGCTGGAAGCACAGGTCGAGGTCAGCAAGCACATCGACGAGCGGATCGTCCCGGCCCTGTCCGGCCGCCAGTCCGCGATCGTCCTGGTCGACGGCGTCGAGGAGGGCCTGCGGGTCGTCGACGCCTACGGCGCCGAGCACCTGGAGATCCAGACCGCCGACGCCGCGGCGCTCGCCGGCCGGGTGCGCAACGCGGGCGCGATCTTCGTCGGCCCCTGGTCCCCGGTCTCCCTCGGCGACTACGCGGCCGGCTCCAACCACGTCCTGCCCACCGGCGGCTGCGCCTGCCACTCCTCGGGCCTGTCCGTGCAGTCCTTCCTGCGCGGCATCCACATCGTCGACTACACCGAGGACGCGCTGGCCGAGGTCGCGCACCACGTGGTCACGCTGGCGGAGGCGGAGGACCTGCCCGCGCACGGCGCGGCGATCAAGGCAAGGTTCGGGTGGAAGGTGCCTGAGAACAAGTGAGCTTCGGAATCGACGACCTCCCCGTACGGGACGAGCTGCGCGGCAAGTCCCCCTACGGCGCGCCCCAGTTGGACGTCCCCGTACGGCTGAACACCAACGAGAACCCCTACCCGCTGCCCGAGCCGCTGGTCGAGCGGATCACCGAGCGGGTCCGCGAGGCCGCCCGGCACCTCAACCGCTACCCCGACCGGGACGCGGTCGAACTGCGCACCAGGCTGGCCGAATACCTGACGAAGACCGCCGGACACCCGGTCGGCGTCGAGAACGTGTGGGCCGCCAACGGCTCCAACGAGGTCATCCAGCAGCTGCTGCAGACCTTCGGCGGGCCGGGCCGTACCGCCATCGGCTTCGAGCCGTCGTACTCGATGCACGGCCTCATCTCGCGCGGCACCGGCACCGGCTGGATCTCCGGGCCGCGCAACGAGGACTTCACCGTCGACCTCGCCGCCGCCGAGAAGGCGATCGCCGAGCACCGGCCCGACGTCGTCTTCGTCACCACCCCCAACAACCCCACCGGCAACGCGGTCCCCCCGGAGACGGTCCTCGCGCTGTACGAGGCCGCCCAGGCGGCCAAGCCGTCGATGGTGGTCGTCGACGAGGCGTACGTCGAGTTCAGCCACGGCGACTCGCTGCTGCGGCTGCTCGACGGACGCCCCCACCTGGTCGTCTCCCGCACCATGTCGAAGGCGTTCGGCGCGGCCGGTCTGCGCCTCGGCTACCTCGCCGCGCACCCGGCGGTCGTCGACGCCGTCCAGCTCGTCCGGCTGCCGTACCACCTCTCCGCGATCACCCAGGCGACCGCGCTGGCCGCCCTGGAGCACACCGACACACTGCTCGGTTACGTCGAGCAGCTCAAGGCCGAGCGCGACCGGCTCGTCGCCGAACTGCGCGCCCTCGGCTACGAGGTGACCGAGTCCGACGCCAACTTCGTCCAGTTCGGACGGTTCGAGGACTCCCACGCCACCTGGCGGAAGATCCTCGACCGGGGCGTCCTGGTCCGGGACAACGGCGTACCGGGATGGCTGCGGGTCACCGCGGGCACCCCGGCCGAGAACGACGCGTTCCTCGACGCGGCCCGTGATCTCAAGAAGGAACAGGAGCAGAGCGCATGACCCGCGTAGGACGCGTGGAACGCACCACCAAGGAGACGTCCGTCCTCGTCGAGATCGACCTCGACGGCACCGGAAAGACCGAGATCTCCACCGGGGTCGGCTTCTACGACCACATGCTCGACCAGCTCGGCCGGCACGGTCTGTTCGACCTGACCGTGAAGACCGAGGGCGACCTGCACATCGACTCCCACCACACCATCGAGGACACCGCCCTCGCGCTCGGCGCCGCCTTCAAGCAGGCGCTCGGCGACAAGGTGGGCATCTACCGCTTCGGCAACTGCACGGTCCCGCTGGACGAGTCCCTCGCCCAGGTCACCGTCGACCTGTCCGGCCGCCCCTACCTCGTGCACACCGAGCCCGAGAACATGGCGCCGATGATCGGCGAGTACGACGTGACGATGACCCGGCACATCCTGGAGTCCTTCGTCGCCCAGGCCCAGATCGCGCTGCACGTGCACGTGCCCTACGGGCGCAACGCGCACCACATCGTGGAGTGCCAGTTCAAGGCCCTCGCCCGCGCCCTGCGCTACGCCTCCGAGCGCGACCCCCGCGCGGCCGGCATCCTGCCCTCTACGAAGGGCGCGCTGTAAGCCATGAACGGTCTGTCCACCGTCCTGATCGTCGTCGGCCTGTTCTTCGTCGGCGGGATCATCTCCTTCGTCAAGCAGAAGATGCCCACGAGCCTCGTCGTGCTGCTCTCCATCGGCGCCGTGATGTGTCTCGGCACGGGGCTTCTGAGGCTGGAGGTGTGAACCCTTGAGCGCCACCAAGAAGGTCGTGGTCTTCGACTACGGCTTCGGCAACGTCCGTTCCGCCGAGCGCGCCCTCGCCCGCGCGGGAGCCGACGTCGAGATCACCCGCGACTTCGACGAGGCGATGAACGCCGACGGGCTGCTGGTGCCCGGCGTCGGCGCCTTCGCCGCCTGCATGAAGGGCCTCAAGGAGGCGCGCGGCGACTGGATCGTCGACCGCAGGCTCTCCGGCGGGCGCCCGGTGATGGGCATCTGCGTCGGCATGCAGATCCTCTTCGCGCGGGGCATCGAGCACGGCGTGGAGAGCGAGGGCCTCGACGAGTGGCCCGGCTCGGTCGAGCCGCTCCAGGCCGACATCGTGCCCCACATGGGCTGGAACACCGTCGACGCCCCGGCCGGCTCCGAGCTGTTCGCCGGCCTCGACGCGGACGCCCGCTTCTACTTCGTGCACTCCTACGCCGTCCACGACTGGACCCTTCAGACCACCAACCCGGCGATGCGCGCACCGCTGGTCACCTGGTCCACCCACGGCAAGCCCTTCGTGGCCGCCGTGGAGAACGGCGCCCTGTGGGCCACCCAGTTCCACCCCGAGAAGTCCGGCGACGCCGGTGCCCAGCTCCTCACCAACTGGATCGGAACCCTGTAGAGACATGGCCAAGCTCGAACTCCTCCCCGCCGTCGACGTCCGCGACGGCCAGGCCGTCCGCCTGGTGCACGGCGAGTCCGGGACGGAAACGTCGTACGGCTCCCCCCTGGAGGCCGCCCTCGCCTGGCAGCGCTCGGGTGCCGAGTGGCTGCACCTGGTCGACCTCGACGCCGCGTTCGGTACCGGCGACAACCGCGCGCTGATCGCCGAGGTCGCCGGGGCGATGGACATCAAGGTGGAGCTGTCCGGCGGCATCCGCGACGACGACACCCTCGCCGCCGCCCTCGCCACCGGCTGCACCCGCGTCAACCTCGGCACCGCCGCCCTGGAGACCCCCGAGTGGGTCGCCAGGGTCATCGCCGAGCACGGCGACAAGATCGCCGTCGGCCTCGACGTACGCGGCACCACCCTGCGCGGCCGCGGCTGGACCCGCGACGGCGGTGACCTCTACGAGACGCTGGAGCGCCTGAACAAGGAGGGCTGCGCCCGCTACGTCGTCACCGACATCGCCAAGGACGGCACCCTCCAGGGCCCCAACCTGGAGCTGCTGAAGAACGTCTGCGCCGCCACCGACCGCCCCGTGGTCGCCTCCGGGGGCGTCTCCTCCCTGGACGACCTGCGCGCCATCGCCGGCCTCGTGCCGCTCGGTGTCGAGGGCGCCATCGTCGGGAAGGCCCTGTACGCCAAGGCGTTCACCCTGGAAGAGGCCCTGGAGGCCACGTCTTGAAGAAGGACGCGACCCGATGACGTTCGATGCCGTACGGCGCGTGCAGGGCACGAATCCCTGGGAGGAGACCCTCGGCTCCGCACGTGCCGTGGCGGCGGGCGACCGCGTCCTGGTGGCGGGCACGACCGCGTTCCGGGGCGAGGTGCTGTACGGGGAGGGCGACCCGTACGAGCAGGCCAAGGTGGCCTTCACCAGCGCGCTGGAGGCGATCGGCGAGTTCGGGCTCGGCATCGAGTCCGTGATCCGCACGCGCCTCCACCTCGCCCACGCGCGGGACGTCGACGCGGCCGGACGCGCCCACAAGGAGCTGTTCGACGCGGTGCGCCCGGTCACCACCCTGCTGGTGGTCGAGGGCTTCGTCGACTCGCGCGTGCTGGTCTCAGTGGAACTCGAAGCATTCAGAGGAGCCGTGACCTCATGACCCTGGCGGTCCGAGTCATCCCCTGCCTGGACGTGGACAACGGCCGGGTCGTCAAGGGCGTCAACTTCCAGAACCTGCGCGACGCGGGCGACCCCGTCGAGATGGCCAAGGTGTACGACGCCGAGGGCGCCGACGAGCTGACGTTCCTGGACATCACCGCCTCGTCCGGCAACCGCGAGACGACGTACGACGTGGTGCGCCGCACCGCCGAGCAGGTGTTCATCCCGCTCACCGTGGGCGGCGGCGTCCGCACCACCGAGGACGTGGACAAGCTGCTCCGCGCGGGCGCCGACAAGGTGGGCGTCAACACGGCGGCCATCGCCCGGCCCGACCTCATACGCGAGATCGCGGAACGCTTCGGCCGGCAGGTGCTCGTCCTCTCGGTCGACGCCCGCCGCACCGAATCCGGCTCCTTCGAGGTCACCACGCACGGCGGCCGTCGCGGCACCGGCATCGACGCCGTCGAGTGGGCGCACCGGGCCGCCGAGCTGGGCGCCGGCGAGATCCTGCTCAACTCCATGGACGCCGACGGCACCAAGGACGGCTACGACCTGGAGATGATCGCCGCCGTCCGGGAGCACGTCACCGTCCCCGTGATCGCCTCCGGTGGCGCCGGCAAGCTCGCCGACTTCCCGCCGGCGGTCGCGGCGGGCGCGGACGCGGTGCTGGCCGCCTCCGTCTTCCACTTCGGCGACCTGCGCATCGGCCAGGTCAAGGAGACGCTACGGGGAGCCGGTCACCCGGTGCGGTGAGGCTCAGCCGGTCGGCTGGGCCAACTGGATGAGGTTGCCGACCGTGTCGTCCAGGACGGCGGCGATCACCGGACCCTGCTCCTGCGGGTCCTGGACGAAGTGGACACCCTCCCCGCGGAGCCGTTCGAACTCCGCGCGGAGGTCGTCCACGGAGAACACGATCGCGGGCAGCCCCGCCTCGCGCACCGCCCTGCGGTACGGCTCCGCTATGGGCCCCTGGCCCGGCTCCAGCAGCAGCTCCAGGTCCCGCTGGGCGCCCTCCTTGGCGCCCACGGTGACGAACAGCGTGCCGCCGCCCAGATCCATGTGGGTACGGGTCTCGAAGCCGAGGACATCGGTGTAGAAGGCGTGCGCCTTCGCCACGTCGTCGACGTACACACTGGTCATGGCCACTTTGATCACGAGCTGCGCCTTTCGTGCGGATCAGATGCCGAGCTGTTTGGTCTCGCGCAGCTTCGCGATCGCGTCCTCGTCGCCGTCCAGCTCGACCTTGGCGGCGCTCTGCCGGCCGTAGGCGAACAGCACCAGCTCGGACGGCTCCCCGGTCACCGTGACCACCGGGGTGCCGCGGTGGGCCACCACCGTCTGGCCGTCCGGACGGCGCAGCACCAGACCCGTCGGCACCCCGCGGCCCATCAACCGCGCGGAGCGCTCCAGACGCGACCACAGGGCGTCCTGGAACACCGGGTCGAGCTCACGCGGCGTCCAGTCGGGCTGGGCGCGGCGCACGTCCTCCGTGTGGACGTAGAACTCGACGATGTTCGACAGCTCGTCGACCTGCTTGAGCGAGAAGGGCGAGAAGCGCGGCGGACCCGTCCGGATGAGCTGGATCAGCTCCTCGTACGGCTTGGCGGTGAACTCCGCCGTCACCCGCTCCAGACGCGCCGCCAACTGCTTGACCAGCATGCCGCCGGCCGCGTCGGGCCGGCGCTCGCGCACCACCACGTGGGCGGCGAGGTCCCGGGCCGTCCAGCCCTCGCACAGGGTGGGGGCCTCCGGGCCCGTGGTCTCCAGCAGATCGGCCAGGAGAAGTCGTTCACGCTTGGCATGGGTCGACATGCGTGCCAGCCTACGGCCGGGCGGGAAGTCCGCCCACCCGTCACCCGGCCACCGCTCCTCGACGGGCTGCCGCGCGGCGCTGTTTCCAACCAGTGGACGGGTACGTGGACGCGACGTCTCCGCGCGGCACAATGGTCCGCATGACCAGCACGTCCCGGCCCAGCCGCCTCGACCCGGAGATCGCCGCGCGGCTCAAGCGCAGCCCCGACGGCCTCCTGCCCGCCATCGCCCAGCAGTACGACACCGGAGAGGTGCTGATGCTGGGCTGGATGGACGACGAGGCGCTGCACCGCACGCTCACCACCGGCCGCTGCACCTACTGGTCGCGCAGCCGTCAGGAGTACTGGGTCAAGGGCGACACCTCCGGCCACTTCCAGTGGGTCAAGTCGGTCGCCCTGGACTGCGACGCCGACACCGTGCTGGTCAAGGTCGACCAGGTGGGCGCCGCCTGCCACACCGGCGCCCGCACCTGCTTCGACGCCGACGTGCTGGCGGTGGCGGACGCCCCCGCCTCGGATCAGTAAGGTCTGCCGCCATGGACCTCGAGACGTTCCGCAAGCTCGCCACCGACCGCCGGGTCATCCCGGTCACCCGCAAGCTCCTGGCCGACGGCGACACCCCGGTCGCGCTCTACCGCAAGCTCGCCGCCGAGCGCCCGGGCACGTTCCTGCTGGAGTCGGCGGAGAACGGTCGCTCCTGGTCCCGCTACTCCTTCGTCGGCGTCCGCAGCGCCGCCACCCTCACCGAGCGCGCCGGACGGGCCCACTGGGAGGGGACCCCGCCCGTCGGCGTCCCCGTGGACGGCGACCCGCTCGCCGCGCTGCGCACGACCCTCCAGACCCTGCACACCCCGCGCGACCTCACCCACGACCTGGGCCTGCCGCCCTTCACCGGCGGCATGGTCGGCTACCTCGGCTACGACATCGTGCGCCGCCTGGAGAGGGTCGGCCCCGGCGAGCGGGACGACCTGAAGCTGCCCGAGCTGACCATGCTGCTCACCAGCGACCTCGCCGTCATGGACCACTGGGAGGGCGCCGTCTGGCTGATCGCCAACGCGATCAACCACAACGACCTGGAGACCGGCGTCGACGAGGCGTACGCCGACGCCGTGGCCCGGCTCGACGCCATGGAGGCCGACCTCACCCGCGCGGTGGCCCAGCCGCCCGCCGTGCTGCCGCCCTCCGAGCTGCCCGAGTACACCGCGCGGTGGGGCGGCCCCGACTTCCGGCAGGCCGTGGAGGACATCAAGGAACGCATCCGCGCGGGGGAGGCCTTCCAGGTCGTCCCCTCCCAGCGGTTCGAGACGCCGTGCACGGCGAGCGCCCTCGACGTCTACCGGGTGCTGCGGGCCACCAACCCGTCCCCGTACATGTACCTGTTCCGCTTCGACGGCTTCGACGTGGTCGGCTCGTCCCCCGAGGCGCTGGTGAAGGTCGAGGACGGGCACGCCATGGTCCACCCCATCGCCGGCACCCGGCACCGCGGCGCCACCCCGCAGGAGGACCAGGCCCTCGGCGACGAACTGCTCGCCGACCCCAAGGAGCGCGCGGAGCACCTGATGCTCGTCGACCTCGGGCGCAACGACCTCGGACGGGTCTGCGAACCCGGCTCCGTCGAGGTCGTCGACTTCATGTCCGTCGAGCGGTACTCGCACGTCATGCACATCGTCTCGACGGTCACCGGCCGGGTCGGCGCCGGCCGCACCGCGTTCGACGTGCTCACCGCCTGCTTCCCGGCCGGCACGCTCTCCGGGGCGCCCAAGCCCCGCGCGCTGCAGATCATCGACGAACTCGAACCGTCCCGGCGCGGACTGTACGGCGGCTGCGTCGGCTACCTCGACTTCGCGGGCGACTCCGACACCGCGATCGCGATCCGTACCGCCCTGCTGCGGGACGGCACCGCGTACGTGCAGGCCGGAGCGGGGATCGTGGCCGACTCCGACCCGGCCGCGGAGGACACCGAGTGCCGCAACAAGGCGGCGGCGGTGCTGCGCGCGGTGCACACCGCGAACCGGCTGGGAACGGCCTGAGGGGCGTCCGAGGTGAACCCCGGGTGTCGGTTCGCCCGGGGTTCAGGCGATAGTGGAGGGCGTGACTGCTGTACCTACCCCCCGTTCCGAGGCCGCCGGCTCCGCCCGCAGTGGCCGCCTCAGCCTCGCCGTCGCCCTGCTGAGCGGCGCCCTGGGCGCGGCCGTGGCCCTGCTCGCCACCCGGCAGCAGTGGTCGGAGGGCACCGCCACGGTGGCCGGCGGCGCGTTCCCGCTGACCGCGAAGGGCAGCGACGTGACGGGCGTGCCCGCCGCACTGGCCGTCGTGGGGCTGGCGGCGCTGGTCGCGGTGTTCGCCGTGCGCCGGGCCGGCCGCTTCGCCGTCGCGGCGCTGCTGGCGCTGTCGGGGGCGGGCACGGTGGCGGCGGCGCTGTTCGGGGCGTCGGACAGCGGGGCGCTCGACGAGAAGGCGGCCCAGGCGTCGGGCGACACGTCCGCGACCGTGGAGGCGCTGAGCCACACGGCGTGGCCGTACGTGGCCGCCGTGGGCGGTGTCCTGCTGCTGCTGGCCGGCCTGCTCGCCCTGCGCTACGGCCGCCTCTGGCCGGCCATGTCCGGCCGCTACGAACGGGGCGGCGCCCCGCGCCCACGCCGCAAGCCGGTGTCCGTCGACCCCGACCGCCCCGAGGACCTCTGGAAGGCCCTGGACAGGGGCGAGGACCCGACGGGCGCGTAGCCGCGACCGGTCTCCGGCACGTACCCCCGCTCACCCTCGGCGCGCGCGTGCGGGACAATGAGGGCGAGCGTCTGCTCAGACACGTACACAGCAACGAGGAGCAAGCAATGGCGGGCAGCAGCCACGGTCACACCCCGGCCGCCTGGACCGGTGTCATCATCGCCTTCATCGGTTTCTGCGTCGCGGGCGCGTTCATGGTGATGGACCAGCCCGCGGGCTTCTGGGCCGGCATGGCCATCGTGATCCTCGGCGGAGTCGTCGGCATGATCATGCGCTCGATGGGCATGGGCCAGCCGAAGAGCAACCACGCCGTACCGGCCCGCGCCGAGGGCTGAGCACGGCGGAGCGACTCCGCACGGGGGGCGGGCCCGGCACGACGCCGGAACCGCCCCTGAGCCGTGTCCGGGGCACAATGCACAGCGTGAACGCCCCCACCTCCCAAGAGCCCCCCGGCAGAGCGGCCCGACTGGCCGTCTCCGTGGGGCTGCTCGCCGCCGTCGCCGGGGCCTTCGCCTACGTCGGGGCCGTGGACCCCAACGAGCCCGGCCACTACCCCGCCTGCCCGCTGCTGCGCCTCACCGGCCTGTACTGCCCCGGCTGCGGCGGACTGCGCAGCGCGCACGCCGTCGTCCACGGCGACCTCCCGGCCGCCCTCCAGGCCAACGCGCCCGCCGTCCTCGGCTACGCCGTCTGCGCCGTGCTGTGGACCGTCTGGGTGGTCCGCGCGGCGCGCGGCGGACCGCCGCTGCGGATCGATCCGCCGCCGCTGCTCCTGTGGTCCCTGGGAGCACTGCTCCTGGTGTTCACGGTTGTCCGGAACCTGCCGTTCGGTGGCTGGCTGCATCCTTGATCGACAAGTGAAAGTCCAGGTGGAGAGACCGGCGTCAACCTGGATGCGAGGCATCCGCCCCGCTGCGGATACCATCGCAGTGACCACTGAAAGACCGACCGTCAGGAAGGGGGCCGCTCGCGTGAGTGTGCTCGACGAGATCATCGACGGAGTCCGTGCCGACCTCGCGGAGCGGCAGGCGCGCGTCAGCCTCGACGAGCTCAAGGAGCGTGCGGCGAAGGCTCCCGCGGCCAAGGACGGCGCGGCCGCCCTGCGCGGTGACGGCGTCAAGGTGATCTGCGAGGTCAAGCGCTCCAGCCCGTCCAAGGGCGCGCTGGCCGCGATCGCCGACCCGGCGGGACTCGCCGCCGACTACGAGGCGGGCGGCGCCGCCGTCATCTCCGTCCTCACCGAACAGCGCCGCTTCGGCGGCTCGCTGGCCGACCTGGAGGCCGTCCGCGCGCGCGTGGACGTCCCCGTCCTGCGCAAGGACTTCATCGTCACGTCGTACCAGCTCTGGGAGGCCCGCGCGTACGGCGCCGACCTCGCCCTGCTGATCGTCGCGGCCCTCGACCAGCCGGCCCTGGAGTCGCTGATCGAGCGTGCCGTGTCCATCGGCCTCACCCCGCTCGTCGAGGTGCACGACGAGGACGAGGTCGAGCGCGCGGTCGACGCGGGCGCCAAGGTCATCGGCGTCAACGCGCGCAACCTGAAGACGCTGAAGGTCGACCGCGGCACGTTCGAGCGGGTCGCCCCGGAGATCCCCGCGCACATCGTCAAGGTCGCCGAGTCCGGCGTCCGCGGCCCGCACGACCTCATCGCCTACGCCAACGCCGGCGCCGACGCCGTCCTGGTGGGCGAGTCCCTGGTCACCGGCAAGGACCCCAAGACGGCCGTCTCCGACCTGGTGGCGGCGGGCGAACACCCCGCATTGCGCCACGGCCGCGGTTGATCCACCGGTAGGCTTGGCCGCGATGACCCTCCCGCTGACCCTGACGCCCAGGGACCCGTATGCGCGCCTCGCGCGCGGCTGTCGCCCCCGCGGCTGCCGCGCGCCCGCCCGCAGGGTGCACGGCCGCCGGGTGCGGTATGTGATCGGTGACGAGCCGGGGCAGGTCAACGGCATGCGATGGCAGCAGCCGACCTAGGGGCGCGGGGAACTGCGCGATCGGCCACGTACGACCCGCAGTCGACGAAGCATCCCCGCCCCCACGGCGAACAGTGTTCTTCCATGCACTCACCGTGAGGTTTCCGTATGCCCAGCAACTTCTTCATCCCCGACCCGGAGGGTCAGACCCCCAACCCCGAAGGCTACTTCGGGGCCTTCGGCGGCAAGTTCATCCCCGAGGCCCTCGTCGCCGCGGTCGACGAGGTCGCCGTCGAGTACGACAAGGCCAAGCACGACCCCGAGTTCGCCCGGGAACTCGACGACCTCCTGGTCAACTACACCGGCCGCCCGAGCGCGCTCACCGAGGTCCCCCGTTTCGCCGAACACGCGGGCGGAGCAAGGATCTTCCTCAAGCGCGAGGACCTGAACCACACCGGCTCACACAAGATCAACAACGTGCTCGGTCAGGCCCTGCTCACCAAGCGCATGGGCAAGACCCGCGTCATCGCCGAGACCGGCGCGGGCCAGCACGGCGTGGCCACCGCCACCGCCTGCGCCCTCTTCGGCCTCGACTGCACGATCTACATGGGTGAGATCGACACGCGGCGCCAGGCCCTCAACGTGGCCCGGATGCGCATGCTCGGCGCCGAGGTCATCGCCGTGAAGTCCGGCAGCCGCACCCTGAAGGACGCCATCAACGAGGCGTTCCGCGACTGGGTCGCCAACGTCGACCGCACCCACTACCTCTTCGGCACGGTCGCCGGCCCGCACCCCTTCCCGGCGATGGTGCGCGACTTCCACCGCGTCATCGGCGTCGAGGCCCGCCGCCAGCTCCTGGAGCGCGCCGGACGCCTGCCCGACGCCGCGATCGCCTGCGTCGGCGGCGGCTCCAACGCCATCGGCCTCTTCCACGCCTTCATCCCGGACACCGGCGTACGCCTCATCGGCTGCGAGCCCGCCGGACACGGCATCGAGACCGGCGAGCACGCGGCCACCCTGAGCGCGGGCGAGCCCGGCATCCTGCACGGCTCCCGGTCGTACGTCCTCCAGGACGACGAGGGCCAGATCACCGAGCCGTACTCGATCTCGGCCGGCCTGGACTACCCGGGCATCGGGCCCGAGCACTCCTACCTCAAGGACAGCGGCCGCGGCGAGTACCGCGCGGTGACCGACGACGCCGCCATGCAGGCCCTGCGCCTGCTGTCGCGCACCGAGGGCATCATCCCGGCCATCGAGAGCGCCCACGCCCTCGCCGGCGCCCTGGAGGTCGGCGAGGAGCTGGGCCCGGACGCGCTGATCGTCGTCAACCTGTCCGGGCGCGGCGACAAGGACATGGACACCGCCGCCCGCTACTTCGGGCTGTACGACACCGACGCCGAGGTCGCCGCCGACGAGGCGGGCACCGCCGAGATCGAGGGGGACGCCAAGTGAGCGGGAACGTGCGACTGCTGAACGACACCCTCGCCGCGGCGAAGGCCGAGGGCCGCTCCGCCCTCATCGCCTACCTCCCGGCCGGGTTCCCGACCGTGGACGGCGGCATCGAGGCCGTCAAGGCCGCCCTGGACGGCGGCGCCGACGTCGTGGAGGTGGGCCTGCCGCACAGCGACCCGGTCCTCGACGGCCCGGTCATCCAGACCGCCGACGACATCGCCCTGCGCGGCGGCGTGAAGATCGCCGACGTGATGCGCACGGTCCGCGAGGCCCACGCCGCCACCGGCAAGCCGATCCTCGTCATGACCTACTGGAACCCCATCGACCGCTACGGCGTCGAGCGGTTCACCGCCGAGCTGGCCGAGGCGGGCGGCGCCGGGTGCATCCTGCCCGACCTGCCGGTCCAGGAGTCGGCGCTGTGGCGGGAGCACGCGGAGAAGCACGGGCTCGCCACGGTCTTCGTGGTCGCGCCCAGCAGCAAGGACGAGCGGCTCGCCGAGATCACCGCGGTCGGCAGCGGCTTCGTCTACGCCGCCTCCCTGATGGGCGTCACCGGCACCCGTGAGTCGGTCGGCGCGCAGGCCGAGGACCTGGTGCGGCGCACCCGCGCCACCACCGACACCCCGGTCTGCGTCGGACTCGGCGTCTCCAACCCCGCCCAGGCCGCCGAGGTCGCCCGCTTCGCCGACGGCGTGATCGTCGGCTCGGCCTTCGTCAAGCGGATGCTGGACGCCCCCGACGCCGCCGCCGGCGTCGAGGCCGTCCGCGCGCTCGCCGGTGATCTGGCCAGGGGCGTACGTCGGCAGGTGTGACCGGCCGGGGTGTCCGCAGGCAGTCATACGGATCCCTCGTACGGGTGGTCCTGGGACCGGGGAGGCGCTGTGCGCCTCCCCGGTTCGTTCTGCGGGTGTGAGCGAGAAGAACCGTGAGGGAAAGCGCACCGCCCGGGAGCGGCTGGCGGACGAGCGCGAGAAGCAGAAGAAGGCGGAGAAGCGACGCCGTGGCCTGATCGTGGGCGCGAGCGTGCTCTGTGTCCTGGGGCTCGCGGCGGTGATCGGTGTCATCGCCGCCAATTCGGGCGGGGACGACGAGAGCGAGGCGTCCGGCCCCGTCGTGGCGCCCTCCGGGGCCCTGGGCAAGGACGGCCTCGCCATCCCGGTCGGCAAGGAGAGCGCCAAGGCCACCCTCACCGTGTGGGAGGACTTCCGCTGCCCGGCCTGCAAGGTCTTCGAGCAGAACTACAGCCCCACCATCCACGAGCTGACCGAATCCGGTCAGCTCAAGGTGGAGTACCACCTGGTCACACTGATCGACAACGGCCTGGGCGGCACCGGCTCCCGCAACGCGGCCAACGCCGCCGCCTGCGCCCAGGACGCCGGGAAGTTCGCCGCGTACCACGACGTGCTGTTCGAGAACCAGCCGCCGGAGAGCGACGACGCCTTCGCCGACGACGGCAAGCTGATCGAGCTGGCCGGCAAGGTCGACGGACTCGACACCCCCGCCTTCCGCGCCTGCGTCGAGGACGGCACGCACAACAGCTGGGTCGCCAAGTCCCACGAGGCGTTCCAGAAGGGCGGCTTCAGCGGCACGCCGACGGTGTTGTACGAGGGCGAGAACATCAACCAGGACCGCTCGATGACCCCCGAGAAGTTCAAGCGGATGGTCGAGGAGGCCAACAAGGGACAGTAGGGACGGTGACGCCCCGGACCGACGATCCGACGGTCCTGTTATGGAGCCGTAGCCGGGCTGCTTGCCGTGCGGCCGGTCCGGCACGGTAGCGTCGACCCTGCCATGGAACTTGCCTACATTCCCAGCCCGTCGAGCGGGGTGCTGTACCTCGGCCCCGTTCCGCTGCGCGGCTACGCGTTCTGCATCATCATCGGCGTCTTCGTTGCCGTCTGGCTCGGCAACAAGCGCTGGATCGCCCGGGGCGGGCGGGCCGGCACGGTGGCCGACATCGCTGTCTGGGCCGTGCCCTTCGGCCTGATCGGCGGCCGGCTCTACCACGTGATCACGGACTACCAGCTGTACTTCAGCGAGGGCCGTGACTGGGTGGACGCCTTCAAGATCTGGGAGGGCGGCCTCGGCATCTGGGGCGCGATCGCCTTCGGCGCGCTGGGCGCGTGGATCGGCTGCCGGCGCCGTGGCATCCCGCTGCCCGCCTACGCCGACGCCATCGCGCCGGGCATCGCCTTCGCCCAGGCGATCGGACGCTGGGGCAACTGGTTCAACCAGGAGCTGTACGGGCGGCCCACGGATCTGCCGTGGGCGGTGGAGATCACGTCCTCCTCCGACGGCCGGGTCGCGGGGACGTACCACCCGACGTTCCTGTACGAGTCGCTGTGGTGCGTCGGGGTGGCGCTGCTGGTGATCTGGGCCGACCGGCGGTTCAAGCTCGGGCACGGGCGGGCGTTCGCGCTGTACGTCGCGGCGTACTGCGCGGGGCGGTTCTGGACCGAGTACCTGCGGGTCGACGAGGCGCATCACGTTCTCGGGCTGCGGCTGAACAACTGGACGGCGGTCCTGGTGTTCCTGCTGGCGGTGCTGTACATCGTGCTGTCGGTGCGGAAGCGGCCGGGGCGGGAGGAAGTGGTGGAGCCGGGGGCCTCCGGCGGTGAGGCTGCCTCCGAGGGTGAGGCTGATGGGGCCGAGGCCGTGGAGAAGGGCGAGGAGGACGCTCCTTCCGCGAAGGAGGAGGCCTCCGAGGCCGAGGCTGATGAGGCCGAGGCCGAGGACTCCAAGGATGGGGCCGGGTCGGCGAAGAAGAGCTGACGGTTCGCTGTACGACACCGAGGGCGTCCGGGGTTTTCCGGGCGCCCTCGGTGTGTGGGGCGGGGGGTGTTGCGCAGCCCGGCGTTTACGGGGTGCCGTCGCGCCCACCCGTGCCGCCCCAGCGGCACGATTGCCCGCGGAAACGGTGGGGTGGCGGCGGGGTTGCCCGCGGATCACGGGGGGTGGGTCAGGGTCTGGTGGTCAGGGACAGGGTTCTTTGGGCTGCTTTTACCACTGCCGTGTCGATGAAGGTGCCGTTGGGGAGGGCTTGGGCGCTCTGGTCGGAGGCCGCCGCCTTGAGGATGGTTTCCGCCTGTTCGATCTCCTCCTCCGTGGGGAGGTAGGCGCGCTCGATGACCGGCAGCTGGCGGGGGTGGATCGCGGCGCGGCCCAGGAAGCCCAGGGTGCGGCCGTGGGCGCAGGAGGCGGCCAGGTCGTTCAGGTCGCGGATGTCGGGGTGGACGGACTGGGCGGGCGGGGCGAGGCCCGCCGCACGCGCGGCGACGACCACCCGGGAGCGGGACCAGTCGAGGCCCGCGTCGTCGCGCACGCCCAGGTCGGCCCGTAGGTCCGCCTCCCCGATGGCGATACCGCGCAGGGACGGGTGGGCGGTGGCCACGGCATGGGCGCGTTCGATGCCGAGGGCCGTCTCCAGGAGGGCGTACAGGGGCAGTGCGCCACCGTGGGCGGACACGGTGCGCCGGGCGACGCGTACGACGTCTGCCGGGGACGACACCTTGGGCAGGCGCAGGCCGGACAGGCCGGGGGCGTGCGCGACGGCCGCGAGGTCGGCGCGGGCCCAGGGGCCGGACAGGGCGTTGACACGGACGTGGACCGGGACCGGCTGGGGGTCGCACAGCAGCTCGGCGGTGGCGGAGCGGGCGTAGGCCTTGCGGTCGGGGGCGACCGCGTCCTCCAGGTCGACCACCACCACGTCGGCGCCGGAGGTGAGCGCCTTCGCCACCACCGGAGGCCGGTCGCCGGGGACGTACAGCCAGGTCAGCGGGAAGCCCGTCACAGGACGCCCTCCGCGCGGAGCTCCGCGAGGTCGTCGGGTGTGAGGCCCAGCTCGGTCAGGACCTCCTCGGTGTCCGCGCCGTGCGGGCGGCCCGCCCAGCGGATCGCGCCCGGGGTGCCGGAGAGCCGGAAGAGGACGTTCTGCATGCGCAGCGGGCCCAGCTCGGGGTCGTCGACCGTGGTGATCGTGTTCAGCGCCTGGTACTGAGGGTCCGCCATGACGTCCCGTACGTCCTGGACGGGGGCGACCGCCGCCTCCGCCTTCTCGAAGGCCGCCAGCACGTCGGTGCGGGTGTGCCGGGCGATCCAGCCGCCGACCGCCTCGTCCAGGACGTCCGCGTGCCGGGCCCGGTCCTCGCCGGTGGCGAACCAGGGTTCGTCGATCAGGTCGGGACGGCCCACCAGCACCATCACGCGCTCGGCGATCGACTGCGCCGAGGTGGAGACGGCGACCCAGGTGCCGTCGGCGGTGAGGTAGGTGCCGCGCGGGGCGTTGTTCTGGGAGCGGTTGCCGGTGCGGGGCTGGACGTGGCCGAGCTGGTCGTACCAGGTGGGCTGGGGGCCGAGCGCGGTGAGGATCGGCTCGATCAGCGCCATGTCGACGACCTGGCCCTCTCCCGTGCGGTCCCGGCCGGCGAGCGCGGTCATGACGGCGTACGCCGTGGTCAGGCCGGCGATGGAGTCCGCCAGGCCGAACGGGGGGAGGGTGGGCGGAGCGTCCGGCTCCCCGGTGATCGCGGCGAAGCCGCTCATCGCCTCGGCGAGGGTGCCGAAGCCCGGTCGGTGGGCGTACGGGCCGAACTGGCCGAAGCCGGTGACCCGGACCAGGATCAGCCGGGGGTTGACGGCGGACAGCTCGGGCCAGCCCAGGTCCCACTTCTCCAGGGTGCCGGGGCGGAAGTTCTCGATGATCACGTCGGCGGTCCCGGCGAGGCGCAGGAGGGTGGCCTGTCCGCCGGGCCTGGACAGGTCGAGGGTGATGGTGCGCTTGTTGCGGCCGAGCATCTTCCACCACAGGCCGATGCCGTCCTTCGACGGGCCGTGGCCGCGGGAGGGGTCCGGTTTCCTCGGGTGCTCGACCTTGACGACCTCCGCGCCGAAGTCGCCGAGCAGGGTCGCGGCGAGGGGGCCGGCGAAGAGGGTGGCGAGGTCCAGGACGCGCAGGCCGGTCAGCGGGGGGCCGGTGGGGGTGGGGACGGGGGCGGTCGTGGGGTCGTCGTACGGCGTCATGGGCGGGTGGCCTCCAGGTGGGTCAGACGGGCCAGGGTGTCGAAGCCGGTGCCGTGGAAGTCGCCGACGGAGGTGGCCAGGCGGTTCTTCAGCGGGGCCGTCCAGCGTTCGGGGAGGGCGCGGGGCGAACCGGCGAGCAGGCCGGCGACGCTGCCGGCCGTCGCGCCGTTGGAGTCGGTGTCCCAGCCGCCGGACACCGCGCGGCAGACGGAGCCGGTGAAGTCGCCGTCGGCGTGGGTGAGGGCGGCGGCGATCAGGGCGGTGTTGGGGACGGCGTGCACCCAGTGGTGGGTGGCGGCGTAGGTGGCGTGCAGGACGTCGACGACGGTGTCGAAGTCGGTGTGCTCGTGCGCCAGCCGAACGGCCTGGCGCACGGCTCGGGCGATGCGGGAGCGGGGCGGGACGACGGTGAGGCCGGTGCGCAGACAGGCGTGGACGTCGTGGTCGCCGGTGGCGGCGGTGGCGATGACGGCCGCCGTGAACATCGCCGCGTAGACGCCGTTGGCGGTGTGGGTGAGGGTGGCGTCGCGGTGGGCCTGCTCGGCGGCGGCGGCCGGGTCGCCGGGGTTGGTCCAGCCGTGCACGTCCGCGCGGATCAGGGCGCCGATCCACTCGCGGAAGGGGTTGTGGTGGCGGGCGGTCAGTGGGGGTTCCAGGCCGCCGAGGAGGTTGCGGTAGGCGACGCGTTCGGCGGTGAAGGTGCGGCCGGCGGGGAGTTCGTCCAGCCAGACGCGGGCTACGTCGGTGGGGGTGAAGGCGCGGGTGTGGCGCTGGAGGACGAGGAGGTTCAGGAGGGGGTAGTTGAGGTCGTCGTCCTCGGGCATGCCGTCGATGTTCTCGGCGAGGGAGGTCGTCGCGGAGCGGCGGTTCCAGGGGTACTGGGTGAGCAGGGGCTCTGGGACGCCGTGGGCGGTGAAGTAGGTGGTGAGGGGCCAGTTGCCGGTTGCCTGGGCCAGTTGGCGGATGCCGGTGAGGGGGAGTTTCTCCACCGGTTTGCCGAGGAGGCAGCCGGCTGCTCTGCCGAGCCAGGCGGCTTCCAGGGCGGCGGTGTGTGCCGGGCGGGGGGTGTTCGCGCGGCCCGGCGCTCGCGGGGTGCCGTCGCGCCCATCCGTGCCGCCCCTGGGGGTGCCTCCCGGGCCTTTGAGGCACGGGGGGAGGCACGACTGCCCGCGGATCGCGGGCCAGTCGGTGCACAGGGACTTGATTCTGGTCAGGTCGGTCGGTTCGTCGTCCGCCAATGCGCTGGGCAGGTCGGCGAGTTCGTCCAGGAGGTCGGTGGCCAGGAGGCGGAGGTAGGGGGAGGCCGGTTTCGGGGACGCGCCCGCGCGGGGCGGGGCTTCGGGTCCGCCTGCCGCTTGCCAGCGGGCGGCGACGGCCGAGGGTTCTCGGCCGTCCTGGGCCGCCTGGCGCAGTTCGTGGCCGATCAGGTCCTCCGGTTGGACCCAGGTCAGTCGGAGCATCCGGCGCCCCCCAGGTCCGCGAACGCCCGCTCGTGGGCGCGGCGGCGCTGTACGTCGCGTACGAAGACCTCGCGCGTCACGGCGGTGAGGGTGGCCGCCGGTTCCCACAGGTCGAGGCGGCTGGCCTCCGCCACCGTCTTGGCCCAGTCCTCGGGGACCGGTGAGCCGAGCGCGCCGGCCACCGCGCCGGCCATCGTGGCGATGGAGTCGCAGTCGCGGCCGTAGTTCACCGCGCCGAGGACCGCGTGGTGGAAGTCGCCGCCGGCCACCACCAGCATGCCCAGCGCCACCGGGAGTTCCTCGATGGCGTGCAGCCGGGACGGGCGGCGGGCGCCCAGGGAGGGGGAGCGGTAGTCGGGGCCGACCGTGTCGTACGGCGTCACCGCCTCCCGCAGCGGCCCCAGCGCCGATTCGAAGTCCGTGTGCCGCGAGGCGACTTCGCAGACCTTCTCGATCGCCTCCCGGGTGCCGTCCTTCGCCGACGCCAGACACGCGGCGACCACCGAGTCCGCCGTCGCGCCCGGCGCGCACGCCGCCGCCACGGCCGCCGCGAAGACACCGGCCGCCTCCCTGCCGTACGACGACTGGTGCGCGCCCGCGACATCCAGCGCCTCGGCGTAGGCGGCGGCCGGGTGGGCGGCGTTGACCAGGCCGACCGGGGCCATGTACATCGCGGCGCCGCAGTTGACGATGTTGCCGGCGCCGGCCTCGCGCGGGTCGACGTGCCCGTAGTGCAGGCGGGCCACGAGCCACTTCTCGGCGAGGAAGATCCGCTGCAGCGGGAGCGCCTCCGCCTCCAGTTCCGGGATCCAGCGCGGGTTCGTCATCAGGTCCGGGATCAGGTGGTCGGCGACGGCGTAGGCGTCCAGGTGGTCGCGGACCGTCGCGTACACCCGGATCAGTGCGTGCGTCATCAGGGTGTCGTCGGTGACGTGGCCGTCGCCCTTGTGGTACGGCGCGATGGGGCGGGCGGTGCGCCACGCGTCGCCGTTCCACGGGCCGACGACGCCGTGCACGCGCCCGCCGTGGCGCTCGACGATCTGCTCGGGGGAGTACCCCTCGACCGGCCCGCCGAGGGCGTCGCCGACGGCCGCTCCGACGAGGGAGCCGGTGATCCGCTCGTCCAGGGGCAGACCCTGGTCACTCTTTTCCGCCTTTTCACGCGTCATGCCCGAATCATCCTCCCGTCGGGGCCGGTTGTGCGGCTTCCAGGAGTCCGGCGAGTTCCACCAGGTCCGTGCCGGTGAGCCGGGGGAGTACGCAGCCGGAGAGGGTGCGGCAGCTCTCCCGCCACGTCCCCGGGATCGCGGCCCCGCCGCCCAGCGCGCCGGTGAGGGCGCCGACGAGCGCCGGGGCGGAGTCCGCGACCCGGGACAGACAGGCCGCAGCGGGGACCGCCTCCGCGATCCGGCCGTGGGCGGCGGTGGTGAGGGCGAGGGCGACGGGGACGGTCTCGGCGGCGGCGACGCCGTAGCTGTAGACGTGGTCGACGATCTGGTGCTCCAGCGGGGGTACGAGGGCGAAGGCGCTGTCGGAGTGCGCCGCGAGCTTCAGGGCGTACCGGGCGTTGCGGCCGATCTCCGTGTCCTCGGGCAGTTCGGCGCAGGCCGCCGCCACGCAGGTGTGCGGGTCCGCGCCGGCGAGGGCCAGGGAGACGGCGGCGGCCATGGCGCGGGCGCCGTGCACGCCGTCGCCGTCCTGGGTGTAGCGGGCGTCGAACTCCGCGAGGTCGGCGGCGGCCCGCGGGTCGCCGGGGTGGGCCACGGCCAGCACGCAGGCGCGTACGCAGGCGGCGTCGTCGAAGTAGTGGGGGTTGTCGTGGCCGGTGGCGGGCGGGCGCAGGCCGGTGGCGAGGTTGCCGAGACCGGCGCGGACGGAGATGCGGGCGCGCAGGGGGAGTACGGCGGACTCCGTCTCGGGGGCGCGGTCCGCTGCCGCGGCGATCTCACCGGCGACGGTGTTCCAGGTCAGGTCGATCGCCGCGCGGGTGCGGCGTTCTCGGCTCAGGTCGCCGAAGGCGGTGTCGTCTCCGGCGCGGAGGACGGCTTCCGCGGCGAAGGCCGCCCATTCGGCGTCGTCGGAGGGGCCCAGGCGCAGGGGTTCGGAGGGCTGGTTGAGGGCGATGGGGACGGGAAGGGTGGTCGTCGCGTTCTGTTCGGCGAAGGTGTCCAGTTCGCGGGTGAGGCGTCTTGTCCACTCGGGCATTCTCGCCGCCCGGTGGCGGGCGGCGGGCCAGCCGGCGGCGTCGCCTGCGGCGAGGCCGAGGAGGAGGCCCTCGATTCTCGCCTGCGGCGCGGCTTCGACGGCCTCGGTTTTGCGCTGTGCCTGTGCCTGTGCCTGCGGCGGCTGGGTGGGGCTTTCGGCCTCGGCTTCGCCTTCGGCCCGGATGTTCCCACCCGCACCACCCGTGCGGCATTCGTCGTCGGCTGCGGGTGGCCCCTGTGGGGTGTTCTCGCCGTCGGCGGCTGCGGGTGGGGTTTGTGGGGTGGTCTCGGGTGCGGTTGTGGGGGTTGTCTCGGTGAGGGGGATCATGTGGGCGCCTCCGTCTTGTCGGCCGGGGCCGGGGCCGAGGCGTCGGGCGCCTCCGGCGCCAGCAGGTCCGCGATGTCCAGGACGTGGTGGCCCGCCATGGTCGGGAGGCAGGTGCCGCGGGCCGGGGCGATGGCGGACGACCAGGCCGGCGGGATCGCCGCGGCGCCCCGGGTCGCGCCCGCCAGGGCGCCGGCCACCGCCGCCGTGGTGTCCGCGTCGCGGCCCATGTTGACGGCCGTCAGCACCGCCTGTTCGAAGTCGCCGTCGGCCGCCGCGTACGCGCCGAAGGCGAGGGCGACCGCCTCGGGGGCCAGGTCCGTCCACGGGTAGCCGCCGATCACCACCGCCGCGCGGACCGCGCGTTCGCCCAGGTGGGCCGCGGTCACGGCGCGGCGCAGTGAGCGGGCGGTCCAGGAGTCGTCCGGGACCACCGCCAGGGCCGAGGCCACGACCGCGACCACCGGCGCCCCGGCCATCGCCGCCGCGACGCCCGCCGCGACCGCCTGGCCGCCGTAGATGCCCTCGCCGTCGTGGCTGACGGAGCCGTCGATCGCCGCCAGCCGGGCCGCCTCGTCGGGACGGCCGGCCGCGAACACCCCGTGGGGCGCCGCCCGCATCGCCAGCCCGTCGCTCCAGGCGTGCCGGTGCTGGGCGGAGATCGGCGCCGCCAGTCCCCGGCGCAGGTTCTCCAGCGTGCCGCGCTCGCTGAAGCCGGCGCCCCGGAAAGGGCCCTCCGCGCGGTCCGCGATCCACTCGTGCCAGGCCGCCTCGACATGCGCCGGGGTGAGCGCGGAGCCGTGCCGGGCCAGCAGCAGGCCCGAGAAGATCGCGTACTCGGTGTCGTCCGTGCCCGCCGGGTGCTCCGTCACGTATCCCGTGATGCGGCCCCACCGCGCGCGGATCTCGGAGGGCTTCATGTTCTCGGCCGGGGCGCCCAGCGCGTCACCGACGGCCAGCCCGAGCAGCGCGCCGCGCGCCCGCTCGCGGCGCCCGAGGACGTCCCGGGGCACCGGGCCGGCCGGAACAGCGGGGCCGGCCGGGACAGCCGGGCCGGCCGGGACAGAGGGGATGCGGGCGATCGATGCCATACGCGGCTCTCCTCTCAGGTGCGCCCCGAGAGGCGCGGAGCCCTTTGCGCATCTGTCCCCGGCTCGGTGCCCGGCGCAGCCTCACCGGCCCCATCGTCACCCGGTCGACATCTGCGCGCCCATCTACACAAACGAGCGAAACCCGCAAAACCGCAGGTTAGCCCAGCCTTTCCTTGCTGGCGGGAAGGAATGAGGAGGCGTACGTTGGGTGTTGTCGAAGAATAGAACTTGTCCAAAGGAGAGTTGTGGGGGACACCGGCATGGCCATCATCGAGACCGAGGCGACGCTGCACGAGGCGCACCGCGACAACCACACGCACCGGGACGTGAACGGCGGCTGGTTGCGCCCCGCGGTCTTCGGCGCGATGGACGGACTGGTCTCCAACCTCGCCCTGATGACCGGTGTCGCCGGAGGAGCGGTCAGTCAGCAGACCGTCGTGCTCACCGGCCTCGCCGGCCTGGCCGCCGGCGCCTTCTCCATGGCGGCCGGCGAGTACACCTCCGTCGCCTCCCAGCGCGAGCTGGTCGAGGCCGAGCTCGACGTCGAGCGGCGTGAGCTGCGCAAGCACCCCAAGGACGAGGAGGCCGAGCTCGCCGCGCTCTACCAGGCCCGCGGCGTCGAGCCCGAGCTGGCCCGCGAGGTCGCCCGGCAGCTCTCCAGGGACCCCGAGCAGGCGCTGGAGATCCACGCCCGCGAGGAACTCGGCATCGACCCCTCCGACCTGCCCTCGCCCACCGTCGCCGCCGTGTCCAGCTTCGGCTCCTTCGCGCTGGGCGCCCTGCTCCCCGTGCTGCCGTACCTGCTCGGCGCGAGCAGCCTGTGGCCCGCCGTGCTGCTGGCGCTGCTCGGGCTCTTCCTGTGCGGCGCGGTGGTGGCCAAGGTGACGGCGCGGACCTGGTGGTACAGCGGTCTGCGGCAGCTCGCCCTCGGTGGCGCGGCGGCCGGTGTGACGTACGCCCTGGGCACACTGTTCGGAACGGCCGTAGGATAATGCGACTCGCACTTATGCGTTGGGCCGCATAAGTAGTCGTAACTCGCTGGTTTCGGCCGCATGACCACTGGGCATGAGCCGTAAGCGCTGTGGGCAAAGAGGCCGGCGGCGTGCCCCGCGGGGCGGGCGAAGGAGCCCTTTCCCGCCATCGGGCCGACGGACATCGATCTGTCCGGCCGGCCCCCATAGCTTCCACCACCAGGCGCGGAACCTCACCGCGACCCATGTGGTGTCCGCATGTTGGAACGGATTATCCCGGTTTCCGAGAACCGCTCCATCATGTAACCTGCACGAAATTTCGCACCACGCAGAGGGCCAACGTCGTCCCTCGGCACCTTGCACATGCCACATGACGACGACGGGAGAGCCGATGCGTACGCCGCGCCAGCCGTCCCAGCATTCCACGAACGACCGCCTGAACTGGTCGTTCATGGATGCTCGCCCTGCTGCGCAGGGTATGTACGACCCCCGCAACGAGCACGACGCCTGCGGCGTCGGCTTCGTCGCCACCCTCACCGGCGAGGCGTCCCACACCCTGGTGGATCAGGCCCTCACGGTCCTGCGCAACCTCGAACACCGCGGTGCCACCGGTTCCGAGCCGGACTCCGGCGACGGCGCCGGAATCCTCTCCCAGGTCCCGGACACCTTCTTCCGCGAGGTGGCCGGATTCGAACTGCCCGAGGCCGGCGGCTACGCGGTCGGCATCGCCTTCCTGCCGGAGGACGGCGCCGACGCCGCCGTCGCCCGCATCGAGGAGATCGCCGCCGCCGAGGACCTGACCGTCCTCGGCTGGCGCGAGGTGCCGGTCGCGCCCGAACTGCTCGGCGCCACCGCCCGCTCGACGATGCCGGTCTTCCGGCAGATCTTCGTCACCGCCGGTGAGCTCAAGGGCCTCGACCTCGACCGCAAGGCGTTCGTGCTGCGCAAGCGCGCCGAGCGCGAGGTGGGCGTCTACTTCCCGTCGCTGTCCGCGCGGACCATCGTCTACAAGGGCATGCTGACCACCGGCCAGCTCGAGCCCTTCTTCCCGGACCTGTCCGACCGCCGCTTCGGCTCCGCGATCGCGCTGGTGCACTCCCGGTTCTCCACGAACACCTTCCCGTCGTGGCCGCTCGCGCACCCGTACCGCTTCGTCGCCCACAACGGTGAGATCAACACCGTCAAGGGCAACCGCAACTGGATGCGCGCCCGCGAGTCCCAGCTCGTCTCCGACCTGTTCGGGAGCGAGGACAAGAACCTCGAGCGCATCTTCCCGGTCTGTACGCCCGACGCCTCGGACTCCGCCTCCTTCGACGAGGTCCTCGAACTGCTGCACCTGGGCGGGCGTTCGCTGCCGCACTCCGTGCTGATGATGATCCCGGAGGCGTGGGAGAACCACGACTCCATGGACCCGGCCCGGCGCGCCTTCTACCAGTACCACTCCACGATGATGGAGCCCTGGGACGGCCCCGCCTGCGTCACCTTCACCGACGGCACCCAGGTCGGCGCCGTGCTCGACCGCAACGGCCTGCGCCCCGGCCGCTACTGGGTCACCGACGACGGCCTGGTCGTCCTCGGCTCCGAGGTCGGCGTCCTCGACATCGACCCGGCGAAGGTCGTCCGCAAGGGCCGCCTCCAGCCCGGCCGGATGTTCCTGGTGGACACCGCCGAGCACCGCATCATCGAGGACGACGAGATCAAGGACGGGCTCGCCGCCGAGCACCCCTACGCGGAGTGGCTCGAGGCCGGCGAGATCGAGCTGCCCGACCTGCCCGAGCGCGAGCACATCGTGCACACCCACGCCTCGGTCACCCGCCGCCAGCAGACCTTCGGCTACACCGAGGAGGAGCTGCGGGTCCTGATCGCGCCGATGGCCAAGGCCGGCGCCGAGCCGATCGGCTCGATGGGCACCGACTCGCCGATCGCCGCGCTGAGCGAGCGCCCGCGCCTGCTCTTCGACTACTTCACCCAGCTCTTCGCGCAGGTCACCAACCCGCCGCTGGACGCGATCCGCGAGGAACTGGTCACCTCCCTGCGCTCCTCGCTGGGCCCGCAGGGCAACCTGCTGGAGCCGACCGCCGCGACGTGCCGCAGCGTCACCCTGCCCTTCCCGGTGATCGACAACGACGAGCTGGCCAAGCTCATCCACATCAACGCCGACGGCGACATGCCCGGCTTCAAGGCCGCGACCCTCTCCGGCCTGTACCGGGTCTCCGGCGGCGGCGACGCGCTCGCGGCACGCATCGAGGACATCTGCGCCGAGGCCGACGCCGCCATAGAGAACGGCGCCCGGCTGATCGTCCTGTCCGACCGGCACTCCGACGCCGAGCACGCGCCGATCCCGTCGCTGCTGCTCACCGCGGCCGTCCACCACCACCTCATCCGCACCAAGCAGCGCACCCACGTGGGCCTGCTGGTCGAGGCCGGTGACGTCCGCGAGGTCCACCACGTCGCCCTGCTCATCGGCTACGGCGCCGCCGCCGTCAACCCGTACCTGGCGATGGAGTCCGTCGAGGACCTGGTCCGCGCGGGCACCTTCCTGCCGGGCATCGAGGCCGAGAAGGCGATCCGCAACCTGATCTACGCCCTCGGCAAGGGCGTCCTGAAGGTCATGTCCAAGATGGGCATCTCCACGGTCGCCTCCTACCGAGGCGCCCAGGTCTTCGAGGCCGTCGGCCTCCAGGACGCCTTCGTGGAGAAGTACTTCAACGGCACCGCCACCAAGATCGGCGGCGTCGGCATCGACGTCGTCGCCCAGGAGGTCGCCGCCCGCCACGCCAAGGCCTACCCCGCCTCCGGCATCGCTCCCGCGCACCGCGCGCTGGAGATCGGCGGCGAGTACCAGTGGCGCCGCGAGGGCGAGCCGCACCTGTTCGACCCGGAGACGGTCTTCCGCCTCCAACACTCCACGCGCTCCGGCCGCTACGACATCTTCAAGAAGTACACCGAGCGGGTGAACGAGCAGTCCGAGCGCCTGATGACGCTCCGCGGCCTGTTCGGCTTCGCCTCCGACCGGCAGCCGATCCCGGTCGACGAGGTCGAGCCGGTCTCCGAGATCGTCAAGCGGTTCTCCACCGGCGCCATGTCGTACGGCTCCATCTCCCGCGAGGCGCACGAGACGCTCGCCATCGCCATGAACCAGCTCGGCGGCAAGTCCAACACCGGTGAGGGCGGCGAGGACCCGGAGCGGCTGTACGACCCGGCCCGCCGCTCCTCCATCAAGCAGGTCGCCTCCGGCCGCTTCGGTGTGACCTCCGAGTACCTGGTCAACTCCGACGACATCCAGATCAAGATGGCCCAGGGCGCCAAGCCCGGCGAGGGCGGCCAGCTGCCCGGCCACAAGGTCTACCCGTGGGTCGCGAAGACCCGGCACTCGACGCCGGGCGTGGGGCTCATCTCCCCGCCGCCGCACCACGACATCTACTCCATCGAGGACCTCGCCCAGCTCATCCACGACCTGAAGAACGCCAACCCCCAGGCGCGCATTCACGTCAAGCTGGTCTCCGAGGTCGGCGTCGGCACCGTCGCCGCGGGTGTCTCCAAGGCGCACGCGGACGTCGTCCTGATCTCCGGTCACGACGGCGGCACCGGCGCCTCCCCGCTGACGTCGCTGAAGCACGCCGGCGGCCCCTGGGAGCTCGGCCTCGCCGAGACCCAGCAGACCCTGCTGCTCAACGGCCTGCGCGACCGGATCGTCGTGCAGACCGACGGCCAGCTCAAGACCGGCCGTGACGTGGTCATCGCCGCGCTGCTCGGCGCCGAGGAGTTCGGCTTCGCCACCGCCCCGCTGGTCGTCTCCGGCTGCGTGATGATGCGCGTCTGCCACCTGGACACCTGCCCGGTCGGCATCGCCACCCAGAACCCGGTCCTGCGGGACCGGTTCTCCGGCAAGGCCGAGTACGTCGTGAACTTCTTCCAGTTCATCGCCGAGGAGGTCCGCGAGCTCCTCGCCGAGCTGGGCTTCCGCTCCATCGAGGAGGCCGTCGGCCACGCCGAGATCCTCGACGTGACCCGCGCGGTGAACCACTGGAAGGCGCAGGGCCTGGAGCTGGCCCCGCTGTTCCACGTGCCCGAGCTGCCCGAGGGCGCCGTCCGCCACCAGGTCGTCGCCCAGGACCACGGCCTGGAGAAGGCGCTCGACAACGAGCTGATCAAGCTCGCCGCCGACGCGCTCGCCGCGTCCGGCGCCGAGGACGCCCAGCCGGTGCGCGCCCAGGTCGCCATCCGCAACATCAACCGCACGGTCGGCACCATGCTCGGCCACGAGGTGACGAAGAAGTTCGGCGGTGCGGGCCTGCCCGACGACACCATCGACATCACCTTCACCGGCTCCGCGGGGCAGTCCTTCGGCGCCTTCGTCCCGCGCGGTGTCACGCTGCGCCTGGAGGGCGACGCCAACGACTACGTCGGCAAGGGACTGTCCGGCGGCCGGATCGTGGTCCGCCCGGACCGCGCGGCCGACCACCTCGCCGAGTACTCGACCATCGCGGGCAACACGATCGCGTACGGCGCGACCGGCGGCGAGCTGTTCCTGCGCGGCCGCACCGGCGAGCGGTTCTGCGTCCGCAACTCCGGCGCGCTGGTCGTCTCCGAGGGCGTGGGCGACCACGGCTGCGAGTACATGACCGGCGGTCACGCGGTCGTCCTCGGCGAGACGGGGCGCAACTTCGCGGCCGGCATGTCCGGCGGCATCGCCTACGTCATCGACCTCGACCGGAACAACGTCAACGCCGGCAACCTGGACGCCGTAGGGGCCCTGGACGACGCCGACGAGCAGTGGCTGCACGACGTGGTCCGCCGCCACCGGGAGGAGACGGGCTCCACCGTCGCCGAGAAGCTGCTCGCCGACTGGGACACCGCCGTGCAGCGCTTCAGCAAGATCATCCCCAGCACGTACAAGGCAGTGCTCGCCGCCAAGGACGCCGCCGAGCGAGCAGGTCTCTCCGAGACCGAGATCACCGAGAAGATGATGGAGGCGGCGATCAATGGCTGACCCGAAGGGCTTTCTGAACCACGGCCGCGAGGTCGCCAGGTCCCGTCCGGTCGAGGAGCGCAAGAAGGACTGGAACGAGGTCTACGTCCCCGGTTCCCTGCTGCCGATCATCAGCAAGCAGGCCAGCCGGTGCATGGACTGCGGCATCCCGTTCTGCCACAACGGCTGTCCGCTGGGGAACCTCATCCCCGAGTGGAACGACTACGCCTACCGCGAGGACTGGGGCGCCGCCTCCGAGCGGCTGCACGCCACCAACAACTTCCCGGAGTTCACCGGCCGCCTGTGCCCGGCTCCGTGCGAGTCGGCGTGCGTGCTCGGCATCAACCAGCCGCCGGTCACCATCAAGAACGTCGAGGTCTCGATCATCGACAAGGCGTGGGAGACCGGTGACGTCGCCCCGCAGGTCCCCGAGCGCCTCTCCGGCAAGACCGTCGCGGTCGTCGGCTCGGGCCCCGCGGGCCTGGCCGCCGCCCAGCAGCTCACCCGGGCCGGCCACACGGTCGCGGTGTACGAGCGCGCCGACCGCATCGGCGGCCTGCTGCGCTACGGCATCCCCGAGTTCAAGATGGAGAAGCGGCACATCAACCGCCGTATCGAGCAGATGCGCGCGGAGGGCACCAAGTTCCGCACCGGCGTGGAGATCGGCCGCGACATGCCGGCCACCGCGCTGCGCAAGCGGTACGACGCCGTGGTCCTCGCCGTCGGCGCGACGACCGCCCGCGACCTGCCGGTGCCGGGCCGCGACCTCAAGGGCATCCACCAGGCCATGGAGTACCTGCCGCTGGCCAACAAGGTGCAGGAGGGCGACTACGTCGCCCCGCCGATCTCGGCCGAGGGCAAGCACGTCGTGGTGATCGGCGGCGGTGACACCGGCGCCGACTGCGTGGGCACCGCCCACCGCCAGGGCGCGGCCTCCGTCACCCAGCTGGAGATCATGCCCCGCCCGAACGAGGAGCGGAACCCGGTCTCCCAGCCGTGGCCGACCTTCCCCATGCTCTACAAGGTCACGTCCGCGCACGAGGAGGGCGGTGAGCGGGTCTACTCCGTCTCCACCACCCACTTCGAGGGCGACGAGGACGGCAACGTCCAGTGGCTGCACATGAGCGAGGTCGAGTTCGTCGACGGCAAGCTCACCCCGAAGCCGGGCACCGAGCGCAAGATCCCGGCCCAGCTCGTCACCCTCGCCATGGGCTTCACCGGCACCGACCGGGACAACGGCCTGGTCGAGCAGTTCGGCCTGGACCTCGACGAACGCGGTAACATCGCCCGTGACGCCGACTTCCAGACCAACGTGCCCGGTGTGTTCGTCGCCGGTGACGCCGGCCGCGGCCAGTCGCTCATCGTGTGGGCGATCGCGGAGGGCCGCTCGGCCGCCCGCGGCTGCGACCGCTTCCTCACGGGGGCGAGCGAGCTGCCGGCCCCGATCCGCCCGACGGACCGCTCGCTGATGGTCTGACGAGCGGTACAAAAGGTGACCTGACGGTCCCTCACACACGTCCCGTACAACGGCGTACGGAACACAGAAGGCGCCTGCCCCCAGTCCCCGACCGGACGACCGGGCAGGCGCCTTCGCGCGCTCAGGGAAGCCTGTAGTGGTCCCCGTACATCTCCCACACCAGCGGGGTCTCCAGGCCCAGGTTCCCGGCCTCCAGGAACCGGCGCTGGGCCGTGTCGACGCGGGAGGTGTCGCGGTCCGGGTACCGGGTCAGCATGGCCTCGCGGCGGATGTCGAGGAAGGCGTTCAGATACGTCTTCTCGGAACCGCCCGCGGCGGGCGTCTCCGCCTGCTTCAGCGTGCGCTCGCGCAGGGCGTAGAAGCCGTCCGCGTCGGTGTCGGGGCCGTGGAAGACCATCGCGTCGAAGTAGACGAACTGGCCCAGCGTGCCGAGGCCGTCCAGCTTGGCGAGCCGGACCGCCGGCTCGAAGTAGATGCGGTCGCGCTCCGCCTCCTGCGCCTCCCGGAAGGCGGGCACCTCGGCCTCCGCCTCCCAGGCGGCCGTGAAGCCGGGGTCCAGGCCCTCGTGGGAGTCCGAGCCGTCGACCTCGCGCAGGGCGGGCAGATAGGACGCCAGCCCGTTGTCCGGGTGGTCCTCGGTGTAGCTCTCGACCAGCATGAGCAGGTCGTGGGTGCCGGTGCAGAAGCCGATGATGCCCGCCGTGTAGCCGCAGCCGTCGCCCTCGTCCTCGATGGCCCCGTACGTGGTGCGCCAGTCGGTGGTGGAGTGCTCGGCGCTCGCCACCAGCCGCTGGGCCAGCTCCTTCTTCCCGGGTGCGGCCAGCCCCGCCGGCAGGCCGGCGACGACCGCGTCGTCCTCGGCCCGCTCCTCGGCGTCCCGTTTCTCCTCGGCCCGCTCCTTGGCGTCCTCACGGGACGACTGGGCGGTGGCCGCGGACGGCGCCACCGGGGCGTCGGCCGAGTCCGTCGGCATGACGAAGTACACCCCCGTGGCGATCACGGGGACGGCCGCGATGAGCAGCGCACCGGCACGTTTCACTGGGGGATACCTCCACCCGTCAGTTCGGACACCTTGACCACCGCGGCCACCCCCAGCACCACCACCAGCGCCACGCACGCACCCACCTGCACCACCGTCCGCCGCCCGTCCCTGGGAGCGTAGGCGAACGCCAGCGCCACCGTGCCGCCCGCCAGCAGCCCGCCGAGGTGCCCCTCCCAGGACGTGACGAGCGCGGAGACCACCAGCCACAGCAGCAGCCCCGCCATGAACCGGTTGACCTGGCCCATGTCGGCCCCGACGCGCCGGGCCATCACGTAGTACGCGGCCCCCACCCCGAAGATCGCGCCGGACGCGCCGACCGCGGCGTCCTCGGGCGCGATCAGCAGCACCAGCACCGAACCGCCCAGCGCCGACAGCAGATACAGGGCGAGGTAGTGCACCCGGCCCAGCATCGGCTCGACCAGCCGGCCCAGATTCCACAGCGCCAGCATGTTCATCACGATGTGGGCGATCCCGAACGTGCCCTCGGTGGCCGGCAAGTGCAGGAACGCGCCGGTCAGCAGCCGGTACCACTCCCCGTCCACCAGTCCCTCCGGGGTGAAGCCCGCGGGGTACGGGTCGACCCACAGATAGTGTCCGCCGTCCGGCCCGACCAGCCCCGCGCCCACCATCGCGAACCGGTCCACGACCTCGGGCCGCGCCAGCTCCGCCAGGTACACCAGCACATTGAGGACGATCAGCACGTACGTCACGACGGGCACCGCCGAGACCCGGCCGCCCACCAGGGTGCGGGCCTGCCGCATCGACCGCGCGCCCTCCTTCACGCACTCGGGGCACTGGTGGCCCACGGCCGCCTCGCGCATGCAGTCCGGGCAGATGTACCGCTCGCAGCGGGTGCAGCGGACGTAGCACTCCACCTTGGGGTGGCGGTAGCAGGTGGTGACGGTGGACTCGGAATCCACGGGCCGGCTCCTCGGGAGGGACGGGACGGAAGTGAGCCGGTGGGGACGGCGGCGAACAAAATATCGAACACCAGTGGAATGAGCGAATGACGGGATGGTGACGTGCCGTACCCTCGGGGCCAGTTCCATGACCGAGGGGGAGTCACATGGCCGCGATCAGTCTCAGCAAGATCGAGGAGACGGCGCCCGCGCTGGTCAGCCTCTACAAGACCGCCGGGGTGTCCCTCGCCAAGCACGGCCTGGACGGGCTGCGCGCCGCGGTCTACCTGGTGGTCGACTACTTCGGCTCGATGAAGCCGTACTACAACGACGGCAGCGTGCAGGCGCTCGCCGACCGGGTGCTGGGCCTGTCGGCGCACCTCGACGACGACGGCACCGTGCCCGTCGTCTTCTTCTCCACCGACGTCGACGCCGTCACCGACATCGCCCTCGCCGACCACCGGGGCCGGATCGAACGGATCGTGTCCGGCCTCGGCCACATGGGCAAGACCAGCTACCACCTGGCGATGGACGCGGTCATCGACCACTACCTGGACAGCGGCTCCACGGCCCCCGCCCTGGTGATCTTCCAGACCGACGGCGGCCCCATCAACAAACTCGCCGCGGAGAAATACCTCTGCAAGGCCGCCCGCCTCCCCTTGTTCTGGCAGTTCATCGGCTTCGGCAACCCGAACAGCAAACAGTTCGACTACCTGCGCAAACTGGACGACCTGGCAGTCCCGACCAAACGGATCGTGGACAACGCCGGCTTCTTCCACGCGGGCGAGAACCCGGGCAAGGTCACGGACGCGGACCTGTACGACCGCATGGTGGGCGAGTTCCCCAAGTGGCTGGCAGCAGCACGGGTGCAAGGAATCACGCGCGAGGTGTAGCGCCCCTGTAGGGGCGCGGGGCTGTATCGATGTGCGGCTCCGCCGCGTGGGCGCGATCAGCCACCACGCACCCGCACCCGAAAAACCGAGCCCCGATACCGCTAGGTGTCACACTCCAACACCGTCCGGCACAGTCCGCACCGCGCCCGCACGCGCCCCCGCACCGGCACCCGGATCCGCTGATGACAGGTGGGACAGGGAAACGCCACCCGCAGGGACCCGTGCTCCGCCGGACTGAAGCTGTACGGCACTTCGTGCCGCCCCCCGTCCGGGACGGAATGCTCCTGCGCATACCGACGATCCCGCGCGTAGCGCCTGCGCCCCACCCACCCGGCGGAGCACAACGGCGGCTGCTCCCCATCCCGGCGTGCCAACGCCAACCCTTTCGTATACGCCGTATAAGCCTGCGCACTGGTGAACCACACCGACGGATCCTCCCCGAACACCACCGCCCGCTTCGCCAGCACGTACCCGAACTCCTCCGGAGTGAGATACCCCAGCTTCTGCGACGACGCCCCGTCCTCCCGGAACGCGTCCAGCAGCAGCCACCCCGCCCCCAGGTACGTCGCCACCGTGTCCGTCAGGATCTCGTTCTCCCGCGTCCCCGGGAACGACAGGTCCAGCCGGTGCAGGTACACATGCGCCACCTCGTGCGCCAGGGCCGCCCCGATGTCCCGCCGATGCGTCCGGAACCGGTCGTTCAGCTCGACGAAGTACTCCGGTCCGGCCGCCAGTTCCACGTTCGCCGCGTGCGTCATCTCACGGAACCCGACGATCAGCCGCGCGTCCGGCAGCCGGTAGTGCCGCACCAGCTCGCGGGCCACCCGCTGCGCCCCCAGATGGAGGTCGTCCGTGTCGCAGAACGCCACATCGGCCGGCGCCACGCTCACCGAGAACGTGCGGACCGTGTCGTACGACAGCCGCCGGTACAGCGCGGTGACGGCCGCCCGCACCGTCTCCAGATGCGGATAACCGTGCTCGACCGGTCCGCCGTTCGCCACGTCTCACCCCCGGACGCCCTGAACCCGGTTCCACTGTACGGGCCCGCCCCGGCCGGTGCCCGCCCCGTAATGTGACCCACCATGACCACCAGCGACACCGTCACCGGCGACGCCGGCCCCGCCGTCCGCGAGGAGCTCGCCCGGCTGCGCGACAGCATCGACAACATCGACGCGGCCGTCGTCCACATGCTCGCCGAACGCTTCAAGTGCACCCAGCAGGTCGGCCGCCTCAAGGCCGAGCACCAGCTGCCGCCCGCCGACCCGGACCGGGAGGCCCGCCAGATCGCCCGGCTGCGCGCCCTCGCCGAGAACGCCAAACTCGACCCGGCCTTCGCGGAGAAGTTCCTGAACTTCATCATCGCCGAGGTGATCCACCACCACGAGCGCATCGCCGAGGACACCGCGGGCGGCGCCACGCCCTCAGCGAACCGCGCCACGACGTCCTCCCCCGGGGAGTGACAGAGCCGCCCGCGCGGAGCATGCTGCCCTGTGCACTCCTTGTCGGCCGGCGAGCACCGTCGCCGGCCCCGGACAGCCATCCGGTCCCTTGCGAGGAGGGACGCGCCGCATGCCGCCGAACGCCCGCATCCTCATCGTCGACGACCACGAGGACACCCTGTACGCCCTGGAGAGCGCCCTGGCCCCGCTGGGCCACCTGCTGGGCCGGGCCACCAGTGGCGACGAGGCCCTCAAACAGCTGCTGCGCGGAAACGTCGGCCTGCTGCTCCTGGACGTCCGGCCGCCCGGCACCGGCGGACTCGACGTCGTGCGCTACATGCGGCGCCTGGAACAGACCCAGCTCATCCCCGTCGTCCTGCTCACCGGCTTCGCCCGCGACCCGCAGCTCGGCGCCGCCGCGTACGCCCTCGGCGTAGCCGATCTCGTCACCAAACCGGTCGACCCGTGGGCGCTGCGTACCAAGATCCGTCATCTCTACGACGCGCACCAGCGCCGGCTCGCCCTGGAACGCGAGGTCCGCGCCCTGCGCGCCCGGCTCGAGGAACGCAACCCCACTCCCGGACATCCCGCCCTGCCCCACCCGCACGCGCACACGCCGCCCGGAGGGCCCGCCGGGGCGCACACCGGGGAGCTCGAACGAGACCGGACATAGGGTGCGTACCCGATCCGCCCCTGTGGTTCGGCGACCGCATCAGGCAGCATGGCCCGCATGTCCGTACTGACGCGCGACGAAGCGCAGAACCGAGCACAGCTCCTCGACGTCCACCGCTACACGATCGAACTCGATCTGACCACCGGGGACGAGACGTTCGACTCCCGCACCCTGATCAGGTTCAGCGCCCGTACGGACGCGGACACCTTCGTCGAGCTCAAGCCCGCCGAACTGCGCTCCGTCACCCTCGACGGACAGCCCCTGGACCCCGACGCCCTCGACGGCAACCGGCTGCCGCTGAAGAACCTCGCCGCCGGCGAGCACGAGCTGCGCGTCGACGCGAGCATGCGCTACTCCCGCACCGGCGAGGGCATGCACCGCTTCACCGACCCCACCGACGGCGAGACCTACGTCTACACCCAGCTCTTCCTCGACGACGTGCAGCGCGTCTTCGCCGCCTTCGACCAGCCCGACCTCAAGGCCGTCTTCGAGCTGACCGTCACCGCCCCGCAGCACTGGACCGTCCTCGCCAACGGCGTCACCGAGCACACCGGCGAGGGGGTGTGGCGGGCCGCGCCCACCCCGCTGATCTCCACCTACCTCGTCGCCGTCGCCGCCGGCCCCTGGCACTCCGTGCGCACCGAGCACCGCGGACTGCCCTTCGGCATCCACTGCCGCCGCTCGCTGGCCCCGTACCTCGACGCGGACGCCGACGAACTCCTCGACATCACCCGCGCCTGCTTCGACCGCTACCACGAGAAGTTCGAGGAGCCCTACCCCTTCGACTCCTACGACCAGGCCTTCGTGCCCGAGTTCAACGCGGGCGCCATGGAGAACCCCGGACTGGTCACCTTCCGCGACGAGTTCGTCTACCGTTCCGCCGTCACCGACACCGAGCGCCAGACCCGCGCCATGGTGATCGCCCACGAGATGGCCCACATGTGGTTCGGCGACCTGGTCACCCTCGCGTGGTGGGACGACATCTGGCTCAACGAGTCCTTCGCCGAGTACATGGGCTACCAGACCCTCACCGAGGCGACCCGCTTCACCGACACCTGGACCGACTTCGGTGTCACCCGCAAGCCCTGGGGCTACGACGCCGACCAGCGGCCCTCCACCCACCCCGTGGCTCCGAAGGACGTCGCGGACACCGCCTCCGCCCTGCTCAACTTCGACGGCATCTCCTACGCCAAGGGCGCCTCCGCCCTGCGCCAGCTCGTCGCCTGGCTCGGCGAGAAGGACTTCCTCGCCGGCATCAACACCC
This sequence comes from Streptomyces sp. NPDC053426, assembly GCF_055585405.1. Lineage (NCBI taxonomy): Bacteria > Bacillati > Actinomycetota > Actinomycetes > Kitasatosporales > Streptomycetaceae > Streptomyces > Streptomyces sp. NPDC053426. The sequence continues at coordinate 8,188 of NZ_JBVJKE010000018.1, read as the reverse complement.
ACTTCGCCCGGCACAGGTTCGCCAACGCCACGCTCGCCGACTTCATCGAGTCCCTCGCCTCCGCCACCGAACGCGACGTCCACGCCTGGGCCGACGCCTGGCTGCGCACCACCGGCGTCGACACCCTCGTCCCCGAGCCGGGCAACGGCGACAACGTCTACTGGCACCTGGACATCGCGCACCTGGGAGACCCCGGGATCCGGCGGGCGCCCGACCCCGACAAGGACCGCCCGGGGATGAAGCACGCCGGCACCCTCGTCTCGGCCGGCAGCAGGCGCCCGCACCGCATCGCCATCGGCGTCTACGACCACGACCTCCACGACGCCGGCCGGCTCGTCCTGCGCGACCGCTTCGAGGCGGACCTCCCCGCCGACAGGAACGTCGCCTTCAGCCCCGGCGGCGCCCGCCCCGCCCTCGTCGTCCTCAACGACGGCGACCTCACCTACGCCAAGATCCGCTTCGACGCCGAGTCCCTGGACACCCTGCGCGCCCGGCTGTCCGGCCTGCCCGACCCCCTCACCCGCGCGGTGGTGTGGAACGCGCTCAGGGACGCGGTCCGCGACGGCGACCTGCCCGCCGGCGACTTCCTGGACATCGCCCGCGCCCACCTCCCGCACGAGACCGACCTCGCCCTCGTCCAGGGCGTCCTCGCCTTCGCCTCCGTCCACGTCGCCGGCCGCTACCTCACCCCCGACCGGCGGCCGGCCGCGCTGGCCACCCTCACCGAGCTGTGCCGCGACCTCATCCGGCGCACCGAGGACGGCGACCACCCCGGCCTGCGTCTGATCGCCGTGCGGCACCGCATCGACACCGCCGCCCACCCCGACACCATCGCCGCCTGGCTCGCCGACGGCACCGTCCCCGGCGGTCCCGAGCTCGACCCCGAGCTGCGCTGGCGGGTCCTCGCCCGGCTCGCCGTGCTCGGCGCCACCGACGAGGCCGCCATCGCCGCCGAACTCGCCCGCGACCCCAGCGCCACCGGCCAGGAGGGCGCCGCCCGCTGCCGCGCCGCCCTGCCCGACGAGGACGCCAAGGCCCGCGCCTGGGACGCCATGTTCGGCTCCGACGACCTGTCCAACTACCTGTTCACCGCCACCGCCCAGGGCTTCTGGCAGCCCGAACAGGCCGATCTCGTACGGCCGTACGTGTCCCGCTACTTCAAGGCCGCCGTCGCCGTCGCCGCCCGCCGGGGCCCCGCCATCGCCGAGGCCGCCGGACGCTGGGCCTTCCCCGCCCACGCGGTCGACGCCGAGACCCTGAAGCTCGGCGAGAAGTGCCTGCGCAAGGCCGACCCGATCCCCGCCCTGCGCCGCAAGCTCGCCGACCAGCTCGACGACCTGGCCCGCGCCCTGCGCGTCCAGCAGAAGTAACCCGGCGCCCAGAAACACCCCTCGAAGGCGGACTTACCCCCTTCGAGGGGTGTTCACCGGGCTTTTCGGGCGCCGCCGCCCACTCCCGTCCAAGCTGGACCCTCCCGCGCACCGCGCCCCGGAGGACAGTCCATGAGCACCCCGCCCCGCGACCTCGTCGGCGTCGGCATCGGCCCCTTCAACCTCTCCCTCGCCGCCCTCGCCCACCCCCTCCCCGGGCTGAGCACCGCCTTCTACGACCGCAGCCCCCGCTTCACCTGGCACCCCGGCCTGCTCCTCGACGACGCCACCGTCCAGGTGCCCTTCCTCGCCGACCTCGTCACCCTCGCCGACCCCACCAGCCCCTGGACCTTCCTCAACCACCTCAGGGCCGGCGAACGCCTCTACCCGTTCTACTTCGCCGAGCGCTTCCACATCCGCCGCACCGAGTACGACGCCTACTGCCGCTGGGTCGCCGACCGCCTCCCGGCGCTCCGCTTCGGCCACCACGTCGACACCGTCCGCTGGAGCCCCGGACGCGCCCTGTTCGAGGTCGACTTCACCCGCCTCGGCCCGGACGGGCGGGCCGCCTCGGCCGGCCGGGTCCACGCCCGCCACCTCGTCCTCGGCGTCGGCACCGAGCCCCGGGTGCCCGAGCCGCTGCGGCCCCTCGCCGACGCCCCCGGCGTCCCCGTGATCCACTCCGACGACTACCTCACCCACCGCGACACCCTCCTCGCCGCCGGCCACGTCACCGTCGTCGGCACCGGCCAGTCGGGCGCGGAGATCTTCCTCGACCTGCTGCGCCACCGGCCCGTCGGACAGGAACGCCTCCACTGGATCGGCCGCACCGGGGCGTTCGCCCCCATGGAGTACTCCAGGCTCGGCCTGGAGCACTTCACCCCCGACCACACCCGCTACTTCCACGCCCTGCCCGAACCCGTCCGCGACCGGCTCGTCCCGGCCCAGTGGCAGCTCCACAAGGCCATCGACGCCGGCACCCTCGCCGCCATCCACGACGAGCTCTACCGGCGCACCCTCCACGGCGGCTGGCCCGACACCGTCCTCACCCCCGCCGTCCACGTCCGCACCGCCGGACGCCTCGGCCCCGCCCGCATCGAGCTCCACCTCGAACATACCGTGCAGCACACCCGCACCCGCCTCGCCACCGACGCCGTCGTCCTCGCCACCGGCCACCGCCCGCGCCCCCTCGACCACCTCCTCGCGCCCCTCGACCCCCACCTGCGCCGCGACCACGCCGGCCGGCTCCGCGTCGACACCCACTTCCGCCTCGACCTGGACCCCGCCGTCACCGGCAGCGTCTACGTCCAGAACGCCGAACTCCACACCCACGGCGTCGGCGCCCCCGACCTCGGGCTCGCCGCCTGGCGCAGCGCCACGATCCTCAACCACCTCACCGGCCGCCAGGTCTACCCCCAGCCCGCCCGCACCGCCTTCACCACCTTCGGCCTCCACCCCGGAACGCCGCAGGTCCCGCCCGCCCGGCGAGCCGTACGGCTCACCCCACTGGCGGACGGGACCTGACCATCACCCGTACGGAGAAACGGGGATCAGAACACCGGCGTACCGTCCCGCGTCAGCCTCCAGTCCACCGACGCGAAGTCCTTCGGGTCCAGCACGCCCTTCGCCGTCACCCACTCCGCGATCCGGGTCCGGATCTCCGTCGACTCCGACCACAGTTCCTTCGCCGACGCCACGTGCGGGAACGCGCCGCCGCCGTTCGCCCGGTAGTTGTTCACCGCGAGCACGAACTGCCGGGCGTCGTCGAGAGCGGCGCCCTCGTACGTGACGTTCTTGATCCGCGATCCGGCCGGCTGCGCGATGTCGATGTCGTACCGCAGCCCCGACACGTAGTCGTAGTTGTAGTCCGGACGGCCGTTCGCGTTGGTCAGCTTCTCCACGTCCACCGCCGCACCGGCCGCGGTCCGCACGAAGTACTCCGCCGAGTACTCCAGGTACGCCCGCACCTGCGCGCCCGTCATCAACTTCGCCACCAGCGTGTTGTCGTACACGTACAGGCTCGACAGGTCCCGGATCGTCACCTCGCCGGCCGGGATCTGAGAGGTCCGCGAGAACGGCGACGCCTGCGACAGCACCGGCAGCGACGCGTACTCGGTGCCCGCGAGGGCCGCCTTGACGACGTCCTCCTGCACCTTGCTGATCAGGTCGATGATCGGCGCGTCCTTGTAGCGCGCCTCCACCGTCGTCAGCGTCTCGGTCGCCGACCCCACCACCTGATTGACGTACTCCACCACCCGCGCGTGCTCGTCGCGCAGCAGCCGGGTGATCCTCGGGTCGTCCTCCACCGTCGCCGCGTCCCGCAGCGACGCCTTCACGGACTCCACCCGCCACCGGCCCCGTTCGAAGGCCAGCTCGAAGTCGAACAGCGTCAGCCGCTCCGCGTAGCACAGCGGCTCCGACAGCACGACGTCCCTGCCCGTCTCGTCATTGGTGACCCGCAGCTCCGCGATCTCCTTGTGCGCGTGCCCGACCAGGATCGCGTCGATCCCCGGCACCTGCCGCGCCACGTTCGCCGCCGCGTTCTCCACGTACGGCAGCTGGTCACCGTACGACGACGTGCCCGAGGACCCCGAGTGCGCCGACACCACCACCACGTCCGCGCCCATCGACCGCAGCTTCGGCACCCACTTCGCCGCCTGCTCCTCGAGCCCCGGGAACGTCAACTTGCCCTGGACGTAGGCCTTGTCCCAGATCGCGATACCGGGGTTGGTCAGCCCGAGGACCGCCACCTTCACCGGGGGAGCGCCCTTCACGTGGAACTTCTTGATGAAGTACGGCGGGAAGGCCGGCTTCAGCGTCTTCGCGTCCAGCGCGTTGGCGCCGAGCAGCGGGAAGTCGCACTGCTCCTCGAACTTCCGCAGCGTCTCGATGCCGTAGTTGAACTCGTGGTTGCCGAGCGCCACCGCGTCGTACCCGATGGCGTTCATCGCCTGCGCCATCGGATGCACCGGACCGCCCTCGGCGGTGATCGGGTCGACCTTGGCGAAGTAGTACGTCAGCGGGGTGCCCTGGATGGTGTCGCCCGCGTCCAGCAGCAGCGTGTTGCGCCGGCCCTTCTCCTCGCGCACCTGGTCCACCAGCGTCGACACCCGCGCCAGGCCCTGCGCGTTGCCGGCCGCGTCCGTGTACTCGGCGTCCTTGAAGTAGTCCCAGTTGAAGACGTGGCCGTGCAGGTCGGTCGTGCCCATCACGGTCAGCGCGTACCGCTTCACCGGCTTCCTCCCCCGTCCCGCCCCGGCGGCCTCGGCGGCGGGGACCGCCGTCGTACCCGCCAGCGCCACCCCCGCCCCCGTCACGGCGGACCTCTTCAAGAACTTCCGGCGGTTCAACGGCATGTCAGGCTCTCCTCGGACAACAACGGAACAACGCGCGTAGATTCGCCCGATGATTCTGACCTGAACACGCCCACGCGGAACAGACCCCTCAGGTTGCGATCCGGTGTCCCGCACCCTCCCCGCACCCGTACGACCGGTGACACAGTGGGACGTATGACCACCCCTCACCCGTACGGCACACCCGGCGCACCCCATCTCGCCGTCCGCGGCGAGGCCCACCTCGAAACCGTCCCGGACCTCGCCCGCATCGCCGTCACCCGCACCGCGCGGGGCCGCGACCGGCGCACCACCCTCGACGACCTCACCCGCCGCACCGCGGAAGCCCACGACCTGCTCAAGTCCTACGGCGACGCCGTCGAGCACCTGGAGACCGGCGCCCTCACCGTCACCCCGGAACTCAGCCCCCACGGCTGGGGCGAACGCGTCCGCGCCCACCACGGCGCCGTCCGGCTCACCGCCGACCTGGGCGACTTCACCGCCCTCGGCGCGCTCGTCACCCGTCTGGCCGACCTCGACCTCACCCGTGTCGACGGACCCTGGTGGAGCCTCCGCCCGGGTTCCCCCGCCCACCGCGAGGCGCGGCGACTGGCGGTGCACGACGCCGTCCGGCGCGCCCGCGAGTACGCCGAGGCGCTCGGCACCACCCTCGCCGCCCTCATCGAACTCACCGACACCGGGGCGGGGCCCGAACCCTTCCCCCGGACCCGCTCCATGGCGTTCGCCGCGGCCACCGAGGACGCCCCGCCCCCGCCCCTCGACCTCGAACCCCAGCGGCAGCACGTCCACGCCGAGGTCGGCGCCCGCTTCACGCTCCAGCCGCCCCGTCTGTAGGACCGGCGTGCGGGAACAGGGGGCGCGGATGCTCATCGGAGCGACCCGGTGCACAATTCAACACTTGTCAACAACCCTTCATTCACTGGCCGTTGAGTCGTCACACGCCACCAGGTCGCTACCGGCCGGTAAGCCCTAGGCTCGAAACATGCGCCGAGCGAAGATCGTCTGCACCCTGGGCCCTGCCACCGACGGCTACGACCAGATCAAAGCCCTGGTCGACGCCGGAATGGACGTCGCCCGACTCAACCTCAGTCACGGCGAGCACGCCGAGCACGAGGAGCGCTACCGACGGGTGCGGAAAGCCGCCGACGAGACCGGCCGCAGCGTCGGCCTCCTCGCCGACCTTCAAGGCCCGAAAATCCGCCTCGGCCGCTTCACCGAAGGCCCCGTACTCCTTGAACGCGGGGACACCTTCACCATCACCGTCGAGGAGGGCGTCGAAGGCGACCGCGACATCTGCGGCACCACCTACGCCGGCCTCGCCACCGACGTCACCGCCGGCGAACGCATCCTCGTCGACGACGGCAGGGTCACCCTCGAGGTCACCGCCGTCGACGGCCCCCGCGTCCGCACCACCGTCGTCGAGGGCGGCATGGTCTCCGACCACAAGGGCCTCAACCTCCCCGGCGTCGCCGTCTCCGTCCCCGCGCTCTCCAAGAAGGACGAGGACGACCTGCGCTGGGCGCTGCGCACCGGCTTCGACGTGATCGCCCTGTCCTTCGTCCGCAGCGGACGCGACATCAAGGACGTCCACCGGATCATGGACGAGGAGGGCCGCCGTCTCCCCGTCATCGCCAAGGTCGAGAAGCCCCAGGCCGTCGAGAACATCGACGACATCGTCGCCGCCTTCGACGGCATCATGGTCGCCCGCGGCGACCTCGGCGTCGAGGTGCCCCTCGAACAGGTGCCGATCGTCCAGAAGCGCGCGATCAAGCTCGCCAAGCGCAACGCCAAGCCGGTCATCGTCGCCACCCAGATGCTCGACTCGATGATCGACAACGCCCGTCCCACCCGCGCGGAGGCCTCCGACGTCGCCAACGCCGTCATCGACGGCGCCGACGCCGTCATGCTCTCCGGCGAGACCAGCGTCGGCAAGCACGCCGTCGAGACCGTGCGCACCATGGCCCGCATCGTGGAAGCCGCCGAGGAGGACATCCTCGCCAAGGGCCTCCCGCCCCTGACCGAACGGAACAAGCCCCGCACCCAGGGCGGCGCGGTCGCCCGCGCGGCGGCGGAGATGGGCGACTTCCTCGGCGCCCGCTTCCTGGTCGCCTTCACCCAGTCCGGTGACACCGCCCGCCGTCTCTCCCGCTACCGCAGCCCCATCCCGCTGCTCGCCTTCACCCCCGACCCGGCCACCCGCTCCCAGCTCAGCCTCACCTGGGGCGTGGAGACCTTCCTCGGCCCCCACGTGGACACGACGGACGCGATGGTCGACCAGGTGGACGAGCTGCTCCTGAAGTACGCCCGCTGCGCGAAGGGCGACACGGTGGTGATCACGGCGGGCTCCCCGCCGGGGGTCTCCGGATCGACGAACATGGTCCGCGTCCACCACATCGGCGAGGACGACAGCCCCAAGTGACCGGGCGGCCGGGGCGCGCAAGCGGGACGGGCGGAAAGAAGCGGATGTTCACCGGAAAGGTGGACATCCGCTCTCAAATGGTGACCTTGGATATCAAGGAAAAGTACCCCGGGTCGGATTCGAACCGACGCTGGATGGTGTTTGAGACCATTGCCTCTACCGCTGGGCTACCGGGGCGCCCTGTAAAACAAAGGTCGACGGTCACCCGCCGTGCCCCCACCTTATCGCAGCTGGGTACGCTCTTGTCAGCAGTACCGGCCTGCCCCGCACCAAGGAGCCCACGTGAGCGCCCCCGAGTCGCCCCAGCCCGTAGACGTGCCCGATGACGACAAGTCGCACGTGCCTCCGATGACGACCCGCGTCGTGATCGCCGAGGACGAGGCGCTGATCCGGCTCGACCTCAAAGAGATGCTGGAGGAGGAGGGGTACTCCGTCGTCGGCGAGGCCGGTGACGGTGAGCAGGCCGTGGAGCTGGCGCGCGAGCACCGGCCCGACCTGGTGATCCTCGATGTGAAGATGCCGAAGCTGGACGGCATCTCCGCGGCGGAGAAGATCGCCGAGGAGAACATCGCCCCGGTGCTGATGCTGACCGCGTTCTCCCAGCGCGACCTGGTGGAGCGGGCGCGGGACGCGGGCGCGATGGCGTACCTGGTGAAGCCGTTCAGCAAGAGCGACGTGGTGCCCGCGATCGAGATGGCGGTGTCGCGGTTCACGGAGCTGAAGGAACTGGAGCGCGAGGTCGCCGACCTGAGCCTGCGGCTGGAGACGCGGAAGCTGGTGGACCGGGCGAAGTCGGTGCTGCAGACGCAGTACGGGCTGACCGAGCCGGCGGCGTTCCGGTGGATCCAGAAGACGTCGATGGACCGGCGGATGTCGATGCAGCAGGTGGCGCAGGCGGTCATCGACGACGCCGAGGAGAAGAAGGCGTCGAAGGGCTGAGTGCCCGCGACACGACGAGAGGCCCGGGGGCCCCCCCCCGGGGGGGGGGGGGGGCTCTCTTCCTTTTTCTCTTTTCTCTTTCCCCCTCCTCTCCACGACAAAACCTT
>NZ_JBVJKE010000017.1:0-195053 GCF_055585405.1 Streptomyces sp. NPDC053426 | reverse complement strand
GTGCCTCCCCCAGTGCCTCAAGGGCCTGGGAGGTACCCCCAGGGCGATGGGGGTCCCCCCGCTCGAGCGAAGCCGAGAGTGGGGGAGGGTGGGCGATGGGGGCACCTCCCGCTCATGGGGGTACCTCCCGCTCGAGCGAAGCCGAGAGTGGGGGAGGCACCCCGCAAGCGCCGGGCAGCGCGAACACCCCCGGCCCACACCAACGCAGGGCACCCCACAAACAGGGCCCCGGCCCACCACCCCCGCACCCGCGCCAACGGCTGAGCAGCCTCAGAGATGCCCCCGCCCACCCCCGCCACAGAGCATGGTCGCCGCGGGCAAGGCGCCCGAACCTTCTCCCGGATGAGGTGCTGAGCAGTGACGGTGGACATCGCACAGAGCAACACGCGCGGCATTGCCTCGCTCTTCAACTCGGCCGTGGCCGCCTGGGCCATCGCCGCGGCGTGGGAGATCGGCGCACTCGACGAACTGCACCGCGCCCGCACCCTGGACACCGCGGACTTCGCGGACCGCGGCGGCCTGGACCCCGCGTCGACCACGGGCCTGTTCCGCGCACTGTCCTCGGTGGGCCTGGTACGACGCGAGGGCACGGTCGTCACCGCGCTGGACGGCTTCGACGAGATGTACCGCAACAAGTCCTTCTTCCACTGGCTGGCCCGGGGCAGCGCGGAACTCTTCCAGCAGATCCCGGCCGTGCTGCGCAACGAGAACCGCACCGGCTCCTTCTACCGGCGCGACTCCGCCGCCATCGCCTTCGCCTGCCGCGAGATCGACCAGGTCACCTACGCCCCCGCGTTCTGGGCGGCGATGGGCCGGGTGGAGTTCCCCTTCACCCGGGTCGCCGACCTCGGCTGCGGCAGCGGGGCCCGGCTGATGCAGATCCTCGACCGCCACCCCGGCACCACCGGCACGGGCATCGACATCGCCCGCCCCGCGCTGGAGGTGGCGCGCGCGGAGGCGGACGCGGCGGGCCTGGCCGACCGCACCGCGTTCCTGCACGGCGACGTCCTGAGCCTCGAACCGCGGCCCGAGTACGCCGACGTGGAGCTGCTGACGTGCTTCATGATGGGCCACGACTTCTGGCGCGACGGCCGGCGCGAGAACGCGATCGCCACCCTGCGGCGGCTGCGCGAGGCCTTCCCGTCCGCCCGCCGGCTGCTGATCGGCGACGCCACCCGCACCGACCTTCCCGACACCGAACTGCCCGTCTTCACCCTCGGTTTCGAGCTCGGCCACGACCTGATGGGCACGTTCCTGCCCACCGTCGCCGACTGGGAGTCCGTCTTCGCCGAGGGCGGCTGGGAGCTGGTGCGCACCAACCGCATCGAGATGACCGTGGGAGAGGTCATCTTCGAACTGGCCTGACCCGGAAGAGGCCCAGTGATGACGACATTCGCGACCGCGGTCGCCCAGACCCTGGCCGGCTGCGGCATCGACCACGCCTTCGGCCTGGTCGGCGGCGGCAACATCCTGGCCACCGCCGCGCTGACGCGGGCCGGTGTGCACTACACGGCGGCCCGGCACGAGGGCGGCGCGATGGCCATGGCCGACGCCTGCTTCCGGGCCACCGGGCGGGTCGCCGTGTGCACGACCACGCACGGGCCGGGGCTGGCCAACACGGCGACCGCGCTGGCCGAGGCCGCCAAGAACCGCAGCGCCGTCGTCCTGCTGTGCGGCGACGCCCCGGTGGCGGGCCCGCGCGCCCACGACATCGACCAGAGCGCGCTGGCCGCCTCCCTGGGGGTGCCCGTCGTACGTCCGACGGACCCGGACACGGCGGTGGAGGACACCGTACGGGCCGTGCGCACCGCGACCGCCGCCCAGTGCCCGGTGGCGCTGTTCCTGCCCGGCGACCTGACGAACCGTAAAGTCTCCGCCCCGTCCGCGCCCCCGTCCGTGGCGCCGGCCGCCGCACCCCGACCCGCGCGTGCCCGCGCCGAGGAGACCGACGAGATCCTCACCCTCCTGTCCGGCGCCCGCCGCCCGCTGCTCCTGGCCGGGCTGGGCGCCTGGCGTTCGGGCGCGGCGAAGATCCTCGCCGACCTCGGCGACCGGCTCGGCGCGCTGCTGGCCACCACGGTCATGGCGAACGGCATGTTCGCCGCGCACCCCGCCGCGCTCGGCCTGTGCGGGGGGTTCGCCTCCCCGCCGGCGGCCGCCCTGATGGGCGAGGCGGACGTGGTGCTGGCGTTCGGCACCAGCCTGGACGACTTCACGCTGCACGGCGGCCGGATCCTCGACCCGGCCGCCCGCGTCGTCCAGATCACCCTGGAAGGGGCCCGCGCGCCCCGCGCGGACCTCGCCGTACGCGGTGACGCGGCGGCCGTGGCCACCCGGCTGCTGGACGCGGCCGACGCGCACGGCATCGCCCGTTCCCCGTGGCGCGAGCGGGCCGCCGCCTCCGGTGCGCTCCGGCGCGCCGCCGGCGGCTGGGCCGCCCTGCCCCACACGGACGCCTCCGGCGACGGCCGGATCGACCCGCGCACCCTGACCCGGGAGCTGGCCCCGCTGCTGCCCGCCGAACGCACGGTCGTCCTGGACGGCGGCCACTTCATCGGCTGGCCGGCCATGTACTGGCCGGTGCCGGACCCGGCGGGGCTGGTGTTCACCGGCGCCGCCTTCCAGAGCATCGGGCTGGGCCTGGCGGGCGCGGTCGGCGCGGCCGTGGGCCGGCCCGACCGCACCACGGTGGCCGCCGTCGGCGACGGCGGCGCGCTGATGGGCCTGCCCGAACTGGAGACCCTGGTGCGCTCGGGCCGGTCGGCGCTGGTGGTGATCTACGACGACGCCTCCTACGGCTTCGAGGAGCACATGTACGTCCCCCAGGGGGCGGACGCGGCCACCCTGCGCTTCGGCGACACCGACTTCGCCGCCGTGGCGCGGGCGCTCGGGGCACGGGCCGTCACCGTCCGCGGCACCGGCGACCTGAGCGCCGTACCGGAGTGGACCGCCCGGGGGGCGAAGGGCACGCTGCTGCTGGACTGCAAGGTCTCCCGGGGCGTGCTGGCGCCGTTCCTGTCCGACCTGCTCGGCCGCTGACCACGAAGAAGGAGCCAGCCAAGGCGAACCGTTCCGGCCGAGCAGGCATGGACAATGACGGCTTCTGGCTGAGGGTGACCCTCTAACCAACGGGCCGCTGCCGGCTGGTCAGTCGGCCCGTACGGGAACGACGACCGTCGGCAGCGGCCCCGCCACTTCCTGCGGGTCCACCGCCAAGCCGAACTCGCTCTCCACCGCCTCCAGAGCGGCAGCCGGGTCGGAAAAGTCGTCATCCGGCTCGTCCAGGAAGAAGCCGGCCCGTTCCAGAGCCCGGTTGAGCCGGTCCGGCTCCTTCCCGGAGGCCGGGTCGAACCTCCACGAGTCGAACAGGGCGAGAATTTCCCCGTCACGGGCGTGCGCCACACGAACGGAACTGGCGAGGGTCTGCCACACGGACACCGCTTCCGCGCCCCTGGAAAGCTCCTTGAGCACCGGCTCCCTGAACGCGACACCCATCTCCGGGAGCGCATCGAACACATACGCCCAACCCGACCCCGCCGGGCAGTAGACCCGCACCACCCAGCTGTCCAGGCTGAAGTGCTCAGCCACACCGTCGATGGGATACCGGGGCAGCGGATCCGGGCCGACGGCACCCAGCCGGGCCAATACGTCCGCCTCCCCCAGACCCCGGACCGCGGTCACACAGAACCACTCGTCCCCCAGCACATCGAACAACGTGGAAGCCATTACGATCCGCGCCTTCCCAGTCAGCATCCGCCTGGCGGCCGCCAACGCTACGACATACACCTGAACCCACTGCCCCGTACGTACGAGGACGCCGGTCACCCGCTGGTCCCCCGGGACCGGGCCGAAGGACCACGACCCGACGTCCCCCACGATCGTCACCAACCAGCCGCCCGTGTGCGTCAAGCACGCCCGCGCCGCTGCCGCGCTCTGCCCTCACCTCGCGAAGAACCCCATGGTCTTCCTCGCCCGGAGCGCACCCCTGTACGGGGTGCACGGCGTGGTCTACGGCCCCGATACACGTCACGGGACGCGCGTCGTCGCGCAGCCGGACTCCCCCCTGCCCTTCGGCCACCCGAACATGCCCACAGTCCTGGCGTCGCAGCTCGTCCGCCGGCTCAGCTCCTTCCGCACCGTCGACATGGGCGAACTGCTGCGGGAGCTGTCGCCGACCGCATAGACCCCTGTTCGGCGGCCCGGATGTCCCCCGGCCGGGCCGCATTGTCGCCGGTGTGACCAGCGAGCGTGCCGAAGCCGCCGTTCGCGAGGTGTACACGGCGATCCTCGCCGATGAGGTGCCGTTGATCGTGACCAGCCCGGAGACCGCCGAGCTGATCAAGGGCGCAGCGAACACCTTCCTCGGGCTGAAGCTGTCGTACATCAACGCCGTAGCGGACATGTGCAGTGCGGCGGGTGCCGACGTGATGACGCTCTCGTGGTCGCGGTGGCGCTTCGCCTCCCGGCACCCGTGCTGATGTCGGCCTCGGATCGCGACAACTGGTCGAAACCGTGCGGTGACCGCGTACAGATCAAGGACGTCTGAAGCTGGTGTTCCGTTCGTCGCGCGTGGTGGTGATCACCTGCGGGCCAGTCCGGTTGGTCGCCAAAGGGCTGGGCATCCGGCAGATCGCCTCCCGACCGCACATCTCGCCGAGCACGGCGGCGTGCGCGTCTCTCCCGTCTTGACGAGACCGGGCGCGGCGACGCGCACCAAGACCGCGGCCATCGCCTTCCGTGAAGGACTGGCCGGGGCCCGCCACGGCGGCAGGTTTTCCCTGTATGAGAACACCGACCGCACCGGCACACGTCGGCTCAGTCGGCCGTACCGGGCTCCACGACCCACTCGGCCTTCAGCCCGCTCACCGAAGCAATCATGTCGAAGTCGCCGTCGTAGTGCAGGACCGTGGCCCGGTGCCGTTCGGCGGTTGCCGCGATGAGGACGTCGGCCAGCGACAGTGCGCGGTGAAAGCCGGCGTTCAGCGCCAGGCCCTGGATCTCGAGTGCCCGCTCGAACTCCTGATCGTTGCAGGGCAGGTAGTCGAAGCCGCGGAGCAGGGTACGCAGTCGCAGCGCTTCGGGCTTGCCGCGTGCCGAGTACAGAACCTCGTACTCCGTCGGGGCGCAGACCGCGAGAAGCCCGTCGCGGTCCAGCACATCCAGCCGCGCCCGCACCGCCGCCTTGCCCCGGCGGGCCAGCGCCGACTTGTCGATGAGATATCGCCCCTTCACGCCGCCGAGGCCCCACCCTCACGCTTGAGCGTGCCGTCCGGGTTACGTGGCCCGGTCTGCGAGCGGATCTCCGCGAACGCGTCCTCGAACTCCCCCTCGTCGATGGCGTCGAACAGCTCCCGGCGCAGCCTCAGCTTCACCCCCTCCTCCATGGCCGCCCGTACCGCGGCAGCCTTGGTCTTCACGCCGTACACCCGCATCGCCTGCTCGACGATCTCGTCGTCCAGATCGATCACAGTCCTGGCCATCAGTCATCCCTCCACAGCCTGACAACACACCAACGATATCAATTTGAGCTAATGAATGGTATCGAGGTGCCGACGCGGACGCCCCTCTCCGGTGGCAGCCGACTTCCCGCTGCTCTCGCTGTTCGACCTGCTCGGCCGCTGACCACGAAGGAGGATCCAGCCAAGGCGAACCGTTCCGGCCGAGCAGGCGTGGGCGGTGTCGATCAGTCGCGTGGCTGCTTCTCACCGAGGGCGGCGCGGAGCCAGTCGAGCGATTCCGTTCCGAGGACCGCGTCCGCCAGGGCCTGACCGCTCTCGGTGACGATCCGGCCCCGGCTGTTGTCGATCCAGCGCTGGGCGTTGGCGTAGCCCTGGTCCCGGTACTCGACGCCCTGGATCATGCACTCCAGTTTGTCGGCGTCACGTGCGCAGACGGCTTCCGGGGACCCCTTCCCCTCGTACTCGGCGATCAGGTCGCGCAGGGCACCGGCGAGGATCTCCGGCATGTCGGCGACCTGGTCCGCGGTGATGTCCCGGGCGTCGGCCTAGCCGTTGGTGTACTTCTTCCCGAGGTGGTTGATGTCACCGGTGCGGGTTTCTCCGGTGTCGTGCCAGACGGCGAGGAACGCGGCCCGTGCGGGGTCGGCGCCTTCGAGTTCGGCGATGATCGTGGCGATGAGGGCGGTGCGCCACGAGTGATCGGCGACCGACTCCGGATCCTTGACGCCGGCCATCCACCATCCGGTGCGCTTGGTGTGCTTGAGCGTTCCGGCCTCGAACAGGAAACGCGCCACAGCGGTCAGATCCTCGGACACCGTCGGACTCCTCTCACGCCTCGGCGAGGCGGATTGCGTACCGGATGCTCTCCTGCTCCCGCCGTGCGCGTGAGGAGAGCTCCCGGCTGTCCAACATCACGGGGAGCCGGTCGCGCAGGGCGCGGGTGGCGGTACCAGTCGACCCATTCAGCAGCGGCCAACTCGACCTCGGAGAGCCCGTTCCAGGGCCGACGGGACTTGATCAACTCAGTTTCGAACAGGCCGATGACTCGGCGGTCTACGGGCGCAGGATCATGGCGTCGTAGACAGGAGACTCCTCGGCATGCTTGATGCGGCCGATCACCTCGTACCCCCAGCGCGGGTAGGCGCTGCGGGCGGACTCGTTGTCGACGATGCACGTGAGCGCCGTCCAGGGCTCCGGCCGTGCCTGCACCATCAGGTCGTGCAGTCGTCGGCCGATGCCCTGGTTCTGGTAGGCGGGCAGCGTCATCAGCTCCCGCAGCCAGAACACCTCACTGGCCTCGGCGGCCTGGACGGCTTCGGCGGGCCGGGCGGCGCCGAGCGACGTCCACCAGGCCCGTTCGGGGTCGAGGTTGACGCCGTGGACGTAGCCGAGGAGGGTGCCGTCCTCGGCACGTCCGGTAAGTACTGAGAAGCCCGGCATCTCGAACGCGGCGTGCAGTCGGTTGATGTAGGTCGGCACTGAGAAGAACGGGTCGCCGTTGTAGGGCTCGACGTTGTAGACGTCGGCGTACACGGCGATCAGCTCGTCCGCGATCTCCTGCGCCTCCTCGCGACCTGTGGGCTACCCGGCCAGCGGCATCAAGGAGCTGATGAACCGGGACGACGTCCTTGGCTCCGCCCATGATCTGTCGGACTGGCTCGACGCGCACCCGATCAAGTAGCAAGGCCGACGCAGCGGAACCCGGTGTCGTTGTCGCGCATCGTGGCGTTGGCGTCGTTCGCCAGGGAAGGGGCAGCGCGGGTGAAGGGGCTCGTGAACGCGCTGCCCTTCAGCTCGTGGCGTCCGGGCTCCGGCTCGGTGGCGCACCACTCCCAGGTGTTCCCGCACATGTCGAACACGCCGTAGGGACTCACTCCGGACTGGTAGCGGGTGACGGGGGTGGTGCGCCCTATGCCGGAGTCGAGGACGTTGCACTTGGCTGCTGTCGGTGCGTCGCCCCACGGGTATGAGCGGCCTTTGGAGCCGCGGGCCGCTTTCTCCCACTGCTTGCTCGTCGGCAGTGCCTTACCGGCCCATGCCGCGTAGGCGGCTGCATCGTGCCAGGTCACCCAGACCACAGGGTGGTCGAAGATGCTGTCCGGGCACTTCCCCTCCGGCCAGTGCTGCGGGGCCCTGTGCCCCGTGGCGCGAACGAACCTTGCATAGTCCGCGTTCGTGGTCGGGTAAACGTCGATGAGGTAGGCGCCTGCCCAGGTCGGTGTGTTGTTCAGGCCGGCGAGGAAAATGCCTTCTTCCACGGACACCATGAGCTTTCCGTCGATGGGGCTCTTGGAGTACTGAGTCTCGCGGCGTAACAGTTGCTCTGCGCGGGCGTCATGCTCGGCCGCGGCCTGCTTGGTGATCAGCGCTGCGAACCGCTCCTGCACTGCGGGGCCGGCGGTAGCGAGCATGGTGTCCAGAGCGGCCTGGTTCGCAGCCCGTGGGGTGATGTCCGCTCCCTGGGTCTCCCACTTGACCAGCATCCGGTGGCTGACGCCGACTTCGGCGGCAAAGTCGCGGCCGGTCTTCCGCAGCGCGGAGCGGAAGGCTAAGACCTCCAACCCCGTCCATCGCACGACCCCCGTCACTGTGCGCCACCTACAGCCGCTCGCCCGGGATGGCGAGGTAGTTGTCTCGAAGCTGGGTGAGCAGGGGGTGCTCCGTGGCCATCGGTACGTCATCGATGCTGGACAGCGCACGCACACCGATCGTCGTGTTGGTGGCGAAAGCGGCCTGCATGCCCTGCGCCTCGGCGAGAGTGACCGGAGCCGTGAGGTGGTGCCCGGACTGCTGCAGAAGCGCCATGGTGACACCGGGCAGGACGTCGGCCTTCGGCCACACGACGCCGTCTTCGCCAATGAAGCCGACGTTCCAGGTACCGCCCTCCGACACGAGGTCCTCCGGGCCGACGAACAGGGCGTCGTCAGCGCCGTCGAGAAGCGCGGTACGCCGTGCGTGCAGGGCACCGAAGAGACCGGCGTGCTTGACCGCCGGGACGTCCCGCTCGTAGCGGACCGACTTCACGCGCAGGGGCGGCATGGGCAGATCAGCGGCCGGCCGAACGGTCACGAGGACGTGAGGGGTGTTCGCCTTGTCGGGGCGCCCCATGTTCACGGCCGGGTCGAAGATGGTGACCCGTACGACGAAGGAGCCGCTCAGGTCCCCTGCGGCCTGGCGGACGTACCTGCGGACCCTGTCCGGGTCCAGTTCCGCGCCCATCACGGTCCGGCAGTCCCTGACCAGGCGCTCCATGTGCAGGTCGAGGCCGCGAACGCGCTGGTTGTCGACGCGCATGGAGGTGAAGTGGCCGTAGTTGGTCAGCGCCAGGGTCAGCAGGGCATCGGGGGTCACGGGTCGTCCGTTCAATTCCGCCATGTTCATCAGGATGGCAGCAACCCCGTAAACGCCGAAGCTCGTCCAGGACTTGACGTCACCTAAGTTCGCCAAAAGTTCCTTCCCTTGCCGTCCCTGCACGGTGTTCTCTGGTCACCCTGCGAACACTCACTGTGACCGATAGCGGGTGTGAGGCGTGCTGGCCCCACCGGCCGCGCGCACCTCCCGGAGCCCAGTGAGTGCCCTGACCGAGCACAACGACGTGGACCGGGGAGAACCATCCATGCCACCCAGCGAAGCCGGATCGACCAGCCTGCTAGAGGCTTCCCAGGCACAAGCCGGTTCCGTTCCTCTACCGGCCTTCGGCATGGCGATGCGCGCAGCCCCGGAGAGTGTCCAGATCGCCCGCCGCGTAACCCGGGCATGGGTTCGCTGCTACAGCCGGATGACGCAGGCCAAGGTCGACGCCCTCCTGATCGTGGTGTCCGAACTGTGCTCCAACGCGGTCGTCCACGGCCATGGGCCCACCGTGGAAGTCCGCGGCTGTATGCAGACCGCGGGCCGGTTCCACCTGGAAGTGCACGACGGCTCACCATCGGCCATCCCCTCACCGCAGCACGTCGGACCCGAGTCAGAAAACGGCCGCGGTCTGCTCCTGGTCGATGTCCTCGTGTCGGAACTCGGCGGGTGCTGGGGATTCAGCCCAGACGGCTCCTACGCCTGGTTCCGCCTCCTCACCAGGGAGGAACAGTGACCGCCCCCGGCGCCGTCCAGTGCTTCACCCGCCCCGTGCCGCAGTGGACACCGCCCTTATCCAGCGGGGAACTCGCCACTGTCTTGGACAGGCTCCACGGCTGGACCGCGTTCGACGGCGGCGCCCTCCTCGACGACGCTGCCACGGTCCTGGACGACGTGCCACCGGCCGAAGAGGACACCGAGGAACTCGCCGAGCGGCTCCGCAGGCACCTCATGCGGCTGGTGCACATCGCCGTCGCCGCCGAAACCGACCAGATCCCCGCCGCGGCACGGCTCATCGAGCAGGCCCGCACGCTGCGTGCCGAAGATCTGCCCGGGGGTCGCTGGAAGGCCGTAGGGCACCTGCGCCGGATGGGCTGGACCGCCAGTGAACTCCTTGACCGGCTCGTCGCCACGCGCTGCCTGCGGGAGGTGGCATGACCCACGCCGCATGTACCGCCCTGACCTGCACGAGAGAGAAGAACGTGCGTACCTCGACCGAGCCGGGCCTGGTCCCCTTCATCACTCAGCGGAAAGGGGAGGACGCCGCCCCGGACAACCTGATCGTCTACCGGCACCCGTCCGGGGCCCGGCTGTACTACGCCGACGAGGACCCCAGGGACCGGCCGATCCGGGGCATCCTGTGGGCGCGGTGCGGGTTCAACCCAGTGGATGACCGCCATATGCCGACGGGTCAGCCGCAGTGGAAGCTCATGCACCCCTATCGGCAAATGGTCACGATGACGAAACTGCACTGCCAGGTGTGCTCAGGGCCCGCGCGGACCCCGCTGGGCTTCATCTTCCTGACCGGGCCGAAGGACCACGACCTGACGTCCCCCACGATCGTCACCAACCAGCCGCCCGTGTGCGTCAAGCACGCCCGCGCCGCTGCCGCGCTCTGCCCTCACCTCGCGAAGAACCCCATGGTCTTCCTCGCCCGGAGCGCACCCCTGTACGGGGTGCACGGCGTGGTCTACGGCCCCGATACACGTCACGGGACGCGCGTCGTCGCGCGGCCGGACTCCCCCCTGCCCTTCGGCCACCCGAACATGCCCACGGTCCTGGCGTCGCAGCTCGTCCGCCGGCTCAGCTCCTTCCGCACCGTCGACATGGGCGAACTGCTGCGGGAGCTGTCGCCGACCGCATAGACCCCTGTTCGGCGGCCCGGATGTCCCCCGGCCGGGCCGCCGAACAGGCACAGCTCCCGGCGCGGAGGACGAACTGCCCGACTTGTGTTCCCCCCACGACAGGTCACTCGCCCCGCGCCGGGCCCACACAGGTAAGTCACCGACACCGAGGAGACGCCCATGACGATCGCCCCCGAAGCTCCCGCGCGCCCGGCCGTGCCGGATTTCCTCGAACTGGAGATCACCGGCAGGTGCCAACTGACCTGCCCATCCCTGTGCTATGCCAAGGCAGGCCCCACCGAGAGCCACGGCAGCATGACCGCCGACGACTGGAAGCGCATCATCAGTGAGGCCGCTGAGATCGGCGTGAAGAAGGTGCAGTTCATCGGTGGAGAGCCGACCATGCACCCGGAGTTCGAGGCCCTGGTGCACCGCGCCTTGGCCCTCGGCCTCAGTGTGCAGGTCTACAGCAACCTCTACCGCGTGAAGCCGGAGCACTGGCGCCTGTTCACGCACCCGGAGGTGTCCCTGGCCACGTCGTACTACAGCGACGTGGCGGAGGAACACGAGCGGGTGACCGGCCGGAAGGGCTCGCACGCGGCGACCCGCGAGAACATCGTCAAGGCCGTCAGCCGGCGTATCCCGCTGCAAGTGGGCATCGTCGAGGTGTTCGAGGGACAACGCACCGCCGAGGCCCGCCAGGAGCTGTACGACCTCGGCGTCCGCACGGTGAACATCGACCGTGTCCGCAGCGTCGGCCGCGGGGAGGTGCACGTCCCCAGCACCAAGGACCTGTGCGGCCGCTGCGCGGACGGGCGGGCCGCGGTCATGACCGACGGCACGGTCACTCCGTGCGTCCTGGGACGCTTCCTGCACACGGGGAACGCGAAGGCCGACGGGCTTGCCGCAGTGTTCAACGGGCAGCAGTGGGCGGACACCGCGACGAGCATCCCCCGGCGCTCTCCGTCGATGGCCTGCACGCTGGACGACTCCAGCGACTGCGACCCCTCGAACACCGAAGCCTGCGACCCCGCCTACTAGAAACCGGAGGACAGTGAAGCGATGAAGTGGCTACCGCAGGCCCGGCGCCTGGCGCACGAGGTCGTACGGCCGGAATCCCGCTGGCACTCGGCCGTGGCCAACGTGCCCCGGCACCAGTTCGTCCCCCGCTGGTGGGAGGCGGACGGGGAGGTGTGGCACCTGCGCACCGGCCCCGACGACCCCGAAGCGTGGCTGAAGGCGGCATACAGTGACCGGACACTCGTGACCCGGGTCGACGCCTGCCACGCCGACACCGCTGACGCGGGCGACTTCCTGGACTGCGGTACGCCGACCTCCTCATCGACGCTGCCCAGCCTCGTCGTACGGATGTACCGGCACGCGATGATCGCCGACGACAACCAGGTACTTGTCACCACCGGCTCGGGTTACGGCACCGCACTCGCGTGCGCGCGGCTCGGCGACACCCAGGTGACGAGCATCGACGTCGACGAGCACTTGGTACAGGCCGCCGAGGAGCGGCTTGGCGTGCTCGGCGAGCACCCGCAGATGGGAGTCTGCGACATCACCGGGCTGCTGCCCGGCGAGTACGACCGGATCGTCTCCACGGTGTCCGTACGGCCCGTGCCCGTCTCCTGGTTGCCGGCGCTGCGGCCGGGCGGCCGGCTCGTCACGACGATCGCCGGCACGGGCCTGATCCTCACCGCGGACAAGACCGCGGACGGCGGCGCCGTGGGCCGCATCGAGTGGGACCGGGCAGGGTTCATGCGCATCCGCCACGGCGACATCTACGAACAGATCGCAGACGACCTCTGGAAGGGCGCCGCGCGGGACGACGGAGAGGAGGTTTCCCAGAGCCGGTACCCGCTGCTGTACCCGCCGGACGCATGGGACGTCATGTCGATGCTGGAGCTGAAACTCCCCGGCATCGAGTACCGGCAGAAGGAGGACGGCGAGACCCGCACGGTGTGGCTGCTGTACCCCGACGGCTCATGGGCCCGCGCCACCGCGACCGGGTTCCTCGAATCGCCCGTCGTCCACGAGAGCGGCCCCCGACGGCTGTGGGCGGAACTGGACCGCATTCGCAACCGCCTCAACCGTAGCGGCGCCCTCCCCGCCTACGGCGCCCAGGTCACCATCACCCCGGACGGCATGACCACCCTCACTCGCGGTTCCTGGGAAGCCGTGCTGTAGGTCGACGACACCGACTTCGCCGCGGTGGCGCGGGCGCTCGGGGCACGGGCCGTCACCGTCCGCGGCACCGGCGACCTGAGCGCCGTACCGGAGTGGACCGCCCGGGGGGCGAAGGGCACGCTGCTGCTCGACTGCAAGGTCTCCCGGGACGTGCTGGCGCCGTTCCTGTCCGACCTGCTCGGCCGCTGACGGCGTCCGACCACGAAGGAGCGGCCGGGACCCCTTTCCGGGGTCCCGGCCGCCCGCTCGGCGCCGCGGGGGATTCAGCCGCCGAGCAGTCCGGGGAGGGATCCGCGCAGGTGGTCGAAGGAGACGAGGTCGGGCGCGGTCCAGCCGTCCAGGTCGTACTCGGAAAGGCACTGGTCGGCGAACGCCTTGTAGTCGTCGAGCTGCCCGGAGGCGGTCTGGGCGAACAGCAGCTCGGCCCGGGTCGCCTCGTGGTTGCCGGCGTAGTTGCGCTCGTACAGCTCGTGCCGGCCGCCGAACTCGGTGCCCACCGCGTCCCACAGCAGTTTCAGCACCTTGACCCGCTCCTCGGCCCCGATGCCGCCGGAGCCGCGCAGATAGGTGTCGAGGTAGGGGCGGATCTCCGGGTTCTTGAAGTCCTCGGCGCTGGAGTTGAGGTAGATCAGCCCGCTGGCCACGTCCTGCTGGACGATCTCCTTGACGCGCGGGTAGCCGACCTGCATGAACCACCGGTACGCCATGCCGTACTGCGGATTGGGCAGCACCGCGCCGCCCCGCCACTTCACCGGGTTGCGGGCGGCCGCGTCGGACAGCCCCCAGAACAGGTTGCGCCAGGCGAGCACCTCGCCCAGCCGGGTCTGGACGCCGCGGAAGTCCTGGGTGCCGGTGATCTCCAGGGCCTTGGCGAGGAGCCCGGCGATGAACTCCAGCTTCACCGCGAGACGGACGCAGCCGTGGAAGGTGAAGCGCTCCATGAAGCCGGACTGCCCGGAGAACATCTGGACCTTGGCCGTGTCGCCGTAGACGAACACGTTCTCCCAGGGGACGAGGACCTTGTCCAGGACGAGGATGGTGTCGTTCTCGTCGAGCCGGGAGGAGAGCGGGTAGTCGAAGGGGCTGCCCATCACCGCGGACGTCGCGGTGTAGGAGGGCCGGCAGATCAGCTTCACGCCCTTGTCGCCGGTGGGCACGGTGGCGATGAGGGCGAACCTCTTCTCCTTCACCGGCAGTCCGTGGTGGGCGATGAAGTTCGCGTGGGTCAGCGCCGAACCGGTGGCGACCACCTTGGCCCCGCTGACCACCAGGCCCGCGTCGGTCTCCTTCTCCACGTGCACGAACACGTCGGAGACCTTGTCGGGCGGCAGGTTGCGGTCCACGGGCGGGTGCACGATCGCGTGGTTCCAGTACAGGACCTTCTCCTGCGACTCGCGGTACCAGCGGCGCGCGTTGTCGTCGAAGGGCGCGTAGAAGTCGGCGTTGGCGCCCAGGGTGCCGAGGAACGCCGCCTTGTAGTCCGGGCTGCGGCCCATCCAGCCGTAGCTCATCCGGGACCAGGCCGCGATGGCCCGCTGGTCGGCGACCAGGTCCTCGGCGGAGCGCGGGGTGGTGAAGAAGCGGTGCGTGTAGCCCGCCGCCGCTCCGCCGTCCGTGCGCGTGGTCAGCACGTCCCGGTGGGCGGGATCGTGCAGGGCGTCGTAGAGACGGGCCGTCATCCGTGCCGGGTTGGCGAACGCCGGGTGCGCGGTGACGTCCTTGACCCGGTCGCCGTAGAGGAAGACCTCGCGGTCGTCGCGCAGGCTCTCGAGGTACTCCTCGCCCGTCAGCGGCCGCGTCCGGGGTCCGTCCGCCGGGTGAGCGGCGGCATCCTGCTGATCGGTCATGCGTCTCATCGTGGCAGCCGGGACACCCCCCGGGCTTCTTCCCCCGTGCGGCACTGGGACCGGTCCGCGGGCGAGATGGCGAAGTCGCGGCCAGGGCGCGGCAGCGCAATCCGGAAGGTGCCCCGGCGGCCCGCCGCGGTGTGAGGTCGGGTCAGCACCGCCTGGTGGTACGACCTGTCACGTCCCGGGAGGACTACACGATGCTCACCGCCGACATCCCCACGCGTGCGCAGCTTGTCCGGCGCGCGGCCGAAGTCGCGCCGCTGCTGCGCGAGAACGCCCCGAAGGCCGAGGACGCCGGCCGGCTCCAGGACGAGACGATCGAGGCGCTGGCCGGGGCCGGCGTCTTCAGGCTGCGGGTGCCCAAGCGGTACGGCGGCTACGAGGCCGACACCCGCACCCTGGTCGACGTGGCCACCGAGCTGGCCCGCGGCGACGGGGCCGCCGCCTGGACGGCGTCGGTGTACTGGATCCCCACGTTCATGACGTGCCTGTTCCCCGACAGCGTCCAGGACGAGGTCTTCGCCACCCCCGACGTGCGCGTCTGCGGCACGCTCAGCCCGTCCGCGCGGGCCACCCCCGTGGAGGGCGGCATCGTCGTCAACGGCAGGTGGAGCTTCGTCAGCGGCGCCCCGCACGCCCACTGGCAGGAGGTCATCGCCGCGCAGGAGATGGCGCACGGCCAGCACCTGCCGCTGATGGCGCTCGTGCCGATGGACCAGCTCGAGATCGTCGACGACTGGGACACCTCCGGACTGCGCGGCACCGGCAGCGTCTCCACCGTCGCCAAGGACGTGTTCATCCCCCAGGAGCGCGTGCTGCCGCTGCCGGCCGTCCTGACCGGCCAGTACGCCTCGCAGCTCAACGCGGACTCCCCCGTCTACCGGGCCCCGCTGCTGCCGGTCGCCGCCGCCTCCTCGGTCGGCACCGCGGTGGGCCTGGCCCGCGCCGCCCAGGACGTCTTCTTCGAGCGGCTCCCGGACCGCACCCTGACCTACACCTGGTACGCCAAGCAGGCCGAGGCCCCCCTGACGCACCTCCAGGCGTCCGAGGCGGTGCTCAAGGCCGACCAGGCCGAGTTCCACGCGCACCGTCTGGCCGACCTCGTCGACTCCAAGGGCCTCTCGGGCGAGGAGTGGACGGTGCTGGAGCGGGCCCGCGCCCGCGCCGACATGGGCGCCGCGGTCCGCCTGGCCAAGGAGGCCGTCGACATCTTCGCCTCCGCCTCCGGCGGTTCGTCCGTCTACCGGGACGTGCCGATCCAGCGGATCACCCGTGACATCCAGGCCATGAGCCTGCACGCCCTGATGAACCCGAACACCAACGCCGAGCTGTACGGCCGCGTCCTGTGCGGCCAGCAGCCCAACACCCTCTACATCTGAGCCCGTTCCGCCGCCGTTCCGCGACAGAGAGCAGAGAGCAGACTCATGACCACGCAGACCGCCACCGCCCCCGCCGTCGAGATCTCCGACGAGGACAAGGCCGCCGTCGCCTCCATCCCCCAGCGCGTCGTCGAGGCGTGGGCCGCCTACGACGCCGACGCCTTCGCCGAGGTGTTCACCCCCGACGGGACCCTGATCCTGCCGGGCGTGTACGAGAAGGGCCGCGACGCCATCCGCGCCTTCGCCGCCGCCGCCTTCGCGGGCCCCTACAAGGGCACCCGCGTCACCGGCACCCCGATCGACATCCGCTTCGCCAACGAGGGCGCCGGCGTGCTGATCACGCGCGGCGGCATCCTGGCGCCGGGCGAGACCGAGCCGGCGCCCGAGCGTGCCGTCCACGCCTCCTGGGTCGTCGTCAAGCGGGACGGCAAGTGGTTCCTCGGCGCCTACCAGAACAGCCCGCGGCACGCCGCGTGAGCGCGACGGTCCCCTTCACGCGAGAGGAAGAGAGAGGTGACAGCGATGGCCGGCGCACGGGGTGACCGCGCGGTGGTGCTCGGCGGCAGCATGGCGGGGCTCCTGGCCGCACGGGTGCTCGCCGATTCCCACGGCGAGGTCCTGGTCGTCGAGCGCGACGACATCGGCGGGTCCACCACGGCGCGCAGGGGCGTGCCGCAGGGCCGGCACGTCCACGGGCTGCTCGCCCGCGGACAGCAGATCCTCGACGAGCTCTTCCCGGACTTCACCGACGAGGCCGTCGCCGCGGGCATCCCGACCGGCGACCTCGGCGAACTGCGCTGGTTCTTCGGCGGCCGGCGGCTCAGCCCCCGCGCCACCGGGCTGGTCTGCGTCTCGGCCACCCGCCCGCTGCTGGAGAGCCGGGTGCGCGCACGCGTCGCCGCTCTCGGGAACGTCACCTTCCTGGAGCGCCACGACATCACCGGCCTCGTCACCGACGAGGCCGGCGCGAACGTGACCGGCGTGCGGGTGCAGGGCCACGACGCGGACTCGACGGAGCGCACGCTCACCGCCGACCTGGTCGTCGACGCCACCGGCCGCGCCTCCCGCACCCCGGTGTGGCTGGAGGAGCTGGGCTACGGGCGCCCCGAGGAGGACCGGATCCGGATCGACCTGAGCTACACGACCCGCCTGTTCCGGCTGCGCGACGAGTCGGTCCTGGACGGCGACCTGTCGATCAACCCGGTCACCTCGCCGAGCCACCGGCGCGGGGCGTTCCTGTCCCGCATCGAGGACGGTCTGGTCGTGGTCTCACTGACCGGCGTACTGGGCGACAGCGCGCCCGCCGACCTCGACGGCTTCCTGCGGTGGACCCGGACCCTGCCGGTGACCGACATCCACGACGCGATCCACGACGCCGAGCCGGTCGGCGACGGCACGGTCTTCCGGTACCCGGCCAGTGTGCGGCGCCGGTTCGAGCGGCTGTCCCGCTTCCCGGGCCGCTACCTGGTGCTCGGCGACGCCGCGTGCAGCTTCAACCCGGTCTACGGCCAGGGCATGACGGTCTCCGCCCTGGAGGCCCTGGTCCTGCGCGACCACCTGTCCCGGGGCGAGGTGGACCCGCTCGCCTTCTTCCAGGACATCGCCGGCGTCATCGAGGTGCCGTGGCAGTTCTCCGCGGGCGCCGACCTGGGCTACCCGGAGGTGGAGGGCGTACGCACCCCCGAGTGGGAGCAGTCCGGGATGTACATGGCCAGGCTGCACACCGCCGCCGCGGTGGACGGCGAGGTGACGGCCACCTTCATGCGCGTGGCCGGCCTGGTCGACCCGCCCACCGCCCTGATGACCCCCCAGATGCAGGAACGCGTCGAACGGGGCTTCGAGCGGGCACAGCCGCTGCCCGCCTGAACCGGCCGGACACAACGAGTCCGCCGCACGGGTCATCCCCTGCGGCGGACTCGCCACGCCCCCAGGCGGTCGGCCTCCCACATCGCCGGGATTTGGTCATGCCGACCATCCTGCCGCTGGGAAGACTCAGAGCCTGTCGGAACATCGACCACCGACAGTCAGCCACGGCGATACGGGCAGCCGAGCACCCAGGCGCGCGTGTGCCTCCAGCAACCACGACCGGGCGTCAGCCACGCTTCCCGTTGCTGATCGTCCCGCGCCCCGGATCACAGTCCGATCGGAATCGAGCGGTACGACCACCCCGAGGACCGGAGCGCTTGCGCGAGGACCGCAGGGCCTCCCGCACGGCGCCGCACGCGCCCTCCGGACCCCCGCCCTTTCTTTAAAGATAGCGGCGACGCTCTGACCTGCGAAAACGTCGGCATTTTATGCACCCTGGGTGCATGACTTGAGCCTCCGGAGCCCGGGATTTATGCAGCTACACGCATAACTTGGTCGCGGCGAGGACGGCGCTCCGATCCTCGGGGTCTGTCAATCGAGCGGCTCTGTCCCGTAATCGGTGGTAACGAAGGGTGACGGTCGTCGTTGTTCTGGTGTGCGTGATGTCAACGAGCCTGTGAGCGTGGTGTTTTCGGGGCTGTCGGCCCTCGTCATCGAGGGTGTGGCGGACGAGGGCGGCCTGATCCGGGTGACGGCGCGGACCCGGGACGATCCGGTGCCGTGCCCCGAGTGCGGCACGCCGACAGGGCGGGTGCACGGGTTCCACGGGCGGAGAGTCGCGGACGTGCCCATGGACGGACGGCGGGTCGTCGTCTCGGTGAGGTTGCGGCGGCTGGTGTGCCCGGTGCTCGGCTGCTCGCGGCAGACGTTCCGCGAGCAGGTTCCCGGCGTCGTGGAGCGCTACCAGCGTCGGACCAACCGTCTGGCCGACCAACTCGGCTCTGTGGTCAAGGAGTTAGCAGGCCGGGCGGGTGAACGCCTCTCACGCGTGCTGGCCTGCTGGATCTCTCGCTCGACCGCCCTGCGCATACTCATGCGCAGGGCGGTCCCGCCGCTGCGCGTCCCGCGCGTGCTCGGCGTCGACGATTTCGCCCTCAAGCGCCGGCACCGCTACGCCACCGTGATCATTGACGCCGAGACCGGCGAGCGGATCGACGTCCTGCCCGATCGCACCGCCGAGACCCTGGCGGCGTGGCTGCGCGAGCATCCCGGGGTCGAGTACGTCTGCCGGGACGGCTCCACCACCTATGGCGAGGCGATACGCCAGGCCCTGCCCGAAGCGGTGCAGGTCAGCGACAGGTGGCATCTGTGGAGCAACCTGTGCGGCAAGGTCCTGGCCGAGGTCCGCTCCCACGCCGCGTGCTGGGCGACCGCCGTGAACCCCGCCCGGCCCGGGGGCGTCCGCGAGCAGACCACCCGCGAACGCTGGCAGCAGGTCCACGACCTGCTCGAAAAGGGTGTCGGCCTGCTCGAATGCGCCCGCCGCCTCGACGTCGCACTGAACACCGTCAAGCGGTACGCCCGCATGAAGGAGCCCACTGCCGAGCGTCACGCACCCCGGTACCGGCCCACGCTCGTCGACCCTTACCGCGACCACCTCCGCGCCCGTCGCGCTGCCGACCCGGCCGTCCCCGTCAAGCAACTGTTCCGGGAGATCAAGGAACTGGGATACACGGGCAGCCTCAACCTGCTCTACCGCTACATCACCCAGGGCCGGGCCGAGGGCGACAAGCCCGTCACCACCCCGCAGCGCTTCGCCCGCCTCCTCCTGACCCGCCCCGAGAACCTGCGCGACAAGGACGCCGCACTGCTGCGGGAACTCACCAAAGCCTGCCCCGAGATGAATGAACTCGCCTGGCTGACCGGCGAGTTCGCGCAGCTGCTGACCCCTGTCGAGGGCAACGACGCCAAGCTCACCGTCTGGATCACCGCAGTTCGCTCCACCGACCTGCCCCACCTGCACTCCTTCGCGAACGGCCTTGAGATCGACCGCACAGCCGTCGACGCCGGACTCACCACCCCGTACCACAACGGCCGCACCGAAGGCGTCAACACACGAACCAAGAAGATCATGAGGCAGATGCACGGCCGAGCCGGGTTCTCCCTGCTCCGCCACCGCATCCTCCTCCAGTGATCACCACACAGCGCTACCACCGATTACGGGACAGAGCGTTAAGGCGGTGTCCTATGTGGTGAGGCGGACGAGTCGTTTGTAGCAGCAGAGGGCGGCTGCGAGGCCGAGAAAGGCCAGGTAGTTGCGGGGGTCGCGTTCGTAGCGAGGGCTCAAGCGTCGGTAGCCGGTCAGCCAGGACATCGTGCGCTCGATGACCCAGCGGCGGCGGCCCAGTCGTTCGCTGGACTCGATGCCTTTGCGGGCGATACGCACGCCGATGCGCTTGCCTCGCAGCCATTTCCGCAGGTGGGGGATGTCGTACGCCTTGTCCGCATGCAGCCGTTGGGGCTTGAAGTGGCGGCCGCGGTGGGGATCGTGTCTCGTTTGGTGACCGGCCACCATGGCCTTCAGGCCCTCGCTGTCGTGGACGTTCGCGGCGGACACGCCGACGACCAGGGGCAGTCCGTTCGCGTCCGACAGGACGTGCATCTTGGAACCCGGCTTGCCCCGGTCCACGGGGCTCGGACCTGTGTGTTCGCCCCCTTTTTAGCCCGGACGTGGGCGGTGTCCAGCACGACGCGAGAGACGTCGATGAGGCCGGCGTCGTCGAGCCGGTGCAGCACCGCCTCGTGCAGGCGGCCCCAGACACCGGCTCTCGACCAGATCAGGAACCTGCGGTGAGCCGTCGACTTCGATATCCCGAAGCAAGGCGGCAATTGGCGCCAGGCGCAGCCGGACACCAGCACGTAGATGATCGCGGCGAACAGCGTCTCATCAGGGATATCCTGTGTTCCACCGCCCTGCGGCCGCACCTTCGACGGCGGGATCAGCGGCTTCGCGATTTCCCACAGCCCGTCCGGAACAATCCAACTCCATGTACCCCGCCCCATGTCGAGGTCAACGACGCCTCACCACGTAGGACACGGTCTAAATTGACACACCCACCAGGGGGTGCTTTTTCGGACAGTCCTTGTCAGGGCTGTTGACTGCCACCATTCCTTCAATGAAGATCACTACGCAACTCCCACTAGGGGGGTTGGGGAAGGAATACCGTGAGAATATCTGGTAGATCGTTAGCTCTTGGCTTTGCGAGCGTAGTACTCGCAGTATTTGGCTTCGCTGCCCCGGCTGCTGCAGACGGCTCCCAGTCTGCGACTGTTACGGCACACGGCACTGTCGTCGCCGCAGATGGCTCCGAGGTGGGCCAGGTCACCCTCCATAAGCGTGGTGACGGCACGAAGCCGCCCGCAGAACTGGGTAACCCCTCTGAATGGGGTGTGGCGGCGATCAAGGTGGGCGATTCGGCGGGCTCCTTCACAGCGCTGGGTTGCATCGGTGCCAGTGGCGGAACGTGGTGCTACGGCAGCGAACTGACCACGGACGGTAAGTACTGCTACTCGAACTACTACCACGCCAGTAAGAGCCACAAGTCCACGGTGAAGATTGGCGGCACGACGTTCTCCAGTGGTTGGGTGGAAGCCGGCAGGTACGCCTACGCCCAATGGACGGGGGGCGGCGCCCAGGTCTGCTACACCTACTACAGCATCGACTAGGTCCTGATCCCTGCATCAAGCGGTGACATCCCCGGTAGGTTGGTAATTTGTTGGTGCGCCACTCAGGTCTGTTCGGTCACCCGTGCAGTCTCCGAGTGGCGCCACCTCCTACTTTTGACGGAAAAGGGAATAGAAATCGCACACTTTCCGTGTAATCGCGCCGTGCCGCTCGCGGCATCCCTCGGGGCGGGTTTGTTACTTGGGCTAATAGGCCCCCTTAGTGGAAAATGGGACAATCCTGCTTGCGTCACTCTGAACGTTGTTTTTTCCGGCGGATGGTCGTGGGCCTGTTACGCATTCTTGGTAGGCTATTTCTGTCGATCAAAAATTGAGGCAGCATCACTGTCGTCTTTGGGTTTGACTCTCGGTGTGATCGCGTACTATCTATTCAAGGACTTGAGCCCCGCCATCCCGGGCGGACTGGAATCCGGTGCCGCCGGTGAGGGGATTTCCTCTAAGGCGATTTGGTGGGGAGTAGCAGCTTTCACCCTCGGCGCACCTGTCGGACTCTTCGGTAACCTGGCACGAAGTTCAAGTGTTGGCAGCCTCCCATTCCGGCTGATTATTCCACTTGTTGCCTTTTTTGAGACCTCCATGCGACTGGCTACAGAGATGGATGGGCAACGTGCGATTGTTGGAATTACTTGGAATGTGATTCAGTTTGTCGCGGTTGCTGTTGCCTTGGCTCTGGTGAGTCACACCACCCGGAATTTGTGGCATGCTCGGCGCACTCGTTCCTCGGAGTCGGATGAGTGCCGAGCCAGAGGAGACATTTCGTCCGTGTGACCGTCTGGAGTCGTTCCCTATTCGCACTGCGTGATTCACGTGGAATACCCAGGGCGCGCAGACGCCGCAGGCCCCGGCACGAACACGTCGGGGCCTGCGCTGACAACGTCTTCCGCGACGCTCAGTACGGGAGGCGTCTGAACTCCCACGCGGTAGTCGAAGCGTGGCATGGCAAGGGCGTTACCTGGCTCACCAGGTGAGGTTCCCCCGTTGCTGGGTAGGGGATGATCAGCTGGTCAGAGCAGGTTGGCGGGGTTTCAGGTTCGCTCGTTCGGTCGCTGCCTGCTCGGCGTAGTGCTGCTCTTCGAACTCGACCGGGCTGAGGTGTCCAAGGCGTCTCTGGATGCGCCGGCTGTTGTAGAACCCGTCGATGTACTCGAAGAGAGCGAGGTTCGCCTCGGCCCGGGTGGCGAAGGTGCGGCCGCGCAGGCCCTCGGTCTTGATGAGCATCCAGAGGTTCTCCGCGAGGGCGTTGTCGTACGAGTCCCCAACGGAGCCCATGGATGCCTCAATTCCTGCTCTCATCAAGCGTGTTGTCAGCTTCACGGATGTGTACTGGCAGCCGTGGTCCGCATGGTGGATCAACTGACCGGGTTCGACCTCGCGGGACGCGAGGGCGTACTCGAGTGTGGTCAGTACGAGGTCGGCGTCCGCGTGGGCGGCAGTCTCCCAGGACACCACCCGGCGGGAGAACGCGTCTCTGATCGCCGACAGCCACAAGGGTCCCTCGCCGGTGGGGATCATGGTGAGGTCGGTGACCCACAGCCGGTTCGGTCCGTCGGCGGTGAAGTCGCGCCTGACCAGGTCGGGGGCGAGTTCGGCGTCCCGGTCGCGGCAGGTGAAGCCCTTGCCTGTCCGGCGGGGGCTGATCCCGGCGAGGCCGGCTTCGCGCATGAGCCGTTCGACTCGTTTGCGGCCGACGTGGACGCCTTCGCGCTTCAGGACGGCATGCACGCGGGGTGAGCCGTAGATGCCGCCGGAGTCGGTGTGGATCCGCTGGATCTGCCCGGTCAGCCTGGTGTCCCGGCGGCGCCGTTCGCACGGCTCCTTCTCCGCCTGGCGCCAGCGGTAGTAGGTGGAGGAAGGGATGTGCAGTTCCCGGAGGGTGGGCTCGACCTCCAGGTGAGGGTGCTCGTCGAAGAGCGCCGTCACCTGGACCGGGTCGGGTCGAGCTGTGCCGCGAAAAAGCCGAGGCCGTCCGCAGGATCTCGTTCGACCGCTTGAGCTGGGTGTTCTCCTTGCGCAGCGCGGCCAGCCCGGCGCGTTCGTCGCTGGTCAGCAGATCGTCGCGTTCGCCGGCGTCGGCCTCGGCCTGGCGGATCCAGCCGCGCAGGGCCTCGTGATGGACACCGATCTCCTCGGCCATACGGCGGATCACGGGCTTCGGCTCCGCGGTGCGGTACATCCGCACCGCACGCTCACGCAACTCCAGCGGGTACTTCCTCGGCGCAGGCATCAGCAGGGCTCCTCTCGGTGAGTCCTATCTGACCCGCTGTCACCACCCCCGCATCTCGGGGGAACCTCAGACCCTGTTGAGCCGGTCCTCGGGGATCTGGGTCTGCACGGTGGTCGCCCACTGCACGCCCCAGAACGCCCAGCCGACACCGCTGACCGCGTACCCGAGGAGCAGCACCGGCAGTACGAGGTGGGGGGCGAGGCTCGCGGACAGCGGCATCATGGGGAACAGGAACATCGCCACCGCCCCGCCGAGCAGCGGCCGCGCCGGCCGGGCCCGGATGGCGACCAGGCCGCCGATGACACAGCCGGCGCCGAACGCACCCTCCGCGTAGCCGAACGCGGCGCTCCCGTGCGCCCCGGTGACCAAGGCCGCGCCGAGGGGTACGACCGGGCCCCAGACGAAGACGCCGAGCACCCACCAGATCAGGATCACCGCCCACAGCCAGGACCGGGACCGGAACTCGTGCCAGCCGACCCTCAGGTTCTGCAGGGTGGATTCCGAACGGTCGACGACGTACGCGCCGAGGCGCAGCCCGGACAGGCTCAGCCCACTGGCCGCGAAGGTGCCCGAGATCACCGCGAACGCCCAGGCCGGGGAGGCCGCCGCGACGAGGAGTCCGGCGACCGCGGGTCCCGCCATGGTGGAGATGCCCTGGGCGACCCGCAGGACGCCGTTGGCCTTCTGCACGTCGGTGGAGACCTGCGGCACCAAGCCGTTCACGCCCGGCTGGAACATCGCGGTCGCGACTCCGCCGAGCGCCGTCATGGCGACGATGAACCACAGTCCGGGCCGCCCGCCGGCGAAGGCGAAGGCCATCGCGCCGATCAGGGCGCACCGCACGGCGTCCGCCCCGATCATCAGCGGTCGCGGGTGGATCCGGTCCGCGAGGACGCCGCCGAACACCACGAACAGCGCGAACGCCGCCATCCAGGCGCCCAGGGCGTACCCGACGGCACTCACCCCGTACCCGAGCGCCAGCATCGCCACCGAGAGCGCGACCGGCAGCATCGCGTCGCCGAGCAGTGAGGCGATCCGGGCCGTGAAGTAGAGCGTGAAGTTACGGGTCCACAGCGGTGACCGCGGAGATGCCGCGAGGGCGGCGGAGGCGGGATCGGCCATCTCAGAACTCTATCCGTACGTCATATGTCCGTAGCCAGTCGTCCAGTTGCAGCGCCGTCTCCAGGACTGCCCGGCCGGCGACACCCGTGCCCACCCGGTGCTGCGCAGCCGTTCGGGCCGCGAACCGGCCGCGTTCCCCGATGAGTTGCGGGAGGGGGCGGCCGGGGCGTCGAGCCCGTCGCCACGAGGTGGACGGGGATCCCCTTCCTGGGCTTGCGGAGGGAGGGGAGAACCTCAACGGTCGGTGTCCTGGTCGCGGAGCAGTCGGCGGCCGAGGTCGTCGGCCCATTCCTGGGCCCAGGTCATCAGCTCGTCGACCAGGGCGGTATCCGCTCCGTACGCCTCGAACTCGGCGTCGTCGATCCAGGCGACGGCGGTCAGGCGGGTATGCAGGGAGTCGAGGTCGAAGCGGTCGCGAGCATGGCGCCGGCCGAATTCCTCCAGGTCGGTGGTGGTCCAGCGGCGGGAGGCGGCGAAGACGTCCAGAGCGTCACGGGCGAGGCCCCGCTCGGCCAGGGCACGGACCTTGGTGCCGATCACGTCCTCCTCGGCGAGTACGGGCCCGTACGCGCTGGAGGCGACGGGACGGCCGCGCCCTCGTGCGGGCGGCGCCGGACGGCGGGGAGGTCCGCCAGGGCCCGCAGCTCCGGGAACGCCTCCTCCCACACGCCGCGGACCGTGGTCGAGACCAGGATCCGCAGGGTGGGCCACAGCCGCAGCAGGAGGTCGCGGTTGAGGAGGGCGCACAGGTCCTCGCGCATGCCTTCGGCGAGGACGGTGCGGTACAGGCTCATGCGCTGCCGTTCGTTGCCGAGGTCAAAGGCGCGCAGTCCGGACCAAACGACGGTGGCCTGCGGCTCCACGACCCCTTCCGCGGGCCCCCGCAGCTCCAGGAGGTCCGCCGGCAGACGGCGCCGGAACTTCTCCCGGTACAGCCGCAGGTCCGTGTCGCCCGAGCCCGGGTCGGCGGGCCCGCCGACCCGGGCTCGGGCGAGAGCTGATCGCTGCGGCACGGATGACATGCCTCCATTATGTCGGCTGCGGCCCGGGGAGGGAGTCGTCAGCTCCGGTGCGGGCTTGCGGTCGACGATCTCGGTGGTCAGGTCGGGTCCGGAGACGAACACGGTGTCGGGCCGCCCCTGCCGGGAGTTCGGCAGGGGCCCGCGGTGCGGAGAGCCGCGGAGAGGGAGCTGTCCTCGATGAGCGGCATGCCGGCCGGCGCCGCTCACCGTCTGCCGCCGGTCCGACGGCCCGGTCTCACATCAGATGCCGGGTGAAGAACCGGACCACCGCGTCTCCCGCGTACTGCGGGACGCCGGTGTGTCCGCCCATGTGGGCGTGCAGGGACTTCTCCTCGGAGCCGAAGGCGTCGAACAGGTCCAGGGCCGCCTGCCTGTCGTTCCCCTCGTCGTCCCACTGCAGCAGGACGTGCAGGGGAACGGTGACCCGGCGGGCCTCCTCGAACATGACGCGAGGCACGAAACTGCCGGCGAAGAGACCGGCGGCCACGACGCGCGGCTCGACCACCGCCAGTCGGATGCCGATGGAGATCACTCCCCCCGAGTACCCGACCGGGCCGCCGATCCCGGGCAGCGCCAGGAGGACGTCCAAGGCGGCCTGCCATTCCGGGACCGCCTCGTCGACGAGCGGGAGGACGAGGGCGTCGACGATCTCGTCGCCGACCGGCTCGCCGGCCTCCAGCGCCCGGCGCAGGTCGGCGCGGGCCCGCTCGGCGGCGGGCAGGCGGGGCCGGTCGCCGCTTCCGGGAAGCTCGATGGTGGCCGTGGCGAAGCCCTCCGCCGCGGAGTGCCGGGCCCGGTCCACCAGGCGGGGGTACATCTTGCGCAGTCCGAGGGGAGGGTGGCCGAGCAGGATCAGCGGCACCGGTGCGGATGCGGACGCGGATCCGGGCGTCCACAGGATGCCGGGGATCTCGCCGAGGGTGAACTCGCGTTCGAGGACGCCGTCGTCGAAGCGCCGCTCGGAAGTGAATCGCATGGTCGTGCCTTTCGGGAGTGCACTGGAACGGCGCTCCCGGACGACCTATCGCCCGACCGCGACCCCGGAGGGGAGCACCCATGTCGATACTGCGTTCACGGGTACCACCTCCTCGATCTCTCGCACGGCCTCCGGAAACGTAGCAGTGGCCACCTCGTCCGCCCAACGGGTTTTCGCGGAGTCTCCTCGCCGGGTACGGCGGTGGGCTCAGCGCCAGTCGTCGATCACGTAGGCGTCCGGGTGGCTGTAGCCGGGTTCGTTGGGCCTGTGCATGGTGACGCCTTGCAGCCAGGTGCGGAAACCGCGGTCGGCCATGCGCCGGTAGGCGTCCTGGCGGGCCAGGTTCGTTCCGGCGTCCAGTTGCCCCAGGCCCTTCTCGGCGGCCAGTTGCTCGCACGCGTCCAGCAGTCGTTCGAACCGGTCCGCGGCGTCCGGGCTGGGGCGTACGGCGCCGAATTTGACGAAGCACACGTCCTCACCGGCCTCCGGCCCCGCTCCGCAGTGGCAGACGGCCAGACGGCCAGACCGTCGAGGCCGGAGCCGGCGCCCTCGAGGAGGACGGTGTCACCGAGCCCCTGCGCCTGTGCGGCCGTGATCTCGCGCTCCAGGCTCAGGCCCTCGTGCCGGCCCCCGTCAGTGCGCGGCCGAGGCTCAGTGCGCCGGGCCGCTCGGCGGCGGTCAGCTCGCTGTACAGCACTCGGCCGGGGACCGCGGCACTGACGGTGACCTGTTTCCTCATGACGGCGGTGAGAAAGCGAGGCCAGAAACCGTACTGGCGGTAGAGCTCGAGGTGCTTGGGACTGTGCGAGAAGTTGACATCCTCCCCGTCTCAAAGGACGGGGATTCCTGGCTCACGTTGGCTGGGGACCAGCGGTCCTCCAGCTCTTACACGATCAGCACCAGCCGGGTTGAGACCAGCCCGGACCAGCATCACGCGCGCGGAGTTCTTGTCCCGAGGGGAGACGACTCCGCACGCGGTGCAGGTGTAGGTACGTTCCGAAAGAGGAAGTGCGTGCTTGGTTCTCGCTCCGCACGACGCGCAGTCCATGGTGGTGTGCGCGGGATGCACGAGACGCACATCACGTCCGTGCTTGCGGCCCATCTCGATCAGGGCCGTCTTCGTGGCGCCGATCGCCGCATCGGCGGCCTTGCGGGCCATGGTGGTCTTGGCGAGGAACTTCGGCTTGAAGTCCTCGACGGCGATGGCGTCGTGGTCCCGGACCACGTGCTTGGCCCACTTGCGGGCGGTGTCCTGCCGCTGCCGGGCCACCTTCTTGTGTACCTTCGCGGTCTGCGCCTGGGCCTTCCGGTAGCCGTTGGATGCGGCCTGCCCGCGCGCGGGCCTGCGGCGGGCCATCATCCGCTGGTAGCGGGCGAGACGCTGCGCGGCGCGCTTGCCGTGCTCGGCGTGGGGCAGGTCGTGGGCGTCGGATGTGGTGGTGGCGGTCTCCTTGACGCCCCAGTCCACACCGAGCACACGGCCCGTGGTGGGGAGCGGCTGGGTCCCGGTCGCGACGACGAACGACGCGTACCAGTGCCCCAGGCTGTCCTGGTATACGCGCACCGAGGAGGGTGCGGCGGGCAGTTCGCGGGACCACACGACTGTCAGGGCGATGCCGCCCGCCAGGTGCAGGCGGCCGTCCTTCAGGCGGAACCCGCGCACGGTGTAATTCAGCGTGGGCAGCGCGTCCCGCTTGCGCTTGATGCGGGGCATCCCGGCGCGCTGCCGGACCGGCAGCTTCGCCTTGATGTCCTTCATCGCCTTGGCGCGGGACTTGGCGAAGTCGCGGATGGTCTGCTGCTGCGGTACCGAGGCGCCCTGACGCAGCCACGTCATGGCGTTGCGGGCCTCGGTCAGCATCGTGTCGAGCTGGGCCGGGCCGCACGTCGTCTTCTCGGCCGCGTCGCGATTCAGCGCGTGGAGCTTGCGGGACATGGCTACGCACTCGTTCCAGATCCACCGGCAGCGCGCCCACTCGGCCATCAGGCCCGTGCGGGCGGTCGACGACACCCGGAGACGGTAGGTGTACCGGGCATGCCCGGCATCCTCCGAAGCCTTCTGCTGTGTCGTCATGGTGTCATTCTACCACTCTAGATCCACTACTCTGGGGTCATGGATGAAGAGAAGCGCATCACGCTCCGTCTGCCCGCCGACCTGCATGCGTGGCTGGCCGCTCAGGCCAAGTCCGCCCGCAGGTCCCTCAACTCCGAGATCGTCTACCGGTTGGAGGTCGAGCGCGCCGCCGCCGTGACTGACGCCGAATCACCCTGACGGCGATTCGGCTCTTCCTGCCCCGCTCCACAGGGGTCCGATTCCTCCCCGGCCCGAAGGCCGGGGCATCCTCGGAGGAATCCGGTGACCAGGCCGAGGTGGCGGTTCCCCCAGGTGCCGAAGCGGTCCATGACCGGTTCCATGAGGCGCCTGCCGATGCCCTGGTCCCACAGGTCCGGACGTACGGTCAGCGGGCCGAAGAACCCGACGCTGCCCCAGTCGGCGGCGAAGTTCGATCCGACGACCTCGCCCTCGACGGTCGCCGCGAAGGCCGCGTGCGGATCCGCCGCCCAGCGGGTGCGGACGTAGTCGGCGGTCCCGAAGAACGTCTCCGGCTCGGGGATCCCGAGGAAGGTCCCGAAGGCGACCCTGAAGATCTCGTCGGCCCGGTCCAGGTCCGGCTCGGCCAGCGGGCGGACCGACACCGGGGCGGCGGCACTCGTTCGCTTCGTTGCGGACATGATCGCTCTCCTTTCCGCCCCCGGTTCCATCGCACCACGCCCGTGCGCCGCGGGCGAAGCGACAGGTCCGGCGGCACCCCGAGGACCGGACGGCAGCGGTCGAGTCATCGAGGCCGGGTGCTCAGGGCGGCAGCCCGGACGAACCGTCCCCGCGATACGGCCCGTCAGAACCTCGGACGCTTCCTGCCGACGGGCAGGGCTCGTGGTGCGGTCTGCGGCCACCACCTGATCGTCTGCCCTCGGTCACCGATGACCACCGGTGACCGCCCCGTTCCCGGGCCGGCCCCGACCAGCAAGATCAGGATCTGGACCGGAGCACCGGCTCCGGAGTTGAATCGGCTGATGGACATGTCCTCCCGAGAGATCCGCATGCCCCTCGACGAGGTCGTGGCAGTCCTGCGGGACCTGAACGAGTTCGTCGTTTCCCTCGACCGGCTCGGATCCCGCCAGGCGTCCGGAACCGCCGACGAACGCACCGTCGGCGCATTCATCGCCGACTGGGACGTCGCCCGGCGGTTGGCCCGCGCCCGACGCGTCATCAGCGTCGCGCTGGACGCGCAACTGAGCGAGGAGGACAACGCCGAGATCGACGCCCTGTGCGACCAGGGCCGCTTCTACGGCACGGACAGAGCCACCGGGCCGGACCCATCGAGACGGGGCTCAGCCCGGCTCGATACCTGATGCCCGACCGGCGGGATCGCGATCCACGGCTGGAGCACCGGGTCGACGGCCTGGCTGAGCCCGCTCGGGCTTTCCTCCGGTCGGCTGGTGGTTTCCCGGTGATCCGCCGCATGGGGTCCACGCATGTCCCCGCCGCTCCCGCGGCCGGACAGAACACCGGACAGGTCCGCTGCGGCCGCCACCCGCACACGGCGGTAACGCCTGTTACCATGCGGATATGGCAAAGACGCAACTGGGCGCGCGCGTGGACGAGGACGTCGCGGAACTCGCGAGGAAGCGCGCCGCCGACCTGGGACTGAGCATCGGGGACTACCTCTCCCGACTGGTGGAGGACGACACCAGCGGCCTGCGCGCCCGCGCGGTGGACGCCGCCGCCCGCTTCCTGGCCGAGCACCAGGCACTCTTCGACGAAGCCGAAGACGCCCAGCGGACGGAAACGGCTCGGGGAGCACGCGCCGCCTGATGAACCCGCACATCGACGTTCCCTGGATCCTGCAGGTCGCCGAGGCCGCCGGGGTGAACGACCCGGCCCCCGACGACTACGGCGTCCCCGTCTCGGCGGTCGCCCGCCACCGGGCCGAACTGTTCGAACAGCCCGTCTACGACGGCCCCTACGCCAAGGCCGCCGCCCTGGTGCACACCCTGGGCCGCTGCCGCTGGCTGGAGCGCTCCAACCTGGCCGTCGCCGCCGCCACCGGCGTGATGTACCTCGAGGCCGCCGGGATCACCGTCAAACCCGCCCGCGAGGACGCCCTCGCCCTCAAGGACCTGCTCCTGGACCCGGCCTGCACCGCCGGGAAGATCGCCGCCCTGCTGCGCGGCTGGCCCGCCACCACCTGAAGGAGTCCGTCCCGGTCGTCCCCGGTCTGCCGTGCGACGGCACAGGGACAGGGGCAGGGCTCACCGGCCCGACCGCGTGCACGGCGGCCCCGTGCGCCCGGCGATGACGGGCGGGGCGGGAAGCGGCGCGGCTAGAGAAGAGGGCAGGTGAGGGGCAGGACGCGTTCGGTCAGGCGGCCGGTGAGGCGGGTGTCGGTGAAGGTGGTGCCGGTGAGCCAGTCCGCTGTGGTCAGGCGGTCGACCAGGTGCCGCAGTTCGTCGGGGTCGGCCGGGACCCGGGTGGTGAGGGTGGTCAGGGCGACGCCCTGACCGTCGGGGCCGAGGCGGCCCGCGGGGTCGGCCTGAGTGGCCAGGGTCAGGGCGAGCAGCCGGGGGCCGGCGGGGGCCTTGGTCTTGCGGAGCTTCTTGTCCGTCACGACCCGCTGGGCCCAGCCGGAGAGCTTGGGCCGCGTCTTCCTGCCGAACGTGAACGGGCCCGCCCCGTCCTCGGGGGGCACCAGGGAGGGGACCGTGATCGGGGTGGGGTTCTCCGGCCGGGAGGCGAGCAGGTCGTCGACGGTGCCGGGGAGGGACAGCCAGCCGCAGCCGGTCAGCTTCTCCACCAGGTCCCGCGGATCGGTCAGGCCCAGCCCGTTGACGTCCTGGCCGACGAGGTTGCCGGTGCCGGTGTGCGCGGTGCGCAGGGTCAGCATCAGCACCAGCAGCCGTGCCTCCGGTCCGGGCAGCGGGGCGTGGTCGGCCACGTGCGCGAGGACGGAGCGTACGTGCTCCCACTGCGTCGGTACGGTCAGCAGCCGCGTCACGGCCGGCCCGTCGCCGTACGCGACGCCGCCGGTGCGCTGCTGGTGCTGGAGGAGGATGGTGGCGGCGGCCTGCTCGGCGCGCCGGGCCTCCTCCCGCAGGTCGTCGTCGCCGGTGACACCGGCCCAGGTGGCGAAGGCGCGGGCCTTGCGTTCCTGGAGGTCGGCGAGGAGCGCGAGGTCGGGCTGCTCGCGCCGCTGGTAGGCGCGGAAGAGGTCGCCGAGTTCGGTGAGTTCCTCCCGCAGGGCGTCGGGCAGCAGGTCGTGCGGGACGATCCGCTGGGCGATCTTCGCCTGCCGGGGGCGGCGTCGCGCGGGTACGGAGCGGGGGGCCGGGGCCGGAGCCCCCGTCCC
Organism: Streptomyces sp. NPDC053426; assembly: GCF_055585405.1. NCBI lineage: Bacteria > Bacillati > Actinomycetota > Actinomycetes > Kitasatosporales > Streptomycetaceae > Streptomyces > Streptomyces sp. NPDC053426. The sequence goes on along the minus strand of NZ_JBVJKE010000017.1, from coordinate 162,675 downwards.
GGCGGGGGCCTGGTGGTCGGAGAACCGCGGCGCGCCCACGCCCGTGGCCGCGGGGGCCGGGCGTCCGGTGGTCCGCGGGCCGCCGGGCGTCCGGGAGGTGCCCACGGTCTTCGCTCCGGGGGTGGCGGCCGCGCACCGCGAGCAGCACTCCATCGCCTGCCACCAGCGTCCTTCCCGGTCGGCGAGGACGGCGAGGACGACCGGGCCGCCGCACCGCCAGGGTTCGCCGCGCGCGGGGCGGCCGGTGTCGGGCAGATGGGTGCGGCAGCCCTCGGCCCGGCACGCGCAGTACGCCTCGGCCCTGGGCGCGGGGACGGCGCGCAGGTGGGCCTTGAGGTGGGCGACCGCGGCCGCGCGGCCGGCGGCCGTGGACGGCAGACGCCGTTCGGCGCAGGCGGGGCGGCTGCACGTGACGCGCACGGCCGTACCGCCCCGGCCGACGGCGTCCAGACGCACCGTCCACCAGCGCCCCGGCACCCGCTCGCCCAGCTCCCCCACCGCGGTCTGCGTCATCCCGCTCTCCCTCCCGATGTGTCCCCGGTGCCCGCCGCCGGCCCGCGAGGACCGGGCGGCGTCACCTGGTCAACGCCCGGGGAGCGGAGGCGGTTTCTCCACGGGGCGTGACAGTTCGGGTCGGCACCACGACGGGAGCGTTCCTCCGGCGGGACACCGCGCGGGCGGCGTCGTGCCCGGACGGACGCTCCCGTCACCGGACGGCCGGCGCGCTCAGGAGGCGGTGGTGACCAGCGCCGGGACCGTCAGGCGGACCGGCAGGGTGCGGTGGCCGTTCATGATGAAGGTCGGCAGGGGCTGGAGTTCCTCACGGGGGACGGCCAGGGACAGGTCGGGGAAGCGGGCGAAGAGGCGGGACAGGCCGGTGCGGGCGACCAGACGGGCCACGCCCACGCCGAGGCAGTAGTGGGGGCCGAACCCGAAGGACAGGTGCTCCTTGTCCGCCCGGGTGAGGTCGAAGGAGCCGGGGGCGTCCGGGTGCAGCCGCGGGTCGCGGCCCACGGCGCTGTAGTTGACCAGGATCGGGTCGCCCTTGGGGATGGTGACGCCGTCGAGCTCGATGTCCTCGACGGCGTAGCGCAGCGGCAGGTGGGCCAGGGGCGACTCCACGCGCAGCGTCTCGTCGATCACGTCGTCCCAGGTGGCCTGTCCGGAGCGGACCAGCTCCAGCTGCGCGGGGTCCGACAGCAGCGCGGTGATGGCGTTGTCGAAGAAGTTGATGGTGGTCTCGGAGCCGGCGCCGAGGATCGCGAAGATGGTGTCGGTCAGCTCCTCCTCGGTCAGCCGCGAACCGTCCTCGTCGCGGGCGGCCACGAGGTCGCTGGTGATGTCCTCGCCGGGCTCGCGCCGCTTGTCGGCGATCAGGTCCGCCATCGCGCCGCGCCAGCCGGCGAGCACGGCCTGGGCCTGCTCGGGGGTGATGGTGGTGTCCACCATGGCGTCGATGACCTTGGCGGTCTTGGCGCGGGCCTCCTCGGGCATGCCGATCAGGTCGGCGACCAGGCGCGCGGGCAGCGGGTAGGCGAACCGCTCGCGCAGGTCCACCACGTCGCCGGGCGCGGTCCGCGCCAGGCCGTCGAGGAGCTGGTCGGTGAGTTCCTCCACGCGCGGGCGGAACGCCTCGGTGCGGCGCGGGCTGAACGCCTTGCCGGTCAGCTTGCGCAGCCGGACGTGGTCCTTGCCGTAGGCGGTGACCATGTTGTCCATGGCCACCCAGCTGATCAGCTCCCAGTCGGGCCGTATCTCACCGTTCTGGAAGGCGGGCCAGTGGTTGCGGGCGCTCTTGGTGACGCGGGGGTCGCCGAGCACCTTCTTGATGACGTCGTGGCCGTTCAGCGACCAGGCGAGGACGCCTCCGGGCAGTTCCACCTGGACCGCGGGTCCCCGGTCCCGCAGGACGGCGGCTTCGCCGTGGATGTCCCGCCCGGTGGTGTCGAGGGCGAAGGGGCAGCCTTGCTCCATGGGTTTTTCCCTGTCTGCAGAAGGGGCGGTCACTGTCCGGTGCCGAAGTGCGCGCGGGCCAGTTCCCGGCCGGCGTGCGAGGCGAGGAAGACGCCGTTGCCGGCGTGGCTGTGCAGCATCGACAGGTCGCGCCAGACCCGTTCGACGCGCTCTCCCGCGCGTACGGAGCTGGAGCCCGCCGTCGGGAAGAGCTGGCCCTCGACGGCCCTCCAGCACAGGCGGACCACCTCACGGCTGATGGTGGCCAGCCGCAGCTCCTCCTCGCGGGTGAAGGCGGCGGCGTCCTTCAGGCAGAGCTGCTCCCACTGGCGTACGGCCTCGGTCATCGCCGCGTCCGCGGTGGCGATCATGCCGGTGGCCTCGCCGAAGCGGAACTGGAAGTCCGGGTCCTCGGTGCGCGGGACGATCGGGAAGAACGTGGTGGTACGGGTGCGCATCAGCTCCTCGTACGCGTCCAGGGCGCCCTGGGCCATGCCGACGGCCAGCGCGCCGAGTTCGAGCAGCATGAAGCTGAGCGGTCCGCCGCCGTACTCGGGGCCGTGCAGGGTGCGTCCCGGCAGTTCGCCGGTGACCGGGATCTGGCTGAGGTGGCCGGGCAGGGTGCGGTGGGCGGGGATGCGGGCGCCCTCGATGCGGATGCTGTGCGAGCCGCTGCCCTTGAGGCCGAGCTGGTCGCCCCAGTCGTCCAGGCGCTCGAACTGCGACCGTTCGGCGATGAACAGCATCGGCGCGGGCGGCCCGTCGGGGTCGTCGAAGACGAGGGTGTGGCCGATGAAGTGGGTGGCGTAGGGGGCGCCCGAGCAGTAGTTCCAGACGCCGTCCAGCAGCCAGGAGCCGTCCTCGGCGCGGGTCGCGCTGCCGGCGGGGGCGACCGTGGCCGGGCAGACGAAGTCGCCGCCGGCGAACAGTTCGGCCTGGGTGCGCTCGTCGAACAGGGTCGCGGCGACCAGGGCGTGGGCGGCGCCGAACAGGTACATCCAGCCGGTCGACGGGCAGCCGCGGGCCAGGGTCGTGGCGACCTTCATGAACGTCGCCGGGCCGAACTCGTAGCCGCCGTACCGGCGCGGAACCAGGATGCGGTAGAAGCCGGCGCGGGTGAACGCCTCGTGGGTGTCCTCGGCGTAGTGGCCGCGCCGCTCCGTCTCGGCCTGCCGGGCGGGCAGGCCGGCCGCCAGTTCCTCGGCGCGGGCGACGATCTCGTCCGGGGTGAGGTCCGGCTCCGGCACGGCCGCGCGCGGGGCGAACGTCTCGGGCAGGGTGGAAGTCATCGGGATCGGTCCTCTTGCGTCGGAGTCGAAGTCGGAGTCGGAGTCGAACTCGAAGGGGTCGCCTGCGGGGCCGTCGGGGTCACAGCTTCGCCAGCGGCGTCCGCGGGGCGCCGCTCAGGACCGTGAGCAGGTGCCGGAACTGCTCCACCAGTTCGCGGGCGGTGCGCTCGTCGAAGCGGTTGTGGTCGAACTTCAGGCTGCCCGCGAGCTCGCCGCCGGGCAGGACGTCCATGGCCCACAGGCCGCCGTCCGGGATGGCCGAGCTGACCCGCTGCGACAGGGTGCGGCGCCGGATCTCGGTGAAGCGGGGGCCGGACGTCCCCTCGCCGCCCTCGCCGCCCTCGCCGTCGAGCGGGAACGCCGACTGGAGCACCTCGAAGGCGACGACGGCGAGGAAGCCGTCGGCGAACGGCGCGAGCAGGGCCGGGCTGTCCTCGGCGATGCGGGCGAAGGGGATCTCGTTGCGGTAGGCGCCCACGCAGGCCGCGCGGGAGCGGTCCAGGACGTCGGCGAGGGTGGTGCAGTCGCCGGTGTCGATGCGGATCGGCACGAAGTTGAAGAACGGGCCGACCGAGTCCGCGAACCGCTCCTCGTAGCGGCCCGAGGAGAAGGTCGGGAAGACGACGTCGGTGGTGCCGGTGCGCCGGCGCAGCAGCACGCTGTAGGCGGCGGCCAGCACCATGAAGGGGGTGCAGCGCTCGGCGCGGGCGAACTCCACGACCTTCTTGGACAGTTCGGCGTCGAAGACGAAGCGGTGCACGCCGTACGCGCTCGGCAGGTCCGCCTGGGCCGGGCGGTCGGAGGTGATGCCGGTGATCTCGGCTCCGGCGAGGCGCTCGCGCCAGTAGGCGCGGGCCCGGTCGATGCGGCTGCTGTCGGCGTTCTCCTGCTGGTAGCGGGCGAACTCCCGGTACTGGGCCACCTCGCCCCGCTCGGCCGTGCCGCCGGCCGCGCGGGCGCGGTAGGCGGCCACCAGGTCGCGCATCAGGACCTGGAGGGACCAGGCGTCGGTGGACGTGTGGTGGGTGGCGAGCACGAGGACGGCGTCGGTGGCGTCGAAGCGCCCCAGGAAGGCCCGCAGGTGGGGCAGTTCGCGCACCGGGTACGGGGCGGCGTCGAGGTCGTTCAGGAACTCCTCGGCGCGCACGTCGCGCGGGGTGCCGTCCGCGTCGGGCAGGTCGGTGACCTCCAGGGCGACCGGCGCGGGCGGGTGGACGACCTGGTGGCCGCCCTCGTCGTCGCCGACCACGGCGGTGCGCAGCACCTCGTGCCGTTCGACCACGTCGTCGAGGGCGCGCCGCAGGGCGTCGGTGTCGACGGCGCCGGTGACGCGCCAGCCGCACACCAGGGTGTGCCGGTGGCCGAAGGCGCCGTCCGTCTCGCCCTTGTCGAAGGCGCGCAGGAACTGCTGGTTGTACGACAGCGGGATCCGCCGGGCGGTGCCGTCGTCGGTCTGCGGCGCTGCGGTGGTGATGCTCAAGGTGACCAATCCTTTTCCCGGTCGTGGACGACCGCGTCGTGCCCGGTGGGCCTAGAGGGGGGCGGGCGTCAGGTCCCGCAGCAGGGTTTCGAGTTCGGCGACGGTCGGATGGCTGAGGATGTCCGCGGCGGACACCTCGACGCCCAGTTCGGCCCCGATGCGGCCGGCCAGCCGGATCGCCTGGAGGGACTCGCCGCCCAGCTCGAAGAAGCTGTCGTGGGGGCCGACCGCGTCGAGGCCGAGCGCACGGGCGAACAGGTCGCACAGCAGCCGCCGGCCGGGCGTGAGCCCCTCGGTCTCCGGCACCGGTGCCGGTGCGGGCCGCCCGGGCGCGGGCAGCGCGGCGCGGTCCAGCTTGCCGTTGGGCGTCAGGGGCAGGGCGTCGAGCACGACGAAGGCGGCGGGCACCATGTAGCCGGGCAGCAGGGCGGCGACCGCGTCGCGCAGGCCGTCGGTGCCGGTGCCGTCGAAGCGGCCGCCGGGTACGACGTAGGCGACGAGCCGCTTGTCCTCGCCGGGGCCGTCGTCCCGGGCGACGACGGCGACGTCGGCCACGCCGTCCTGGCGGGCCAGGACGTGCTCCACCTCGCCCGGCTCCACGAGGTAACCGCGGATCTTGACCTGGTCGCCGACGCGCCCGGCGAACTCCAGCCGCCCGTCGGCGGTGCGCCGCATGAGGTCGCCGGTGCGGTACATGCGCGTACCGGCGGGGTCGGTGACGAAGCGGTCCTCCGTCAGGGCGGTGTCGTGGTGGTAGCCGCGGGCCAGCCGGTCGCCCGCGACGTACAGTTCGCCGGTCTCCCCGTCGGGCACGGGGACGAGGCCGGGCCCGAGGAGCCGGAAATCCATCCCGTCCATCGGCCGTCCCACGGGGACCGGGCCGTCCGGCGGGCAGGCGACGGTCATCGTGGCGCACGCGGCGAAGGCGGTGAGTTCGGTGGCGCCGTACATGGCCCGCACGACGGTGTCCGGGCAGGCGTCCAGCACCCGCCGTACGGCCGTCGGGGCGATGACGTCGCCGCCGGTGAGCACCTCCCGGACGGGAGCGAAGAGGTCGGGGGCCTCCTGGGCGAAGACGCGGAAGAGGCCGGCCGTCACGTGCAGGGCGGTGACACCCTCGTCGGCGAGGAGCCGGCGGACGGTGGCCACGTCGGGCTCGCCCGGCGGGGCCAGGACGACACGGCCGCCGCGCAGCAGCGGCACCCAGATCTCGTACGTGGAGACGCCGAAGGCGTAAGGAGCCAGGGAGAGGATCCGCCGGTGCGCCTCGGACCAGGAGGAGTCGGCGGTGAACGCGAGCACACCGCGGTGGGTGACCTCCACGCCCTTGGGCGCGCCGGTGGAACCCGAGGTGTGGATGACGTAGGCCACGGCGTCGGGGTCGCACGCGACGCCCGGGTCGGTGGCGGGCGCGGCGGCCACCGCCGGGTCGGTGGCGGGCTCGACGACTTCGCCGGCCCGCGGCAGTCCGCGCGAGCGCAGCGCGGCGTCGGTCAGCAGTACGGGCGCTCCGGCCCGGTCGGTGATCTGCTGCATCCTGGCGAGCGGGTAGGCGCTGTGCAGGGGCAGGTAGGCGGCGCCGGCCTTCACCACGGCCAGCAGGGCGACGACGACCTCGGGCGAGCGTTCCATCAGCACGGCGACCGGGTCTCCCGGGCGCACGCCGAGGCCGATCAGCCGGTGCGCGAGCCGGTTGGCGCGCTCGTCGAGCCGGCGGTAGGTCAGAGTGGTGCCGTCCAGGGGTGCCGAGACGGCCACGGCGTCCGGTGTCGAGCTCACCTGCGCGGCGAATCGCTGCTGAATCGATGTGCTGACCAAGGCGTTGTCCCATCCGATCGGCCCTCCGGGCGGCGGACCCCGCCGTGCCCCCGGCTCTGCCGGAACGGTCACACAGCGGTCCGGGACGCGGCATCTCCTGGATTGCCGCGCCCCGCACCGGCGCGCACGACGCGCGTACTTGGTCAGGTCGGTGGCTCAGCCGATGTCGAGTCCCGCGGTGAACCAGGCCTCGGCGGCCCGGATGCGGGCCTCGCACTCGGCCCGGTCCGCGCCCGCGATCACGAAGGCGACGAGGAAGTCCCCGGAGTGCGAGGCCTCGGGCACCCGCTCCCCGACCTGCGCGTACGTCGTGTACTTCAGGACGCCCGGCGGCAGGGTCGCCGGGTCGGGCAGGGCGCGCAGCACGCCCGGCCGCTTGGTGAACAGCAGCTGTCCGGCGATCCGCCCGGGGTCCGCCCGGCCCCCGTGGTCCACGGGCAGGCCCAGCTGGCGGCGCACCGGGTACTCCATGGGGTCGAAGCCGAACAGGGCGCGCTGGACGTCGCGCACCCCGGCCCCGCCCGCGCGCGACGCGGCCTCGCACAGGACGAGTTCGTCGTCGTCGGTCTGGAACACCTCGATGTGGAAGGCGAAGTGCTCGGGCCCGCCGAAGGCCTCCAGGATCCGCTCGCCGAACTCGGTGAGCCTGCGGGTGAGCGGATCGGCGGCGTCCAGGGCGATGTCGACCCGGCCCGCGCGGTCGCGGAAGTTCGCCAGCGCGTACAGGTAGCGGGAGGGCCACAGGGTGGCGATCCGCCCGTCCAGGACGGTGCCGTCGATGTGGCACATGGAGCCCTCGACGAACGCCTCGGCCAGCCACTGCGGCTCGCCGTCCGGGCCGGTCGGCTCGGCGGTGTCGAGCCACGCGGCCAGTTCCTCCTCCGTGCGCAGGACGGCCAGGCCGATGGATCCGGCGCCGCGGCGCGGCTTGACCACCACGGGCAGTCCGTGGCGGTCGGCGAAGCCGGTGAGGTCGGCGGGCGTGCGCAGCAGGGCGTGGTCGGCGACCTTGATGCCGGCCCGCAGGGCGGCCTGCTTCATCTCCCACTTGTCGCGGTAGACCACCGCGCTGTCCAGCCGCTGGCCCGGGAGCCCGTAGCGTTCGCGCAGGGCGGCGGCGCGCTCGATGTCGACCTCCTGGCAGGCCACCAGGTCCGTGACGCCGAACTCCTCGATGAGCTCGGCGGCCCGCTGCGCGACCCGGGGGCTGTGGTCGTAGTCGGGCAGCACCTCGGCGTGCAGGTAGGGCGCGGTGGTGGGCAGTTCCTCGCCGAACAGGGCGAGCTGCTCGGCGGAGCCGAGCAGGACGAGCTTCTCCTCCCGGTCGGCGAGCCAGCGCTCGTAGGGGTTGGCCCGCAGGGAGCCGCGGTGCAGGACCAGGGTGGTCATGAGCTGTGCCCTTCGTTGAAGATGCTGACGTAGCGCTCGCCGGTGTCGGGCAGGATCGTGACGACGGACTTGCCCGCGGACTCGGGCCGCCGTGCGAGGAGGGCCGCCGCGTACACGGCGGCGCCGGAGGAGACGCCCGCGAACAGGCCCTGTTCGCGCACCAGGGCGAGGGCGGTGCCCAGGGCGGCCTCGTCCGGGCAGGTGATCACCTCGTCGATGAGGCCGACGTCGGTGGTGGGCGACACGAAGCCGCCGTTGAGGCCGGGGATGCGGTGGGTGCCGGCGTATCCCCGGGACAGCACCGGTGAGTTCTCCGGTTCGACGGCGACGATCCGCAGGTCGGGGTTGCGTTCGCGCAGGTGGCGTCCGGCTCCGGTGAGGGTGCCGCCGGTGCCGACGCCCGCGACGAGCACGTCGACGCGGCCGCCGGTGTCGGCCCAGATCTCCGGTCCGGTGCTCTCGTAGTGGGCGCGGACGTTGTCGGGGTTCTCGTGCTGGCGCACGTACCAGGAGCGGGGGGTCGCGGCCTGGATCTCCTCCGCCTTGGCGATGGCCCCCGCGAACCGCTCGGCGCTGGGCGTCTGCACGACCTCGGCGCCCAGCGCGTTCAGCAGGCCGATCCGCTCGGGGGTGGCGCTGTCGGGCAGGACGACGATGCAGCGGTAGCCGCGCCTGGCCGCCATGGCCGCGAGCGCGATGCCGGTGTTGCCCGAGGTGGACTCCACCACGGTGCCGCCGGGGGCGAGGTCACCGCGCTCCTCGGCACCGCGCAGCATCGCCAGGGCGGCACGGTCCTTGCTGCTGGCGAAGGGGTTGGCGGACTCCAGCTTGGCGAGCACCTCGACACCGGGCGCGGCCCCGTCGACGGCGAGACGGACCAGAGGGGTGTGGCCGATGAGCTCTTCGAGCCCGGCGGCGATGTTGCGTTCGGTACGGACGGCGGTGGTCACGGCAGTCTCCAGGGGAGGACGGGGCTTGCGGAGTCGGGGCCGCTCACCGGGAACCGGCCGGGGCGGGCAGACGTACGGCGTCGAGGGCGGGTGGTGCCGCTCCGGCCGGGACGGTCACCGGTGCGGGAGCGGACGGAGTCGGGACCGCTCACCGGGAACCCGCCGGGGCGGGCAGACGTACGGCGTCGAGGGCGGGTGGTGCCGCTCCGGCCGGGACGGGCACCGGTGCGGGAGCGGACGGAGTCGGGACCGCTCACCGGGAACCCGCCGAGGTGGGCAGGGGTACGGCTTCCAGGGCCGGCGGCGGCGCACCGGGCGGGGCTGACGGAATCGGGGCGGCGCGCCCCGCGGCCGCTCACCAGGAACCCGCCGAGGCGAGCAGACGGACGGCGTCGAGGGCCGGCGGCGCCGCTCCGGGCGGGTGGGTGACGGCCGGGGCGGGCGTCGGGGCGGGGCGGACGGTCGAGCGGGCCGCGTAGACGCGGGCGCCGGGCGGGACGTCGTCCGTGACGGTGGCCATGGCGCCGATCAGGCAGTCGTCGCCGACCGTGACGGGGCCGAGCACGGTGGCGTTGGCGCCGAGGACGACCCGGTCGCCGACCACCGGGTGCCGGCGGGCGCCGGGCGGGCGCGCGTTGTCCGCCCACCAGCCGACCGCCCCCAGCGTGACCTGCTGGTAGATCGTCACGTCGTCGCCGACGACGGCCGTCTGCCCGATCACGACGGACGCGCCGTGGTCGATGAAGACCCGCCGGCCCAGCCGCGCGCCGGGATGGATCTCGACCCCGGTGCGGCGGCGCGCGACACGGGCGACGAGCCGCGCGGCCCAGCGGGTGCGCCCGCGGTGGAGCCGGTGCGCGACACGGTGGGCCCACAGGGCGGACAGACCGGTGTGGCCCAGCGCCTCCCAGCGGCCGCCGAGGGACGGGTCCCGTTCGACGACGACGCCGAGGTCCTCGCGCAGGGTGGTCAGCAGTCCTCGTCGTACGGACATGGTGGTCAACTCCTTCCTGGTCGCTCAGGCCGCCCGCAGCCCCTCCCGGACCGCCGGGGCGACGTCGATGCGGATCTCCTCGCGGACCAGGTGCTCGCACAGCCGGACCGCGCTGTCGGGGTCGGCGGCCGTCACCGCGACGCTGCCGAGCCGGTCCCAGTTGTCGCGCAGCTCCCGTACGGTGTCGCCGGGCCGGACCGAGACCTGGGCGAGCAGCACCTCGGGCCGGGCGGCGACCTCCTCGACGCCGTGGACGGCGGTGACGGTGCCGGGTTCGCGCAGCACGAAACGGGTGACGGCGGCCGCGGCGGGCTCGGGGGGCGCGGCCAGCGGCTCGGTCAGGCCCAGCGGCCAGGCGGCCCCGTAGGCGATCAGGTCGATGCCGTAGGCGGCCTGGACCAGCTCCGAGATGTGGCCGCCGCCGACCCGGTTGTGGGACTCGATGACCATCGGGCCGCGGGCGGAGAGCCGGATCTCGGTGTGGCTCGGCCCGTCGGTGACGTCCATCGCGGTGAGGAAGTCCTGGACCGCGGTGGTGAGCCGGTTCCGGTCGGTGTCGGAGAGCCGGGCGGGCACGACGTGGCCGAGTTCGGCGAAGTGGGCGTCGTCGGTGAGTTTCTCGGTGACGGCGACGACGACGTGACGGCCGGCGAAGCTGAGCGACTCGACGCTGAACTCGGGGCCGTCGATGTAGGACTCCATGAGGAAGCCGTCGACGGTGAACATGGTGGAGCCGCGGTCGGTGCGCCCGCCCCGCATCCGTTCGATCCGTGCCCACACGGCGTCGAGGTCCCGCGGGCCGTCCGCGCGCAGCAGACCGAACCCGGCGGTCGTGGAGACGGGCTTGACGATGAAGGGGTAGCCGGCCCGCTCGCCGAAGGCGGCCAGGGAGGCGCGGTCGTCGACCAGTCCGTGCTCGGGGACGGGCAGGCCCCGCTCGGCGAGTCGACGGCGCATCAGGTACTTGTCGCGCATCCGGCGGCTGGCCTCGTAGCGCCTGCCGTCGCTCAGCCCGAACAGGTCGGCCAGCCGGCCGGCGGTGGTGAGGCCGGGCTCGGTGAGGGAGACCACCGCGTCGGCGCCGTAGACGTCGCGGGCGGCCTCGGCGAAGGGCCGTACGGTCTCCCAGTCGGTGTAGTCCAGCATCAGCAGCGCGTGGGCGGTGTGGTTCTGGTACGGAGTGATCTTGTCGGGGTGCTGGATCAGGACGGTCTTCACCCCGAGCGCGTGGAAGCGCTCCAGATGGGCGTCGACGCCGCCGATCAGCAGCACGGTCGGGACGTGGTTCAACGCGGGGTTCCCTTCGGGGCGGTGGCTTCGCGCACGTCGGCGACGAGCAGGGAACGCACACGGGCGATGCGCTCCTCGGCCTCGGCCGGCGACTGGGCGTCGACGACGACGTAGCCGTGGCGGGTGGCGGAGTCGGTGGTGGGCGGGAGTTCGTCACCGGGGGCGTGGGGGAAGTGCAGGGTGTGCACGTAGGGCAGGGCCCGTACGGCGTCGAGGCCGCGGACCTCCGCCAGACGGCCGGGCGGCAGCAGGAAGAAGCCGACGGACGCGATGTGCAGGGCGGCGGGCGGCTCGGGGACGGCCCCCGCGAGGGTGCGGAAGATCTCCGCCTCGATGTCGTACCCGGTGGCGGTCTCGATGAGCTGGGGGATGCGGTCGCCGCCCAGCCGCGTCTGGGACTCCACGACGCGCGGGCCGTGCTCGGTGAGGATCACCTCCGTGTGGGCGGGCCCGAAGACCAGCCCCGCGGCGTCGAGCAGCCGGGTCACCAGGGTGCGGACGGCGGCGTCGTCGGCGGGGGCCAGGGGGGCCGGGTGGATGTGGGAGGTCTCGACGAACAGGGGTGCGCCGGTGGTGTGCTTGGCGGTGATGCCGATGACGTGGTGCGTGCCGCCGGCGGACAGGGTCTCGACGCTGAACTCCGGCCCTCGCAGGTACTCCTCCACCAGGTACGGGCCGGCGTGTCCCGCGGCGGTGACGCGGCCGGTCCACTCCTCGAGGTCGGCGGCGTCCCGGATCAGGGCGATGCCGCGGCTTCCGGACAGCCGGGTGGGTTTGACCACCACGGGCAGCGGCAGCCGCGACACGGCGGCGGCGACCGCCTCCGTGGTGAGGACGAGTTCGCTGCGCACGGGAGAGATCCCGTGCTCGCCGAGCAGGGCGCGCAGCGCCCCCTTGTCGTTGAGGCGGTGCACGGCGGCGGCGGGGTTGGGCGAGACCCCGAGCGCCTCCGCCTCGGCGACGACCGGGCCCATGCTGCTCTCCGCTCCCAGGTGCAGCACGGTGCCGATGTCGTGGGCCCGGACGGTGGAGGCGATCAGGGCGCGCAGCGCCGCCTCGTCGGAGAAGTCGGTCAGCAGCAGCTCGCGGGCGTGCTCGGCGACCGAGTCGAGGTAGGCCCGCTCGCGCAGGGCCGGGTCCCAGATCGCCCACACCTCGAATCCCGCCCGGGCGGCCTTGCGGACGAACTGGCTGTAGGGCATCACCATCAGCAACCGCTTGTTCGGCACGCCGTGTGTCATGCGGGGCTCCGTTCTCGTAGGACGTCTCTCGACGGCCCACTCATCGTTTTCCGCGCCCGGGAAAGCGGCATCTTCGCCCGTGCGACGCCCCCGACACGCGACTGTGACCTGCGTGTTCATCCGACTTCGCCAAGTCGAACGGCGCCGGGAGGGCCTTGCCGGGACATGGCGACGCCCGGCTCCCCGTGAGGGGGAGCCGGGCGCTGCGGCAGGACCGGGCCGGGGCGCTCAGCCCGTGAGCTGCCGGTCCAGGGCGTGCTCCAGGGGCGTCAGGGGGCGTTCGGGGCACAGCCGCTCGGGGTGCAGGGGCGCGGGGCCGGTCAGCGGCGGCCGCCGCTCGGCGGGCGGGACGGGGCCGATGAACAGCCAGCCGAAGGCGGACAGGGCTTCGTAGACGGGGTGCAGGAAGAAGACGGGGCGGGTCACGGGCGGGCCATCCTTCGTTCGGTGTCGGGTTCCGGTGACCGTCACATCCGGTCCGGCCCGCGGGCATCCTCGGCCGTGCGGTGCTCACCGGCCGCCTCAAGGGCGGCCCGCCCCCGCTCGCCCAGCTCCAGCAGCAGGGCGAGTTCGACGGGCACGGTGTCCTCGCCGCGGTGCAGCATCCGGGCGGCGGCGGCCAGCGCGCCGGCCGCCTTGTCGAGCCGGTCGGCGACCGGGCCCGCGTTGTGCGCCAGCAGATCGCTGCCGGCCCCGGGGAGGGCGGCGACGGCCCGTACGACGCCGGCCAGCTCGTCGCCGGCGAGCGGCAGCAGAGCGGGGTCGACGTCGAGGAGCCCGCCCGCGACGACGGCCGCCACCACGTACGGCACATGGCTGACGGCGGCCATGGCCAGGTCGTGTTCCTGCGGTGTCATGTCGCGGCGGACCGCGCCGCACAGGGCGGCGAGTTCGGCGACCGTCGCCAGCGCCCAGCGGGGGGTGGTGTCGTACGGGCACAGGATCCAGGGCCGGCCGGCGAACCGGGAGGCGGACGGGCCGGCCGCCGGGTCCCCGGCCGGCAGCGGATGGCCGGGGACGTAGCCCTTGAGGTCGCAGCCGCGCAGCTCGGCCTCGGCGGCGACGATGTCCTTGGTCCCGGCGGTGTCGGTGCAGACGTGGCCCAGGCCGCGGGCCTGGGCGTCGTGCAGGACGTCGACGACGGTGGACGGCGGGGTGGCGACGACGACGAGGTCGGCGGGCGGACGGTCGGGGGTCCACGCCGTGCCCGCCCCCGTCCGCCGCGCCCTGGCGACCGCGTCCGCGTCCTGGTCGACGAGGGCCACCTCGACCCCGGCCCCGGTGAGGGCGAGGGCGATCGAGGTACCCGTGACACCGCAGCCGATGACGACGGCGGTGCGCAGGAAGGCGGGTGTCATGTCGGCTCCTGGTGGGGTGCGGGCGGGACGGCTGGTGGGGAGCGGACGCGGGGCGCGGGGGCGGCCGGGCGGACGGTGCCCGCCGCGGTCACCGGGCGGCCGGTGACCGCGGGGCGGACCGGTCTTCGTCTCTCCGCTGGGCGAACTGACCTGGGCGGGACGGCTGGTGGGGAACGGACGCGGGGTGCGGGGGCGACCGGGCGGACGGTACCCGACCCGGTCACCGGGCGGCCGGCGCCCGCGGCGCGGATCAGTGCCCGGCTCCCCGCTCGGCGAACTGGCCCGGCCTGCGGCCCTCTCCGGACGGGCCGCGGTAGGCCTGGGCGATGTCGAGCCAGCGTTCGGCCTCCGCGCCCTCGGCCTCGAGGGCCAGGTCGGCGCGGTGGCGGCGGCGGGTGACCAGGAGGCAGAAGTCCTCGGCCGGGCCGGTGATCCGGTCGGTGGCGTCCTCGGGGCCGAAGGCCCACAGTTCGCCGGTGGGTGAGGTCACCTCGATGCGGAACGGCTCGGCGGGCGGGGTCAGACCGCGGGAGAGGTAGCCGAAGTCGCGGGTGAGGAAGGCGAAGAAGACCAGGTGGAGCAGGCGTCCGGTCGGTTCGCGGCGCACGCCGAGCGCGTCCGCGATGTCCTGCCCGTGGCCGAAGACCTCCATGATCCCCGCGGAGGCGAGCACGGCGGGCGGCAGCGGGTTGACCAGCCAGGGCACCACCTCGCCCTCCGGGACGGCGGCCAGCGCGTCGACGGAGGCCCGGCCCGACGCGCGGAAGCGGGCCAGCAGTTGGTCCGGCGGGAACTGGTTGAACTGGCGCAGCGCGGCGTCCACGGCCCCGTCGAAGTCGTGGGAGGCGCCGGCGGCGATCCGGGCGAAGGCCTCGGGGTCGGAGGCGGCGGTGCCGGCCAGGTGGAAGATGAAGGTCAGGTGGGCGATCTGGTCGGCGATGCGCCAGCCGGGGGCGGGCGTCGGTGCGTTCCAGGCGGCTTCGTCGAGGTCCTCGACGAGGCGGGCGGTCTCCTCGATGTCGGTCGCCAGGTCCTTCAGGACGTCGTTGAGGCTGCTCATGGCCGGGCTCCTTCGGGGTCGGTTCGTGCGAGGGATGCAAGGGATGCGGGGGGTGCAGGGGATGTCCTCGTGGTGTGCGTGTGCCGGTCAGCCACCGGCGGGTGCGGGGCGGGTGGGGCGGGCGTCGGGCAGGGGTACGGCGAAACGGCTTCCGGCGCGAACGGCGGCGGTCAGGGAGGCCCAGGCGGCGAGCTCGACGAGCTCGCGGTCGCCGGGCCGGCCGGCCCGGAACGCGGTCACGTCCGCGTCGGTGATCTGGTAGGGGGCGAGCGCGAGGAGCAGGGACAGCCGTGCGGCGGGCCGCTGGTCGGGGGCGAGCCGGTCGGTGAGGGGGGCGAGCCAGGCGCGGCTCGGGCCGGGCGGCGTGCCGTCGCTGACGGCGAGTTCGGCGTGCAGCAGTTCGCGTACGGGCTCGGGGACCCAGTGCTCGGCGGACGCGTCGACGCAGGCGACGGCGCGGGCCAGGGCCCCGGCGACGGCCGGCTCGGGCCGGGCCCAGGCGAGCGCGGCGGGCAGCGGTGCCGCGGGGAGCAGGCCGAGGGAGGCTCCGGCGGTGACGGTGGTGCCGGTGTCCGGGCGCATGGCCCGTGCGACGATCCGCAGCGCCGGTCCGCGTCCGGCCCTGGGGGCCGCGTCGGGCACGGGCGAGTCGGGCAGGAACAGCCGGACCATCCGGTTGAGGTAGTGGAAGGTGACGGCGGTGGCCAGCAGTTCGGGGACGTGCTCGGCGGGGAAGGGGACGGGCCGCGGCGGGCCGCCGGCGGTGGTGAGGTGGCGGGCCCAGTCGGTGACGGCCGCCAGGGGCGCGGTGTCCGGCCCGGTCAGGGTCTGCAGTTTGGCGCGGTGGACGTCGACGCAGTACGCGCACTCGTTGGCCTGTGACACCCCGGTGGCGACGGCCTCCTTGGCGGCCCGGCCGGCCCGGCCGTCGACGAGGAGGGTCTCGCGCAGCAGGACCCAGCAGGCGGCGAGCGCCTCGGGCGCCGGGGAGTGCAGCGCCAGCGGCGGCGCGAGGATGCCGAACTCCCGGCCGGCCCGGTCGTAGACGTCGGCCACCAGGCCCTTCGCCTCGTGCCGCGGGACCGCGGTGACGTGCCGGATCTGCTTGAGGGAGCCTTTCAGCATGGTTCTCACGAGTGGTCGCACCGCTGTCTCCTGGAATCGCGGGTTGGTTGCGTGAAGCAACTCACCGGGGAAGAGGAAGTCCTGTGAAGCAACTGACCGGTCGGCGGTCCTGTGAAGCGACCGACCGGTCGGCGGGGAGCGCGCCCGCCGGTGCGGGTCACACCCCGGCCGGCTGCCTGGGCTTGTTCCGCAGCAGCGGCAGGACCGCGTTCCGGCCGCTCTTGTAGCCGGTGGGCGCCGGGGCCCCGTAGCTCACGGCCACTCCCCTGCGCTGGGCCTCCGCCACGATGTGCGGGACCGCGCGTTCGGCGACGGCGGCGATGGTCATCGCCGGGTTGACGGTGAGCGCCCCGGGGATCGCGGACCCGTCGGTGACGAAGACACCGGAGTGGCCGCGCAGTTCGTTGGTGTCGTCCAGGGCCGAGGTGCGGGGGTCGTCGCCCATCCGGCAGGAGGCGAGGGGGTGCACGGTGTAGGCGCCGACCAGGTCGTTGGTCCACGGCATCACCTTGGCGAGGCCGTCCTTCTCCAGGATCTCCTTCACTTCCGCGTCGGACTGGTTCCAGCCGTGCCAGGTGTTCTTCGTGGGCCGGTAGGAGAGGTTGCCGCGGCCGAGCATCTGCTGGGAGATGCGCAGGGCGTTGCCGGTCTCCGGCGGCGGGCCGAAGACGCCCTCGTTGTCGTCCTCGATCATCGAGAAGATCGTCAGCCAGGACTTCCAGTTCTTGAGGATCTCCTTCTTCTCCCGGCCGAACCAGGTCGGCCCGGTGGCGTCGGGCACCTGGGCGAGGATGGTGCCGAGGCCCGGCGGGAAGTAGAGCTGCTCCAGCGAGTAGCGGGAGTACTCGGGCAGCGAGCCGTCCAGCTTGTCCCAGCTCGCCACGGTCGGCCCTCTGCCGATCGCGTTGGCGCCGTAGGGCAGCGCGCCGTCGCCGCGGGACAGGCCGAGGAGTTCGGCGACCTTGTCCTCGTTGAGGATGGCCGTGTTGAGCCGCTCCCCGTTGCCGGAGAAGTAGCGGCCGACCGCGTACGGCATCGAACCGAGGTGGGCCTCGCTGCGCTGCAGGATGACCGGGGTGGCCGCGGCGCCGGCCGCCATCACGACGATCTTGGCCTCGATGACGCCGGACTCGTGGTGCACCCGGTAGTCCTGGTCGTCGATGACGTTGTAGTGGATCCGGTAGTCCCCCTCCGCGGTCCGGGTCAGGTGCTGCACCTCGTGCAGGGGCCGTATCTCGGCCCCGTGGGCGATCGCGGCCGGCAGGTAGTTGACGGTGAGCGACTGCTTCGCCTCGAAGCGGCAGCCGGCCATCATGAAGTTGCAGTTGGCGCACTTGGAGTTGTCAATGGCGACGGCGAGCGGGTTGGCGGTGCGTCCGGCGTGGTTGCAGGCCGCGGCCCACAGTCCGCCGGCGTAACTGACGTCGCTCCATTCCTGCTTGCTCACCGAGAGGGACTCCTCGATCCGGTCGTACCAGGGGTCGAGGGTGTCGCGGCTGAGGGCGGCGGGCCACATCCGGCGGCCGATGCTGCCGTGGCGGTCGAAGACGAAGCGCGGGGCGCGCGGCATGGCCGCGAAGTAGACGACGCTGCCGCCGCCGACGCAGTTGCCGCCCAGCACGCTCATCCCGTCGCCGACGACGAAGTCGAAGGCCCGTGTGTAGGAGGAGCCCAGCTTGTAGTCGTGCTCGAAGTCCGTGCTGCGCAGCCACGGGCCGCGCTCCAGGACGGTGACCTTCGCACCGCCGGCGGCGAGGTGGTAGGCGGTGATGGCGCCGCCGAAGCCGCTGCCGATGACCAGGACGTCGGTCTTCTCGATCGCGTTGCTCATGCCGGGCTCCCGGTCGCAGTGGTGTCGGGGTGGAGGTCGGCCAGCTTGCGGCCGTAGCCGAAGTCCGCGAACCGCCACAGACCGTCGGCGTCGGGGGCGGTGATGCCCATCGCCGTGAGGCCGGGGTGGCCCTCCCGTACGGCCTGCGCGGTGTGCAGGTGGGCGGCGGAGTCGAAGGCCATGTTGCAGAACAGGGAGAGCAGGACCCAGAAGTCCTTCTCCGGGTGGCCCGGGGTGGTCAGGGTCTGGATCAGCCGCACCCGGTCCTCGTAGTCGAGGGCCACGAAGGGCGGCACCGTGTCGTCCAGCTCCAGGCCGGCCTCGGCGGCGTGGGTCCTGGCGTGGCCGTTGACGAGTCCGGCCAGGTCCTCCAGGCCGTCGGCGACGCCGGTCGCGTCCCAGCGCAGGAGGTCCAGGGCGCCGGCGGCGACCGCTCCTCCGCCGGTGCCGGCGCCGGCTATCGCCCGGTCGTCGGGCCCGCGCTTCTCGCCGGGAACGATGGTGTCCGCGTAGGCCTCGAGGGTGAGAGTCGCCTCGTCCCCGATTTCGACCCTGCGCTCGGGAATTCTTGCCGATGTCTGCAACTCGTCCTCCCGGTCTCGTTGGTGGGATTCGCCTGGGGTGTGAAAAGAACGTAGAGCTGCCGAGTCTTTTCAAACAACTGACCCCGGCGGCGTTCAGCGAACGGTGAGTTGCATGAATGAACTAGGCGGAGTCGAAGCATCGCCCCGGCCGACCCGGCCAAAAGGCCGTTCGATCGCTTAACGTTCTTGCCGACGTATTCCTCTTCCGTCAGCCACGGGACCACCGTCCCGGAATGAAGGGGAGCCGGAACAATTCGTACCGGTCCAGGGGGGTGTCGAGGTTGGAAAGCACGGACAAGGCTCTGGAACTGCCGACGAACTTCACCCAGCGGGTCCGTATCGCGGTGTTGCGGCCGGCCGACTCCCCCCGGCTGAACGGGGTCGACCCCATGCACGTGCAGCGCCTCGCCGACGTCCTGGCGTCGCTGCCGCCGATACTGGTCCACCGGCCGACGATGCGGATCGTCGACGGTGCGCACCGGGTGGCCGCCGCCGCCCTGAAGGGGCAGGACACCGTCGAGGTGCACTACTTCGACGGTCCCGAGAAGGACGCCTTCCTGCGTTCGGTGTCCGCGAACATCGCCCACGGGCTGCCGCTGTCGACGGCGGACCGCAAGGCCGCCGCCGAGCGCATCCTGCGCTCCCACCCGGACCTCTCCGACCGGACCGTCGCCACCTGCGCCGGCCTGGACCCCAAGACGGTCGCGGCCGTACGGCGCAGTTCAACCGTGGACTCTCCACAGTCGAACACGCGGACGGGCAGCGACGGCCGGGACCATCCGCTGGACCGCACGCTCGAGCGGCTGCGGGCCGCGGAACTCATGACCAGCCGGCCGGACCTGCCGCTGCGGGCCGTCGCCCAGCAGGCCGGCCTGTCCCTGGGCACCGCCCACGACGTGCGCAGACGTCTCCAGCGCGGGGAGACCCCGGTGCCGAGCCGACGGCGCGGCAAGGCGCCGGAGGACCGGCCGGCGGACGCCGGCTCCACCCCGGCCACCCCGGCCGCCCCCGACGCCCCCGCGGACCGGGAGCCCGCACCGGCCGCACCCGGCCGCCCGGCGGCGGGACGGCCGGCCACCGGCGGACGCAGCCGCACACCACTGGAGACACTGCGCAACCTCGCCGCCGACCCGTCGCTGCGCCAGTCCGAGTCCGGCCGCCACTTCCTGCGCTGGCTGCACACCCACTTCGTGGTGGACGAGGCATGGCGGCAGCAGGCGGGCGCCGTCCCCCCGCACTGCACGGCCACCGTGGCCGAACTGGCTCTGCAGTGTTCGCACACCTGGCGCAGGTTCGCCGAGGACCTGACCAGCCGCCGGCTGACCGACATGGGGCCGGCCGGCCCCGTCCGGCCCGCGCCGACGTCCCGGAACTGACAGGCGCGTTATCGCCATTCTCGACCACCAGGGAGAAACGGTGACCTCCACCACGATCGAGCGTGCGGTCCACAGGGTGATCGTCGATATGCAGGCCAATCTGGGCCAGGATCTCACCATCGACGACATGGCGCGCACCGCGATGTTCAGCAAGTTCCACTTCACCCGGGTGTTCCGGGATGTGACGGGAACCTCCCCGGGGCGTTTCCTCTCCGCGCTCCGGCTGCAGGAGGCGAAACGCCTCCTGCTCGACACCACATTCAGCGTGGCCGACATCAGCAGTCAGGTCGGATACAGCAGCGTGGGTACGTTCAGTTCTCGCTTCAAGGCGTGTGTGGGTGTTTCTCCGAGCGTATTCAGAGAACTCGGCGGATTCACCTCGGCCATCGACTCCGACGCGGGCCCCGAGGACGACGGCCCGCGCACCACCCTGCGCGGACAGGTCTCCCTGCCCGAGGGCCGCTCCCCCGGCCACTGCTTCGTCGGCCTCTTCCCCACCCCGGTCCCCCAGGGCCAGCCGGTGCGCTGCACCGTCCTGGACGGCCCCGGCGGCTTCGAGCTGCGCGACATACCCGCGGGCACCTGGTACGTGCTCGTGCACTCCGTCCCGTACGGCAGTGAGGACCTCCCCTCCGGCATCGGGGACGAGGACACCGTCTCCGTCGGCTGCTACGGGCCGGTCACCGTCCACACGGACACCCTGCTGCTGCCCGCCGAGATCACGCTGCGCCCGGTCGGGGAACTGGACCCGCCCGTACTGATGGCCCTGCTCGACCTGCGGGCCAACGCACTGGAACAGGCCGCCGGCTGACGCACACGGGAAGGGGGCGGGCCGTGCGGCCCGCCCCGGGGACCGAACCACCGCCCGGATGGGCCCGGCTTCCCTCCCCCTGGAGGCCGGGCCCATCGTCGTACCGGGGTCACGCGCGGCCGGTCGCCATCGCCGGCAGGTCCGCGTTCGCGGCCGGTCCGGGCCGTGACGGCCCGCTCGGCGGAGACCACGGTGACGGCCGCTCCGGCGGCCTCCGGACGGACGGCGTGAGAGCCCATGACGTCACCTGACGAAGCACCATTAGGCTCGCCCCATGACGGAGTCGCCCCTCACCGAAGCCGAGATCGCCGAGGCCGAACGGGAACTCGGAGTGTCCTTTCCGGAGGAGTACCGAGCGTATCTGCGCGAGGTGAGCGCGGGCGGGGCGCTCTTCCGGCTCGAGCGGACCGGACGTGGTTGGTGGTGGGCCGGGAACCATGAGGGACGGCGCGAGCTGCTGGCTACTCCCTTTCCGCACCCCGACTCCTACGCCGAGGCCGACGACGCACTGATGGCGCGTGAGCCACAGGCTGAGGCGTTCGACGACGACGCCGCCTACCGGGAGGCTCAGTCCGCCTGGGACGACGAGGCCGACAGGTTCGAGGACCTGAAGACAGCCGGTGCGGTCGTCGTCCAGGAGCACGGCTGCGGCTTCTCCACCTTGTTGGCCCTGACCGGCTCTCTGGCCGGCACGGTCTGGTGGGACGGCCGGGCCACCTGCGACCGGATCGTCCCGCTGTCCCTGGACCACGTCGGCGGCGCCCGGCCCGTTCGGTTCGGGGAGTGGCTGGACCACGGTTCCTGGGCGCTCCTGCCGCCGGGCTGGGGGCCGTCCGTTCCGTCGAGTCCTGTGGTCCACCGTCGGGTTTCGGCTTCGTGGTCAGCGTCGGCTCCGGACGAGGACGGCCACGGAACAAGAACCTAGACCCGTTCCAGCGGGCGGTGAGGGAGGGGCGGGAGCTCGACCCGGACGGAATCGTCGGGGCGGACGGTCCCTCCACGGCGGACCACGGCCATGACGCCGCACTTGAAGACGAACTCGCCCGACACCGGGTCCAGGGCGAAGACCTCAGCCAGCAGCCCCTTGCGGAAGTCGTTGATCTTCGAGCACGGGTTGCGCAGTCCCGTCACCTCGATCACCGCCTGCTCCCCGAGATGGAGCAGAGCGCCGGTGGGCAGGCCCAGCAGGTCCACCCCGCGCGTGGTGATGTTCTCGCCGAGCCGGCCCGCGGAGACCTCGAAGCCCTTGAGCGCGAGTTCGTCGAAGAGTTCCTCGTGCATCAGGTGGACCTGGCGCAGGTTGGGCAGGTCCGGCTCGTAGGTCATGCGGAACTGGTGGCGGATCGTCTCACCCGCGTGAACGTCTCCTTCCACGCCGAGCCCCGCGAGCAGCGTGATGGAAGCGTGGTTGGGCTTGCTGAACGAGTACGCCTCGTTGCGGCTCACCGCGGTGATCCGACCGGACATCACGCCCTCCCCACCCGTTGCCCTTGCGCGACCTGTCGATCATAGAGGTGGTGCGGCCGGCCTCGGGGAGGAAAGGCGTGCGGTGAGCGGACCTCATCGGGCGGATGCGCCAGGGTGACGGCGCGCTGGTGGCGAGTCCGGCCGTCGGTGCGCGCCCGTACCGTACCGACGGGCCCGACGGCCGCCCGACGCACGAGCGCCCCGCCGGACGGAACCCGCCGGCGGGGCGTTCGTGCGTCAGTCCGCCTCGCGGACCGTCATCGGCAGGCCGCCGCGCATCCGCAGCGACATCATCGGTTCCGGTACGCCCCGGTGCCCCGGTACGACGTCCAGGTCCAGGTCGCGGGTGACCAGCGCGGTGACGAAGACGGCCTCCATCATCCCGAGGCCGCTGCCCACGCAGAACCGGGGTCCCGCGCCGAAGGGGATGTAGGCGTACCGGGGGCGGTTGGCGGTCCGTGCCGCGTCGAAGCGGCCCGGGTCGAACCGCTCGGGGTCGTCCCACAGGTCCGGGTGGCGGTGCAGGGTGTAGGGGCAGACCAGGACGTCGGCTCCGGCCGGGACCGGGAAACCGCCCACCTCGTCGGCCCGCTGCGCGACGCGCGGCAGGATCCACACCGGCGGGTACAGGCGCATGGCCTCCTGGACCACCTGGGTGGTGTACGTCAGCTTGTGCAGGTCGTCGGCGTCCGGCGTCCGGCCGCCGGCCAGGACGGCGCGGGCCTCGTCCCGCAGCAGGTCGCGCACGTGCGGGTGGCGCGCCAGCAGGAACAGGGTCCAGCCCAGGGTGCTCGCCGTGGTCTCGTGCCCGGCCAGCAGCAGGGTGACGAGTTCCTCGCGCAGCAGCCGGCGGCCCACGGCGGGGTCGTCGTGCCGGCGCGCGGCCAGGATCATCCGGGCGAACGCGTCGTCGCCGGGATCGGACTCGTCCAGCCGGGAGGCGCGGTCGGCGACCAGTTCGTCGACGGTCCGGGCCAGGTCCCGGCGGGCCCTGCGGAACCGCCGCTGGGTGGCCAGCGGCACCCAGGTCGGCACCAGTCCCTGCGTCACCATGTCGAACATCGCCTGGTCCTGGACCGCCTCGAAGGCGTGGGCGATGCCGCCGTGGCCGTCCAGGGACGTGTCCATGAGGGTGCGGCCCAGCACTCCGAGGGTCAGCCCGGTGACCTCCTTGAGCACGTCGACGGGTCCCTGCCCGGCCCTGGTGCGCAGCAGGGCGACCAGCGCGGCCGCCTCCTCGGCGACCGCTCCCGCCTGTTCGGCGATGCGCCGGGGCCGGAACGCGGGCTGGACGTTGGTGCGCTGGGCGCGCCACAGCTCGCCCTCGCTGGTGAGCAGCCCGTCCCCGAGGATCTTGCGGGACTCCACCAGGCCGATGCCCTTGTGGTAGTTGGCGGCGTTGTCGGCCAGGACGTGCTTGGCGTAGTCGGGCCGGTTGAAGATGTACATCTTCTTCGGCCCCATGGCGACCCGCACGGCGTCGGACAGCCGGGCGGCGTCCTCCATCATGCCGAGCCGGTCCACGGCGAGTTTGCGCAGCAGCCCGGGCAGGGCCCACACCGGCGGGCCCGGGGGGTGCACGCCCATGTCACACCTCCGGTCCCCGGTCGGAGAGCTGCCGGAAGCGGCCGCCGTGGAACACCAGCGGCTCGCGCTCCGGCGCCTGGTCCAGGGCGAGCACGCGGCCCAGGAAGACCGCGTGGTCGCCACCGTCGTACGTCCGCCAGCTCGCGCATTCGAAGTGGGCCGCCGCCCCCGCGATCAGGGGGGCGGCGCTCCGGTGTCCCGGCAGCCAGCCGACTGCGTCGAACTGCCGCGCGCCGGCGGGCCGCGAGCGGCTGGCGAAGTACCGGGCCACGTCCTCCTGGTCCGCGGCCAGCACCGACACGGCGAACGTGTCGGCCTCGGCGAGGCTCCGGTACATGCCGGCGTCCCTGCCGACGCACAGCAGGACGAGCGCCGGGTCGAGGGAGACGGAGGTGAACGAGTTGGCGGTCATGCCCCGCGGGGAGGCGCCGCCGACCGTCACCACGGTCACCCCGGTGGCGAACGCCCCGAAGGCCCGCCGCAGCCGGGTGGCATCGCCCGCGGAGGCGGTCCACGGCGGCGCGGCGGTCAGGGTGCTCATGCCGTCCGTCCCGTCAGGGAGGCGGGCCGCGCGCCGTACGGCTGGAGCGCGCGGGCCAGGGCCTCCGGGATGAGGGAGGGCACCGTGTTGGTGTTCGGGCCGCGCATGCAGGCGATGCGCTGGCGGCCGCGGGCCACCAGGACCTCGGCGCCGCCGGTGACCTTGATGTAGTCGAAGCTGAACTCCAGCTGTGTCTGGCCCAGTTCGGACAGGCGCATCCGGATGGACAGCTCGTCGAACGCGGTGATCTCGGCGAAGAACTCGCAGTCCACCTTCAGCGTGAACAGCTTGAGGTCGTCCTGGAGGTCCGCCAGGATCTCCGGGGCCTTGTCCTGGAGGAACATCTCCCGGCAACGCCCCTGCCAGCGCAGGTAGTTGACGTAGTAGACGTTGCCGACGAGGTTGGTCTCCTCGAAGCCGACGGTGTGCCGGTACTCGAAGTAGTCTTCCGCCATGGTCTAGGCCCGCCCTTCGGTTCGGTCCGTGTCGTGCACGAGGAAGGCGAAGACCGCGGGTTCCAGGGCGTCGCGCAGCGCGGTGACGAAGGTGGCGATGCGGATGCCGCCGACGGCGAACTCCACCCACGCCTCCCTGCGTCCGGGCAGCACGGTCAGCGGTGCCCCCGCCATGATCCCGGCCTTCTGGAGGCACTCGACGGCGCTCCACACCCGCGTGGCGGCGGTGTCGGGCGCCTCACCGGTCTCCTTGGCGACCAGCCGCGCCACCGGGGCGTGCTCGCCGAGCAGCCCCTGCCATTCGGCCTCCGAGCGCATGCTGACCGCTTCGATGTCGCAGGCCACCTCCGAGCCGGAGACGGCGCTGAGGGTCACCCCGAGTCCGTGTGCCGCGGACATCGACAGGTGCCGGTCCGGCGGGAGTTCGGGGCGTCCGTCGGGCCGGTGGCCGACCGTCACCGGGGTGCCCAGGGCGCGGGCCGCCGCGTCCGTGGTGAAACCGCGGCGCTGGGTCACCGAGCCGGCGGGCCGTCCGCCGTGCGGTTCGACGGCGACCGCGATCCGGGCGTCCAGGACGTCCTCGAGCGTGCGCTCCAGGTACGGGCCGAGCAGGGGCGCGACCCAGGGTCCTGCCCCGTCGGTCCGGCGCACGGCGTGCAGGGTCAGTCCCTCCCAGCGCTCGACGACGGTGCCGTCCTCGTCCCGTACGGCGATGTCGTAGACGTAGGTGTTGCCGTCCCGGCTGCGTTCGACGGCCGTGTACCTCAGCCGCTCCGGCACGTGGTCGCCGGAGCCGAGCGGGTGGATCCGCTCGACGCCGGAGGGCAGCAGGGTGGCGTCGGGCACGCAGACCTGGTTGCCGTGCATGAGCGCGTCGCGCATGCCCGGGTCGGCCAGCAGCAGCTGCCCCGGCAGGAATCCGGCGAACCAGCCCTCGGGCCGGCGCCGCACGTCGACGTCGGCGTCGACGTGCCGGGCCGCGGCCCGGTGGAAGCGGCGCAGTCGCTGGAAACGCTCGCCCTGGAAGAGCAGCCCGCCGTACAGGTCGGCGGCCGGGTCGAGCGGGACCGGGGCGGTGCCCTCGGGCACCTGCTCGGGCGGTCCGTCGGGGGCCTGGGCGCCGCCGAAGACGAGCCGGGCCCGGAAGTGCTCGGCCACGAAGCCGGTGTCCTCGGCGTGCACGGCGACGTCGACGGTGTCGCGGCCGGTGACGGTGGCGGCGACGCGGATCCGGGTGCTGCCGTCCGGCGGTACGACGATGGGCCGCAGGAACTTCGCCCCCTCGATGACGGGGGTGCCGTCCCAGCCGGTCGCGGCGGTCGCGACCTGCGTCATCGCCTCCATGCCCATGACGGCGGGCAGCAGCAGGTTGCCGTCGAGCAGGTGGTCGGCCAGGTAGGGGTCGGTGCCCGCGTTCAGCTCCACCTCGGTGACGAGTTCGACGCCGTGGTAGCGCACCAGCGGGTTGCCGGTGAACCGCAGCAGCGGCAGCGGCGGCAGGTCGCGGCGTACGGTCTCGATGCCCTCGGTGCGGCCGCTGACGACCGTGACCACGGGGGCGTCCGGGTCGGAGATCAGGCGCAGCAGGATCTCCACGCCCTGGTCGGGCGAGACGGGCGTGATGCCCTCGCGGGAGAGCGACTCGACGACGGAGAGCTTCTCGCCCATGCCGACGCCCGACCACACCGACCACTCCACGCACCTCGCGCGCAGCCGCGGATGGGTACGGGCGGTCTCCTCGGTGAGGTCGGCCAGCCACTCGTTGGCGGTGGCGTAGTGGGCCTCGCCGCGCAGTCCCGCCCGGCCGATGATGCTGCCGAAGGAGACCAGCAGCTTCAGCCCGCCGGTCCCCACCGCGTCGAGGACGGTGCGCAGGCCGTCGACCTTCGGGGCGAAGGTGCGGCGGAAGTCCTCCGTGTCCAGTTCGGTCAGGGGGGCCGGTTCGTTGCGGCCGGCTCCGTGCAGTACGCCGGTGATCTTCCCCAGCGCCTTCTCCAGCTCGGCGACGGCCGCCGCGGTCCGCTCGGGGTCGGTGACGTCGGCGCGGGCGTAGTGCACGCCGACGCCGCTGTCGGCCATCCGCGCCAGGTTCTCGGCGAGTTCGGTGTCGGCGGCCGGGTCCGACCGGCCGAGCACGGCCAGCTTCGCCCCGGTCCTCCGGGCGACGGCCAGGGCGCACTCGGCGGAGATGCCCTTGCCGCCGCCGGTCACCAGCAGTACGTCCGCGGCGCCGAGCGGGAGGTCGGTGTTCTCCTGCTCGGCCGGCAGGGCCCGCAGGGTCGGCACGCGCCGCACCCCGGCCGTGTCGTAGTGGGCCTCGCTGAACCGGGCGGTCGCGCGGACCTCGGCGACGACACGTGCCACCGCGTCCCCGTCCAGCGGGGTCTGGACGATCGTGGTGCGCAGGTGCGGGGCCTCCTGGTGCAGGGTCTTGGCCAGGCCCGCCGCGCCGCGTCCGTCCTGCACCAGGACGAACCGCCGCTGCCGGTCCCCCGCCAGGGCGTTCCTGGCGGCGGCGAGCACCTCGTCCACCTGCTGCGGGGTGCAGCCCCGGGGCAGGACGGCGAGGACGCCGGCGCCGGTGCCGGCTCCTTCCAGCGCCTTCTTCAGGTCCTGGCAGAAGGTCTGCTCGGCGGTGCCGAACAGTTCCCACACGCCGTCCGCCTCGGCGGCGCCGGCCGGCGGCACGGCCACCTCCGCCAGGTCCACGGCGAACGGCCGCGCCCAGGGTGCGGCGCCCGTCACCGCGGCGGCGCCGGCGGTGTCCTCGGCCGCCGTGGCGCCGGTGCTGACCAGGGTGTCCAGGGCCTCGGCGAGTTCGGTGAGGCTGGCGGTGGCGAAGTTGGTCGAGAGCTGGGTCGGCGCGATGCCGAGCCGGGACGCCGCGAGGTTGACGATCTGGCCGACGGTGATGGAGCTCAGGTGCAGGTCGTCCAGGAGCCGGCTGTCGGGGTCGACGAGTTCGGCCGGGAGCTCGGCGCGTTCGGCGACCAGGGCGCGCAGCACGTCCAGCGCCGTCTCCCGCTCCGTGGCCGTCTCCTCGACGGCGGGGGACGCCCCGCCCGTGGAGACCGCGGGCACGGCGGCCGGAGAGGCCTGGGCGGCGGACGTACGCGCCTGGACGGCGGTCGCGTGCGCCGGTGCCGCGGTCGCGCCGGCCGTGACCTGTGCGGCCGCAGGGACCCGTGCGGTCGCCGGACGCGGCGCGCGGACGGCGGGCGGGCCGTCGTGGGGCGCCCGCTCGCACGGGCTGGCGAGGAAGGAGAACTCCTGGCCCACCTTCAGCGGCCGGATCAGCCGGTCCCGGAAGAGGACGTCGAGCGCGATGGGCGCGCCCGCGACGAACGCGGCGCCCGCGACGCCCAGGAGGCCGCGCAGCGACTCGTCGTCGGTGTCCAGCGCGACGGCCGGTACGTCCGTGGCCGACCGCGCGATGCCGCTGAGCACCCGGCCCGGCCCGACCTCGACGAACAGGTCGGCGTGCCGGGCCGCCTCGCGCACCGCCTGGGTGAAGCGGACGGGAGCGGTGATCTGGCGGCTCAGCAGCTCGGGGACGTCGGTGTCCCGGTCCAGTTCGCCGCCGGTGACGGTGGAGACGACCCTGCCGTGGACCTGTCCGAGGCCCGCCCCGGCCAGCCAGGTGCCGAAGGACTCGGCCGCCGGGGCGACCAGGGGCGAGTGGAAGGCGTGGGAGACGGCGAGCCGGGTGCAGCCCACGCCGGCCTCACCGGCCCGGCGCTCGACGTCCCGGACCGCCTCGACGGTGCCGGCGACCACGGTCTGTCCGGGGCCGTTGTATCCGGCGACGACCACGTCGAGGCCGGTGACGAGCTCCTCCGTCCGCTCGGGGGACGCCTGCAGGGAGGCCATGGTGCCCGAGGCGCTGTGCCGGGCCATGGCCCCGCCGCGTACCCGCGCCGCCTCCAGCAGCGTCCGCTCGTCGAAGGCTCCCGCCCAGTGCAGGGCCGAGAGCTCGCCGAGGCTGTGGCCGACGGCGACGGCCGCCTCCAGGCGCAGCGTGTCGAGGACGCGCAGTCCGGCGGCGGAGCCGGTGGCGATGCGCGGCTGGGCCACGTCGGTGGCGACCATGTCGCCGCCGCTCGGCAGGCCGGCCCGTTCGAAGACGTCGGCGGCCTGCGCGAAACGGCGGCGCAGCGCGCCTCCGCCGGTGCCCTTGCCCGAGCCCTGCCCCGGGAAGAGGAACCCGATCCGGGCGGGTCCGGTGACCTTGCCCAGGAAGCCGCGCGCGTCGGCGGCGGTGTGGGTGCTCTCGCCGTTCTCCAGCAGGCCGGCCAGGTGGCGCAGGCGCCGCTCGGCGTCCTCCGGGGAGGAGACGACGACGGCCGCGCGGTGCGGCCTGCCCCGCAGTTCGCGCTGGAGGGTGGCGGCCAGGTCGGCGACCTGCCCGTAGGAGACCCGGGCGACGAAGTCGGCGACCTCGGTGATCCGGGTGCGCAGGTGCCGGGGCGACTCGGCGTCGAGGACGAGCAGTTCGCAGTCCTGCGGGGCGTACGCCGGCTCGACGGGCCGGCGGCGCGCCGGCGGCCGGCGCCGGACGGCGGGTTCGTCGAGGACCACGTGCGTGTTGATGCCGCCGAAGCCCATGGCGGTGATGCCGGCCCGGCGCGGCACCCCCTCGGGCCAGGGTTCCGCCCGGCGCAGCGCCTTGAGGTTGGCCTGGTCGCCGGTGAGCACGTCGTGCGGGTCGACGGTGCCGATCGACGGCGGGACGGTGTGGTTGTCGAGGGCCAGGGCGGCCTTGATCAGGCCCGCCACGCCGGCGGCGGCCTTGGTGTGGCCGATCATGCCCTTGACCGAGGTGATGGCGGCGACGGGGACGTCCGGTCCCGCCGCGGCGCGTTCCTCGGTGAGCGCGGTGAGTTCGGTGGTGTCGCCGACGGGGGTCCCGGTGCCGTGGCCCTCGAAGAGGCGGACCGTCTCGATGCCGAAGCCGGCCCGTTCGTAGGCGCGTCGCAGGGCCAGCCGGTAGCCGCTGACCTCGGGGCGGGTGATCCCGCCCTGTCCGTCCGAGGAGACGCCCCAGCCCGCGATGGTGGCGTAGACGCGGTGGCCCGCCGCGAGGGCGTCCTCCTCGCGCATCAGGACGACGATCCCGCAGCCCTCCCCCGGCCAGAAGCCGTTGGAGCCGCGGTCGTAGAGCCTCATCTCGCCCTTGGCGAGGGCGCCCGTCTTGGCGAAGCCGATGATCTCGAACGGGTCGATCGACAGGTCCACGCCGCCGGCGACACCGACGTCGATGTCGCCGGAGAGGAGCGCGGTGCCGGCCGTGGTGACCGACAGCAGGGAGGAGGAGCACGCCCCGTCGACGGTGTATCCGCCGCCGCCCAGGTCGAAGTGGTTGCAGATGCGGCCCGCGATGGTGTTGGCGAGCCCGCCGGCGAGCGAGTCCTCGTCGACGGCGGGGAACGGCTCCTTGTACGAGGTCTCGACCTCGGCGAGGAAGTCCGCGATGCGGGCGTCGTCCCAGCCGTCCTGCCCGGCGAGGGCGGAGGCCATCACGCGCCGTACGTAGGGCCAGCGCAGCCGCATGACGTTCGCGCGGGAGAACTCGCCGGTGAGCGTGTTGCCCACCACCACTCCGGTGCGTTCGCGCGGCAGTCCCTCGCCGCCGGGGAACCCGGCGTCGGCCAGGGCCCGTCCGGCGGTGTCGAGGGCGAGCCAGTGCGTCATGTCCGTCGAGCGGAAGGTGCTGCCCGCGATGCGGTGGGCGACCCGGTCGAACGCGTAGCCCTCGATGACGGCGGCGTTGCGGGCGTAGAAGGTGTCGGGGGTGGACGGGTCGGCGTCCCAGTAGTCGTCCAGGTTCATCCGGACGTCGGGCAGCCGGCGGAAGGCACGCCGTCCGGCGACGGCGTTGTCCCACAGTTCCTGGGGGGAGTCGGCGTCGGGGTAGCGGCACGCTATGCCGACGATGGCGATTCTGCTCATGTGGTCACCGGCACCTTACGAGTCGGCTCCGAGGCCGCGGGCGGGCAGGCGCAGGCGTCCGCCGGGCAGTCGCACGCCGGGGCGGGCTCGGTGTTCGGGTCCGTGGTCCGTCCGGTCGCGCCGTCCCGGTCCACGGTCTTCTCCACGTTCTGTTCGACGGCGGCCAGTGCCAGGGCCTCCTCGGCGCGCCGCTTGGCCACGATGTCCGCGGTCCACAGGAAGGCGCCCCGGATCGCGCAGACGAGCGCGGTGGCGAAGAAGAGGCCGTAGGCCACGCTCATGGCGGTCAGGACGCCGTACATGGCGGCGACTCCGCCGCCGAAGGCGATCTGGCCCCACTTGGAGGACGGGGTCGTACCGGGGTCCGTGATCATGTAGTTGGTGAAGAGCACGAACGCGACGCCGGTCATCATCGCCAGGGCCGCCGGGATGGAGGTGCCGAACATCAGGCCGCGCACGACGGCCTGGAGGGCGAAGCCGCCGACCCAGGCGAGGATGAGCCACATGCGCTCGGTGAGCTTGGCGTTGAGCATCGTGCCGAAGGTGATGATGATCGCCGGGACGAGCCAGTCGAAGCCGCCGTCGAGGTACTCGGTGAACTGGTACGGCGGTGCGATGGAGGCCCACGGGAACAGCAGCAGGATGACGGCGATCCCGAAGTTCGACGGGTTCATGACATGCCGCATACGGCCCTTGACCGGGGCCCTGAGCACCCACTTGGTGCCGACGGCGACGATGACGCCGAAGATCATGACCCAGATGACGTCGTTGACGTAGGAGAGCATGTTCACCGCGAGCGCGGTGATGTGGGCCGGGAGCAGGAACTCCGCCAGGCCCTTGAAGCCGTTGCCCTTGAAGCGGGGGGCGCGGCCCTCGGCCCGGGCGCCGATCGCCTCCAGGGCGACGTCCAGCGCGTAGGCGACGGCCAGGGCGATGAAGGGCCAGGTCCAGGGCTGCTCGAAGCCGAGCACGGTGTAGCCGAAGACGTTGAGCACGGAGATCGAGATGGCGAATCTCCGCAGCGCCGTGACGACCTTCGTGCTGTGGCGCGGGTTGGCGGTCTGGGACGGGGACATGATCACTTCTCCTTGGCCTGGGTGCCGAGCTCGAAGCCGTGCCGGCCGGGCTCCAGCCGCAGCTTCTGCTCGTGGACGTCGCCGTTGCGGTCGCGCCAGGTCAGCACGGTGGGCAGCGGTCCCTGGACGCCCTTGCCCAGGCCGATGTGCACGTCGGTGCTGCGCTTGCCGGAGTGGCCGCCGCCGCCGTCGAGACGGGCGACGCGCATGGTGCCGTCGGGCAGTTCGACACAGACCTCGGCGCCGACCACGGGCGCGCCGTCGGGGTGGGTCAGCGTCAGTTGCAGGGAGGAACCGGCGTTCTCGCTGACGTTGCGGAAGAAGGCCGGCTCGTCCCACTGGCGGGCGACGGCCATGTCGAGGCGGCCGTCGCCGTCCACGTCGGCGGTGGCGATGCCGCGGGTCGGGACGGGCTCGCCGATGCCGAGCTCCTGGGACAGGTTGGCGTACCGGCCGCTCTCCTGGTCCTTGGCGAAGAACCGCATCCGCTGGCTGCCGGCCAGGTCGTCGCCGACCTCGACGTTGGGCCACCACTGCGGGTTGGCGACCAGGGCGTCGTTGGCGGTGGCCAGTTCCTGGAGCTGCGGCCAGCGGTTGTGCTTGCCCTTGACGAAGCCGAGGGCCTGGGTGATCTCCAGGTTCCCGTCGTTGTCGAAGTCGCCCATCTTCACGTCCCAGCCCCAGCCGGACCAGGCGAGCCCGAGGGGGGCGGACTCGTCCTCGTAGGGCGCCTCGCCCTCCAGGAAGCTGCCCCGCAGCTCGGCCTTGCTGTCGGCCCGGTTGACGAAGGCGAAGTTGGACTCCTGGATGCCGAACGACGTCGTGATGTTGCTGACGAACATGTCGTACAGGCCGTCGTGGTTCAGGTCGCCGAAGTCGACGCCCATGCCCTTGAACGAACTGCGGCCCAGTTCCTTGGACTTGGGCACGGTGCCGGAGTGCTCGGCCTTGACCTCGCGGAACCTGATCTCACCGGGGCGGGAGACGTTGTGCAGCAGGGCCGAGGTGCCGAAGTCGTGGGCGAGGTACACCTCCGGCAGCCGGTCGCCGTCGAGGTCGGCGGCCGAGGCGCCGAGCGACCAGCCCTTGTCCAGGCCCTGCGGGATGGCGTCGTCGGTCTTCTCGTACCCGTCCGGCGTCCAGCGGAAGAAGTGGCCGCCGCCGCCGTTGCGGGCCTGCGAGAGGGAGTCGTTCATGGTGACGCCGCCGTCCTTGGAGGGGTCCAGGACGGGGCTGTCGGGGAAGTAGTTGCCGATGTAGATGTCGTCGTGGCCGTCACCGTCGAAGTCGGCGACGGCGGCGGTGTTGGAGTTCCACAGCGGCCCGGTGTACTTCGCGCCGGGCTTGCCGGGCAGCAGCTCGGTGGGCCGGAAGGAGTCCGCCGTCAGCGGCGCGCCCTCGGCGCCCTCGTTCTCGAAGATGACGGGGGTGCGGCCCCAGTAGTAGACGAGGAGGTCCATCGCGCCGTCCTCGTTGTAGTCGCCGGGCACACAGCCCATCGGCGCCATGGTCGTGCTGACGCCGAGCGGCGCCGGGTCGAGCGCGAAGGCCGCGTAGGCGTCTCCCCGCGTCGGCGCGGGGGTGACCACCGCCTGGTCGATGCGCGGGTCGCTGACGCACAGGTCGTTCGGCAGCCCGTCGCGGTCGAGGTCGTTGAGGGCGATGCCCGCGCCGACCGAGGAGATCCACGCGTCGATGTGCTTGAAGGCCTTGTTGACCTTGCGGACCTCCTGCTTCTCGAATCCGGCGGGCATGGATATGGACATCGGCTCGAATGCGAAGTTCTTCGCGAGTGCGTCGACCTCGGAGGCCGACGATTCGGGAAGCCGCACCCCGTAGAAAGTTCCCACCATCAGGGCGAGGGCGACAATTCCCGGGGAATTTCTGCGCATCCAGTTCTTTGTGACCGTCACAGGTCGGCACCTTTCCGGAGCAGCGAAAGAGAGGAGAGTTCGGCGGAGACGTCACGCCGCCATGTCTCGTAGGCCGGGGAGGCGGCCCGCGGGTCTGCCGTGCGCGGCCTGAGCGCCCGGCACACGAGCGCGGCCCGCTCGGCCGTCGTACCGCACACGACGCGGGCCGCGAGGTGGGTGTGCTCGATGACGGTGTCCGCCTTGACGCGCGCCTCGACGGCGAACGCGGAGCCCTGCGCGAGCGCCCAGCGGTGCTCGCCGGCCCCCTCGGCGAAGCTCCGCAGCTCGTCCTCGTCCACCCCGCCCGCGTAGGTGCAGGCGAGTCCGGCGCCCGCGTACAGGTCGCCGTGGCGGTGCTCGGGGTAGGCGCGGATCAGGCCGGTGACGACCTCGGGGTCGGTGCCCCCGACGAACCACAGGGCGCGGCCGATGCCCTGGTCGATCGCGTTCGGCGTGTAGTGGTTGTGCCCGCCGCGCCAGCGGAAGGGGTGCTGGACCTCGGGCGTGCGGACGTAGGAGTCCGTCTTGAAGTACGCCTGGTGGAAGCCGTATCCGTCCAGGGCGAGCCAGCGCAGCAGGGGGTCGGTGGCGCTGATGTCGGGCCACAGCGGCTTGGGCAGCCGCGCCATCGCCCAGCCGATGCCGACGTGGATCATGTAGTCGTGGTGCCGCCCCTGGCCGGCCAGCAGTCCGGCCAGGCGGCCGCCGTGGCCCGGGAGCACGTCGTGGACCACGGCGCCCATGCCGGCGCCCTCGTAGGCGAAGCCCCGCACGTCCCGGGGGACGGTCTCCAGCATCGCCTCGGTCTCGTCGGCCGAGGCCGCCTCCATCGCGTAGGCGTAGCCCTGGAGGAATGTCTCGCCTATTCTCTCCAGCCGCGCCTTGGCTTCCTCGTTCTTCACGTGAAATCCACGCACCTCCATGGTCGTTTCCGAAACAGGAGGTGTGAACAGCTTGCGTCGAATAGCTCCAAACCCAGTGGCCACGGTGATGACCCGCCCCTCTCAGCTCCCTGGAATTTCGCCAGCAAATCAAATTGAGCCAGGGGGCGGGACCGCACGTCTACTTCATATGTGCTCAACGGAGGAGAGGGCGGCGAGCCGTTCACGCACCCCCGTGCGCCAGCCCTCGTAGGCGGGTGCGGTGGAGCTGCGGACGGCGGCCGGGGCGCAGTCGTCGGCGAGCAGGGCGGCGGCCTCGGCGGACAGTCCGGTGAACGCCTCGACGGCGGCCCCGGTGTGCGCGGGCACGAACCCCGCGTGGTGGCGGGCCTTGGCCGCGAACACCGACCCCTGCGCCAGGTGCCCGAGGTCGGAGCCCGCCTCCTCGCGCAGCAGGGCCAGTCCGGCCGGGGTGCTCCCGCCGGCGAAGGTCGCGGCGAGACCGACGCCGCTCCACAGGTCCGCCTGCCGGTCCCCGGCGAACGCCCGGACGGCCGCGGCGACGTGCCCGGTGTGCCCGCCGTGGATGAACCACAGGGCGCGCCCGACCCCCTGGTCGAAGGCGCGGCGCCAGTAGGAGGGGTCGCCGTCCCAGGCGTACGGGTCGTCCAGCCGCTGGCGGGTCACCCAGGTGCCGGTGTCGAAGTAGGCGCGGTCGAAGCCGTAGCCGTCGACGCACAGCCAGCTCATCTGCGGGTAGTACGCGGGCCCGGACAGATCGGGGACGAGCTTCTTCCACAGGGGGCGCGGCAGCTTGGCCATGGCGAAGCCGATGCCGATGTAGTTCAGGAAGATGTGCGGCCTGCCGCCGCCGGTGAGCAGGTCGCGGGTGCGGTGGCCGGAGCGGCCCATCGCGTCGCGTATGGCGCACGCCATGGTGGCGCCCTCGTAGGCGAAGCCCCGCTGCTCGGGGTCGACCAGGCTCAGACGGCGTTCGGTGGTCGCGAGATCGCGGTCCTCGATGCCCCATTCGAAGCCGGTGACGACGGCCTGCGGGACGGCCTCCAGCCTCCGGGCCCGCTCGTCGTCCCGCACCGGGAAACCCCGGCCGGAGAAGCTCACCTCCTCCAGTGACGGGGCCATGACCAGTCTGCGCAGGGCTCCCAGTACGGGCATGTGCGTGCCTCCTCCGACGAGCCG
This sequence comes from Streptomyces sp. NPDC053426, assembly GCF_055585405.1. Lineage (NCBI taxonomy): Bacteria > Bacillati > Actinomycetota > Actinomycetes > Kitasatosporales > Streptomycetaceae > Streptomyces > Streptomyces sp. NPDC053426. The sequence continues at coordinate 127,057 of NZ_JBVJKE010000017.1, read as the reverse complement.
CCCCGTTCCGGGGCCGGGGGGCCATCGTGGGCGGTGCGGCCCGCGCCGGGCATCTTCGGCCGTGCCCAGCGCGGTGTTCAGCGGATGCGGCGCACCTGGACCTCTTCGTCGTGCACGGCACGGCCGCACTGCGCGCAGCGCAGCTCCACGTGGACGGGGCTCTCACAGCCGACGTGGTCCGCGCGGCGGGGCGGTCCCAGCTCGTGCGGCAGATTGCGGTCGCCCCACTGCATCAGGGCGAGGACGGCGCAGGTGAGGTCCTTGCCCGCGGGGGTGAGCCGGTACTCGTACCGGACGGGCTTGTCCTGGTAGGGGACGCGCTCCATGACCCCTTGCTCGACCAGCCGGGTCAGACGGTTGGTCAGGACGTTCCTGGCGATGTCGAGGTTCTCCAGGAAACCTTCGAAGCGGCTGCTGCCGAGCAGCGCCGTACGGACGATCAGGAGCGTCCAGCGCTCCCCGATCACCTCGAGCGTCCGGGCGAGGTTGCAGTCCTGCCCCTCATACGTATGTTTCAGCATCTGATCACACCGGTGGGGATGGCCTCTCGGCGGTTCCTGGGGTGGTCCGCGGTGGCGTTCCGTCACCGCGGGAGGGGGCGGTGGCGTTCACACCGCCGCCATGAGGTGGCGTTCGGGCACCGCGGGGGTCTGCCGGGTGAACCGGTCGTAGGCGTAGGCCGCCGAGACGAGGGTCATGTGGTGGTGCCAGCCCGGATACGACCGGCCCTCGAAGTCGAGCAGCCCGAAGCCGTCCTTCATCTCGCGCACGGCCTCCCCCACCCGCGGCAGCAACCGGGCGAGCGCCAGCACGGATTCCGTACGGGCGTGGATGAGGCTGGTCAGCCAGAACTGGAGCGGGCGGCGTTCGCTGTCGGACCGGACGGCCAGCAACCGGTAGGTGCGGTGGGCGTGGGCACCCGACGCACCCTGACCGGGCAGGTGGACGAAGCTGGAGACGACCGTCACGGGGCGGCCGGTGCCGTCCTGGCGGGCCACCGTCTCGACGCGGTCCGGCATGCCGCCGCCCGCTCCCAGGAGGCTGTCCGCCGTGAGGACCAGGCCGTAGCCGTCACCGCCGCGGGGACGCTGCGTCCGCAGGTGCCGGCCGACCATCACGTGCAGGTTGCCGGGCACCGGGACGACGAAGTCCCGCCCGCGCAGGGCGAGTCCGTGCAACAGGGTCCTGACGCCGAAACCGGCGGCCGGGTCCAGGCTGCAGACGACCGGCAGGGGGGTGCTCCCGGCGCTGGTGGCGAGGGAGTCGATCAGGTCGAGGGCGTGCTGTTCCGCCGTACGCAGTCCGGCGTCGGACGGGATGCGGGCACGCCGGCGGCGTTCGGGGTCCTTGGCCCAGGAACCCGGCAGCAGCAGACGCCAGTCGACCGGCGCGGCCGATTCCGCCGAGGCGAGGAAGGCGCCGACGCCGACCTGGCAGGTGACCGACCGTCCGGTGGAGGGCAGGAACCGGCGGTGCACCCCGCAGGAGTGCTCCCCCCGTTTGCGCAGTACGGCCTGGTCGACCACCCAGGCCATGGGGGGCGCCTGCCGCTCCACCCATCTGGTCAGCTCCGTGCGGACCGGATTCCAGTCCCAGGGACTCGCGTTGACGAACTGGTGGAGCGACTGGGAGGTGGCCGGCGAGGCCGAGACCGTCGCGGCGAGACGCCGGACCGACTTCTTGCCCGGGGTGGTGAGCAGCCCCCGCACATAGGCGTGGGCCCACCGGCGCTGATCGGCACGCGGCAGGCACTCGAAGATCTGCTCGGTGAAGACCGGTATCGAGGTGTTCACGTGCGTCAGCGCTCGTCCAGCCATGGCAAGTTCCCTCCCCTGGATCGGTCCGCGGCTGCCGACCGCGCTAAAATAATAGCGAACAACCTCTTTTTTTCTCGACTCCGGGGAGTTGACGAATGCACTTCGCCAAGTCGGCCGGCCCGCCGCCCTCCGAACTGCCCTCTGACCGGGCAGTTCGTCCACCGGCCCCCGTACCGCCGGGCCGCGTACCGCAGCGCCGCGGCCCGTCACGACAACCGGCTGTCACACGGAGAAGACCGCCACCGCACGCGGGACCGCCGGCCTTCCGCCCGCGCCCGATGCCCCGTCACGCGCCCGAGGAGGCGACATGGTGAGACAGGAGAGGGCCCTGCGCACCCGCGCGGCCGTGATCACGGCGGCCTCCGCGGAGTTCGCCCGCGCCGGTTACGACGGCACGTCGCTGTCCCGCATCAGCCAGCTGGCCGGCATGTCGGTCGGAGCGCTGACCTTCCACTTCCGGACCAAGCAGGAACTGGCCGACGCCGTACAGGCGGAGGGGCGGTCCGTGACCCTCGCCGCACTGGAGGGCCATGCCTACGCGGACCGCCAGGCGCTGTGCCAGGTGGTCGGCCTCACCCTCGAACTGGCCCGGCTCATGGAGGAGAAGGCCTCGGTCCGTGCCGCCATCCGGCTGAGCAGGGAACGCCCGGGGTCGGCCTCCTGGTCTCAGGCCTGGCTGCCGACCGTACGCAAGCTCCTCGACGAGGCGCACGCGGCCGGTCAGCTCCGGGAGAGCGCTCCGGCCGCCGACGTGATGACGCTGGTCGAGCACCTGACCGACGGAGCGGAGGTCTACCTGCGCGGCAGGGTCGAGGACGAGTCGGAACTCGGGAACGCCGTCGCACGCCTGCGCGCCGTCTGGAGGCTCACGCTCACGGGGGTCTCCGCCGACTTGCCCGGCCCGGAGCACCCACGACGCCCCGGGGACACCGAAACGCCGTAACCGCCGTAACCCGGACCGAAGTGACCGCCCTCAGCCGCCCTGCCCGAAGCGCCCACGGGCCCGGAGACGCCGAAGTGCCGTCGCCGAGGCGACCGTCCTCAACCGCCCGGCCCGGCACACCCGCGACGCCCCGGGGACACCGAAACGCCGTAACCGCCGTAACCCGGACCGAAGTGACCGTCCTCAGCCGCCCGGCCGGGCGGCCACGGCCGACCGGTACCACGGAGCGGCGTCCTCCACCCGCGCCAGCGGCGACGGCCCCGGGGAACACCCGGCGACCCGCCACACCGCGTCGCTCCGGTACCAGTGGTCGGTGGCGACCAGGGCGAACTGACGCTCGCTCACGGGAATCCGCGCGGCCCTCAGCCGCTCCAGGCACTCCTGCCAGGGCAGCTCCGCCGTCACGGCGGGCAGTACGTCGTGCCGCGCCAGGGTGCGCAGCAGGTCCCCCACGCGCACCGGCCGGGGATGGCTCGCGTGCCAGATGCCGCCGCGGCCGTCGGCCCGCCCGGGGGCGAGCGCGAGCCGGGCGACGAGCCGCGCCAGGTCGTCCACGGCCACGGCGGAGACCCTGCCTCGTCCGCCGTCCCACACCGCGGGAACAGCGCGCAGGCACTGGGCGAGCAACGGCACGACCCAGCGGTCCCCCCTGCCGAGCACCAGTCCCGGACGCAGCACGGCGGCGCCCGCGGCCAGGGCGTGGGTCTCCCCGGCCAACCGGGTGCGACTGGCCGGGGAGACGGGCGCGGGGACGACCTCGTTCACCCCGGGCCCCCGGTGCGGGCCGGGACCGTACACCGCCGCCGTGGACAGGTGCACGACGCGGCTCACGCCGCACCGGGCCGCCTCCCGCATCAGAGCGGCCGTCCCGTCGACGTTGACCGCGGCGCACTCGGACTCGTCCGGGCTGATGACGGCGGCCATGTGGAGGAGCACGTCGGCCCCCTCGCACACACCGCGCAGCGTCCGGGGCCGCGCCATGTCCGCCCGGACCCACTCGTCGGCCGGCCCGGCGTCCTCCGGCCGCCGTCTGCCGACCGCCCGGACGACCAGGCGTTCATCCGAGCCGGCATCTTCCCCCGTGCGGTGCCCGGCGAGTTCGCGGAGCACCGCCGAGCCGATGAACCCGGTGGCGCCGGTCAGCACCACGCGCAGAGGTCTCATGCGGCCAGCCGCTGGGGATCCACCGGGAACGAGAACTTCGCCCTGGCCTGCGGAGTGGCGACGGCGGGAAGCAGGTAACGCCACATCGACACGAGGCGTTCCGGCAGATCGACGCGTTCGCTGGAGACGTTGGAGAACACCTGGATGCCGCTGTAGGCGCCGACGAGCACGTTGGCGAACTCCGCTTCGTCGACGTCGGCCAGCAGTTCGCCCTGGTTCCGGGCCTCACGCAGCAGCGCGTGGAACTCGTTCACCCACTCCTGGTACGCCGTGTCGTCACGGGCCCCGAACTCGCCCTGCTCGACGGCGAGCCGCACGCTGGCCCGGAACAGCACGTTGTTCTGCAGCTCGCGGGCGAGGAAGAAGGTGAGGTCGATCAGTTTCTGGAGCCCGGCCGTCTCCACGGAGAAGTGCACGAACTCCTGCTGGTGGGCCAGCACGGCCTGCGCCAGGCTCCTCTTGGACTTGAAGTGGAAGTACATGCCGCCCTGGGTCACCTGGGCCCGGTTCATGATCTTGCTGATGCTGGCTCCGCTGTAACCGCACTCGTCGAAGATCTCCGCAGCCGCGTACAGGATCGTCTCCCGGGTCTTCACAGCCCGTTCCTGCTTCGGCTCAGCCATCTCAGTGCCTCGATCACTCTCGACAAAAAAAACGAACGCCCCTATTTTACAGGGCAACGCCTTCGGCCGGTAGGCAGAAGGCGCCCACTCACTCTGCTTCCGGGGGATAGTCATGCTCACCACTGCGGAGAACCCTGCTGCTGCAAGACCGCTCCTGACCACCACCGTCGCCAAGGAGTACGTGCACCGCGCAGCCCTGGCGGAAGTGTTCCTCACGGAGTGGACGAAGGCGGGAACCGCCTCGTTCACCGTGAGCGCCCAGTGGCCGCGCAGCCACAGCTTCTACGAGTGCGAGAACGGGCTCTACGACCCGCTGCTGCTCTGCGAGACCGTCCGTCAGACGTTCCCCCTGCTGGCCCACGTCGCCTACGACGTGCCCCTGGGCCACCAGTTGAGCTGGTCCCGCTTCCAGTACTCGGTCAACATGGACGCGATGGGCCTCGAGCTGAACCCGGCCGAGCTCGAACTGCACGTGACGTGCTCGGACATCCGTTTCTTCCGGTCGATCCCCGCCTCGATGTCCATGCACATCGAGGCGGTGCGCGGCGGTGCCCTCCTCGCCGTGGCGGACACGCACTTCGGCTGCCACTCCCCCGCCGTCTACCGGCGGCTGCGCGCCGGACGGGCCGGCGACTTCGGCGCCTTCCTGAACGCGCCCGCAGCGCCCCGGCCGGTCGAACGGACCACGGTGAACCGCCACCGGCTGCGGGACATCGTCCTGTCACCCACCCAGCAGCGACAACGCTGGCAACTGCGCGTCGACACCGGGCACCCGGTGCTCTTCGACCACCCCGTCGACCACGTGCCCGGAATGCTGCTCCTGGAGTCCGTACGCCAGGTGGCGCACGCCGTACGGCCGTTCCCGGCCGGCGCGGCACCGGCGTCGATGGACGCGACCTTCAAGAAGTACGTCGAGTTCGACGAACCCTGCTGGATCGAGACCGCTCCGGCCGCCGAGGCCGCACCGACGCGCGACGGACGCCAAACGGTCCGCGTCAACGCGTTCCAGGGGGAAGAACTCGCCTTCACCGCGACGACCGAGATGGTCGACACGGCGCCGTGAACGAGCCGCGGCCCGCCTTCGGGCGGGCCGTCCGCGGTTTCACCGCCACGACGCCACGACGCCGCGAGAAGATCCGCAAGGGCTGAACCCAGTGTGCCACCACTGGGCTCACAGCCATGTGCCGTGCCGTCCGTCGAGCCGTCCGCCCGACGGACGAGGGCCCGTCGGGATGCCACTCCCCAGGGCCCTCTTCGGTTCCGGACGAACCTCGAAGCCATGCGACGGCTTCGTCATGCCCCCTACCAGGAGACGCCCTCATCGTGACTCCACCCACGACTAAAATCGCGGGCTTCCTGTGTTGGTGGCTAAGCCACGTTGCAGAGGACCAGCCCGGCCCTGTTGATGACGTTCATCGCGCCGACGTGGTCCGCGTGGGCGGTGAAGCCGCACGCGGTGCACTTGAAGTCGGCTTGGGTGACGCGGTTCTCCTTCGCGACGTGCCCGCAGTCGGGGCAGGTGCGGGAGGTGTTGCGGGCGTCCACCGGGATCACGCGGCGAGCGGCACTCTCAGCCTTCTGCGCCAGGATTCCCAGGAACAACCCCCAACCCGCATCGAGGATGCTGCGGTTGAGTCCGGCCTTCGCGGCGGCCCCGTTCGGCAGGAAGCCGCCGGGAGTTTCGGGGTCGGGCCTGGCTGCCGGGCTCTTGGTCATCCCGGCGGTGTTCAGTTTCTCGTGGGCGACCACGTCGTGATCGCGGATCAGTTCGTTCGCCCGCTTGTGATGGTGGTCGAGCCGCTGCCTGCGGATCTTCGCGTGGATCGTGGCGACCTTCCGGGCCGCCGCGCGGTGGCGCTTGGTGCGCCGCCGGGTCCGCTTGGGGAACGTCGCAAGGTGCTGCTGGGCGGCGGCCAGCTCCTCCGCCATCACCTGGAGGAACCGCGGGTTCTCCACGTGCTCACCGTCGGACGTGGTGAGGAAGTACCTCACGCCCATGTCGATGCCGACGGTGCTTCCCGTCGCGGGCAGCGGCTCGGCCGGCACCTCGTCGCAGGCCAGGATCACGTACCAGCGGCGGCCCTCCCGCTTGACACTGATCGTCTTGACCCGGCCGCGCACGGGCCGGTGCCGGTGCACCCGCACGTGCCCGACACCCTGCAGCCGCACCCTGGTCTGCCGGTCGTGCGGGGTGGAGTCCCAGCGGCAGCCGTCCCCGTCCTTCGGGAAGACCACGGTGTCGAAGTGCCCGACCCCCTTGAACCTGGGGTAGCCCGGCGTGAGACCGGCCTTCACCCGGCGGAAGAACGCGGCGAACGCCCTGTCCAGGCGGCGCAGCGTGGCCTGCTGGGAGGAGAACGACCAGCGGCCCTGCCGCTCCAGGTCGAACGCCCGGATCTCCTTCAGCTGCGCGGACTGGTCGCCGTAACGAACGGTGGTCTTCGAGGTGTGCCGGTAGGCGTCCCGGCGCTCCTGGAGCGCGCCGTTGTACAGCGAGCAGTGATCTCGCAGCATCCCGGCAAGCGCCTGCTCCTGGCGGACCGTGGGCCGGAGAAGGAACTTGTAGGCACGCATCACCCTCGACCACCCCCTGTCGCCATCGCACGGTCACAGCCAGTACGGACAACCTAGCGGGCCCCACTGACAACAGTGCGGATCCATACAGAAAGCCAAGGTCAGAGCAGTGAGAGAAGCCATTCCCCACCCCGCTGAAGCGGGACGTTCCCTGGCTAGGTCCTGATGGAGCAAAGCTGCGGCATTGACCAGCCCTCTCAGCCCGCATCCGCGAGTACACCCCCTTTTGGGCAACTTTCCGCACCCCGCGAGCCCGACCGGTTCCCGACGCCCGACGGCACCCCGCCCCCTTCTCGCACGTACATACGGCAGCGGGTCAAGGTTCCGATGCGGCTGGTGGAGTCGCCCCACTACTCGGACGCCGCCCTCAGCGTCTATGTGAAGGTCAAGGCACTGGCCCAGCGCCCCGAGGGATGCACCGCCGGGATCGCCACGCTCGCCTCCTATCTGAGGCTGTCCGAGTCGACCGTGCAGCGCGGCCTGGCCCAGCTCCGTGCGGCCGGGCCCGACGGCCTCGTGGAGTTACCGGAGAGCCGGCGCAGATCCCTTCCCGGCGGATACGGGACGACGGCCCGCCGACAGGTCAGGCCCATGACGTCGACGGAACGATTCGTCTGGCTGCCGGTGACCGCCAGCGAGTGCCTCCGCCCGCGCCTGCTGCGCGCCTTCGCCGTGATCGCCCACGCCGTCGCGCAGAAGCACCCGCTGACCTTCCGCGTGCTCGCCGAAGTCCTCCGCCACCACTCGGGACCCCGGGCGGGCCTGCCCCTCACCACGGGCGCCGTCACCCGTATCGTCGAGCGGTTGAACGCGTCGGGCTGGATCACCGTCCACCGCCGGGCCGGAGCGCACGGACGGCACCTGTTCGGGATCCGCGACGGGCATCCGCCCGCCTCCTCTGGTGACCGGTCAGGTACCCGGACTGGTGAAGGATCGCTCGCGTACAAGGAAGACCGGAGAACTGACCGACCCGATGACGACGCCGACCGCGCCTCACCCGCCGTAGGCGAGAGACAGGTGGGTGGGGGGGCAGCCACCGGGGTCGCAGCGCGCGGCCGTCCCGCGCCGCGCACGGAGGACACGAGCCCATCTCCCGTACGCGCCGTACGCACCGGGCACAGGCCCTATGCGGGACCACAGTTGACCTTCAGTCCGCGGCTCCATTCCGTACTGGAACCCGTGCGTTTCCTGCTCGAGGACCTGAACACCTACGTGCAGCGGCGGCTGGGGCGGGAGATCGCCCGGCAGCTCGACGCGGGCGCGGGCGTCGAACGTCTGCGGAGCCGTCTCACGCAGCGGCTCGCCACGACCTTCGTCGAGGACATCCGCGACCCCGGACGCTGGCTGCTCGGTGTGGCCCTCCCCCGCTGGGGCTGTGCCGACCCGGACTGCGAGACCGGCACGCTCTGGTCGACCGGCCGGCGCTGCCGCACCTGCCAGGAGGTGATCGCGAACCGGTGTCTCCCGCCACGGAACGCGGAGACGGCACCCGCCCCGCCACCGTCACCGCCGGGCCGTTCCGTCGATGGCCGGACGGGACGTCCGACCCGTCCGGACGGTCCGGACGGGTCGGCATGGACGTCACCGAAGGCGTCGGCCCTCGTGGTGGTGGATCGTTGCAGGGGCCGCGACGGCGCCTGTTCCCGCAGGGCCCCCCACGGCCTGTGCTGGAGGTGCCGGGTGGAGGCCGTGGGTACCGCACCGGCAACACCGGCTCGGAAGCCGGTGCGGCTGCAGTGACCCCTCACCTCGTGCTTGCCGACACGGGCTCCCGGGACACGTCCTCGCGGACCCCCTCGTCGGGCACGTGCGGGAGGCCGTTGTCCGGCTCCAGAAGATAGGCCGCCTTGACGATGCGCCTCTCCCGCCACAGGTGGAGCAGCGCGAACCCCAGAATGGCCGTTCCGACGAGATTGGCGACGAAGTGCCACCACACCCGGTACGTCGACAGCGCGACCCCCGGTTCGATCGCACCGAACCAGGTGGACAGCCCGATGGCCCGGCTGGCGCCCAGCGCCACGGAGACGGTGAGCACCAGGTGCTCCACACCGTGGATGCCCTGCATCCACACGCCCATCCTGGCCCACTTCCGGGACTTCAGCTCACCGCTGATCCGCCGCGTGATCTGCACGATGCCGACCAGACCGGCCAGGAAGATGAGGTTGCCGATGAGGTGGAGCAGTTCCATGCCGAGAGCGGGCTTGCTCATGTCGACCTGTCCCATCCCCCGGGCGAAGCTGTTCGCCCAAGGAGTCATCCAGGCCGGGGAGTACGGGTTGGCGATCCAGTAGATCGCCTGCGCCACGTGCTCCTGGAAGTGGCCGATCTGCCCGACGACTCCCAGACCGATCAGCCCCACCGCCGTCCGGTACAGCCAGGGCCGCACCGGACCCCGGTTCGCGTAGGCGAGCACGGCGACCGCCGCCCACATCGCGACGGCCCATCCGGTGAAGAAGAGGGCACCCGCGGTGTCCACGGCGGACACGGGGTCACTCATCTCGTGCGTTCCAGGCGTTCCGGGCTTGTGATCCATGTGATCCACAGGTGCTCCTTCAGCGACTCCGGACAGGTGTGGCACGGCGAGCGATGCCGACCAGAACGCTAGAAATCCACGCCGCACGTTCACCACTCCGAACATGCGGGCTTTCCCGAAGTGGCTCTTGAGAGCGTGAGAACCGGGGCCCCACCGATACGTCGGTGGGGCCCGGTGCCTGAACAAGAGATGGCTGCCCGTACTGCGCCCGGCCGGGACTACAGCACGTCAGCGACGGGCAGCCGGGCCAGGGCCTCGGCGAGTTGGCGTACGGTCACCGAACCGGTCTCGGGCAGGCCGGCCTCCAGCCAGGCCTCCCGGGCCGACTCCTTGGCACCCTCGGCTGCGGCCAGCACGTTCTCCTTCGCGCTGTGCTCGTGCACGGGGTCGGTGTCCGGACCGTGGTCGGTCAGGTGGACGACGGTGCGGACCTGCAGCTTGGCGTTGGAGGCCATCTGCTCGTTGAGGCGGTACACACGCAGCCGGTGCCCGACCAACGCCCGAGCACGCTCGATCATCGCCCGCCCGGCGTCCGTATCACCACGGTCGGTGCGCAGGCGCTCCAGCTCCCCGGAGGTGTTGCGGACGACCAGGAGCCCGCGGGTACTCGTGGACTCGATACGGACGGAGAGCAGGGTGGCGGTGAACTGCTTCGCGGCATCCAGACGCTGGAGGTCCTGCCCGACCGTGTCGGCGAGGGTGTAGAGGTGGATGGCCCGGGCCCGGACCTGCTCGGTCCAGGCCGCCTCCTCCCCTGACGGACAGGGGCCGACCGCACGAGCGGCGGCGAGGGTCAGTTCGAGGTCACGAGGGTTCACCGCACCATTCTCCTCATGCGCCCGCAGTGCTGTCCGGGCCCTTGAAGACAGAGCAGCGTGGCTGGGACCGGAACGGGGTTGCTGGAGACATACGCGCGCCTGATCGTCCGGGTACCGGCACCGTCGTGGCTGACTTTCGGTGGTGCGGGTCCAACCGGGGCAGGGAGTGCTCCAGGTCCCCGTCAAGGCGACCGCATGGCTCTCGGCATCGGTTCAAGAAGAGCAACCAGACACGGACCCGCACCTTATAAAGAATAGAGAGCATCACGTTTCCGCAGGTCAGAGGGGGTGACATGGCCTCAGAACATGACTTCCACGTCATTTTGAGGCCTCGGAAGTTGCGCGTGAAGTCAAGTTGCCCCGTATCCATTGCGACTTATCTGCGCAATCTGGCGACGGGCTCCGGAACCGTCGCGAACATGACTCCCACGTCATGTTCGCGACGCGTAACGCGCAGATAGGTCGCGTCGTTGCTATCTATATGCGCAATCACTACTGTGCTCTGCGTCTAGGTTTCGATCTTGAGGAGCATGTAGCGCCATGTCCGCACAGCCTCAAGGGGACCCCCGCCGGGTCCCCGGCTCGTCCCCGCCCCGTGCGCCGAGCCCCAGCAGCCCGTACGCGGGCACGCTCGGTCCGAGGAAGAACCTCGTCGAGCTGCCCGTCGGCCACACGGCGGAGGTCAAGCCCCCGGTCACCGCAGGCGACTTCGTCGGCAAGTACTTCGCCCAGGACAGCCTGGAGTTCCTGCGCTGGGCCGCCAGGTACTTCAGGGACGACAACGTGACCCTGTGCGTACTGCTCTACATGATGGGAAGCCAGGAAGTAGGAGGAGCCGTCGAGCTCAAGCAGGCCGAGATCGCCGCCGAGCTGGACATGGACCCGGCCCAGGTGTCCCGGGCCCAGTCCAAGCTGAAGAGACTGGGACTGGCCTACTCGCCGAAGAAGGGGTCGATCCAGCTCCAGCCGGCGGTGACCCTGCGCGGAGGCTACCGGCTGATCGAGAAGCCCGCTCGCGGATCGGTGGCCAAGAGCGTCAAGGTCCAGGTGGAACAGCTGAGCCTGCTCAACGAGCTCATGCTCGACCCCGGCGTTCCGGAGGAGTTCAGAGACATGGCCCTGCCAGGTGCGAAACTGCCCAGACCGTCCTCGAGGACGCGCAAGCGCAAGCGCACGGGGAAGAAGCCGGAGGCGTGAGGATGAGGACTGCAGCGTCTGCGAACCCGGAGCCGCCGGAGCTGACATACGGCACCTTCAACGGCTTCGCCTACATGCCCGCGATGCCGGGCATCGCCTACCGAGTGCTGTTCCGGCTCCTGGGGACCCAGGAGCCGGGAGGGCGCTGCCTGGTCACCGAAGAGGAGCTGGCCGAAGCCCTGGACGTACACCGCTCCATGGTGGGGCGGGGCCTGCAGGCCCTGATCCTCGCCAAGCTGGTGTTCCGCCAGGCCAAGGGCATCTACCTCCTCAACCCGATGATCAGCGGCGCGCGCAGCGTCACCGAGCACCTGGAGGCCATCGGCACACTCGACCCCGCGGACCGTCTCGACGTCGACGACTACCAGGAGCGTTACGAGGCCTCCGTCGCCCAGGCCGAGCAGGAGAAGAAGGAGAAGCGCCTGGGCCGCAGGAGCTCCCCCGGCCGCTCGAAGCCGACCAAGGCGGTCCCCGAGGGAACCGCGGAGGTACTGAACCTCTCGACGGCCCGCGACCGCTCACGGCGGAGGCCGCCCTGCCCGTGACCCGACCGGCACAACATTGAGGCCCCCGCCGAAGCGGGGGCCTCAATGTGTCTAGGTTTCGGAAGACAGCCTACCTTCCCACCCGTGCCGGCACCACAGAAGACCTTGACGTCGGTGTCACCACTTATCACGGCGTGATAATCCGGCCCGTGGCGTCACCCCTGGTGCTGTCCGATCGATGCGGCACGGCCGCCTCAGGGGTGGCACATGGCCGGTCGACGCACCAGCAGGTCGATCACTCCCGTCAGGTCCTCCTCGCCGCTGCCTTCGGACAGGCGGCGGCGCATCAACGCGAAGTAAGGGGCGAGCAGTTCCGGGCTGACGCCCTGCTGCTCGGCGGTGCTCAGGAAGGTCGGTGTGCCGGCCACCTGCATCGCGAGGTTGGAGACGACACCCTTGGTGTAGTCACCGCTGCGCAGCTGGTCGGCGGTCTGGTGAACGGACGGAGCCATCGCGACGAGCCAGTCGGCGAGCAGCGGGGCGAGCGACGCGGGGTCGATGTCCTCCTTGCGGATCAGGGCGAAGGCGTGCGCGGCCCCGGCGAACATCCCGTACATGGCGCTGAGCAGGGCCACGTCGTGGAGCGCCGCGAAGCCCGCGTCCTCACCGACGTAGGTGGTGCCGGCCGGTACGCGCAGTGTCTCCGCGTACCGCTCGAACAGCTCCCGCGAGCCGCTGTAGAAGACGTAGCCGCCGGCCTCGGGGACGCCGATCATCGGAGGGACGGCCATGATCCCGCCGTCCAGGTAGCGGGCGCCGCGCTCGCGGGCCCACTCGGCGCGGGCGCGGGCCTCGGCAGGGGTGCTGGTGGTCAGGTTGACCAGGTCCCGGCCGGCCAGGTCGGTGCCGGCCAGCGTCTCCTCGACCGAGGCGTCGTCCAGCAGACAGACGACGACCAGCGTGTTCGCCGCGACGGCGGCGGCGGCGCCGTCCGCGACCCTCGCCCCCTCTGCGGCGAGCGGTGCGGAGCGGGCCGGAGTGCGGTTCCAGACGGTGACCGGGTGGCCGGCGGCGAGCCAGGTGCGGGCCAGCGCGGTGCCCATCGCGCCGAGGCCCAGCAGCGTGACGGACGTCTTCTCAACAGTGGTCTGTGCCATGCCGACTAGGCTGGGAGCAGGCCCGGAGGCGATCAAGTACGCACTTCGGAGTGGGTGGTTACCCCGGGGTGAGCGAGCACGTCAGAGGGGTGGGGCATGACGACACTGAACCGGCCGGGCGCACGGGACGGACACGTCTGCGGGATCGACACCGCGATGGAGGTGATCGGCGGCAAGTGGAAGGTGCTGATCCTCTGGGCGCTCCACGAGCACCCCCACCGCCGCTTCGGCGAACTGCGCCGGCTGCTCCCGGGGATCACCGAGAAGGTGCTCGCCTCCCACTTGCGCGAGATGGAGGCGGACGGCGTCGTGCAACGCGTCTCCTACGACGAGGTGCCGCCCCGCGTCGAGTACTCGCTGACCGAGGACGGCAAGCACCTCAACGACGCACTCCAGCCACTGGCCGCCTGGGGACGCGGGCGGTCGACCGCCCGAGGGCTGGATGATCAGCGGATGCCCAGGGGCGCTTAGTGTCCCCGAGTCAGAAGGGCGGACTCTCGGAGTAGCCGCCTGTCCCGTCGGCCGCCCACCAGGAATCACGTTCCGCCTTGAGACGGGCGTGACGCTCGCGGGCTGCGATGTCGTCCGCGTTCTCCAGGTCGCCGGTGTCGTGCCCCCATGCCTTCATCGCGTCCAGGGCACGGTCCCGGTTGTGGCGGTCGGTGCTGGTGGCCAGCAGGCGACGGGCGTGGCCGACCAGCTCAGCCCGGTGCGTGGTGAGCGCGGGATGCTCTGCGAGGGGGATCGCAGCGACGAAAGCGGCGTCGCGCACCTCCGCGTCGTCGTGGTCGAGAAGGGGACGGACAGCGGAGAAGATCGCCGGGCGCAAGTCCCGGAACGCGCGCATCGCCCTGTCCTCGCCGAGGAACCCCTCGCCGAAGTGGCGTTCGCTGATGGCGACGCACTCGTCGTCGGCGTCGTGGGCGGTGTCACCGAGCCACTTGAGCAGTCTCACGACGGTCGGGCGGTGCGGTGGCATGCCGGCATCGGTGCCGGAGTCGCCTGCCGCGATGACCGGGTGATGGAGGACGGCCGCGACGTAACACGCCACGGGCACGGTGGCCTCGTAGATGGTGTTCTGGTGGGTCACTTCCCTGAGCGCGTCATCGATGGCGGCCGTCCTGACGACCGGGTCAGGGCTGACGATGCGCGCCAGCGTCGTCGGCAGGGATCCGCCCGTCCCGCGTACGGTGGCAAGCGACGCCCAGTCCGTACCCTCCAGGAGCGCTTGACGGTGAGGCAGCTCGTGGGGCCGAGGATTCTCGATCCGACCGCGGCGGTTGCTCACAGGCGGAGGCTACAGCGTCGCCGGACCGGCGTTGCTCGCGGCCTTGTGCGCGGAGCAGGGCCGCACTCCGTGTCGCCACGGACACCGGTTCATCCGGCGGCCCGGGATCGTCACGGGCCAGTAACAGCCGATCCTGTGCTGTGGTCCGCGGTCCGTGGCGTGGGGTGGGCTGTGCACATGACACTGCGAAGATCGATCACAGCCGCTTGCTGCGTTGCCACCCTGCTGCTCGCCGGCTGCAGTTCCGATCGTGACAGCGGTGCGCAGGACCGCAAGCAGCAGCGAAGCCCCTCGCCGGCCGTTGTCGCGCCCACGGCCACTGGTCCCGTCCCCCAGGGGAAGGGCGGCAGGCTGCCCGACGACATCAACGGTGACGGATACCGGGATCTCGAGCTCGACCACCGTCGCGCACTGTTGGGAGTCCCGAGCGGACTGCGCGACAGCACCACGTTCCTCTTCGGCTCGCCGACCGGACTGCGGCCCACCGTCCGCACCGCGCTGACCCCGGACTCCCTGGGGCTGCCCGAGCCGTCAGGACAACCGGACGCCGTGGGCATCGGATCGTTGACGACCGCCGACCTGGACGGCGACGGTTTCCCCGAATTCATCACCCGGGTGCCGCTTGCCAAGGACCCGGCGGTCGAGGAGCGGTACGGGGTCGGCCCGAAGCTGGTCCTTCACATCGCCTGGGGCACGCCCGCGGGGCACCCGCGTCCGGGGACGGAGGCAACCCGCCTCCCCGTGCCGGGCATCGCGGCACAGCTGGGCGTGAACGGCCTGCCCGCGGTCGGCGACTTCGACGGCGACGGGCAGCACGACCTGGCGGTCACAAGCGGCTTGGACGGCAGCGACACAGCACCGCTCGAACTGTCCGTGCTCTACGGGCCGTTCGACCGCGGCGGCCGTGCCGCCCGGACACAGAGCCTGCCGATTCCCAACAGGCCGTACGGGCGGCCGATCGCTGCCCCGGTCGTACCCGGCCAGGTCTCGGACCTGGTGCTGAAGTTCAGCGACTCCGGTGAGCAGTCCGGTGGCCTGCTGTTCGAGGCAGGCCCCGACGGCCTGCGGGCCCCGGGCCGCGAACTGCGTGCCGGCAACGGGATGGCGTTCGGCGACTTCGACGGGGACGGGCGCCGGGACGTCGCGGTCGCCGACAACGGCAGCCGCCCCATGGAGGACGGCGAAACCGAGCCGGCAGCCCCCGAGGTGGACCAGATGGTCACGGTCTACTTCCACGGCCGTGCCCGTGTCCTCGACTTCCGGCTGCCGGGCATCTTCGGCCCATCGCTCGCCGCCGACACCGACGGCGACGGCCGCGACGAGCTCGCCGCCCAGGTCCGCGTCGACCCCGACGCCGCTTGCTGTGAGCTGCGCACCGAGTTGCTCACCCTCACCCCGTCCGGTATCGAGTCGAGGCGCACACTCAGTCGTACCGGCCCCCCGGTGCGCGGCACCACCCACGCGGACCTCTACGCGGCAGGCGACTTCTCCGCGGACGGCAGGGACGAACTCGTTTTCGCTCTGGGACTGCGGCCCACCTCCCACGAACCGACGTTCGAGGGCACCCGCTGGTGGGTCGTCGAGGGCGATGGCAGGGATCAGATCGTCTTCACCGGTGACCCCTTCGCCGATCGCCCCTCGGCGGATGATGACGGTGGGTCGGAGGACTCGGAGTGAACCTTGTGGGCGGTCTCGCCCAAGGCCACTGCTGGTGGACACGCGCCGAAGCCCGTTCCCGGGCGCGCAGCCACGCCGGGCGGCAATTATCACGGCGTGATAATTCAGTGGGGGCGCCCAACGGGTGAAACCGCGTCAGAACTTGCAAAGAGGGTGTCATTACGCCTTCAGGGGTCAGTATGCTGACGTCATGGCTTCTCCTTACCCTGATGGAGACCGGGAAAAGGTAGCGTCCAAGCTGCCCTCGGCGCTCCAACAAGCACTCAAGGTCCGCGCCGCCGAGCTCAGCCTGGACATCCAGGACGCCGTCGAGGCGGCCATCAACGACTGGCGCGGCGGCGCGAGCAGCGGCGCCGAAGTGGACACCGCCGGTGCGAAGTCGTTCTCCACATGGCTTCCGCCAGGGCTGTACGAGCAGTTCAAGGAGACCTGCACCGCCCGCGGCGTCTCCTACACCCAGGGCCTCGCCCAGTCGATCCGCGACTGGCTCGACGCGAACCCCTCCCCCCGGCACGGAGCCCGAGGCACCGACCCCGAACGGAAGATCGTCGGCAACCAGAAGGGCGGGGTCGGCAAGACCGCCATCTCCGCCGGCATCGGCGAGGCCTACGCCGAGGCGGGCAAGCGCGTCCTCGTCGTCGACTTCGACCCGCAGGGACACCTCAGCGAACAGCTCGGAGTCCCCCAGATCGAACCCAACCACGACAGCCTGGTCTCCCACATGTGCGGCGAAGGCAGTGGGGATCTGCGCGATCTCGTCGTGGAGATAGACGATCCGCGGTTCGAGAAGCGCCTGCACGTCCTGCCCGCCTGCTTCGACGGGTTCCTCCTCGACGCGAAGATCGCCGTCGTGGCGACGCAGAAGCGCGGCTTCCAGAAGGAAGCGGCCCTCGAGCTGGCCCTGCGCCCCCTGGAAGCCGACTACGACGTCATCATCGTCGACTGCCCGCCCAGCCTCGGCATCGCCATGGACGCCGCCCTCTACTACGGGCGCCGGCGCCGCGGTGAGCCCGTCGGCGTCTCCGGGGTCGTCATCCCCGTACTCGCCGAGGACTCCTCCGCCACCGCCTACGGCATGCTCGCCCAGCAGATCGAGGACCTCTGCGAAGACCTCTCCCTCGAGATCGACTACCTCGGCCTGGTCGTCAACCTGTACGACTCCCGCCGCGGTTACGTCGCCACCTCGTCCCTGGACAACTGGAAGTCGCTCGGCGACCCGAAGGTCCTCGCCGTCATCGGCGATCTGAAGGAACAGCGCGAAGCGGTCCGCAAGCGGATGCCGCTGCTGACCTACGCGCCCCACAGTGACCAGGCCGAAGCCATGCGGCAGGTAGCGAAGGGAGCAACCCGTTGAGCAAGGCCGACACCCTCGGATCGGCACCCGCGTTCGGCGCGGCCCGCGGCGCCCGGTCCTCCCGGCGCAGCCTCATCGACAAGACCATCGCCGGCGAGGAAGCGACCGCAGCGGCCACCACAGAGCTGCCGGTCACCCTCATCAGCGACAACCCCGACAACCCGCGCAACCACCTGCGCAACCTCGACGAGACGGTACAGACCGTCCGCGAGGTCGGCATCATCATCCCCATCGCCGTGGCGACGGTCGAGGCCTACCTGCGCACCCGGCCGGACCGCGCCGACGAGCTGGACCCCGGGACGCAGTACATCGTCGTCGACGGCCACCGCCGTCTCGAGGCCGCCCGCCGCGTCGGAATGGCCACCATCCCGGTCCGCGTCGACAACGGACGGGTCGCCACCGACGAAACCCTCCTCGAGGCCGCGTTCGTCGCGAACTACCACCGCGACGACATGACGGACCTGGAGGAGGCCCACGCCCTCAAGGCCCTGGTCGACTACTACGGCTCCCAGACCAAGGCGTCCAAACGGCTGGGCATCCCGCAGAACACCATCTCCAGCAAGCTGTCCTTGCTGAAGCTCACTCCCGAGCTCCAGAAGGACCTGGTGACCGGGACGCGGAAGGTCGAGCACGTCCGCAACCTCGGCAAGCTGTCTCCCGAGGAGCAGAAGACCAAGGCGGACGAACGGGCGGAAGCAGCCCGCAGGAAGGCGGAGGCCCGACCGCAGGAAGTCGTCGAGCGCTCAGCGGGCCCCGCCGATTATCACGGCGTGATAATCCCGGAGGCGCCTGCCGAGCCGGCCGCTCCGCCGTCCCCTCCGGTCCGGCCCGATGCGGCCACGCCGCCCGTCGAGCGCGAGCAGGCTCCCGAGTCCATCCCGGAACCGCGCGCCGGAGCAGGGGAACCAGGGACGGCGAACGCAGAGGCAGAACAGCCGAAGCAGCCGAAGCGGCTCCCCTACGACGACGCCTTCTACTGCGTGCACCATCTCCACCAGAAGATGAAGCCCGAGACGTTCGCCCAAGGCGCCCGGGTGTGGATGGACGTCCTGCGGGAGCAGCACCCGGACGAGTACAAGGCCCTGCTGACCGAACTGGGAACCCGATAACAGAACCCCACCCGTCGGCCCCGCTCGCCTTCCTCCGCGGCGGTGAGCGGGGCCGCGTCCGAGAGCGTTTCCCGTGCACGGGTGTCCTTTGAGAGCCAAGTTGGTCCGGTGCGATGTCCTGACCTGGGGCGACTGGGTTGGATGTCGAAGGACAGCTGTCGGGCGGGAGCAAAGTGAGGACCGCGACTGGGCGGTTCAGCGCTGGCCGGAACCGCGTACGCCACCTGTCACGGGCCTCCCCGCCCGCCAGAAGTCCGGCCACGCGACGTCGTCGATCGCCAGCCACGGCGCGACGGCGACAGCAGTCGGCGTGAGCCCCGTGAACGCCTTCACGTCGCGGTGCAGATGGGACTGGTCGACGTAGCCGCTCTCGGCGGCGACACCGGCGGGAGGGACACCCGCCGCGAGGAGATGGGCCGCATGGTCGAACCGCACCAACTGGGCGGCCCGCTTGGGGCTGACGCCGAGCTGCGCCCGGAAACGCGCCCACAGGCGCTTGCGGCTCCAGCCGACCTCGTCCGCCAGGCCGTCGATACGCACCCGGCCACCGCCGGCGACCGTCCGCCTCCAGAGGTGGGCGATCTCCGGATCGACCCGCGGGCCGTCCCCGATCCGTCGGCGGATGATGTCCGCCGCCATCGCGAACCGCTCGTCCCACGACCCGGCTGTACGCAGCCGCTCCTCGATGAGCCCGGCGTCGCGGCCCCAGACGTCCGCCAAGGATTCCACACTCCCGCTGACCCCGGCCGACGAGCCGAGCACCGCGGCCGCCACACCCGGTTGCAGCCGGACCTGCAGGCACTCGCCCACCCGGCCGGACGCCCGCAGCTCCCCGGGGGCCAGGCCGATCACGACACTGCCGTGTCCGTGCCGGCCCTGCGTGTCGTAGACCAGGCCGCCGTCGTCGCTCAGATCGATGAGCAAGGTGACGGACGGATGCGCGACCATCGCGATACCGGCGGGCGCGGGGACACGCTGGCGAAATCCGGCCATGCTGATTCCCGGCAGCCGGTCCGAAGCCACCGGTACCGCGATGTCGATGCCCGCCCACGCGGACAACACCCCCCGTGACGACACGCCACCATTCTAGGCCGGGTCTGCAGACGAGGTTCCGGCGCAGCGGGCCGTGAAGTCCAGCAGCAGCCGGCCCACTTGCTCGGGCGCTTCCAGCGTGGGCATGTGCCCGACGCCCGGCAGCATCTCGACCCGCACGCCCGGCACGACGTCGTACTGACCCGCCGACGTGGGATCCCACCGCGGATCGGCGGCGCCGAAGAGTACGAGCACCGGGACCCCGAGGACGGCGAGCCGCTCGGGCACGGGCTGTTCGGCGAGGTACGCGGTGTTCTCACGCAGCGCCTCGCGGAACGCGCGGTACGTGGTCCTCCGCGCGTCGGCGACCATGCCGGGCGGAATGGTCGCAGGCCCGGCGAGCGTGGCGCCGATGCCTTTGCGGATCATCGCGTCCGAACGCCGCCACCACAGCAGCGGCCCGAAGGGCGGTGCCAGCAGGGCACGCAGGATGGCCGGCTGCGGCAGCAGCGCGTCGAGGCGCGGCCCGGTGCTGATCATCGCCAGCGAACCCACCAGGTCGGGGCGCTGCTCCGCGAGCGCGGTGGCGACGTATCCGCCGCTGGAGTGGCCTGCCACGGTGACGGCGCGCAATCCGAGTTCGTCGAGCAGCGCCGCGACGCGGCGCGCCTGCGCCGGAACGTCGTAGGACGTGGCGGGCGGGGACTGGCCGCAGCCCGGAAGGTCTATCCGGACGACATGACGACGGGCGGCGAGGGCCGGGACCACCGGCCCCCAGGAGGCGCCCGAGGCCCCAGATCCGTGAATGAGCAGCAGCGGCGGCGCGTCCCGCGGTCCGTCGCGGTTTACATGCATCGGCTGCGCGTGCTGTGCGTCGTGGTCGTTCATAGGGCGATGGTGCGGGGGCGGCGGCTACCGGTCTTGTACGAATGTCGCCAACGGCCCGCGGCGGGCGCGCCCCGCGTCTGGATGTCAACGATTCTGCTCGTGCCGGCGCTGTTCGGGATCGTGGAAGAGACCCTGATCCTGCACGATCATCCACCGCGCCGGCCCCATGAAGCCGACGCGGAAACACGGTGGAGCCCGTTCCACCCCAACTGCCGCTCCTGAGCTTGAGTACAGCCGGGTCGTGAGGTGGCCCGGAGGGGAGTCACACGGTGAGGGCGCCGCCGACGAAGGTACGTTCTGGCGGTGACGCCACGAGTTCGACCATGGTGCCGGCGCGGAGGTCATCACCGACCACGCGCGTGATCGCGTCGGTGAGCGCAGTGCCGAGGCGCGCGGTGATCTGGGCGGCGTCGGGGCGGTCGAAGACGCCGGCGCGGACGCCCAAGGTCACCGAGGCAGTGGTGTCCACGGCCTTGCCCCCCTGCGCGAAACGGCCTGCGGGGACTCCGGCCAGGCGGACGCTTACGAGAGCGCGGGCCCACTCGCCGTAGACGTCGACGACAGCGTCGGTCAGTGCGGCGACGAGCAGGGGTTCGTTCCCGGTCAGCCTGTTCTCTGGAAGGTGGACGGTCAGATGAGGCATAGTGAACCTCGTTCCCTTTGAATCCAAAGCCTTTGTCTTTAAAGGTATCTGGAAGAGGTCGCTGATGTCCACGGAATCGGACGGTCCAGCCGTCGATGAGGCCGT
The DNA here is from genome assembly GCF_055585405.1 of Streptomyces sp. NPDC053426. Classification (NCBI taxonomy): domain Bacteria; kingdom Bacillati; phylum Actinomycetota; class Actinomycetes; order Kitasatosporales; family Streptomycetaceae; genus Streptomyces; species Streptomyces sp. NPDC053426. The sequence continues at coordinate 105,650 of NZ_JBVJKE010000017.1, read as the reverse complement.
CCGCACCCTGCTGTTGCTCATGCCACGGCTCGTGGGCCGCGCCAAGCGCCTGCCCATACCTCCGGCGCTCCAGGGTCTGGACCTGGCACCGCGACACCTCGCACTGCTGGCCCACCTGGAGTACGACGGCCCCACCAGCATCAACGAACTGGCCGCTCGGCTGGAGGTGGCCCCGACGACCGTCAGCCTCATGGTCAGCGAGCTGTCACGGCCAGGCGTCCTGCAGCGCACCGCCGATCCCGCCGACCGCCGCCGCCGCATCATCGCCATCGCCCCCGCCTACGCCGCACCGATCGGCGAATGGCTCTCTGGCAGCGCCTCTGCCTGGGAAGGCGTCATGCGCGGTCTCGCCCCTGCGGAACGCGCCACGGTCATCGCCGCCCTGCACGCCTACGAGGCCGCCTTGGAGCAGGCGGGCGACCAGCACCGGAACGCGCGGCTGCGTTAGCGGGCCGAGATTTGTCTCGGCGAACCAAGTCCCCGCGTCCCACCCGATCCAGTCCACGCGGGTCGGCTCAGGGATGGACGACCGACTTCGTCGACACAGGACATCTGTGCTACCCCAAGACCGGTGACGAAGCGGAACGGGTTCGCCGGTGTCGCGTCCCGCGGGCAGAACTGAAAGGCCGTCGCCAAGGTCGGGGTGCTGGGCGGTGCCCGGCTCTGCGGACGGTTCGCACCGACAGAACCGGAGCGACAGGCGGCACCAGCTCTGCGGTGGAGACCTCTACGAGGTGTGCGGGAACGACATCCCCGTCTTTCGGGGCGGTCACGTACTCGATGACCTGGGCGTGGGGGAGTGCCGGAACCCTCTGACGCAGGATGTGCACGGCATGGGTCCTCCCGCGAGCGTCCGCCACCGCCCGGACTTCATCGTGCAGATCGTCCACGGCGGTCCGTACTGCCTGTCCTCGGACACGGACTCGGCAGTCCGCCTCCCACGCGCCGGTCGCTGTGGTACGGCGGTGGTGAGCGGAGCCGGAGCGGTACGGGCCCAGCCGGACGCCCGGCCCCTCGCACCGGGGACGGCGGGCACCATGCATGGGAGACTCGGCGGCCGACTCGCTGAACCAGAAGGGACATGTGCCGTGTCGGACGCCGCACCGCCGCCGGTCCACCTCGACAAGGTGATGGAAGGACTCGCGGAGAACCCCGCGCTGCCGCCCGAGTTCATCCGCCGTCTCTTCGCCCACCGCAAGAGCCATCGCGGTGTCGCCGGGCGTCCGGATCTGACCGACGGCATGATCGCCGAGATCATCGCCCTGGACGAGCACTGGCTCACACACTCGCTCGCGCTCAACCGCAGCCTGCCGGACGCCTTCCGGATGACGCTCGCCGAGCACCCGGATCCGGCGATACGGGCGGCCGTGGTGGTCGGCGCGGACGGCGGCGGACCGCGCGAGCTGTTCGAGCGGCTGCTCGACGACGCCGACCCGACGACGCGCGAGTACCTGGCGCGGAACAAGCACATGCCGGCGGATCTGCGCGCCCGGCTGGCGGCCGACCCGGAGCCGAAGGTCAGGGCGATGCTCGCCCAGTGGTGGACGCGGGCCCCGGAACCGACACGCCGGCTGCTGCTGACGGACCCCGAGGACACGGTGCGCGCGGCAGCCTGCGCGACCTACTACCCAGGACGTCCCCATCCCGTCCCGCCCACCGACCTGCTCCCGGCACTGCTGGCCGACCCGGTCACGCGCGCCGGGGCGGTGCGCCACTGCGCCCTCGACACCGACACGGCCCGCCGACTGGCCGACGACCCGGTCCCTGAGGTGCGGGAGGAACTCGCCGGACATCCCGATCTCCCACCGCCGCTGCGCGACGTCCTCGCCGGAGATCTCAACCCACTGGTCGGACTCCGCGTCTTCACACGCCAGGACACCCCTGAGCCGACCCGCGCCACGATCCACGCACGGCTCCTGTCCGACGTGCCCCCGCGGGACTGGCTCACCGATCCGCACGCCGACCTGGACGACGACGTGCTCGAGCACCAGATCATGAGCGAGATGGCGCGTCTGCGGCTTCGGACACTGCGCCTGCCGTGGGTGACCGCCGATCCCCTGCCGTACGTGGACTCGCCCTACGCCTGCTTCCGCGCCTCGGCAGCGAGGTCCGACGACCTCCCCGCGCCGGTCGCGGCCCGGCTGCTCGACGACGAGGACAGCGGCGTCCGTACGACCATGGCCCTGCGCGCCCGGGACCGGATCGACGCGGCCACCGCCGAACGCATCGACCGCACCTACCGCCCGGCGAAGAAGACCCGGTGGCGTCCGGCCGACGACCTCCCCCTCCCGACGGACGTTCTCCGGCGCCTGGCCACCGACCCCGACCCGAGGATGCGACAGCTGGCCCCACGCGACCCCGATCTGCCGGTGGAACTCGTCCGCCACCTGGCCGCCGACCCCGACCCCACCGTGCGCCACACGATCGCGACCCATCCCCGGCTTCCGGTCCGCGAGCTGACGCAACTGCTGGCCGACCCGTCGGAACGGGTCGCGACCGCCGCGGCCGGCAACCCCGGCCTGCCGCCCGAACACATGCAACGGCTCCTCACCCTGGCGGGCCTGTGAGACCGACGTGTGCACTGCGAGCAGTTGGCCGAAGACCTTTTCTTTCAGGCCCCGGCTCGGCCTTTCACCGTTGCCTCCTCCCGTGCACCGTTTTGTCATCACAACCCGGTCAACTGCTCCCCGCACCCGCGGGGATGGTTTTCCGGTACGTCAACGGCGTGTTCTGTGCAGGACTGCTGCCCTGGCTGCCCAGGCCAGAGTGCTCTGGCCCCGCATGGACAGCCCGAGTCGGTTCCAGTGGAAGAGCACGTGGTAGCTGAGTACCTGCCGTAAACCGCGGTCGAGCGTCCCCGATTCGACCGCACTGCTGAGTTCCTGACCGGTGGTGCGGAAGGCGGTGGCCCACTCCGTGACGGGCTCAAGCCGACCGCCGGGGTGTAGCAGGACGTCGCTGTCGGCGCAGAGCAGGGGCAGGATTTCCTGGGCGAGGGCTTTCAGACGGTTCTCCGGGACATCGCTGAGGGCTGACCGGTGTTCGTCCGTGATGACGCGGTGCCAGACGTCCCCCTGTTCGTACCACTCCAGTCCAGCGGCACGCATCATGATCGTGCAGAGGAGGACGGAGAGTTCCCGGGGGCCCACCGCCAGGTTGCTCCGGTGCGGCAACTGCTGCGCCTCGCGGCTGTCGGCGATGAACAGGGCGTGCGCGGCCCTCATGCTGGTCGCGCCCCCGAAAGCCGCGGTTTCCGGCTCGTAGATGCCCGGCCACCACCTTTGCAGGTGCCGCTCGGCGACGAGGCGGTCGAAGCCGTCACCGATGGGCAGCTTGGCCCCGATACCAGGGCGCAGGCGCAGGCGCCAGCAGGGATGCTTCCTGGTGTACCACCAGCCCTCGATCGTGCCGGTGGCCTCCGCATCCCGGAGTACGGGCAGCACGTGTGTGGTGAAGGTGGTGTCTGCGTTCGCCCAGTCCGTGAAGTGGAGATATACCTGCCACCAGTCGGCGGTGGCGGCCTGACGAGCGAGGGCCTCCCGGCCGGCCTGGTCGTAGACCGCCACAGCCTCGGACAGGACCGCGAGGTCGATCCGGTACGGGCCGGCGACATCGGCAACCGGCAGGCCGGTGAGGACGGCGGACACCGCGCGCTGGACCGGGCTCGGCTTCGCCTGGATCAGTTGATCAAGAGACATGCGTCCCATCCGGTGGTCGGGGCCTGCTGAGAGGCGTACGTGGTGAGAGCGAGCGCAGTGCCGGCGTCACCGTTGATCAGCCCGGCCACCGGAAGGCTGCCGGGCCGGGCCTGCGCGGCGAGGATGCCGCCGAGTCGATCCGGAAGGGCCTGAAGGCGAGGGTCGAGGGCATCGGCGGCAGCGCGGACGGCCGTCTGGTAGACGCCCGCCCAGCCGTGGCACAGGCCGGTGTCGGTGATGTGGGCGAGCTGTGCGGGGTCGGTCAGGGCCCGGTACAGGGCGTCCTCGTAGAACTCCTGGAGGGCGGGGGAGTGGAGGGTGAGCCCGGCGAGTTGCCCTGCCCGCGCGATGCCCGTCGTTCCGTAACACCAGCTCGGCCGGGTGGGGGTGTCGTGGTGAGGGCGCCCGCGGTCGAGGTCGCGGCGCGAGATGTGCTCGGGCCACCAGGGGCCGGTGGGCCCGTACTGGCACCATGCCTCGAGGTGCGCACAGATCGCCCACATGGCGTCTTCGTGGCCGCTGACGGTGATGCCTCGGCGCAGGGCCTGGGCCAGGAGGAGGAGCGGGCCGGTGATGCCGTGCGCGGCACCGAAGTTGCCGTGTCCGCCGGGGAAGCGGGGTGATTCGCCGCGGGCTGGGTCGTGACGGACCCACCAGCCGGGCAGGCCGCGACCACCGGGCGCGAGCGGGCGGGTCAGAGCGACGAGGTACCGCAGGACCCGTTCCAGGTCGAGCCCCTCGGGGTCGGTACGCAGAAGGTAGGCCCCGATGCCGGTGAGACCGTAGAACAGGTCGTACTCGGCGAACGTGGGGAGGTCGCGCTTGCGGATGCGAGTGAGCGCGGCGTCCACACGGCGGTGGGCGAGGTCGGTGATGTGCCGGTGGAGAGTCTTCTGCGCCGGCTCGTAAAGGTGTTGGTGGGGCGGCGGGACGGTGGTGAGGAGGAAGCCGACGGCCGGGGCACCGAGGAACAGCCCGGTGGTGTCGGCCGCGCTGATGTGTCCGGCTGCCGCGGCGGTGATCCACCGGTGGGCGGGCAGCCAGGAGCCGCCGTAGCGGCTGGCCATCTCGACGTGCAGCAGGCTGATCCCGGCAGTGCCGTCGGCGAGGGACTGCACCGCCCAGGGCTCGTCCGGGGGTGGAGGAGCGGGTTCCGCCAACTGGGCGATGTACTGCTTCAGGATCGCTGCGGCGGCGGTGGCGGCCGGCGCGGTCATCGGTTTGCCATCCGGTGCTGGAGGGCCACGGTCCGTACGAGCCGCAACGTGGTCACCTCGGCGCTCGGGCTCACGCCCAGTGTCCGGACGTGATGTTGGTGCAGCAGAGTCCGGGCGACGGCGAGCGGGTCGCGCTCCCCGGCCAGGGTGTTCCGGTAGGTGCTCAGGGCCGAGGTGCGGGCCTGCCACGCATCAGCGACCTGGGAACCGCCTGGAAGGGGCGTGAGAGCAGATACACCGCCGGGGGCGGCGAGCTCGAGCACTTGGTTGCGCAGTACCCGGTCCAGCCGGCCCTTGCCTCGGGGAAGGTTGCGCACCAACCACTCCTCGGCATCGGTGACGCTCGCGGCGAGGTGGGTGACGAGGTGCAAAGCGCCGGCTGCGGCGAGGGCCTGCGGGGCGAAGGCGTCGGTGCGCTCGGTGAGCTGGATCTGCGCGAGCGCGGCGGCGGAGTCCGCAGCGAACACCCGGTACGCGGCGGCCATGGCCGCTCCGTGGCCGAAGCGTCCGGTCTGCGGCTGGTGGGGAGCCAGGAGCAGACCGGACGCCAGGCCGAGTCCGTGGAGGCTGTCCGCCCAGGCACGGGCGTGCTCCGCCCCGATGCCGTACGTGCCCGGAGGTAGGTGCAGGGTGACATCGAGATGCTGGTCGGCGTCCGGGCGGGCCATCTCCCGGTGTCGGATGAACCACCAGGTCGGCGGGGTCTCGCCGAAAGCGGCCAGCAGGCGGGGCAGGTGCCGGCTCAGGATCTCGTCGTAGCGGCGCGGGTGGGCGTGGAGCTGTGCGTGGAGAATGTCGTCGGCGCCGGGAAGATGCCGCCCGGTAGGGGCCGGGGGTACGGCGCGCGGCCGGGGCATGTCGACGGTCTCGGGCCGGGACCGGCCGAGGGCGAGCCAGATCTCGTGCGCGCGCCCGATCCAGCCGTGGGCGTCGCCTTCCGGGACCTCTCGCAGCTCCAGGCGCCGGGTGTTGTCGAGGTGCGCGCGCAGCACCCGGCGGTGGACCGGGTGGGACAGGTCGAGGGGAAGGCGCTGGTCGTACTCGATCATGGCGACCTGCATCGGGACCCGCAGCCGGTTCCGCCAGGCGTCGAAGGAGTGCTCCCACTGTTCCATCGGGGCTTTGCGGCCGGGCAGCTCGTCGGCCATCAGCAGCCACCGGGCATGAGTGAGGATGGTGCGGCGGTAGCGCACCCGCGGCAGGAACGGCAGCCGGGACCCGGCACCGAAGTCGAACGGCTTGTAGGCGGCGTACCGCGCGTGGGCCACCTCGGCGAGGAAGCGGGCCAGCGGCGGGGTCTGGGTCCCGCCTTCCAGGGCGTGCAGGACCCGTACGTCGATGCGTCGGCCGGTGGAGAACCGCACCAGGTGGAAGCTGCGGGCGTCCGCGGTGACGGCGATGTCGGCGAGCGGGATCACCGCCTCTTCCGCCTCCCGGTGGCCGGACAGCTCGATGACGTTCGGCAGCAACCGCCGGGTACGGGTGACGTTCTCGCTGCGGCGGCGGCGCGGCGGGAACACGAGCTGCGTGAGGAGTGCGTCCGGAGCTCCGAGGTACGCGGCGGCGAGAGCATCCTGTTGTTCGGGCGGCAGGACATGGGCGAACCGGCCGGCCATGCTGCTCCCGGGCCGCGGCACCGCGGTCAGCAGCACGTCGAAGGCGCCGCGCGCCAGATCCGTGGTGCTGGGGGAGTGGACTTCGAAGGCGACCTCCACCCGGGGTACGAACAGCCGCTCGTCACTTCCCGCGGCCCTCTTCAGGGCATCGACCATTGCGTCCGTCAGCCGGAGTTCGTCGCGGCCGTCCACGAGAACTTCCTGCACCAGGGCGAGCAGGAGTTCGTCGCGGTCGGTGAGCGGCTTCGGAGCGGCGCCGCGCTCCGAGCCGAGGTAGCCGGCGGGCAGGCCCAGGCCGCTGTCGGAGACCAGATCCCTCACCGGCACCAGGGCGCCGACGCCGTACCGGGCCCGGAACCGGTGGTGGTAGTCCCGCCAATGCCGGTAGCCGTAGGGCTGCGGGGTGGTCCGGTACAGGGCCGACACGGCTGCTTGAACTTCCGCGATCACGGACTGCGGGAGCTGCACGTCACAGTCGAGGACGGTGTCGACGAGCAGTGGTGTGGGGGTGACGGGCGTGAGGTCGCGCATCCGCGCGGCGACCGCGCTCACGCTGGTGTCGGAGAGCGCCGGCTGATGTGCGGACATGTCCTCGCGCACCGCGTACAGCGCGTGGACCAGGTCCCGCACCTCCGGGACGCTGTCCGCCTGGTGCCGGTCCAGTTCGTCGCACAGGTGCTGGAAGGAGTCCACGGTGGTCGCGGACGCCCACAGGCTGCTGATGAGGAACTGCTGCTCGACCAGGCCCGTGAGGAGAGTGTCGATCTTCTCCGCGGTGGCCTGCGGGAAGTTGTCGCGCAGGTGTGCGTGGAGGTCACCGTAGGTGATGGGTGTGTCGGCTGCGTGCATCGTGGCGGCCACCGGCCGGGTGTTGCGGACGGACACCTCGACCGGGGCCAGGAGGTGGGCGTGACCGTCGGAGGGTGGGCCCGGTGCCACGAGCCGGTCACCGCGGACGCGCGCGGCGTTGTTGGCGACGAGCGGCAACCGCCTCAGTAACGCGGGACTGCGCTGGAGCCGCAGGACCATGTCGGTGACCCATTCGGCATCCGGCCGGATCGTCGCGCGGTGCTTGTCGCGCCATCGCACGTTCGCCCGCGGCCCGACGGACACGGGGGCGGTGCCGGCGAACAGACCGAGCGGGGTCGGGCGGTGCTGCCACCGCAGAAGGTAGGAGACCACCGACAGCGCGGTGCGGCGAACCTGACGAGGCTCGGTCTGCCGGCCCCGGAGGACGGCCTCGATGGCGTCGGAGAGGACGGGGGTGGCCAATTGCAGCGCGTGGCGGAAGTCTTCGCGCTGCCAGACGCGGTTCAGCCATCCGCGGGTGACGGCCACGTCGTCCAGATTGAGCGTGCGGGGTACGTCTGCCGGTCCGGGGCTGGTGGTGGCGCGCAGCATCGCGGCGCCCTGCCACTGGTAGTCGGCGACTGCTCGGGAAGCCATGAGGCCCTTCCTTCAGGCGGCGCGCGGGAGGGGAGGGAGGCGGCTGGTGGGCCGAACGCAGCGCTACGTCCGGCCCACCAGCCAGGGGGCCTGGATCAGGCCGGGTCCTCCACGAAGGAGTTGCAGGCGGAGGAGCCGGTCGCGCAGGTGGTGCCGCAGCCGTCGCCGGTGGTGCACATGAGCTTGCCGTGTGGGTACTCCGCGACGACGACCCTCACGTCCAGGGGCGCGAAGTCGTCGTCCACATCCGCCGGCGCGGCGGGCGGGGTCAGAGTGGCGCTCGTCATGATGGTGTCCTTCCTCTTCTTCGGGTGGTGCGGGACGGCCTGACTCCCGGCGTTACGCCGAGGGCCAGGAGAGCGAGATCCGGCTGTGCACCTTGTCGATGACCCGGGCGGCGCGGATCCGGTCGTCGGGGGTGCCGGCCGGATGGACCCGGATGACCGGGCCGGGGCCGCCGCGGCGGTTGGTCTGCCAATCACGGAGCACGTCGGCGACCTTGTCGGCGAGCTGCTCCGCGCTCGGGCCGAGGGCGTGCACGCCGTACTCGACGTGCTTGTTGTCCTCGGTGCGGCGGGTGACGAGGTAGGCGAAGGTGTCGTTCTCGACGGCAGCGAGAGCGAACCGCTTGTTCGAGGGGGCGACCAAGCCGGTGTCCAGGTCGTCATCGACGGCCATCGTGCAGAAGCCCGGCAGGCTGATCGCCATCGTCATCTGGAGGGTGTCGAGGAGCTCCTGAAGACCGATGGTGACGCCGGTCCACAGCTCGTGGCGCGATGTCGTGACGGCGTTGTCCAGCCGGTGCGGATCGGCCGGCAGGCCGTCATCGAACCGCAGGCCGATCTCCGGGGTGCCGTTGACCAGCAGAAGTTCTTCCCGGTGGGCGGTCGAGCCCTGCATCGGGACGAAGCCGCAGATCCGCGCCGACTCACTCTCCAGGTAGGCGCCGTGCTCGCCCGCGACCTGTACGAAGGCGACCGAGCGGGTCAGACCCCGCATCCTCAGCGGCACCACGAGCCGGCCGCCGTCCTTGAGCTGCGCGGTCCAGGCCGGGGAGATGTCCCAGGCTCCGGCGGTCACCATGACGACATCGACCTCACCGAGGTCCGGGATCGGTTCGGCCGCGTCCGCGGTGACGACGCGAACCCTGGCGTAGCCGTGCTCGTCCAGGAGCCGCCGAGCGCGCTCGGTGACACCGGGGTCGATGTCCACCGTGACGACTTCACCGTCCTCACCGACGAGTTCGGCGAGGTAAGCCGCGTTCAGCCCGCCCGAGCCGATCTCCAGCACCCGCATCCCGGGCCGCACCCGGGCCTGCTCCAGCATCATGGCCTGGATCTGCGGGGCGGAGACGGAGCTGAGCTGCACGCCGTGCTCGTCCGTCTTGGTGATCACAGCGGTGTAGGTGTCGTACGCCTTGTCCAGCGGCGTGTCGGGGGTGAACTCATGGCGGGGGACCTTGCGCATCGCCGCTTCGATCTCCGGGGAGGAGAGTGTGCCGTCCGCACAGAGTTCGTCCACCACCTTGTTCCGAAGACGGATCGCCTCGTCGGGCTCGACGGTCGTATGGGTCATGAACTTCCTTGTCTTTCGTTGGGGAGCCATCGGATCGGTTGTGCAGGGAGGTGGGAGCTTGGCGTTCAAGCACGGTCCCTCGCAGCGCAGTACTGCCACACCATGTGATCCAGCTCGGCAACGCAGGTTGCGCAGCCGTGGAGAGGAGCCTGTAACCCGGAGGAGACGACGGGACCGATCCAGGCCACGGTGACGTTCGAGCGCCGGCAGTACAGCCAGCACGTGCCGGTGCTCCAAGGGCTGACCTCCCGTCGGCGGCCCTCAAGGGCCGGGCCGTCGCATGCGATGAGTCCGGGAGCGCTCATCGGGGTGCGGCGGCAAGACCGGGGAGACGGTGCAGAGGACATCTGCAGGGCGGCCAGTTGTCGGTGAGCGGGATCGTCTTGATCGGCGTCACTTCGTGCTCCTCGCGGATCACGATCCTCTTGCCGTCCGGAGTCACCCGGTACACCGCCATGGTCATCATGTCAGTCCTCAGCTCGCGGACGTTCCGTTGTTCGCTGTCTGTAACCAGTCAACGACACACTGAGTGAGTGAAGGTGCACAGGAAGTACACAAGAGCGTCGCGTGGGTACTCGTGGCTGAGAACATGAGGAGCGGAGCATCCGACTGGGAAGACATCACGTATGAGCGCGGAGAGCACCACGCCTGGGCCGGGCGCCAACGTCAAGGTCCTGCGCGTACAGCGCGGCTGGCTGCAAGACCATCTGGCCGCCAGGTCAGGCATGTCGAAGTCCATGCTCGGCAAGATCGAGCGGGGTGAGCGCCCGCTGACGCAGGGCATGGGCGCGGCGTTGTCGAACGCTTTCGGGATCACGCTCGACGAACTACTCGGCCAGAGCCCGGTTGCCCCTGGTGAGGAGGACCGACTGAAGGAGCTGCGGAGCGTCATGCGGCGCTTCGATCTGCCCACGGACGAACCGGTGCGCGCCGAACTCCTGGAGCAGGGCCTGACGGAACTCTTCCGACTCCGCGGTGACGCCGATCTGGCCGGGGTGACGCAGCGGTTGCCCGGTCTGCTGCGTCGGGTGCAGGACCACGCACATGCGACGGGTCTGCCGGAGCACTGGGCGCGGGTGGCCGACGTCTACAGCGCGGTCTACTGGCTTGCCGCGCGGCACCGCTGGATGACGCTGGCGGAACTGGCGGTGGTCAAGCAGCGGCAGGCGGCGGAGCGGGCGGACGCGTTGACTCGCGCCGTCGCGGCCCGGGACGAGGCCGGTACGTTCCTCAACGGAGGAGACTTCGCGGGCGGTCTTGCCGTGGTCGACCATGCGGTGGTGGAGGTCGAGTCGACGCTGTCGGGCCGGGCCCGCAGCCTCGGGCTCGGGCTGCTGCATCTGCGGGGGATGACACTCGCCGGCCGGCTGGCGGACAGGAAGACCGCGCAGCGGCACATCGTGGCGGCGCTGAAGGCGGCCGAAGTCGTCGACACCGATGTGAACGTCAACGGCATGCACTTCGGGCCGGAGAACACCGCGACGCATGTGGTGGCGACCAACGCGGACCTGAACAGGCACGCGGACGCTCTGGAGGCCGGGGAGAGGTACCTACGAGAGGGCCCCACGCTGCCCGCGACGCGTATCGGACCGCTGCACATGAACGTGGCCCGGTCGAAGCTGGCGCTCGGGGACCGCGACGGGGCAGTGGACTCTCTCGCCGACGCGTGGAAGGCGACGCCTCAGATGGCGAAAGTGCACCCGACCTTCCAGGAACTGAGCCGGGTGCTGGTATCGCTGCACAAGCGAAGCAACCCGAAGGTGAGTGCGCTGGCGAAGCGGGCGGGGATCGCCCTGTAGGGCACGGTCGACCGCCGAGGCGTTGGCCGAGGGCGGAGTGAACCGTTCCGGCTTCGATCGAGACTCCGGAGTGCTCTGAGTTCGGTGGAACCGTGCAGCCCCTGGCAGTGGGGCACGAGCGAGAATTCGTAGAAGTCCCAGGCGCGGCCGGCAGCCGTACTCGATGTGCGGGCACCTGACGACGATGTCCTCGGTCCAGCGGCGGAAGAACTGAACGCCTTGACGGCCATGGACGACACCAGGGGAGGTCACGAAGACCTGGGGCGGGCCGCGTCGGTCGGGGCCGCCGAGGCCCTGGAGAAGCAGAAGTTCGGTGCCGCGCAGCGCATCCGCCTCCGGATCTTCTCTGTCGCTACAGGACTCGTAGGGCCCGGCGGGCTGTCGGCGTGCTGGCGGTCAGGGGACGTTGCGGCTGGTCAGGCCGGGCGGGCTAGGGTGCTCGCCATGGCATTGGACCAAGACGGCGTGATGTTGCCGCGGCTGCGGCCGGCCGACGTTGCACGGCGAGGCGTGACCTTCGGTCTGCTGGGCGTGGTGCCGCTCATGGTGGCGGCTTTGAGCATCAGCGGCCACAGCGACCGACGAGATTTTCTGTCCGTCGTCAGTGCTCTGGCCCTCTTCGGTGCGATCTTCCTTGTGATCGGTGCCGGTTTTTGGTGGGCCAGTGCGGGGGACATCCGACGTGTGCGGGACTGGCGCACCCTCACGGGACAGGCGGCCTCAGTCACCGTCGTGGGTCCGGTGTTCCTGCGCTCCGGGCTGTTTCTCCTTGTCCTCGGAGCTGCCGCTCTCGGGCTGTACCAACTCGTGGACGCTGCGTCGTACGGCAGCTGGTTGTACAGCTAGAACCTGCCCTCGACCACTAGGCCGGCGCTCTCGGCGAGGGCCTGCGTCTGGGGGCTTCAGCCTTGCTGCGGGGTGACTCCAGGTGTGACCCGCACAGTGTCCGTCTGCTCGATGCTGCGGCCCAGAAGTCTCCTGCGGGGTCCGGCAGGTGCACGGGTGCGGGTCACCGAGCCGCAGGTCGGTTTCGCTCCGGTCCGTCCCGGGAGTGCGGGGCCGACCATGGATCCCCTGATGGCTGAGCAGCGTGGTACCAGGGGCCTTCGCCGGCCCCTGGACCCCGCTGCCCCGCCGCTTCCCGGCGCGAAGCCCTTTCGTCGTGGTGCGGACCGTGCGCGCCGGGAAACGGCGGGTACGGGGTGCGGTGTCCTGCGAGGCGGGGGAGTCCCGGCCCCACGCGGCTTCGAGGTCGGCCGCAGGTCGTGAAGGGGTTCCGCCATGGGGCTGAGGTTCGCTGGTGCCCCATGGCCGTCGTCGTGAAGTGGCAACAAGGTGAGGGCGGATCGGCGGAGCGTACAGGGCTCACCTCGGAGGCTTGTGCGGGGTGAGGACGGCGCTTCCTGTTGAAGTAAGAGAGCGCGCCTTCCGATACGCCGCTGACCTGCGCAGATACCTCGAACCACCACGATCGCAGGAACTGCCAGGCAGTTCCTGCGACAGCACAGGGCGATCCTGTGGACCGGGTGCCCGGTTCCTGGGAACCGGGCACCACGATCCTGTAGCAGCGGCACATTGACGTGACGTACATGAGGACGGTTCCTGGAGACCGTCTTCCCGGGGGTTCGAGCCATGAGCACGGGGACAGGAGACACGGCCTGCAGGCGGGGTTGATTGACTTCCTGCTCATGTACGTTAAGTTCATCTGGTCGGCCTAGCAGCCGTCCCTCGCGAACCAGCCAGCAAGTATTTCCCCGCCTACGGAGGGCCCGTTGGGAGCATTACGCAGACTGGTCGACGCCGACACCGGTGAGCCGGTCCCTTATGCGCCGTACGCCTTCGCGGGCAGGCACACCCAGGTCGACAAGGCGCGCGTCGAGGCGATCACCGAATCGAAGGCCTTCACGCCCAGCCAGAAGTTCCTCGTCCTGTGGTGGATCGGGGTCTCGCCGGAGGGTATGGACCCACTGAGAGCCACTGGAGCGGACATCGCCCAACGAGTGGGGATGTCCACGGATGCGGTCGGGAAGATCAACCGGAAGCTGGCCAAGCACCGCATCCTGATCGTCCGGGGACGCATCGGCAACTACAACTTCTACCGGATCAGCCCTTACATCGCCTTCCACGGGACAGGGCTGGAACAGCGCGAAGCGGTGAAGACATGCAACCCACCGGACATCCCCGGATTCAACGAGAACGCCCCTGCACGGTGGGAGGCCCAGTGAACGGCAACGACGACAAACAGAAGAACCTCGAACTGCTCGAGAAGACCGCGGGCATGACCGCCAACCAGCGTCTCGTCGTCATGTTGTACGCCCTGCATCCGACCGACCGGTCCGGCGCCATCCTCGAGACGGCCGCCACCTTGGCGAAGCTCGTCGGCATGGCCCCTCCCGTCTTCTCCCGCACCCGCAAGCAGGTCATCGAAGCCGGCTGGCTGGAGGAGACGGAGCGGATCGGGCACATCAAGTACTACCGCCTGGATCCCAAGCGCATGGGCGAGAACGTCGTCGTTCCCCTTCGCCGCGCAACGTGACGTCCTGACGACCGCACCTCATTGACGTGACGTACATGAGGTGCGGTCCGAGGAACCGTGACGATTCACCCACGGGTCATCGGCAGCCGGCCTCGATGTCGAACAGGCAGCGGCCCGGGAAGCCGATGTGCCGGTTCTTGAACGGGCAGAGCCGGGGGACGCCGTCGCTGCCGGCACCCTCGACACTCGCAAGGCGGCGACGGACTACGTCATCAACTCGAGGTGGGGGTGCTCGGGCGCCGCGGGGCAGATGTAGAGGTGCTGCCGGTGGCCGCGGCCGATCTGGACCGCGGTGGGCCGCCCGGGGTCGAAGTGGTCCGAGCCGGGGGACGGTTCGGCGGCGGGGTTCTCGTACGGGGACCAGCTGCGCCCCTCGTCGTCCCCTTCTTCGAACGTGGCGATGGTCAGCAGGACCTCCATCCCGGTGCCGCATTCAGGGCAGGGCCGCGGGCAGGGGTCGGTGGAGTCCCAGGCGGCCCAGCCGCCGACCTTCCAGCCGGGTGCGTTGGACAGCACGCAGTCGTAGTACGTCTGCGGGTCCATGTCCTCTTCGTCCGCCTGGGGCACACTCCACTGACTGAGCTGCTCCTGTAGTTCCGTACTCAGTTCCAGGTGGTCGGGATACTCGGTGATCTGTTCCGGGTGGAGCAGGCACGGCTCGGGCAGGTAGGCGTCGAACTGCATCGCGGGTGGTTCGGGGGGTGTGCCGAGGATGTCGGTGACGGTGGCCGCCGACCGCCAGAACAGCGCGGTCCTGGGCATGATCGGATGGTCGAAGGGGCACCACAGAACCTGCAGCAGGTCCGTTCCCTTAGGCGCGCGCAGATCGGGCACGTCCCGTGCGTACAGTTGCGCCACGGGCAGCATCGCCATGGAGCCGTCGTACGGCTGGACCGCCGGCCTCATCGGAAGCTTCCGAGGAGGCCGGATCCGCTCGAGGGTCTTTTGTTCCTGCGGGGTCATCTCCCTGCCGTGCGAGGCGGCACGGATCCGTCGTTCCAGCCGTACGTCCGCCGGGGACAGGACCGGGTTCATTCCGTCCACCTCATGAGGGCCTTCGCAGTGGGGCCAGGGCTCGTCGGCGGGCCACAGCAGTGGTCCGCCGATCGAGCTGTCGTACCACGTCGGCGCCCCGGGCCGGGGGTGCAACCGGGTCGCCGTGCGTGCCAGCGGGACCAGTTGAGGAAAAACCGCGGCGACATCGAGCGGCCGTGGCGGAGTGACAGGAGCGACATTCATGGCCAGGATCCTGTCAACTGCCTCTGACAAAGGCTCCCGCAGCCGCACCGGCGCCACCGGGCGCGGTACCCGGGACGCGCACGCCCCCGCGTGGCTCAGCGCGGGAGCCGCAGCAGAAGGGCGGTCAACTCCTCGGGGAATCCGTTCGTGTGACGCTCCGCGGAATACCGCACGGTGCAGGCCGCCGAGACCAGCTCCACGTCCGAGTACCCGCCGTCCTCGAGCATCCCGGCGGCCATGCCGAGCGGCACGGCGAAGTCGGCTCGGGCCTCCGGCGACATCGCCTCGACGACGCCGGACTCGTCCTCGACGAGCACCAGGTCCACGATCCGGCGGAGCGTCTCCGCCACGGCCGGCAGGTCCACCTCCCGGACGATGCCGGCCATGTCGTGGTACTCCGCGAACCCGAACCGATTGATCCGCTGGTGTTCCGCGCTCATGTCGTGCCCTTTCGAGGCTTTGTCGGAATGCCGGATTCTTGCGGGCGAGGGTCCCATGCAGCGGGCGAGCCGGAGGAAGACGTCGTGCCTGCCGTACGTGGGGTCGGAGGCGGGCTCGCCCCGGCGGGGTGGCGCCGAGGCGCAGCAGGGCGTGGGCGGTGACGTACGGGGAGCGCGCCTCGCGCGGCATCCCGGCGTACCGGTCGCGCTCGGCGGGGGTGAGCAGGTCCAGCAGGGCCTCCTCCCGCGCCGCGGGGCGGTCGGCGCGGGCCGAACAGACGCGGACGCCGGGGGCCGGGGCGCCGTCAGATCGGGCCAAGGCGCACCGCCCCGTCCAGCCGGATGACCTCGCCGTTGAGCATCGGGTCGTCGATGATGTGCGCGACCAGCGAGGCGAACTCCTCGGACCGGCCCAGCCGGACGGGAAGCGGGGTCTGCGCGGCGAGCGAGGCGCGGGCCTCGTCGGCGAGCCCCGCGACCATCGGCGTGTCGAACAGTCCAGGAGCCACGGTCACCACGCGGATGCCGGGCCAGGTCCCGGGCCAACGGCAGGGTCATGCCGGCCACCGCCGCCTTCGAGGCGGTGCAGGCGACCTGGCCCTCCTGACCTTCGTACGCGGCGATCGAGGAGGTGCGCACCATCACTCCGCGGTCGCCGTCCACCGCCTCGCCGTCCGCCATCACCCGGGCCACCTGGCGGACCACGTCGAAGGTGCCCAGGAGGTTCACCCGGACCACCTCCGCGAAGGTCTCCAGCGGCAGTGGGCCGCGCCTGCCCAGGGTGCGGCCGGGCACCGCGATCCCCGCGCAGCTCACCACGGCGCGGGCCACGTCCTCGGTGCGGGTGATGTCGCAGGGACGGCTGCCTGCGCCCCGACTGTTCGCCGCAGGCGGCCGCCCGCGTCATCGTGGCGGCGTTCTTCGGGATCCAGCACATCTCCGACACGCTGCACGGGCGCCGGGACATCCTCGAGCGCTGGGACGAGGTGAAGCGGCTGGTGTTCCCGGGCATCTGCGCCCCGGGCGTCGGGATCCCCTGACGGGGACCGCACGGCACGGCCGGCGCCGTGCCGTGCGGGGCCGTCGGAAGCCCCCTCGGCGGGCGGGGGGCCTCCGCGTCCTTCGTCAAGCCCGGGCCGGCCGTACGGCGGCGGCTTCGGGGCCGCACCCCTGACGGACCCTGTGACGGGACCCGTCCGCCACGGGACCGGCGGAGCGGCACGGGCGCCGGCTCACTCGTCGATCGACGCACCGAAGCGCGCGTCGGTTCCGGGAGCGCCGAGTGAGCCTCCGCCGTACGACCACGATCCGGTGCTCACCGTCCCGGTGGTGGAGGCGGCGAGCCACCAGACCACCCCGTCGTCGGTGTTCTCGCCGGGTGCCGCGGCCAGCAGCTCGCAGCGGCCGTCGGCGTCCGTGTCGGCGAGCCGGACCTGTCCGCCCCAGCGGTCGCCCTTCTCCGCCGTGCCGGGCACGCCCGCCGAGTTCTGGTCGAAGGACTTCGCGCCCACCGCGGTCAGCCCGGCGGCCGAACCGCGCAGGATCCGCACCCCGCCCGCGTCCGCCACGGTGCCGACGTCCTCGCCGGGCACGCCCACGGCCAGGTCGGCGTGGCCGTCACCGTCGATGTCGGCGAGGGAGACGTCGGCGCCGAAGCCGTCGCCCAGTTCGGCGGTGCCCGGCACGCCGGCGGTGTACTGGGTCCACACCTGCGCGGGAGTGCCGAGTTCGTCCACGTTCTCCATGCCGTCCTCGGAGCCCAGGTAGACGCCGACGGTACCGCCCGTGAGGGGTTCGTGCTCGTCCTCGGGCTTGTCGGGCCTGCCGTAGACCAGGTCGTCGTATCCGTCGTCGTTGATGTCGCCGGAGGCCGTGGCGGAGCCGCCGGCGAGGTCGCGGGTGTAGGCCGGCCCGTCCGCGGCGCCCATGTACAGGGAGGAGCGTGGCCTGGGGTCCTCCTCCAGGCTGCTGCCGGACACGAGCAGGTCCGCGTATCCGTCGCCGTCGTAGTTCCCGGTGGTCAGGGAGACGGGCTGTATCGAGTCGCGGCCGGGGACACCGGCGGTGTCGAGCCGGCCCGTTCCTTCCAGGGAGCCGGCGCCGTGGGCGAACAGGGAGGCGCCCCCGCGGTCGGCCACGGCGAGGACGTCGCCCGGTGTGGTTCCGGAGAGCCGGGCGGCGGCGACGGCCAGGCCGAACCGGGCGTCCGCCGCGGGTGTCTCCGACCTCAGGGTGACGCTGCGGGCGGAGGTCAGCCCGGCCGGGGATCCGTAGAGGACCGTCACCCGGCCCGCGTCGCTCACGGAACCCTCGTCCTCACCCGGCGCGGCGACGACCGCGTCGTCGTAGCCGTCGGCGTCGAGGTCCCCCGTGGCCACGGCGGTGCCGAAGCCGTCACCGGACTCGGCGGAACCCGGCACCCCCGCGGACGCCTGACCGAAGACGGCGGTGCGGACCCGGGGGACGCTGGTGGCGGTCCCCATACCGCTCGCGGCGCCGTACTGGACGGTGACGTACCCCGCCCCCTTCCTGCCGCCGTCGGTGCCGCCCGGAGCACCGGTCAGGACGTCGTCGTAACCGTCGCCGTCGAAGTCGCTGTCGCGGTCGTCGGCGTAGGTGCCTTCGGGCATGCCCGCGAAGGCCGTGGGCGCTGCGGTGAGGGCCACACCGCTCAGCAGCAGGAGCGAGGCGGCGGCGACGGCCGTGGAACGTCTGTGGGTCAAGATCTGCTCCCATGCGCGGGGTGACGGTGGGTCGCGGTCACAGGTTGGATCCACGGCGCGGAGGGAAGGTTGCGGCCCGCCGGTCTTCTGTGACAGAGGACAGAGGGGGAAGCAGCGCCGGGACCCGCGACTCATGGACAAGGCCGGCGGGGTGTCACACTCGTCGCCGTCGGGCTCCTCTCATAGGGCAGGACCGGCCCGGACGACGACACCGTGTGCGTTCCCGACGCCCACCGGAGTCGTCCGCAGGAGAGGGGAGACACATGAGAATCGTCGTGTTCGGAGCCAACGGGCCGACCGGACGACAGGTCACGGAGCAGGCGATCGCCGAAGGGCACACGGTCACCGCCGTCACACGCCGCCCCGCGGAGTTCCCGCTGAGCGGCCCGTGCCTGCGGGTGGCCGGTGCGGACGTGCTGGATCCCGGCGCGGTCGAACGCGCCGTGGCCGGGCAGGACGCGGTGATCTCGACGCTCGGGGTGCCGTACAGCCGAAGCCCCGTCACGGTGTACTCCGAGGGCATCACCCACATCACACGGGCCATGACCAGGCACGGCGTCCGACGCCTGGTCTGCGTGACCTCGACCGTGCTCTTCGACGTGCCGGCACCCGGCGAGACCCTCTTCTTCCGGAAGGTGCTCGAACCCCTCATCGCGCGCACCATCGGGCGCACCGTGTACGACGACATGCGCCGCATGGAGGAGACCGTGCGCGACAGCGACCGCGCGTGGACGGTCCTCCGCCCCGCCGGTCTCTTCGACACGGACGCCGTCAGCGACTACCGGGTCGCCACCTCGCGCCTGCCCGGCCGGTTCACCTCGCGCGCGGATCTGGGGAACGCGCTGCTGCGTGAGGCGGTCGGCGACCGTCATGTGGGTGCCTTCGTCGACGTCCGCACCACGGAAGGCGTTCCGGGCTTCCTCGACGTCATCCGGAAGGAGGCGTTCGGCGGCAGGAAGTGAATACCGAGGGGGAGCCTCTCCCCGCCGGAGGTGACGGTGCCCCGTCCCCTCCGGTTCTCCGGCCGGAGGGACCGGAGCCGGAGAACCGGAGGGGCACACGGGTACGACCTCGGCGGCCGTGGGGCGAAGGTACGGCCGGCTCGGACGAGTACGGCTCCGAGGAGCCGGCCGGTGACCCGTGTCACGCTCACCGGGTGGATGTCACACTCCGGCTGCCTCCTCCCTCTGGTCAGTGAGTGCCGGACAGGAGGACGACCCATGGCAGCCATACCCGACGACGGCCCGGCAGCGGGCGGGACAGGACCGGTGCGGGACGCGCCGCGCGGGCCGGGCACGGGAAACCGGCGGGACGGCCCGGCGCAGGACGCGACGCGGCTCTTCGTCGATCACCGCGAACTGCTGTTCTCCGTCGTCTACAACATGCTCGGCAGCGTCGCCGACACCGAGGACGTGCTCCAGGAGACCTGGCTGTCCTGGTCCGGCAGGAACCGTCGGGCGCAGGCGGCGGAGATCGGCAACCCGCGCGCCTACCTCGTACGCATCGCCGTGAACCACGCGCTCGCCCGGCGGACCGCCATCGCCTCCCGCCGTGAGACGTACGTCGGTCCCTGGCTGCCCGAACCCCTGGTCGCCGATGCCGCCACCGGCCTCGCCCCGGACACCGCGGACCACGCGGTGCGTACGGACTCGCTCTCCATGGCGATGCTGGTGGTACTGGAGACCCTCACACCGCTGGAACGGGCGGTGTTCGTCCTCCACGAGGTGTTCGGCTACCCCCACACCGAGATCGCCGGCATGCTCGACCGCAGCCACGCCTCCGTACGCCAGCTCGCCCACCGGGCCCGCGCCCACGTCCACGCCCGCCGCCCCCGCTACCGCGCCCACCCTCGCGTCCGGCGGGAGGCGACCGAGCGGTTCGTCGCGGCCGCCCTCGGCGGCGACATCCACGCGCTCATGGAGATCCTCGCCCCGGACGTGACGGTCTGGATCGACGGCGGAGGCGCGCGGCAGGCGGCCGGGCTGCGCCCGGTCCACGGCCGGGAGAAGGCCGCCCGCATGCTGGCCGGCTACGCCACCCGGCGCATCGAGGATCCGGACATCCGCTACCGGCGCGTCAACGGCGACGACGCGGCCGTGCTGTTCACGGGGGACTCCCCGTACGCCGTGATGGTCATGGACCTCACCCCGGACGGCGACCGGGTCTCCGGCGTCTACGTCGTCACCAACCCCGCCAAGCTCACCCACGTGCGACCGGACGACGGGCGGAACCCGCCGGGCCGGGACACGGCCCCGGGTCGCCCCGACGCCCGCTGACGCGCGGATCCGCCCGTGGGGAAGGGAACGGGCCCGGCTCCGGCAGACGGGGCCGGGCCCGTCCGGCCCCGGACCGTGGCCGGGTACCGGCCCCGGGGCCGGACGAGGAGGCCCTCCCGAGGGCGCGGACCGGGCGCCTACTGGTCGGGGTGGACGGCCTGGACGCCGGTTCCCGCGTACGCCTTGGGCGTCAGGGTGAGCAGGAAACGGCCGGTGGGGTGGGCGGGGGAGGGGCGGGCGGCGTGGATGGCGTGGACGGCGGCCCAGGAGTGTCCGAAGCGCAGCAGCTCGGTGGCCGTGACCGCGGCGTCGGTGTCGAAGGCCTCGATGCGGACGAACCGCAGTCCTTTGACGTAGCCGAGGAGTCCGGGCCGCTCGGCGTCGCCGGCCGTCAGCGACAGCACCGGTGCGTACAGGGTTCCCAGACCGCCGGAGGCCTGGACGTAGAACGCCGCGACCGCCTCGTTGAACGGGTCCTTCGGGTCGTACAGCGCCGCGGCGGTCGTGTGGTCCAGGACGACCGGGATCGCCCCCACTACGCGGCCGCCCGGGGGTCGTGCCGCGTCCCGCCCAGGCGCTCCAGCAGCGCCCGCGCCTTCGCCTCGGCCTCGGCGCTCGGTGCGGTGCCGAGGGCGGAGGCCAGCTCGGCGCGGGCCAGCTCGGCACGCTCGGCGTACTCGGCCCGGGTCGGGGTGCCCTGCGCGAGGTCCTCGACCAGGGAGCGGATGGTCGTGCCGTGCTCGGCCGCCAGCGTGGCCAGCCGGTCACGCGCCGCCACGCTCACCTTGATGCTCGTCTCGTCTGCTGCCATGCCCCTACCGTACCGCGGTCCTCTACCCACGGTAGAGGACCGCGGCCGTCCCGCCGCCCCGCGGCCGGTGTCCGGGTCAGGACGGGGCGGCGCCCCGACGTGCGCAGGACGGCCGTGCCCGGGAGCCGTCGTTCCGGTCGTGGTCCGTGCGGACGGGCAGGGCGGGCGCGGTGGCGCGGGGGGCGCGGGCGCGGGCTTCCCACGGTGGGGTGGTGGTGAGGAGGAAGTCGATCCTGTCGGCGAACCGGGGCTCGGGAACGGGCAGTTCGATGTTCGGGTGGCGGTCGTAGTGAGGAGTGACGGCGTCGGCGACGTAGTTGGTCAGGGCGTCGATGCGGTGGGGCCGGTGGCGGCGGCCCGGGGCCGCGAGTTCGCTGAGGATGCGGAGCACGGTGGGGAGTCCGGCGTCGAAGCGGATGTCCGTGGGCGGGCAGGTGCCGGCGACGGCGAGGGGTTCCGCCGCCCCGGCCTCGGGGGTGAGGTCGAGGCCGGTCTGCTGGGCGTAGAAGGCGGCGGCGTGCTGTTCGCCGCGGACGCGGTGGTGCAGGGAGAGGGTGTAGCAGGCCGGGGGGTGGCCGTCGCCGGCGGCGTACTGCCACCAGAAGCGGGCGCCGTCCTCGATGCCCGCGAGGTGGAGGGCGCAGCCCAGGAGCCAGGCGCTGTGGTGGTCGGGGACCTGGTCGGTGAGGAAGGCCAGGACGTCGGGGGTGAGGGCGGTGACGGCGGTCTCGCACAGCGTGTGGAGCTGCCGGGCCGCGGCCGGGTCGGTGGGACCGGTGCGGTCGGGGCCGGCGGGCGGGGGGGCGGCCGGGAGGTGGTCGGGGCAGGTGCCGTCGTCGTGGGGGACGGTGTCGTCGGGGACGTCGGGGTGGTGGTGCAGGCGGGCTCGGGCGAGGAGCTGGTCGATGGCAGACATGGCGGGCGGGGTCACTCCCGGGTGTCGGGGGCGCCGAGGAGGGCCTCGACGGTGGCGCGGGCGTGGTGGTCGACGGCGTGGGCGATGGCGGGGCTCAGGCCGAGGACGTGGGGGATGCGCTGGTCGGGGATGCCGCACAGGTAGTGCAGGACGGCGACGTCCATCTGGTCGTCGGGCAGGCGGCTGATGGCGTCGAAGAGATCGATCAGTTCGGACAGGGCGATCATGTGTCCGGGGTCCTGGCCGGCGCGGATCTCGCGGGTGGAGAAGACGGCGGCGCGCAGATCGGGGTGGCCCTCGTGGCGGGGGGTGCGGAGCATGACCCGGGAGCGCAGCAGGAGCCAGGCGTAGCGGTTGAGGTTCGCGCTGGCGGTGGCTTCGCTCCAGGAGAGCCACAGGATGTCGTTGGCCTCCGCGACGACGCCCCGGGCCCGCCGTTCGGTCAGGAGGAAGGCGCGGGCGTATTCCAGGTAGGGGTGGTACATGGTGTCGGTGAACGCCTGGTAGGGCAGTGGGGGTCCTTCGGCTTCATGGGCGACCTGCTCGATGCACTGGCGGATCCACTCCGGGCCCTTGCGGGCTTCGCGGGCGGCGGCCGTCCACAGCCGGCGCATGGGTTCCGTGGGTATGCCCAGGACGCGGATCACGCTGAAGGTGATCTCCCAGGCGGGGTAGTAGCCGTTTCCGCGCAGGAGTTCGCTGATCCGGGTCTTGGAGTAGCCGGACCGGTCGACGAGGTCGTCCAGGGTCAGGCCGCTGGTGCGGTGCACGCTGCGGACGGGTTCGAGCCAGGCGCGGTGCAGCGGGCCCGCTTCCGGGGAGATGGGGGCCGGCGGGCGGCCCCGTCTGACGCTGTGTGGTGGGGGCTGGGCGGCATCGGACGACGGCATCACCGCGGCGCCTCCTGACCGTCCCGCCGCCCGGCCGGGCCGTCGGCGCGGGACGGTGTGGCGTCCGCGGGACGGGACCGTCCGTCGGACGCCGTGAGCGCCTGGACGACCTGCTGCGCGAGCAGGCCCAGGGAGGGCAGCAGGACCGCCGCGGCGGCCGCGTGTCCCAGCACGGTCATCACCGTGCTCCACGTGAGGGCCGCCGTCAGGACGACAGCGGCCACCACCTTCTTACTCGACATCGCACTCTGTTTCTGTGAGCGAACGGCACCAACGGGCCCTCCGTCAGGCGGTGCTGAAGCGCCATCAGGAAGGGACCGCCAGAATGGCCGCACACGGCCGCCCGACGCCATGTGATCATGGGATTACGGAACAATAAGAAGATCCGCCACCTTCCGCTACGCCCCGCCACCCGTCCCGCGGGCCGCATGACGCGCGGGTTCATCCCTTTGAGGAGAAAAACAGCACTTCCGCTCTGCAATTGCACGCGATCCCTCATCATGGATGCTCGCAAGGCGCCACTCGACGCCGCACCACGTGCGGCCCCCTGTGCTGAAGAAGGAAGAGGGGGCCGCACGTCCCACCGCCCGTGCGCCTCGGCCCCATGCGGCGGCCGAGGTGACGGCCGGTCAACTACCGTTCTGCGTACGGAACTTGGCGCGCGCGGCGTGCAGCGGGTTGTTCGTCTTGCCCCGGGCGGGCTCGATGTAGTGCTTGAGGACCGTGGGGGAACCGGGCTTCCACCGGCCCTGGGCGGTCGGGTCTCCTCCTGCTTCGGAGATCTCCTGCGCCGGGCCCCGGCGCAGGCCGTGCGCGGTCACCGCACGGCCACCGGGCGCCTTGACCCCGGCGAGCCGGGCACGGGTCTTGACGATGTTCCCGATCGCGTCGGGGCTGAGGAAGTCGCCGCGCGGCCCGGAGCGCGGGCGGATGGTGCCGCCGCGGGTGATGTGCCGGAACAGCGGGCCGGACGTGATGCCGTGGCGGCGCAGTTCCTCCAGCCACGCGCGGACGCGGACGACGGGGCAGAGGGACGGAGCCTCCGGGTCGGCCGGTACGAACGTGTCCTCGCCGCGGGCGGCCTGGTCGGTCTTGGAGAACGCCACGCGCACGGTCACGCCGTCGTCCTCCACGGCCAGGTGCTCGACCAGGAGGTTGGCGAGTTCGCTGCGGCGGGACAGCATCCCCCATCCGAGGGTGAGCAGCGCGGCGTCCCTCAGGGCCTTCGGCTGCTCACGCTCGTCGGCCGCGGTGCAGGTGGCCACCATGGCGGACAGGGCCGCGGTACGGATCGGCGGTGCCTTCCTGGGCGCGCGGCGCCGGGCCCAGTCCCGGGCGTGCCTGCGGAGGACCTGCCGGGCCTCTTTCGTTCCGGGCTGCTGTCCGTCGGGGTGGGCGGAGCGGATCGCCGACATGTGGACCTGGACGGACGAGGGCGCCAGGTCCCGTTGCACCAGGTGTCCGACGTACTCCACGAATGTCGCCGTGGTGCACGGCATCGGCACCCGGCCGTTCTCGGCGCACCAGGTGGTGAACTGCCCGAGGGCGGAACCGTACGTACGGGAGGTGTTGGCGGGCGGCGCCCCGTCGATCAGGTCGGCCGTCTCCTGCGAGATCCGGAAGTCGGCTTCGGTGTACGCCGGCCGGTCGGCCGTCGTCGGGACCGGGGCGTTCGGCCGGAGCAGCGTGTGCCGGCCGATGAGGGGCCGGTGTGCCGGTGTGTCCGCGAGGGCGGGGAGCGCCCGGTTCTCGTCCTCGTCGACCAGCTCGGCGTCGACCACTTCCACGGCGGCGGGGTCGGCCATGTGCCCCTCCCTCAGGACAGCCCTGTATAAGGGAAATTATAGGGGGGTATTCTCCCGCGAGCTGCCGGCACCCGGGCCGCGTGAGCACGACGCTGCTACCGTCTCCTCCTCAATACACGTCTGTTGGTACGGGAGCCATGTTGCGTATCACCGTCACGGTCGACGATCCCACCGACGACTTCAGGGACAAGCTCCTCGCACTCCTCGAGGAGCACGCCGCGCACGTCGACGTCGACGCCACATGGACCGTCGAACGCGCCGTGCGGTACTACCGGACCCTGCCCGCCCGGGCGCGCCGCATCGTCCGCATGGCCGCTGTCAACGACGGCTTCGTCGACGACGATGAACTCCGCACCGACGGCGGCAGCCTCCGCGGCCACAGCGGCGCCCTCAAGCGCGTCCTGGAACGCGGCGCCCGCGAGGGCTGGTGGCCGGCCGGGATGCGGCCGCCGATCCAGGCACAGGGTCCGGGCTTCGGAAAGGTGAAGGGTTACTCCATGCCCACCGAGCTCGTCGATGTCTTCCTCGAAGCCGTCGACCGGCACGACAAGCAGAGGTGAGGCCAGTCGCCGTTGGCCCGGCTGGTCGGCGTGCAGCGCCGTCCGCCCGAAGAGCACGCCGTAGACCGTGCGGACGAGTGCGCCCGGCGCCGCCGCGCCGGAACAGGGCGCAGACCGACTGGTCCGGCTCGCCGAGGGTCGTCCCGGGCATCGGGCCGGCGTTCAAGCGCCCGCCGACCCGGTCGGGTGCGGTCAGGGAGTGAGTGCGACGGTCTTGCCGGGCAAGAGCTGAGCGATGCCCCCCGGGGCACCGTCATGACTTCAGGAGCGGTCCAGGACGAGGTGATCCGGTGCGTGAGGCGGGTGACCCGGGGAAGGAGCCGAGCACCCGTGTCGGTCGCCCGCCCGCCGGGACGGTGCGTCAGAGCACGGCGAGCCGGTCCACCAGCAGTTCCACCCTCCGTTCGGCGTCCTCCGGTGGCAGCCGTCCCGCCCGGGTCAGGGTGGCCAGGCCGTGCAGGGCCGCCCAGAACACCTCGGTGAACAGCGCCGGGTGGACGCCGTCCCCGGCGACCTCGCCGAGGCTCTCCAGCAGGGCGGCGAAGCCGTCCTTCAGCGGCTTCGGGGTGTCCTCCCGCGCGAACGCCAGGCCGCCGTCGAGCCGGAACATGGCGTCGTAGACCGCCGGGTTGCGCTCGGCGAAGTCGAGGTAGGCGCGGGCGAGGGCGGTGACCCGGGCGCGCGGGTCACCGGCGGGGGAGGTCGCGGCCCGCAGTGCCACGGCCATCTCGGCGGCGCCCTCGAGGGCGACGGCGCCGATGATCTCGCGCTTGCCGCGGAAATGGCTGTAGAGGACGGGCTGGCTGTACTCGATGCGCTCGGCGAGCCGGCGGGTGGTGACCGCGTCCCAGCCCTGCTGCTCGGCGAGTTCGCGGGCCGTCGTCACGATGAGGCGCTCGCGGACCGCCCGTTCGCGCTCCTTGCGTTCCTGTACCGACATGGATCGATCCTAGCACCGCTAGACAACCGAGCGGCAGAAGGTCTAGCGTTGCCTCATCGGCTAGCAACGCTAGATCCCGGGAGGGACAGTCATGCTCACCGCGCTCGAGGTCTTCACCACCGTGATCGTCGGCCTGATGGTGGGGGTGGAGTTCTCCGTCGCCTTCGTCATCAACCCGATCCTCAACGCACTCCCCGGTGACAGCGGCCAACTCGGCCGCGCCCACGGGGGCCGGATGCTCGGCACCGTGATGCCGTTCTGGTACATCGGCTCGCTCGTCCTCGTCGTGCTCTGGGCCGTCGCCGGATGGCACCACCAGGGCGCCGGCCTCGTCGTCACCGCCGCCGCGCTGCTGATCGTCAGCGTGATCATGTCGATCCTGCTGCTCGTCCCGATCAACAACCGGGGCAGGACGTGGACCCCCGAGAACCGGCCCGCCGACTGGAAGGAGCAGATGAACCGCTGGGACCGCTACCACTACGTCCGCGTCGCCGTCATCGTCGCCGCCTTCGCCCTGCTGGCCACCGCCCTCGCCTGAGCCCGCGGGCCGAGACCGCGCCTCTGAATACGTCATGTGACGCATTGACCCCACAGCACCGTCACGGTTGCATGCTCGTGGTCCTCCGGTGGGGAACCGGAGGAGGGACCGTGTCCTGACTGGGGGGAAAATGAGGGGAAACACGAACCGGGGCATCACCAGACGCGTACGGGCCGCCCTGAGCACGGCGGTCGCGGTCTGCGCGGTCACGGCGGTGCTGCCCGCGGCCGCCTCGGCCGAGCCCGCGGCCGTGGCGGGCGCCGCGAGCGACAGCGGAGCCGGGGTCGAGCGGATCAGCGTCGCGACCGACGGCACCCAGGGCGACGGCGACTCCGCCGGCGCCACGATCACGGCCGACGGCCGGCGTATCGCCTTCTCGTCGTCCGCGCAGAACCTCACCTCCGCGGCCCCGGTGACGGGGGAAAGGGTGTTCGTCCGCGACCGGCGGACGAGCCGGACCGTGCGGATGCTCACCAACACCTCCCCGATCGAGCGCCCGGTGATCAGCGGTGACGGGCAGTACGTCGCCCTGTGGGGGCGGTTGTTCAGGGACACGAAGACCTTCCTGTCCCAGGTGAGCTCGGAGAGCACGATCGGCATCAACTGCCCGGGCCTCAACTGCAGCCAGCCGTCACTGAGCACGGACGGCCGCTACATCGCCCAGGCCGCCACCTTCAACCGGCCGGCGACCCGGCAGCGCGTCGAGGTACGGGACTGGCACGCCGGCACCGCGGAGACCGTCGCCGAGTTCGAGCACACCGTCTCGGCCCGGCCGTCCATCAGCGGCGACGGCCGTTTCGTCGCCTACCAGGACGGCCAGGCGCAGGACGTCCTCGTGTGGGACCGGACCGACGGCACCACCTCCGGCCCTGTCGAGGGCCCGTCCAAGGCGGCGGAACTCGTCCAGCTCAGCAAGGACGGCAGCAAGGTCGTCTACCTCTCGGGCTCCGACACCTACGTCCACGACATGGGCTCGGGCACCGACCTGCTGGTGCCGGGCGTGCGGGGCGTGGCCATCGATCCCACCGGCCGCTATCTGCTGTACGCCCCGCACGACACGAGCGGGCCCTCGCTCCTGCTGCGCGACCTGGCGACGGGCACCGACGAGACCGTCTCGGACCGGCCCGCCTCGGCCGGGATCGACGCGGTCAGCGCCGGTGGACGCGACGTGGTCTTCCACTCCACGGCCGACGACATCGTGCCCGGTGACACCAACGGCACGTCGGACGTCTTCGTCCGCCACTACTACTGACCGTCCCGGCACCCGGCGGCGGTGAGCGCGTCGATCCCGTTTCGATCATGCCCAGGACACTGGCCACCGCCGCCGTCGACCGGCTCCTGCACCACGCCCACATCCTCCTGACCGAAGGGTCCTCGCTGCGGCTGACCCAGGCCACCAGCGGTCAGGGCGTCGTCCCGCCGAACCGGACGAGCTGATCCCCCATCTCCTCAGACGGGCTCCGGAAGCGGACCAAGACGCTTGCTCACACGCTCACGCAGGAGGAGGTACTCCTCCCAGCGGCGAGGCAGCGGGCCCGGAGGGCGCTCGACGACACGGGCAGCCATGACCGTCTGTCCGCGCTGGAACTGTTCGAGTGTCAGGTCGAGTTCCACACCGCTGGGCAGCCGGTTCCACCAGTGGAAACCGTGCTGGGTTCCGTCAAGGTCCACCTCCCCGACCATGAGGTCACCGCCGAAGACGTCGTTGACGATCAAAGCGGTGATGTCGCAGTGCCCCCGGGCCGGGTTGCCCGGCTGCCAGTCGGCCTGGTCGTCGGGCGAGCAGGTGTCGAAGGCCCAGCCGGCACGCAGGGCCTTGTCGAGATCAAGCAGGTTCCAAGGGGTCATGCCGCCAGCATCGCAGCCACCACTGACACCACAGACGGCGCGGGCGCCAAGGCTCACGACCGTTCCGAACCGCACGAGTGCAGAGCCGAACAGGGGACGAACAGTCATACCGGACAGGGAGATCAGCTGTCCGTCGGCAGCCCGCGCGACATCCGCCCGGACACCGGGCTCGCCCGCCTCTCCTGCGGGCAGGCCCGGATGCTGCTGGACGAGCACGCGGCCCTCGGCGGTGAGCCGGGCACGGGCTGGGACCTGCATGAGTGGCGGCACTCCGGGTCGACCCGCCTCGGCGAGGGAGGGGCGAGCCTGCCGACGCCGACGGCAGGCGGGGTGACTTCCCGGAATGGGCACCAGCGGTACAGCCGCAGGCTCTGGCCCGATCACGAGCCCAGATTATCGCAGCGCTGTTATATTAGCGCTGTGACATCTTCAGATCCCACAGCGCTGCCCGATCCCTGGCATTCCCTGCACGAGCTTCTGGCAGCCATGGACGCCGAGATCGAGCAGGTCTACGTCGAGCGCGGCATCGAGGGGGTGCGGCCTCGGTTCGCGTATCCGCTGATCCGGCTCGCCCACACCGGACCGCTGACCATTCGCGAGCTTGCGAAGTCCCTGGACCGCTCGCACTCCGCGATCAGCCAGACCGTCGCCGCCATGCGCAAGGAGGATCTGGTCACCTCCGAGCCGGGGCCTGACGCCCGCACCCGGCGGATCGACCTGACCGAGCGCGGCCGGTCGCTGGTGCCGTTTCTGGAGGCGGAGTGGCGCGCCACCCACGAGACGGTCGCCGAGCTGGACGGCGAGGTCCCGTACGCGATGACCACCGTTGTCGAGGAGGTGCGGCGGGCGCTGGAACGACGGTCGATGCGGCAGCGGATCCTCCACCACCTCGTCGAGCCACCGCGATGAGGGGGCGTGTCCGAGTCCGGTTCCTCGACACCCGCCCGCTGCGTGGCAGTCAGTCGTTTCGCGACCTGTGGATCGGCACCTCGGTCTCCCAAATCGGTGGGCAGACAGCCAACGTGGCGGTGCTGGCTCAGGTCTGGGACCTGACCGGCAGCCCAGTGGGCACCGGCGCCATCGGGCTCGCCACCGGCCTGCCGATGGTGCTGTTCGGTCTGCTCGGCGGCACGTTGGCCGACACCTTTGACCGCCGTACGGTGGTACGGGCCACCACCGCGGGCCAACTGCTGGCCTCCGCAGGGCTGTGCGCCCAGGCCCTGGCGGACAACCGCGACGTGCTGCTGCTGCTCGCCCTGGTAGCCATGGGGACGGGCTGCAGCGCTCTCGGAGCTCCTGCCCGGCGCACCTTCCCGGTCCGGCTGTTGCCGGGCGACCAGGTGGCGGCCGGTCTTGCGCTGACCAACGTCTCCTTCCAGGCAGCGATGCTGGCCGGGCCCGCGATGGCCGGGCTGATCATCGCCCGCTGGGGCTTCCCGGCCGCATACGCGACCCAGGCCGTGGCCATGGTCGTCTCGATGCTCGCGGTGATCCGCCTGCCCGCCATGAGGCCCGAAGGCGCCGCCGCGGCAGGCGGCAGGCGCCGGCCGGAGCGTGGCGGT
This sequence comes from Streptomyces sp. NPDC053426, assembly GCF_055585405.1. Taxonomy (NCBI): domain Bacteria; kingdom Bacillati; phylum Actinomycetota; class Actinomycetes; order Kitasatosporales; family Streptomycetaceae; genus Streptomyces; species Streptomyces sp. NPDC053426. The sequence continues at coordinate 75,215 of NZ_JBVJKE010000017.1, read as the reverse complement.
TGGCGGGTCGTCCTGCGCCGCCCGACGCTGTGGGGCTCGATGGCCACCGACCTGTCCGCAACGCTGCTCGCCATGCCCATCGCGCTCTTCCCGCTGGTCAACGAGATCCGCTTCGGGGGTGACCCGCAGACCCTGGGACTGTTCCTCTCGGCCGTCGCGGTCGGGGGGATCACGGCTGGTCTGCTCTCCGGTACGGTGACGCGCTGGCGCCGTGGCGGCCTGGTCCAGCTTTCCGCAGCCGGTGTCTGGGGCCTGGCGCTGGCCTGTTTCGGTTTGGCGGGGCCGTTGTGGCTGGCGCTCGGATGCCTGGCCGTGGCGGGAGCTGCCGACACCGTGTCTGTCGTCACCCGCAGTGCCCTGGTCCAATGGGAGACCCCGGACGCGTACCGGGGACGGGTTTCCTCGGTGGAACACGTCATCGGTGTCGCGGGCCCCGAACTGGGCAACTTCCGTGGTGGCCTGTTGGCGTCGGCGACCTCCGCCTCCTTCTCCCTGGTCCTCGGCGGACTGTCCGCCATTCTGGCGATCGCCGCCGTGGCCGTGACCAACGCGCCCCTTCGCGCCTACCGCACGCCGCCTGCTGCCGCGAAGCCGACCGTCCCCGGGGTCGCCGGCGCGGCGACCGCTGGTCAGGTTTCCTGATTCGTCTCCGGCCCTGAGCCCGGTGAGAGGGGTCGTCAGCGTCCTGCCGGCTGACGGCCCCTCACCGAGGGGCATTCCTTGTCGGCGGCGTCCGGACCGTGCGGCGGACGCAGGCTCCCGGGCGGCTCGGGGAGGTGGAAGGAACACCGGCCGAGCATGTTGACGTGATGGCGGACGAACGGGGAGAGGCGGGCCGCGTCTTCGTCGCGGACTTCGGTCCGGGCGAGGTCGGCCCGGCCGCGGGCTGTGTCCTGGAAGGCTCCGTCAAGCCCAGGGAGCCACCAGCGGGTTACTTGCCTCCTGGTGTCCGGGCTAGGGCTTCGGGGCCGTCACGGGCAGGCACTCGGTGAGCAGGTCGACGACGTCGCGCCAGGCTCGCCGCGCGTGCTGTGGGTGGTGGCCGACGCCGGGGACCGTGGGGTGGTCGACCGGCGGGTGGTGGAAGGCGTGCAGGGCGCCGCCGTAGATTGTGAGGCGCCAGTCGACGCCCGCGGTCTGCATCTCGGCGGTGAACGCGTCCCGTTGCGCGGGCGGCATGATCGGGTCTTCCGATCCGACCCCGGCCCACACCGGGCAGCGGATGCGGGCCGTCTCGTCCGGTCGGCCCGTGGTCAGTGCGTTGACCGTCCCGATCGCGCGCAGGTCGACGCCGTCGCGCCCGAGTTCCAGCGCGATTGCGCCCCCGGTGCCGTAGCCGACGGCGGCGATCCGCTCGGGGTCGGTGCGCGGCTGGGCGCGGAGCACGTCGAGCGCCGCGTGGCCGATGCCTCGCATCCGGTCGGGGTCGGCGAGCAGGGGCAGGCAACGGGCCAGCATCTCCTCGGGGTCGCCCAGATAGCGCCCGCCGTGGAGGTCGAAGGCCAGCGCCAGGTATCCCAGTTCGGCGAGGGCATCGGCCCGGCGGCGGTCGACGTCGCCGAGTCCCACGCCCTCCGGTCCGAGCAGCACCGCGGGCCGGCGGCCGGTGCCGGCCGGGAGCGCGAGGTGTCCGATCATCGTCAAACCGTCCGCCGGGTATTCGACCGTACGCGTCGTGATCGCCGTCATGAGACGGGACTGTAGTGATCGTCGAGCCCGGTCCGGCCGCTGTTCTGCCGGCGGCAGAACAGCGCGGGTGTGTCCTACGGCGGTGTGCACCAATCAAGTAGAGGCATAACAGCAAGAAGCCGGAGATCACGACGACCGGGCCGGGCCAGGCGGACCGGAGCCCTCCCGAGGAGGCCCGGGGGCCGTACTGTACGTACCGGACCGGCACGTACGATTCGGTTCGACACGAGCCGGAACGATGGGCTTGCCGGAAGAGGAAGTGGAATGATCGGTAGCTACTTGCTGTTATTTAATAACACTGCAGTCGGACACGGCCAAGGAGAGACGTTGTCGAAGCCGGCCCCCGCCGTCGAGCCGGGCACCCCATGAGCGTCCCCGCCCGCGGCACCGCCGCCGTGAACCGGTTCCTGGACACGCTGCGCTCCGAGGCCACCCGGCGCCAGCGCCGCGCCTACCTCGAGGAGTACACCTCCTGGCTCGCCGCACAACGCCGGTGCGACACCGGCCACCTCACCACCGAAGACCTGCTGGACCAGGACAACGCCCTCGCCTGGCTCACCGCGGCCCGACGCGGCACCACCCGGCGCCGCCCCGGACTGCACGGCCCCACCGCACCCGCCGCCGCCAACTCCATGGCCGCACGCACCAGCTCACTGAACACCTTCTCCCGGTACTGCGGACACCCCCTCGAACTACAGCCCCCCGCCCCGCAATTCGCCCAACGGCTCACACCCACCGAAGCCCACCGCACACTACGGCTCCTCGCCGGCCACCACCCCGCCGGAACACTCGAAACCACCTGGCAGCGCTCGGTCGCACTCATCGCCCTCGCCGTCTGCACCGGACAGGGCATCAGCACACTCCACCCCATGCGGCTCACCGACCTGGAACTGGAACGCCCCCTGCCCCGCGCCCGGGCCGCCGGAGACTGGTACCCCCTGGACACCGTCTCCCGCGACGCCCTCACCCGCTGGAAGAACACCCACCAGGCCCTGACCACCGGACACCTCAAAGCCCTCCAGGGCGGACGGGTCGAAGAACTGTGGATCACCACCGCACCCGGCCGCCCCCGCAACGGACAACCCGCACTCCCCGCGGGCCTGCCCGCAGCCGTACGCACCCTGGAAGCCGCACACCGCAAACTGACCGCCACAGCCCTGGGCACACCACTGCTGCTCGAACAGTTCTGCGGAACCGCGGCCGACGACGAACCCCCGGCCGCCCGGCCGCGGCGCAACAGCAAACACACCCGACCCGACCCGGCCTGAGGACACGTCCGAGCCCGGGGCCGTGGCGCGACGACGCTCACCGCGTCCCGATGTCGTACGTGGTGCCGTCGGCGACGGCCCGGAGTTTGTCCGGGTTGGCCACGTTGTGGATGGCCGTGATGCGGCCATCGGCGCCGAAGTCGAAGGTGACGGTGGCGATCACGCGCTCCGGCGCGCTGAACACCACGCCCGGCCCGCCGTTGATCCCGACGAGCTCGGCTTTCATGTCGGCGGGCTCGACACCCTGGTAGGTGACGGTGCCGACGGCCGCGAACCAGGCGGCGACCGTGGCCGCGCCCACGACCGGGCGCAGGGCCTGGCGGACCTTGCCGCCGCCGTCGGTCCACAAGGTGACGTCCGGGGAGAGCAGTTCCATCAGGGCGTTGACGTCCCCGCCGGTCGCGGCGGCGAAGAACCGCTCGGTGACCTCGCGCTGCCTCGATCGGTCGGCGGAGAAGCGGGGACGACGGGCCCGCACGTGCTCACGGGCACGGTGCGCGGCCTGCCGCACCGCGGCCTCGGAACGCTCCACCGCCTCCGCGATCTCGGCGTGGCTGAAGCCGAAGACCTCCTTCAGCACGAACACCGCGCGCTCCAGCGGGCTGAGCGTCTCCAGCACCACCAGCATGGCCATCGACACCGACTCGGCCTCCGTGACGGCCTCGGCGGCGTCCCCGCCGGTGAGGATGGGCTCCGGCAGCCACGGCCCCACATAGGTCTCCCGCTTGTGCCGGGTGGAGCGCAGCCGTTCCAGCGCCAGGTTCGAGACGATCCGCGTCAGGTACGCCTTGGGGTCGGCCACCCGCGAACGGTCCGCGGCGGACCACTTGATCCAGGCGTCCTGGACCGTGTCCTCGGCGTCGGCCGCGGTGCCGAGGAGACGGTAGGCCACGGAGAACAGCAGATTGCGGTGCTCGTGGAAGACCCGCTGGTCGAAAGGGGCGGTCGGATGGGTCATCGGGTCTCCCGGACACGGGTGAAGCGGCCCCCGCGGGGCCAGAACGCGCCCGAGGCGGGCATCTTCTTCATACGGCCGTAGGTCGGCCAGGGCGAGGCGGTCACCGTCTCCTTGTACCGAACCGCCGTGCGGCCCGTCAGGCAGATCCGGCGCGGACTGTCGTCGGGGCGGGTGAACTGCACCACCGCGTCGTTCCGCCCCAGGCTCACGGGCGTGTGGTAGTAGCCGAAGCGGAACGGCTTGGGCTGCCTGCCCCTGAGCACGCGGTCGATCGACAGCGCGGCGTGCACCCCGGTCGGCATGCCGCCCTGGCAGGTGCCGTGCATGACGCCGTAGCCCTGGCGGATCGCGGCCGCGTCGCCGACCGCGTACACCTCGGGGTGGGACACCGACCGCAGCGCGGCGTCGGTGACGACGCGCCCGCGCTCGTCGACGGCCAGCCCGGCGGCGGCCGCCAGCGGTGACACGCGCGTGCCGCTCGTCCACAGGACCGCGTCGGCGGCGATGCTCCCCCCGTCCGCCAGCTCCACCGCGTCGGGCAGCACCTTGGCCACCTCGACGCCGGTGCGCACCTGGACGCCCAGCCGGCCGAGCGCGGCCCGTACGTACGCCCTGGCCCTGGGGTTCATGTCCGCGCCGGGTTCCCGCCTGCCCAGCAGCACGACGTTCAGTTCCGGGTGCCGCTCGGCGATCTCCGCGGCCGACTCGACACCGGTCAGTCCGCTGCCGGCGACCACCACCGTGCCGCCGCCGAGCCGCTCCAGCCGGTCGGCCAGCAACTCCGCGTCCTGCGCACCGCTCAGGGTGTACGCGTGGTCCTCGGCCCCCGGCACCGCTGACGTGTCGGCCACCCCGCCCAGCCCGTACACCAGCGTGTCGTAGGGCAGCACCCGGTCGTCGTCGATCCGTACGGTCCTCGCGTCCGCGTCCACCGCCGTCACCCAGCCGCGCACGAACCGCGCGCCCGTGCCCTCCAGCAGTCGGGGGATGCTCAGCTCGGCGAGCGGCTGCCCGGTCGCCGTCATGTGCAGCCGCATGCGTTCGGTGAACCGCTCCCGCGCGTTCACCACGGTCACCCGCACGTTCCCGTGCCGCCTGGTCCGGGCCGCGAGCTGGACGGCCGCGGCCATGCCCGCGTATCCCGCCCCCAGGATCACCACGCGGTGCGCGGTCGCCGTTCCGGTCTCCTGCCGTGCGCTCATCGTTCCGTCCTCCTCGGTTCGCCTGCTGACGCCCACCAGATGGGAGCAGGCGGCCCGGACGTGACATGGGCCCGATGTGGCGTGCGTCACCATGCGGATCGGGGGGGGTACGGGCGAAGCGCCGTCCGGCGGCGAGTGCGGGAGGCGGTCGCGGACGGCGTGCGAGCACGCGTGGGTGGGCCGGGACGAGCCCCGGCCCACCCCGGCCTCACAGATCGAGCTGGTACTCGAGCGCCTGGTGCGTCGGTTCGTAGCCGAGCACGTCGTTGATGTTCCTCATGGGCCGGTTGTCGTCGGCGGTGTCGGTCAGCAGACCGCCGAGTTCGGGATGGCGCGCGCGAGCCTGCCGGACCGACTCGGCCTTCATCCAGAGGCCGAGGCCGTGTCCACGGTGTTCGGGCAGGACACCGGTTCCGTAATGCCGGCCGTCGCCCTTGCCGTCGCCGGGGACGACCAGCTCGGTGAAGCCGGCGATCGAGCCGTCCGACGCGTCGACGGACACGACCGTGTGCAGCAGCTCGCCCCGCTCTTCGACGGCCCGCGCGGCGGCTCTGACCCGGTCCACGTCCCAGGTGACCGTCCCGTAGTCGATGTCGCCCATCGGCATGTCGTCCATGGCCCGGCGCGATGCGGCGAACGTGTGGGCGAGGTCGTCGGGGACGGTTCCGTACCACGAGGCCAGCCGGTATCCGGGGTGCGGCCGCTCGATGATCTCGTCGAGGGCCGTGGTGTCCACTCCGGTGAGCGGCAACCGGGCGAACGTCAGGGTGAGGGCCTTGCGGAAACCCCGGGCCGGCAGGAAACGGGCGCCGGGGGATCCGGCCTCGGCCCGGGCGAGAACGCGGCGTCTGCGGTCCTCCCGGGCGGCGGCCACGGCTTCGTCGAGCAGCCGCGAGCCGATGCCTCGGCGTCGCTCGACCGGATGGACCTGGAGTTGCAGTTCGGCCAGGTGCTCCTGCCCGGCACGGGTGAACAGGCGCAGGAACGCCGATCCGACGGGAGTGCCGTCGGCGTCGGACGCCAGCCAGGCCAGACGGTGGCCGGACGGACCGCGGTCGGGGTCGGTCAGAGGGGTGATACGAATCGACAAGGTGTCTCCGTCGTGAGGAGGTGGCACGTGAGGGAACTCGGGCTCGACCGCTGGGCACTCCTGCGCATCTGCTGCACACCTCCTTGTCGACGGAGCCGGTCCGGTGGCACTCGGACGGCCGGGAGAACCTAACCGTTCCCGCGGGCCGATGACAAGGCGCGCCTGCCCCGTGCCGGGCGTGGATCCCCGTCCGGTCTCGTCAAAGGCCGTCGACGCGTGGTGCGGCGTGCGGTGTGCGGGCCGGCCCGCCGGTACCGGGGGCCGGCCGGGATCCACCGGCCGGTGCCGAGGCCGGGGCGCGCCACCAGCGGCGGGACGCCAGTGCGGCCAGGGCGGCGCCGGTGGTGTTGACCAGTACGTCGTCCACGGAGGACACCCTGTCCAGTCGCAGGACGTACTGGAGGGTCTCGACCAGGGCCGAGCAGCCCGCCCCGAGCGCCAGGATCCGCGGCACCGACGCCGACGCGGTGAACCGCATCGGGGCGAAGAAGCCCAGCGCCGCGAAGACCAGCAGGTTGCCGAGAATCCCGAGCGGCCCCATCGTGAGCAGGTCCGTCACCGGGACCAGGCTGAGGCGGCCGGGGACCTCACCGGCCCGCGCCCCCGGCATCAGGATCAGCCATACCCACGGCACCGTCCCGTGGACCAGGCCGACCTCGGCCAGCGACCTGCGCCGTGCCCAGCCCGGATCGGTGCCGGCGGCCCTCCGGCGGCGCGCCAGGAGCCACACCACCAGCGCGGACAACGGCAGCGCGGCCACCATGGCGAGCATCACACCGTTGAAGGTGAGGAACCAGGCGCGCCACCCGCCCCGCACGACCATCGGCACGGACACCAGGAACATCCGCAGCACGAACACGGCGACCGCCGCGCCGACGATCCCCAGGGCGACGAGCGCGATCCCGCGGACGGTCCTCCGCGCACGACCGGCCGGGGCTGACAGTGGTGTGTTCTGGTGCATGCCTTCACCGAACACGGAGGACCGTTGCGGTGGCGTATGCGATTTTCGATACGCTCGCGATACGCGCCGGGCCCTTCCGTGCGCGGGGGCCCGACGCTACCGCGACCACCGCGGCGTCGTGTCGGTCGCGAGGGGCAGTTCCACGGTGATGCGGAGTCCGCCGGCGGAGCGCGGGGTGAGGACGAGTGTTCCGTCGTGTGCGTGGGTGATGGTCTTGACGATGGCCAGGCCGAGGCCGACGCCCGCGTGGTCGGTGTGCACACGCTCGGTGCCGCGCTGGAACCGTTCGGTGAGGGTCGAGACCAGTTGCGGGCTGAGCCGCTCGCCGGTGTTCTCGACGGTGAGCACCGCGGTGTCGGCGTGGGCGCCGGTGTGGATCCACACGGTGCCCCGTCCGGGCAGGTTGTGGACGATCGCGTTCTGCACGAGGTTGGTGGTCAGCTGCAGCAGGAGCGCCTGCGATCCGCTGGTGGGGGTGATGTCGCCGGACGTCTCGATGGTGACGCCGTGCTTCTCCGCGAGGGGGAGGAGCGTTTCCGCGGTCTCTTCCGCCACGAGGGACAGGTCGACGTGTTCCGGGGTGAAGGACCGCTGCTCGGCGCGGCTGAGCAGGAGCAGCGCCTCGGTGAGGTCGATGGCCCGGGTGTTGACGGCGTGGAGGCGTTCGACGAGCGGGTCGGTGGCGCGGTCCGGATCGGTGCGGGCCGCGTCGAGGAGCGACTTCGAGATCGCCAGCGGGGTGCGCAGCTCGTGGGAGGCGTTGGCCGCGAACCTCTGCTGTTCGGCGACGTGCGCTTCGAGCCGCGCGAGCATGGTGTCGAAGGCGTCGGCGAGTTCGCGGAACTCGTCCTTGCGGCCCGGCAGCCGGATCCGGTGGGAGAGCGATCCGTTCGTGGCCGTGCGGGTGGCGTTGGTGATGCGGGTCAGGGGGGCGAGCATGCGGCCGGCGAGGATCCATCCTCCCAGGAGGCCGAACACCAGCAGGAACGCCAGTACCGCCGCCGCCCTCGGAGCGAAGACGTCCAGGAGGACGCCCCGGACGGGAAAGACGCCGTTGTCGAGTCTGTCGTCGGCGTTGATGAGCATCGCGCGTTCGGGGACGTAACGCAGGAGGAACACCCACACCGCGCCGAGCATCAGGACGCCGGCGAGCATGAGGAACCCGGCGTAGCTGAGGGTGAGCTTGAGGCGCGCGCTCGGTCCAGGTGCCCTATCCACGGTCTCCTCCCTTGCCGCCGGCCTCCGGCTGCGTGTCGATGCGGTAGCCGACGCCCGGCACGGTGGCGATGATCCAGGGTTCGCCGAGCCGCTTGCGCAGTGCCGAGACGGTGATGCGTACGGCGTTGGTGAACGGGTCGGCGTTCTCGTCCCACGCCCGTTCCAGGAGTTCCTCGGCGCTGACCACCCCGCCTTCCGCGGCGACGAGGACTTCGAGCACCGCGAACTGTTTGCGGGTGAGCGCCACGTAGCGGCCGTCCCGGTAGATCTCCCTGCGGAACGGGTCCAGGCGCAGGCCCGCGATCTCCCGCACGGGCGGCCTGGTGTGCGCACGCCTGCGGTCGAGTGCTCTGAGCCTGAGCACGAGTTCCTGCAGCTCGAAGGGTTTCGTGAGGTAGTCGTCGGCGCCGAGTCCGAACCCGGAGGCCTTGTCGTCGAGACGGTCGGCCGCGGTGAGCATGAGGATCGGTGTGCCGCTTCCGGAGGCGACGATGCGGGTGGCGATCTCGTCGCCGGACGGTCCGGGGATGTCACGGTCGAGGACGGCGATGTCGTAGGTGTGGACGCTCAGCATCTCCAGAGCGGTGTCGCCGTCACCCGCGATGTCGGCCGCTATCGCCTCCAGGCGCAGGCCGTCGCGGATGGCCTCCGCCATATAGGGTTCGTCCTCGACAATCAACACACGCATACATGTGATGCTACGAGTCGGCACATATCGTCCGCGTATCGAGAACCGCATACGTGCCGGCAACACCGCGCCGCCTTGACTGGCGGCATGTCCTACAGCGAACCAGCACGATCCGCGGTCCGGCCCCGGTGGTATCCGGGGCGCACCGGCGCCGCGGGCGGGAACCTGACCGTCCGGCCGATCGGCGCCGCCGAGCACTTGGCGTTCGTGCGGGCACAGCGGTCGGTCAGCTTCCTGCAGACCCCGGCCTGGGGACGCGTCAAGACCGAGTGGCGCGGCGAGTCCCTCGGCTGGTACGACGGCCGGCTGCTGGTCGGCGCCGGGCTCGTCCTGCACCGGCCGGTGCCGCGGTTCAACCGCTTCACGCTGGCCTACCTGCCCGAGGGCCCGGTCATCGACTGGAGCGGCGACATCGACGCGTGGCTCGACCCGCTGGCGGCCTTTCTCGAGGCACGCGGCGCGTTCGCGATCCGGCTCGGCCCTCCGGTGCGCACCGACACCTGGAGCGCCGCCCAGGTCAAGGAGGGCATCGCCGATCCCGGCGTCAGGCGGCTCACCGAGATGTCCGGCCAGTGGTCCGACCCGGTCGGCGCCCGCGTGACGAGCCGGCTCAGGGACGCCGGCTGGCTGCCGCAGAGCCCCGAGGACGGCTTCGGGGTCGGTCATCCACAGTTCAAGTACGAGATCCCGCTGGCCGGTAAAACCGAGGAAGCCCTGTTCAGGGGCATGAACCAGCAATGGCGCCGCAACATCAGGAAGGCGGACAAGGAGGGAGTCGAGGTCACGGTCGGTGAGGACCTGAAGGCGTTCCACGACCTCTACGTCCACACCGCCGGGCGCGACCGCTTCACCCCCCGGCCGCTGCGCTACTTCGAGACCATGTTCGCGGCGCTGAGCGCCGAGGACCCCGAGCGGATCAGGCTCTACCTGGCCCACCAGCGGGGCGACCTGGTCGCCGCCGCCGTCCTGGTCCGCGTCGGCGCCCACGCGGTGTACGCCTACGGCGCCTCCTCCACCGAGAAGCGCGAAGTGCGCGGCTCCAACGCCTGCCAGTGGGCGATGATCCGCGACTCGCTGGCGGCCGGCTGCGACGTCTACGACCTGCGCGGCATCACCCCCACCCTCGACGCCGACGACCCGCACGCCGGGCTGATCCGGTTCAAGACCGGCACCGGGGGCCGGGCGGTGAGGTACGTCGGGGAGTGGGACCTGCCACTGCGGCCGATGATCTACCGCGCCTTCGACCTCTACATGAAGCGGCGCGGGCGATGAGCCCGCATCCCACCGGTGTGTCCGCCGCCGGTCACCACCGCGTCGGCGTTCACTCGTAACGCAGGCGCAGTGACTCCCGTTCGGCCTCCTCGATCTGGTCGACGGTCAGGCCCGGCAGGTTCAGCTGGGCCAGCGTCACCTCGGCGCTGGTCGGCTGGGCGTCCGCGGGCACCCACCGCTCCGGCCGCCAGGCGTCGGCACGCATCAGTGACTTCGGGCAGTGCGGATAGACCTGCTCGACCCGCACCACGATCGCCGTGACCGGCGGCTTGCCGACGGGAGTGAGCCGGGCGAGCAGCTCCGGGCGCGCCGAGACGCAGGCGCGGCCGTTGACGCGCAGCGTGGTCGGGCGGCCGGGGACGAGGAAGAGCAGTCCGACGCGTCCGGTCTCCTGCACGTTGTGCAGGGTGTCGAGCCGCTTGTTGCCGGTCGCGTCGGGGATGACCAGGGTCTGCTCGTCCAGCACCGAGACGAACCCGGCCGGGCCGCCGCGCGGTGTCACGTCCGCCCGGCCCCCGGCGTCCGCACTGCCGATGAACACCAGTGGGGAACAGCCGATCAGCGCCCGGGTCTCCTCGGTCAGGCGGTCGGTCTCCTTGCGGAGCGCGTTCGGGTTCGGCTGCGGGTAGAGCTCGCGCAGCTGGTCCGGGCTGGTGAGGGCGTCCGCCCGGAGGGATTCGAAGAGCAAGCCGGCGGACCCCGTGTCGATCGTCATGGGGACGACCCTAGGAGACGGCCGGGGCGGTGCGCGGGCCGGTGCGTGATCCCGCCCTCGTCGGCCGGTCGCCGCTCCTCGGCACGGGACGACGGACGCGCGCCGGGCGGCTGCCTGGGACTCCGGGATGCCCGGACGGTCCCCCGGTTCACGGACACAGGACCGGGAAGTCGGCCTTGGCCCAAAGAGCACGGATGGCGGCGGAGTCGTCCCGGGCGGAGTCGTCCTCGGTGCTCCACGTCCTGGCCCGGGCGGCGAAGTCGTCGACCGGTGGCCAGCCCGGGTCGCCGGTGGCGGCGAAATCGGCCCACGCGCGCACCATGCGGCGTGCCAGCCCGCGGTCCGCGGGTGTGGGTGCTCCGCCGATGAGGAAAGCCAGGCAGTCGGTGTCGAGGTTGCCGAAGGCGAAGGGGATGTCCGCACAGTGCCAGGCCCGCACGACCCCGTCCGGGCCGGTGCGCCGACGGTCGAAACGCGAGAGGAACGCCCGGCCGCCGGCTCGGGCGTGGATCTCGGCGAGCCGGTTGCCGTACTCGCCGAACAGGAGGTCCCCGAAGACGGCGAGGTAGACATCGAGCACCGGGGCGTGGGGCATCGCGGCGCGATAGCCGGCCACCAGGCCGTCAGGGAGGCGGAAGTCCTCGGCGAAGCGGGCCAGCCGCTCCTCGGTGGTGACCTTCGCGCTGCTGCCGACGGCGTCGAGCAGCCAGTACTCCTCGGTCGTGTGGCAGACCAGCAGGTCCACGTCCCGGGCCGCACCGGATGCCATCCCCGTGAGGGGGTCGGTGGGCAGTACGGCGCCGTCGAGGACGGGGGCGTAGAGCGAGGGGTCGTAGTGGCGGGACCCGGAGGCGGGGTCACGCCGGTAGGCGTCGACCACCTTGTCGGATGCGACGACCAGGTCCTGCGGAGTCGCGGATGCCAGGCCCTCGGGTGTGGCGGGGCAGCCCGCCGCCGCGGCGATCTCACGGGTGGTCGCCGCGGCGATCTCGAGCGTGTAGCAGGGACTGGCGGCGCTGTGGGCGATGGCACGGCGGAACAGGCCGCGGGCGCGGTCCATCACCATCAGGCAGGCGACCGAAGCGGCTCCGGAGGACTGGCCGGCGACCGTGACGTTGCCGGGATCGCCGCCGAAGGCCGCGATGTTCTCCCGGACCCAGCGCAGGGCCGCGACCTGGTCGAGCAGGCCCCGGTTGTCCGGACGGGCGGTCGCCCCGGCGGCGGGGACGTGGCCGAAGCCTTCGAAGCCGAGCCGGTAGTTGAGGGTGACCACGACCAGTCCGGCGCGGGCCAGCTCGGTTCCGTCGAAGTCGGGCTGGGCCGAGGATCCGAAGGTGTAGGCACCGCCGTGGAGCCAGACCAGGACGGGCAGACGGCCGCCCTCGGGGGCCGGGGTCCATATGTTGACGGTGAGGATGTCCTCGTCGCCGGGCGACCACACGGGTGCGCCGGGCAGCTCCGCCGACTGCGGAGCGACCGGGCCGAAGGCCGTGCAGTCCCGCACTCCGCTCCACGCCGGTGCCGGGAGGGGTTCCCGGAACCGATCGGCGCCGAACGGCGGGGCGGCATAGGGGATGCCGAGGACCGCGACGACGTCGGCGGAGGCCCGGAAACCCCGGACCGGACCGTTCTCCGTCTTGAAGGTGTCCATCGGAAGACCGCCTTTCGGTACGCGCCGGATCGCCGGGGAGGGCGGGGCCTCAGCTTCGCATCGGGCGGCGTCCGAGGACCAACACCAAGATCATGTCGATTGACGCGCCGGTGATGTCAATTCCCGTCGAGCGGGCCGCGCGCAGGCCTCGGAGAACGGGGGCGGGAAAAGCGGAACCGGATGAACGATCGACGTGGCCATGTGCTCGACGCCACCGGCCTGTTGCATATCGTCGGCGTATCGAGAACCGCATACGCTCCGGCGACACCCCGTCTTCTTGACTGTCGGCATGACCTACAGCGAACCAGCCCGGAAAACGGCCGGCCGCCCTCGATCCCCGGCGATCCCTTCTTCTCCGGCCGTCCCTGCGACGGGTATCACCGTCTACGGATGCGGGCGGGACGAGGCCGCTCTGTTCCGGGAGATGGCACCCCGCTTCGGTGTGGTGACCACCCTCACGGACGCGCCGGTGTCCGAAGCCAACGCCGAACTGGCCTCCGGGAACCGGTGCGTCAGCGTAGGCCACAAGACCCGGATCACCCGTCCCACGCTTCTCGCCCTCGGCCGGGCCGGTGTGTCGTACATCTCCACACGGAGCATCGGCCGCGACCACATCGACGTGGACTACGCGGCAAGCGTCGGCATCTCCGTCGAGAACGTCGCCTACTCGCCCGACAGCGTGGCCGACTACACGCTGATGCTGATGCTGATGGCGGTACGGAACGCGAAAGCGACCGTCCGCCGCTCGGACCACCACGACTACCGGCTGGACGAGGTGCGCGGAAGGGAACTGCGCGACCTGACCGTCGGGGTCGTCGGAACAGGACGCATCGGCACGGCGGTCATGGAAAGGCTGCGGGGTTTCGGCGGTCGGACACTCGCCCATGACCGTCGCTCCGAGACGGCCGCCGGCCACGTCCCCCTCGACGAACTGCTGCGCCTGAGCGACGTGGTGACGCTCCACGCACCGCTCACCACGGAGACGCGTCACCTCCTCGACCGTCGACGGATCGAGCGGATGAAGCACGGCGCTTTCGTCATCAACACCGGACGCGGCTCCCTGATCGACACCGAGGCCCTCGTTCCGGCACTGGAGAGCGGACGGCTGGGCGGCGCGGCACTGGACGTCGTCGAAGGGGAGGAAGGGATCTTCTACGCCGACTGCCGCGACAGGCGCGTCGAAAGCAAGGCGTTGCTGCGGCTGCAGGAGATGCCGAACGTGCTCATCACTCCGCACACCGCGTATTACACGGACCACGCCCTGAGCGACACGGTCGAGAACTCCCTCACCAACTGCCTGGAATTCGAAAGAAGGAATCAGCATGGGTAAGCTGAAGATCGGCATCATGTTCGGCGGCTGCTCCGAGGAGCACCCCGTCTCCGTCAAGTCCGCGCGAGAGATCGCGCGGAATCTCGACGCCGAGAAGTACGAGCCGTTCTACATCGGGATCACGCGGAGCGGTGACTGGCGGCTCTGCGACGGGCCCGACGCGGACTGGGAGCGGGGCGACCACCGCCCGGCCGTGCTGTCACCGGACCGGGGCGTCCGCGGACTGCTCGTGCTGGACCGGGGGCGGTACGAGACGATCGCCCTGGACGTCGTGCTGCCGGTGCTGCACGGCAGGCTCGGCGAGGACGGCGCGGTGCAGGGTCTCCTCGAGCTCTCCGGCATCCCCTACGCCGGCTGCGACATCCAGAGTTCCGCGCTGTGCATGGACAAGTCCCTCACCTACCTCGTCGCCCGGAGCGCGGGAATCGCCACGCCGGATTTCTGGACCGTCACGGCGGACGAGGACGTCGATCCCGGCCGGATCACCTATCCCGTCTTCGTGAAGCCGGCCCGTTCGGGGTCGTCCTTCGGCGTCAGCAAGGTGTCCCGGAAGGAGGAACTGCCGGGTGCGGTGGAAACCGCCCGGCGGTACGACTCGAAGGTGCTGATCGAAGAGGCCGTCGACGGCAGCGAGATCGGATGCGCCGTCCTCGGGGACGGACCGGACCTGATCGCGGGGCAGGTGGACCACATCGCGCTCTCCCACGGCTTCTTCAGGATCCATCAGGAGGACCGGCCCGAGACCGGTTCCGACAACTCCGTGGCCGTCGTTCCCGCCGACATTCCGGAGGAGTCGCGCACGCTCGTCCGGGAGAAGGCGAAAGCCGTCTACCGCGCCCTGGGGTGCCGGGGACTGTCCCGGGTGGACATGTTCCTCAAGGAGGACGGCGAAGTGGTCCTCAACGAGGTCAACACCTTCCCCGGCATGACCTCGTACAGCCGTTACCCGAGGATGATGGCGGCCGCGGATCTGCCGCTCACCGAAGTGATCGACCGGCTGGTGTCGCTCGCGCTGACGGGGAAGCTCCGATGAACGAGGACTTCGTCTTCGTGGACGAGTTCGTCCCGGGAATACGCTGGGACGCCAAGTACGCCACCTGGGACAACTTCACCGGCAAGCCGGTGGACGGCTACCTGGCGAACCGCATCGTCGGCACGAAGGCCTTGTGCGCGGCTCTGGAGAAGGCGCGGGAGAAGGCCGGGTCCCTCGGCTTCGGCCTGCTGCTCTGGGACGGCTACCGCCCGCAACGCGCCGTGGACTGTTTCGTGCGCTGGTCGCGACAGCCCGAGGACGGCCGGACGAAACCACGGCACTATCCGAACATCGACAGATCCGACATGTTCGAGAGGGGGTACGTGGCCACCAGGTCGGGCCACAGCCGGGGCAGCACCGTGGACATGACGCTGTATCACCTGGACACCGGTGAGCTTTCCCCCATGGGCGGTGGTCACGACCTGATGGATTCCCTCTCCCACCATGGGGCGACGGGCATCGGGCAGGTCGAAGCGCGGAACCGGGAACACCTGCGTTCCCTCATGGAGGACTGCGGTTTCCGCTCGTACGAGTGCGAGTGGTGGCACTACACGCTGAAAGGCGAACCCTATCCGGACACCTACTTCGACTTTCCCGTCACGTAGGCGGTCCCGGGCGGGCCGCGGCACGGGCGGGGTGCCCGGGCGGCCGGTGCGGTCAGAGGCGGAAGATCTCCGTGAAGCGGGTGAGGAGGGACTCCGGTCCCTCGACGGCGATGCTCCGGGCGGCGAGTGCCTCGGCGGGGGTCAGGGTGGCGCGCATGAGGTCGAGGACGGGGTGGCCGGAGCGGGTCTCGATGACCAGGTCCGGGTCCGGGTGGGGGCCGTGTGCGACGGTGAGGCGGTCGCCGGCGACGGACAGGGCGAAGGTCACGTCGGCCATGCGTATCTCGTAGCCGAGGGTCGCTCCGGCGGCGGCTTCGGGGCGGAAGGCCGTGTGGAAGGACAGGGCACGGCTTTCGGTGGTGGTGATCTCGCCGGGGCGGGGCTCGGTCATGGTGCGGGCGCCCCAGCGGCCGAGGGCGGTCAGGGCCGGCTGGAGCCGACGCCCGTGGTCGGTGAGTTCGTAGACGACACCGCGGTCGGGGTGGGGCAGGGCACGGCGGACGGCGACGCCGTGGGCCTCGAGTCGTCTGAGGCGGGCCGCGAGGATGTTGGTGGGGATGTTCGGCAGACCGTTGCGCAGGTCGGTGTAGCGCTTGGGGCCGAGCAGGAGGTCCCGGACGATCAGCAGGGTCCAGCGCTCACCGACGACCTCCATCGCACGGGCGAGGCCGCAGAACTGGCCGTACTCCTTCACCGTCATGGTTCACATTCTAGTTCTCGCACCACAGTGCGAACATCACTTGCCTTTCACAAGTATGCTTCACGCTGCTCAGTTGATTTCAACGGCACGCATCACGAAGGAAGTTGGGAGAGGACGTGTCCTTCCAGGCGTATCTGGACAAGATCGAGGACAAGACGGGCCTGACGCCCCGTCAGTTCATCGCGCTCGCGCAGGAGCGCGGCTACGACAGCGCGGACACCAAGGCCGGCGTCATCCTGGAGTGGCTCAAGCAGGACTACGACCTGGGCCGCGGGCACGGGATGGCGCTCGTGCACGTCATCAAGAACGGCGCGAAGATCTCCGACAAGCACGTCGGCTCGGGCGGGACCCACCAGGACGAGTCGGACACGCTCTGGCTCGACGGCAAGGCGAACCGTCCCTGAGACGGGCGCGGGGCCCCTCCGGCAGGCCGGTGTCCGCGCTCCGGAGGTCCGTGGGAAGACCGCCGCTCCACCGGGAGCGGCGGTCTTCCCGCGTCCGGGGAGCGGGACGGACCGGCGGGTCGTCCGATCCACCGGTCACCGCGGTCACCAGCGGACTTGGCCGAGTCGGCGCGACGGGCACGGTTCGCGGCGGCTTGCGCAACTCCGCATGGACAGCGTCGGGCGGGCACGAACATTCTTCCGATGGCGGCATCCCCTTTTCAGGAAGGCTGTGCCATGGAAAGCCATCGCTCGGCGTCGCTCCTTTTCGGGGAGAAGGGCCGGCAAGGAGAAGCCCGCTCGCTGTTGTTGCGCGTTCTGGACGGCTCCGTGCGTTCCGATCCGTATCCGGTGTTCGACCGGATACGTGAGGCCGGACCCTTGTGGTGGGACGAGTCGACCGTCGTCTTCTCCTCGTACCGGCACTGCGCGGCCGTTCTGCGGGCGCCGGAGGCCGTCGTCCCGCGGGCCGGTACGTGTCCCGCCGGGCGGGGCGGCCCGCCGGCGGGGTTCGCCGTCGCCGTGGCGGGCTCGGCGGAGCACGGGGCGCTGCGCCGGCTGGTGGCGCGGGTGCTCGCTCCGGAGCGGCTGCGCGCCCTGCTGCCCTTCGTGCGCGGTCTCGTCGACGACCTCCTCGACGGGGTGGCGGCGCGCGGGCGGCTCGAGGTGGTCACGGACCTGGCGTATCCGCTGCCGGCGGCCGTGCTCTGCCGTCTGCTGGGCCTGCCGCAGCGGGACGCGCCCTGGCTGCACCGGCAGGCGCTGCTGCTCTCCCCCGCGCTGGACCCGCATCCGCTGCTGACCGGCGCCGACCCGCCGGGGGGCGAGGCCCGTCGGCGGGCGGAGCAGGAACTGGACGCCTACCTCGGCGAACCGGCGCGCTCGCGGGGTGGCGAGGATCCGCTGCCGGTGCCCGGGGGCGCGGACGGGCCGTCCTCGGCGGCGCGGTTCGCCGCCGCGTGCCGGGCCCTGCTCGTCGCGGGGCACGAGACGAGCGTCGACCTGGTCTCGGCCGGCGTCCTGGCGCTGCTGCGGGCTCCGCACGTACGGGATGCGGTGCGGCGGGACGCCCGGTACGCGGGCCAGGTGGTCCAGGAGGTGCTGCGCCTGGATCCGCCGGTCCAGCTGCTCCACCGTCACGCCGTCGCCGATCTCGACGTCTGCGGCACGCGCGTGCCCGCCGGGACCACCCTGCTGCTTCTGCTGGCCGCGGCCCACCGGGACCCGCGGGTGTGGGACAGCCCCGAGGTGTTCTCCCCGGACGGGACCGGGGCGCCGCACGCCGCCTTCGGGCTGGGGCCGCACGCGTGTCCGGGCGAACCGGTGGCCCGGCTGATCGCCGAAGCGGTCCTCACCCGGTTCGCCCAGCGGGTCACCGGTGCCCGCTTCGCCACCGGCACCCCGTCCTACCGACCGAACGTCACCCTGCGCGGCCTGCGGGCGCTGTGGGTCGATGCCGACGGCTTCGGCGACCGCGGTCTGCCATGGCCGCCCGAGTGACGCACCCGCCGCTTCGCTTCGCAGCGCTCACCCATGGGAGCAGACTCGTGACAGTCCTTCACACCGCTTCGCGCACACCGACGCTGGACTGCGTGTTCGACACGCCCGCCGGCGAGGACCGGGACGTCCTGGCCGGCCGGCACGTCCTGGCCCGCGTCGTGTACGGGCACCACGGCGGACGGCCGACGCTGTACCGGGGATCCCCCCGGATCGACGTGCACATGATGGCCGCGCCCGCCGTCCCGTTCACGGAGACCTGGGTCACCGACCGTCCCGTGCGCTCCGGACTGCAGGACGACCTGGTCTACGCGGAGGACGGCGAGCACTTCTTCTGCGCGGTGCGCGTCGAGGAGAGCGGCGTGTACCGCGACGCGGTGCACGCCGCCTACGGCGCCGCGTTCCGGACGGCCTGGCGGCTGGGGTACACCGATCTGTTCCGCGTGTGGAACCTGATCGGCGACATCACCGGCGACAACGCCGAGGGCACCGAGATCCACCAGGACTTCCGCGCCGGCCGGGCCCTGGCCTTCGACGAGTGGTCCGGACGCCTGGAGGGCATCCCCGCGGCGACCGGCACCGGTTCCCTGGGAACGGGCATCGACCTGTACTTCCTGGCCTGCCGCCCCGGGCGCGCGACCCATCTGGAGAACCCGCGGCAGACCCCGGCCCACCGGTACCCCGACCGGTACGGGGCCCTGCGGCCGGGTTTCGCGCGCGGCACCCACCTGGCGTCCGAGGGGTACGGGACAGGGGCCCTCTACGTGTCGGGCACGGCCGGCGTCCTCGGGGACGACACCGTGCACCCCGGCGACATCGAACGGCAGCTGGACGTCACGCTGGCCAACATCGAGGCGCTGGTGAGCGGGGAGAACCTGCGCCAGCACGCCGTCGACGCCGGGTACGGGCTGGCGGAGCTGGACAGCGTCAAGGTCTACGTCCGTGACGCGGAGCATCTGCCGGCGGTGCGGGCCCGGTGCGCCGAGGTGCTCTCCGGTGCGGCGGACGTGGTCTTCCTCAACGTCGGTCTCTGCCGGCCGGACCTGCTGGTCGAGATGGAGGGGATCTGCCGGTGACCACCGCCCCGCCCCGGCCTGCCCGGCCGGCCCCGTCCACCTGGAGTGAGAGCGTTGACAACAGCTGACACCGGCGGCGCCACGGTCACCTTCGACGGCGAGAGCCTCACCACCGACGCGGTCGGCCGCGTCGCGGAACCGGGAACGCCGGTGCGGGTGTGCCCCGGTGCCGTCGCCAAGGTGCTCAAGAGCCGCGCGATGCTCGAGGACCTGGTGGAACGGAACATCCCCGTCCACGGCGTGACCACGGGCCACGGCGAGAGGGCCCGCACGCGGATCGACAAGGCGGAGGAGGTCGGACTGCAGACGAACCTGGTGCGCAGTCACAGCGCCGGGGTGGGCCCGCTGTTCGCCGAGGACGAGGCCCGGGCCATCATGGCGGCGCGTCTGAACACGCTCGCCAAGGGGTACTCCGCGGTCCGCCCGGAGGTCCTGGACCGCCTGGCGCTGTATCTGAACGAGGGGATCACACCGGCGATACCGGAGATCGGTTCGCTCGGCGCCGGCGGTGACCTCGTGCCGCTCTCGCATCTCGCCGGCACGCTCATCGGCGAGGGCCGGGTGCTGCGCGACGGCAAGCGGCGGGAGACGGGCAAGGTCCTGCGCGAGCTGGGCATCGCCCCGCTGCGGCTGCGCTTCAAGGAGGGCCCGGCGCTGATCAACGGGACCTCCGCCGTGACGGGTCTCGGCTCCCTCGTCGTGGAGCGGGCCTTCACCCAGGTCCGCCAGGCGGAGACGGTCTCGGGCCTGCTCCACGACGTACTGCGCGGGTCCGGGAGCCCGTTCCTGGCCGAGGGCCACGACGTCGCCCGGCCGCACCCGGGGCAGATCGACTCGGCGGCCAACATGCGGACCCTGCTCGCGGGCAGCCGTCCGGCCCCGGACCACGCGGACCCGCGCGGCGCGCCGGCGGAGGCGTACACGCTGCGTGCCGTGCCGCAGATCCTCGGGGCGGTGCGGGACACCCTCGGGCACGCGCGGGGGCGGCTGGAGACCGAACTCAACTCCGCCAACGACGACCCCCTGTTCTTCGAGGGCGAGGAGATCTTCCACGGGGCGAACTTCCACGACCAGCCCGTCGCGTTCGTCATGGACTTCACCACGATCGCGCTCACCCAGCTCGGGGTGCTCGCCGAGCGGCAGGTCGACCGGCTGCTCGACCGGCACCTCGGCCACGGTCTGCCGGAGTTCCTCGTCGCCGCAGATCCGGGCCTGCACCGCGGTTTCGCCGGCGCGCACCACCCGGCGACGGCCCTGGTGGCGGAGAACCGGACCATCGGGCCCGCCAGCACCCAGAGCGTGCCGTCCGGCGGCGGCCACCGGGACGTCGTGGGCATGGGCCTGATCGCGGCCCGCAACGCCCGGCGGGTGCTGCAGAACAACAACCGCGTCCTCGCGGTGGAGTTCCTCGCCGCCGCCCAGGCCGTGGACGTCTCCCGGCGGTACGACGACCTGGGTCCGGCGAGCCGGGCCACGTACGACGCGGTGCGGTCCCTGGTGCCCGCCCTGGGCGTGGACCGCTCCATGGCCGACGACATCGAGCTGATCGCCGCGGCGCTGTCGCGGGGCGAGTTCCTGCGGTCCCTGCGCCAGGAGGGAATCGCGCTGCGCTGATCCGGCGTACGGCGGTGGGGGGGACGGGCACGACCGGTGCGCCGTCCCCCGCACCGCGTTCGGGGGCCCTTCGGGGCCCGGAAACACCGCACGTCCCCTGTTCCGTCCTCTTCGGTGAAAGGCGTTTCCATGACTCAAGTGACACAGCGTCCCTCCCTGGACGCCCCGGCCCCGCCGCGGACCGGCACCCCGCGTACGCCCTCGTTCTTCTTCAACGGCCACGCGCCGCGACGGCGGCTGCTGGTCGCCGTGGTCAGCGCGCTGTTCGGTTTCGCCCTGACGGTGGTGTGGTCGGCGGAGTTCGTCGACAGCACCATCGGCGACAACGTCGCCGACACCCTGCTCGGACACCACGCCAAGGACAGCCCCATCGCCGGCGCCCTGGCCGGCCTGGCCTTCGCCGTGGCGACCGGGGTGGCGGGCACGTTCACCGCGTGCAACGTCGCCGTGTTCAGCGCGCTGGCCCCGCTGACCGGCGGCCCGTCCTCACCGCGCCGGCGGCTGACCGCCGCCCTGCAGCCGCTGAGCAGACTCGCCCTGGGCGCGATCGTCGTGTCGGCGCTGTACGGGGTGCTCGTCGCGCTGGTCGGCACCGGGATGCCGCAGTTCGACGAGAGCCCGTCGGGCGGCGGGCTGTCCGGCCGGCTGATCCAGGCGATGGTGGTGTACGGGCTCATCGGCCTGTGCATGCTGGTGCTCGGGCTCTCCGCGCTGGGGGTGGTGCGGGACCCGCTCGCGCGGCTGTCGCGCCGCTTCCCCGGTGCGCCGATGCTGTTCATGGGCGCCCTGGTCGGGGCGTTCCTCATCGGGCGTCCGTTCCCGCTGTTCCGGCAGCTCTTCCGGGACGCGGCCGAGAGCGGCAACCCGCTCTACGGGGCGGCGGTGTTCGTGCTCCAGACGCTCGGCAACCTCGTCGTCGTGGCGGTGCTGTTCCTCCTGGTCACCGTCGCCTTCGGGGAACGGCTGAGCCGCTGGCTGACGGCCCGGCCGAGCCGCGCCTCGGCGCTGATGGCGGCGGCGTTCATCGCCGCCGGCGTCTTCATGCTCCTGTACTGGGACCTGCGGATCCTGGCCCGCCGCGATCTGATCTGGTACCCGATGGCCCCCTGGGCGCACTGAGGCACCGGCGGTGTGCGAACGGGCCGGGTGCGCGGGGCGCGTACCCGGCCCGTCGTCCTCCGGGCCGACCGGGGCCACGCACGCGGCGGGCCGCGCTCAGGGCGCTCCGGCGGCCTCGCCGGAGCCGGCCGTTTCCTCCCGCGCCATGCCGAGGAAGCGCCGGATCGCTTCGACCGGCATGTCGAGCCCCTCGGACGCGGACTGCTCGTCCCCGAACACCTGCACGGCCTCGGCGACCGCCCCGGCCAGTTCCACCTCTGCCTTGCGGACCTTCGCCTCGGCCTTGTCCACGGTGTCGACCACCGCCAACTGGCGGCGCTGCTTCTCCTGGAGCCGCTGCTTGCGGGAAAGGGCCTTGTCAGAACTCTGCACAGACATGACCAAGATCATAATCAGTCCACGCGCACCCGCCGCCCCCTCGCCCGCGCTCCCGCCGGCGGCTCCTCAGACGGGCAGCTTCGTGTCGACGACGAAGGCGATCTCGACGAGCTGGCCGGGCAGGGTCAGTTCGGTGACGCCCACGACCGTGCTGGCCGGGCGGTGGTCGCCGAAGTACGCCAGGTTGCCCTCCGCCGTCGCCGTGGCGTTCCGCCGCAGGTCCACCACGTACAGGGTCTGCGAGACGATCTGGTTCCGGGTGGCGCCGTAGTGGTCCAGGACCTTGTCCATGTTGGCGTGGGTCCGCCCGAGCTGGGCGGCGAAGTCGCCCGCGTGGAGGAACTCGCCCGCGTCGTCGAACGCGAGCTGGCCGGAGACGTGGACCAGCTCGCCGGACCTGATCGCCTGTGCGTAGCCGAAGTCGCTCTCGGCCGGCACGTCGTAGCTGAAGACATCAAGGGTGGTCATGGAGCTCGCCCTTCCGATCTGCTCTCTTGTGGTTACTCGGGAACTGTAGGAGAGTGAGGGCTGACCTGGAAGAACGCACTTTTCGGTGACTGGGGAACCTCATGGTGACCAAACAACTGCTCAAGGGCCTGCCCGAGGACGCCGACCTGCGGCGCGCGGACTCCCTGGCGCGGGAGATCTTCTCGGACGTCGCCAACAAGTGGGCGCTCCTGATCATCGAGGCGCTCGGCGAGCGCACCCTGCGCTTCAACGAGGTGCGGAACGAGGTCGAGGGCATCAGCCACAAGATGCTCACCCAGAACCTGCGCATGCTGGAGCGCAACGGCCTGGTCGACCGGAAGGTGCACCCCACCGTGCCGCCGCGGGTCGAGTACACCCTCACCGAGCCGGGCCGGGCCCTGCGCACCGCGGTCGACGCCATCTGCGGCTGGACCCACCAGCACCTCGCTCACATCGAGAGCGCACGCGGCAGTTTCGACGCCTGACGCACACGCGCCGGCCCCGCCCCGGACATTCCGGGGCGGGGCCGGCGCGTGTGCGGGGCCGGTGCTCCGGCTCCGGCTCCGGGGAGGTTCAGACCGCCGCCACCTTCGGCGCCGGCTCCCCCGCGGTCTCGCTCTCGTTCTCGTTCTTGCTCTCGTTCTTGCTCTCGTTCTCGGTTCCGGCTTCGGGCTCCGGCGGGGCCTCCTCCTGGCCGACCGGCGGGATGTGCCGCATCAGGACGACGAAGAAGGCTCCGGCGACGGCGATGAGGGCCGCGCCGACCCCGGCCACCGTGTGCAGGCCGCTGGTGAAGGCCACGCGCACGGGCTCCATCAGCGTCTCGGCGAGCGGTCCGGACAACCCCTCGGTGGCGGCCGCGGCACCGGCGACGCTGTCGCGGGCGGCGTCGGCGGCGCCCGCGGGCACGCCCGCCGGGACGGTGTCGGCGATCTCGCTGCGGTAGACGGCCAGGCCCGCGGTGCCCAGGGTCGCCACACCGAGGGCGGCCCCGAACTCGTTGCTCATCTGGGACAGGGCCCCGGCCGAACCGGCCTTCTCCGCGGGGACGGTGCCCACCACCATGTTCGTGCCCAGCGCCACGATCGGGGCGCCGCAGAAGGAGAACACGGCGAACCCGGCGATCAGCACGGGCGTACCGGAACCGGCGTCGAGCTGGGTGAAGGTGAGCAGGACGGCGGTCACGCCCGCGATGCCCGCGCCGATGACGTACGCGGGACGGACCTTGCGGGCGATGATCGGGCACACCGCGAAGGAGACGGTGGCCGCGGCCATGCCGGGCAGCATGCCCAGGCCCGCCTCGAACGGGGACATGCCCTGGGCGGCCTGGAAGTACTGGGTCATGAAGAGCATGACCGTACCGCCGATGAGGCTGTAGGCGAGCAGGCTGAGCAGCGCGGCGGTGAACCGGCCGTGGGCGAACAGGGTGACGTCGAGGAGCGGGCTGCTCAGCCGGCGCTGGCGCTGGACGAACAGCACGCCGATGACGAGCCCGGCGACCAGCACGACGACGGGCAGGGCCTCCCAGCCGTCGCGGGCGAGTTCCTTGATGCCGAAGATGACCGGGACGGTGCCGCCCAGGCTCAGCAGGACGCTCGCCGGGTCCAGGCGGCCGGCCTCGGGGTTCTTGAACTCGGGCAGGACACGCGGGCCGACGACCAGGGTGAGCACCATCACCGGGACGCCGATCAGGAACAGCGAACCCCACCAGAAGTACTCCAGCATCACGCCGCCGAGCAGCGGGCCGACGATCGCGCCGATGGTGAAGCAGCTCGCCCACAGGCTGATGGCGACCGTGCGCTGTTTGGCGTCCTGGAACATGGTGGTGATGAGGGCCAGGGTGGACGGCGTCAGGCTGGCGCCGGCGATGCCCAGGAGCACGCGTGCGGCGATGAGCATGCCCGGACTGGTGGCGAAGGCCGCCATCAGGGACGCGGCACCGAACGCGGCCGAGCCGATCAGCAGCAGCTTGCGGCGGCCGATGCGGTCACCGAGGGTGCCCATGGTGACCAGGAAACCGGCGACCATGAAGCCGTAGATGTCCATGATCCACAGCTGCTGGTTGGAGTCGGCGCCGAGATCCGCGCTCAGGTGCGGCAGCGCCAGGAGCAGTACGAAGACGTCGAGGGCCACGAGGAGGGTCGGCAGAGCGAGGATGCCCAGCCCGATCCACTCCTTCCGCCCGGCTTTGGGAGCACCGCCTGCAGTCATGTGCCTGTTACTTCCCCTCGTCATGGGCCGTGCGCGTGTGGGTGTGGGTGCGGTGGCGCCCGTGTGCCGCGTGTACCGCGTGCCTTCGGGCCCACCCGCCACCGTCCTCCGGGGCCTGCCGCGGCCGCATCTCCCTGCGTGCTGAGTCCGGATGCGGAATCCGCGGGCCGCACGAAGCGCCTCGGAAGACGCCCAGGCCGAAGCGGGGCCCGTGACCTCACGGGCACAACAGCCGGAACGCCCGGCTCGCCACGGTCCGCGGGAAGTCGAGGACATGACCGTCAGGAACGAGCCCGGACTCTTCTCCTGACACCGGGACCCGCATCGGCCGCCTTCCGGGACGCGGGTCGGCTCACTGACGCCGGCCCGCCACTGCCTCCCCCCTCCGGGACGCGGTGGCGGGGGTGGAGGGCCGCTTCATCTCCGCGGGTCGGTACCGAGACGGTGGCCGTGCCGGCGCGGGGCGGGACGGGGCCGGCGCCGTACGGGGCAGGACTGGACCTCCGGCGCGGCGACGGCGGGAGATACGGGGGCGGGCGGCGCCGGTGTGTCCGGGGAAGCGGGCCGCGGGACGACAGGTGCCCTCGGCGGTCTCCCGGTCTCCGGCACGCCTTTCGCGTCCGGCGGTCTCCCGGTTCCCGACGGACCTTCCGCATCCGGAAACCCCCCGGACCTCGGAAACCCCACGGTCCCCTGAAACTCCTTGGCCCCCGGCAGCTCCTCGGGATCCGGCAGCCCGATGTCGAAGCTGCGCCAGGCCCACGCCCATGCGGCGGCCCGCCGGAAGGGCCCGTCGGGGCCGTCGTCGAGGCGGGTGCCGGCCGGCGTGCTCATCGTCCGGCCGTCGTCGGGGAGCCGCCGGCCGCGGTGCGCGCCGGCGCGAGGCCGTAGCGCACGCCGGTCAGCGCCTCCGACAGTTCCCACAGACAAAACCGCGCCGAGGCGTCGCGCGACGCGCGGCTGGAGGAGGCGGGAGCCGGCGCGCCCCGGCTCTCGAACCGTTCGCCGGGTCCGAGATAGGCCCCTCCCGGCAGGTGGGGGTCGGTGGCGGCGCGCAGCACCGGCAGCATCGCCCGCTCGGGCGGCTGGGCCAGCAGCCGCAGCGCGACCCCGCTCACCGGGCGCAGCCACGCGGGTGCCTCCCCCTGCCACAGGGCGGTCGCCGACAGGCCCGGATGCGCGGCGACGGAGAGGGTCTCGGCTCCGCTGCCGGCCAGCCGCCGCTGCAACTCCCGGGCGAACATCAGATTCGCCAGCTTCGACCGGCCGTAGGCGCTCAGCGAGCGGTGGCCGGCGCCGTCACGGGCCCGTGGTCCGTCCATGGCGCCCCGGCCGGCCCGGTGGGCGAGGCTGGCCACCGTCACCACGCGGGAGCCGGGAACCCCGTGCATCAGGTCCAGCAGCAGTCCGGTCAGGGCGAAGTGCCCCAGGTGGTTGACGCCGAAGTGGGGCTCGAAGCCGTCCTCGGTGCGCGGGCGGGAGGGGAACATCACCCCCGCGTTGTTCACCAGCAGGTCGAGCCGCCGGTGCCGGCGCCGTATCCCGTCCGCGGCCCGGCGTACCGAGTCCAGGGAGGCGAGGTCGAGACGGACGACCTCGGTGCTCCCTCCGATGCGGGCCGCGGCCGCCCGGCCGCGTGCGGTGCTGCGGCAGGCCAGGACGACGTGCGCACCGCGTTCGGCGAGTGCTCGGGCCACCTCCAGGCCGAGGCCGCCGCTGCCGCCGGTGACCAGGGCCGTTCTGCCGTACTGGCCGGGGACACCGGCCGGGGACCAGTCCATGTGAGTCCTCCTCGGGTGGCGGCGCGCGCCGCGGAAGGTCAGGCCGCGGCTCCGTAGCCGTACCGGACGATGAAGTCCGCCGTGACGTCGTAGTAGGCCGGTTCGGAGGGCGCGTCGGTGGCCAGGCCGCTGACGTAGCGGTTGTACATGCAGAAGGCCGCCGCGATCAGCACCGTGTCGTGCAGGTGGGCGTCGGTGGCGCCCTCGGCGCGGGCGGCGCGGACCGTCTCGTCGGAGACGGGACGGGCGTGCGCCTGCACCTCGGCGGCGACCCGCAGCAAACTCTTCAGCAGTGCGGGGACCGGGGCGCCCTCCGGGTCGGCGAGGACCGCCCCCACCACATCGGCACCGCCCTCCAGCTGGGCGGCGGCGAACGCGCTGTGGGAACGGGCGCAGAACGGCGTGCTGTTGAGGTGCGAGACGTAGGCGGCGATCAGCTCGCGCTCGCCACGGGTCAGCGGAGAGTCGCCGCTGCGCAGCAGCGTCTCCGCGAGCTGGTTCAGCGGGGCACCGGTGTCGGGACGCTGGGCCATCAGGCCGCTGATACCGGGCAGGTCGTTGTCGAGCGTGATGTGCGCCATCGGAGCACCCTTCACTGGGGCGGGCTCGGTCGGTGCCATCGTCGTCAGCGGGCCGGAGGGCGGCCAACTCCGAGGGTGCGCACCCCTCAAGGGCCCGCGGCGGGCGGTCGTCGAAGGTGCGCACGCTCGGAGTTGGCCGGAACCCGTCCCGCTTTCCACGATGGGCACCGGCCGGTCGCCCCGGACGGCGGCGGCCGAGGCCCCCTGCCCAGCGCCGCCCGACAACTTACGGAGCACCATGCCCGCATCCATGCCCGCGTCCGTGCCCGCGCACGGGAAGGCCCACCGGCGCTCGGTCGCCGCGACGGTCGTCGGCAATTTCATCGAGTCCTTCGACTGGCTGGCGTACGGGCTGTTCGCGCCGCTGTTCGCCACCCGGTTCTTCCCCTCCGACAACGCCCTGACCTCCGTACTGGGAGTGTTCGCGGTCCTCGGCGCCGGTGTCCTGATGCGGCCGCTCGGCGGCCTGCTGCTGGGCCGGTTCGCCGACCGGCGCGGCAGGAAGCCGGCGCTGATGCTGGCCATCTCCCTCATGGCGGGCGGCTCGTTCCTCATCGGGATCACCCCGACGTACGAGCAGATCGGACTGCTCGCGCCGCTCGTGCTGCTCCTCGCGCGGACCGCTCAGGGCATCTCGCACGGCGGCGAGTGGCCGGCCGCGGCCACCTATCTGATGGAGGTCGCGCCGGAGCGGCGCAAGTGCACGTACGGCAGCCTGTTCTCGCTGACCACCTGCGCCGGCGCGTTCACCGCCTCCCTGCTGGGCGGCGCGCTGACCGCCGCGATCGGTTCCGAGGCCATGGCGGCGTGGGGGTGGCGGGTGCCGTTCCTGGTCGGCGGCGTCCTCGGTCTGGTGCTGCTGGTGCTGCGCTCCCGGCTGGCCGAGACCGACGTGTTCCGCCGCGAGGTGAGCAGCCGGGCGGGCCGCGGCTCGGTGCGCCGGGTCCTGGGCGCCCACCGGCGCCAGGTCCTGCTCACCGTGCTGTTCGTGGCCGGTACGGGCACCGTCGGCGGTACCTGGACCGCGGTCGTTCCCGCGCTGGGCGGGCGGATGGCCGAGGATCCCGGCACGATGATGTGGGTCGCCGTGACCACCACCGCGTTCCTCATGGTGATCAACGTCCCGCTCGGTCTGCTCGCCGACCGGATCGGGGCCGCCCGCTTCCTCGCCGGGGCGAGCGTGGTGTTCGCGGTGGCGGGCTCCTGGTCGTACCTGACCATGCGGGGCACCTTCACCAGTCTGCTGCTCGCCTACGGCTCCGGCGTGCTCTATCTGACGTCCGCGACCACGGTGCTGCCCAAGCTCCTGACGGAGATCTTCCCGCCGCAGGTGCGCGCCCTGGGGATCGGGCTGCCCAACGCCGTGACGAGTGCGGTGCTCGGAGCCGTCATGCCGGTGTCGGCCACGTTCGCCGCCGAGCGGGACGCCTCCGGCTGGTTCATCGCCGCGGTGATGACGGCCGTACTGCTGTCGCTGCCGGCGGCGGTGCTCTCCCGCCGCCCGGACGCCGCCCGCCCGGTGCTGGACCGGGCCGAACTCACACTGACCAAGTGACATCCTTCCCCGCCTGGCCAGGCTCCGGACGTGATGGAGACCATCGTGTTCGACGTCGGCGAGACAATCACCCGGGACGACCGCTACTGGTCGTCGTGGGCCGACTGGCTGGAGATTCCCCGCCACACCCTGTCCGCGCTCGTTGGTGCCGTGGTCGCCCAGGGCAAGGACAATGCCGAAGCCCTTCGTCTGGTGCGACCGGGGATCGACATCGCCGCCGAGTACCGGGCCCGTGAAGCCGCCGGCCGCGGGGAGTACCTGGACGAGAGCGACCTGTACGCCGACGTCCGCCCGGCGTTGTCCGAACTGCGCCGGCTGGGCGTTCGAGTGGTCATCGCCGGGAACCAGACTCCACGTGCGGGGCGGCTGCTGCGGGGCCTGGACCTCCCGGCGGACTTGATCGTCACATCGGGGGAATGGGGTGTTGCGAAGCCCGACCCCGCTTTCTTCCAGCGGGTCATCGAGGTCGCACAGGCGCTCCCGGGCGCGACCGTGTACGTCGGTGACCATCCGGCCAACGACGTGTTCCCCGCGAAGGCGGCGGGGCTGCGGACGGCACATATTCGCCGCGGCCCGTGGGGACACCTGTGGGCGGACGCAAGCGACGTCCGGGCGGTCGCGGACTGGCAGATCGACAGCCTCACCCAGCTCACCGACATCGTCCGCGACTGACCGGCATGCTGACGCAACAGCAACTCGCCGACACCGCCTCGCCACTCGGCACCATCGGGAAGATCGGGCAAATGAGCGAGGCCTGACCACCGTCAGCCCGCGGTCACGCCCAGGTGAGGCGTTGGTGCTCGGGTCTCGATGCCTTCCCACTCACCGAGGGCGCTCTCGTGCACGGCGTCGGACAGTCGGCGCAGGGCGGCGCGGTCGCCCTGGTCCATGCCCCGGCGCGGCGCCTGCTGCCCCAGGATCACGGATACGTCCGTGTTCAGCGCGTGGGCGAATTTGAGCAGCGAACCCACCGACAACTCTCCGCGGTCCTGCTCGGCTTTCTGCACCAAGGCGAGGGAGACCCCTGCCGCATCCGCGAGCCCCTGCTGCGTCAGATCGGAGCCCCGTAGGTGTGTGATGCGCTTGCCGTTCGTCAGGCCGGCCCAGTTGCTCACGATCACCCCAGTGCGTTTGCCGCTGTACTCCGATGGTAGGCCCAGACGCCCGGACTCCCCGGGCGAGCGGATGCGGAAGGGGCGCCCCCGGACGAGGGGGCGCCCCTACGAGCGTGTCCGGTGTCAGCCGTTGCTGCCGCGCACCGCGTTCTCCAGCTGTGCGCCCGTGTAGGCCTCGGCTCCGGTGAAGTACTCCACGCGCAGGCTCTCGGGGCTGCGCACGCCGTTGTCGACGCGGTCGCGCTCGTAGGCGTCGAGCAGCGACTGGGCCTCCGAGGTCGCCTCGGCGAAGCGGGAGGCCGGGTCCGCGCCGTGCAGAAGTACGTCGCCCATCGCGCGGGTCATCACGTCCTGCGCGCCGGCGAAGTCGCCGAACAGCGCGCCCCGGCACGGCGGCACGCCCTCGCCCTCGCCCTCGGGGTGGCTGCCGAGCTGGGCGCTGGCCAGCCGGTGGTAGGGGTTCGCCTCGAACCAGCCCTCGTCCTCCAGCAGCCGGTACGAGGAGCGGGTCACCGGCACGAAGCTGCTCGCGATGTGACGGTCCGCCGCGTTGCGCGGGTTGTTCAGGAACTGCATGAACGCCAGCGCGCCGTCCTGCGTCACCTCGTCGAGACCGGCGGTCAGCCACAGCGAGGTGCCGGCGATGATGTTCCCGCCGTACGGCTCGCCCGCCCGGCCGGGGAAGCGGCCGACCGTCATGCCGAACCCGGCGTGCTCGGCCGCCTGGGCCATGTAGTTGAGGTCGTTGGACGAGGTGATGCGCAGCGCCACGTCCTGGTCGGCGAACGCCTTGAGGTTGCCCTCCCAGTCCGGGATCTTGCCGGTGTACAGGTAGTGGCCCTCCTGGTGCAGCCGCTGCCAGTACTCGACGAAGGTGAGCATCTCCTTGGACGCCAGGTCCAGGCGGGAGGCCCGGCCCGAGCGGCCGTTGTCGTGGTCGGCGAGGTGTCCGCCCTGGACGGCGAGCGCCTGCTGGAAGAACAGGCCGTGGTTGGCCCAGGTCACCGCGTGGCTCGGGCCGTCCGGGAGCGCGGCGACCGCCTGGCAGGCCGCCTCCAGCTCCTCCCAGGTGGTGGGCAGCCGCTCGACGCCGGCGGCGCGCAGCAGGTCCTGGTTGCCGTAGATCAGCATCGCCGTCACCACGGCGGGCATCGAGACCAGGTCGCCGTCGCGGGAGTAGTGCTCGCGCACGGCCGGCAGGAGGTCGTCGACGACGACCGGCTCGCCGAGGATCTCGGTGCGCCCGGCGATCGCCTGCTGCACCGAGGTGAACAGCGGCTTGCCGTCACGCCCGCGCATGTCGTACGCGGCCTGGGTGACGGCGAAGTAGAACTCGCCGATCGCCGGCGGGCGGCCCGCCTCGGCGGCCTCGGCGATCTCCTTCGACAGGTTGCGGAAGTCCCGGCCCTCGATGTTGATCCGGTACTCGGGGTGGGCCTTCTCGAACTCGGCGCCCAGCCGGTGCAGCCGGTCCATGTAGCCGGGGAAGGTCAGGTCGCCCAGCCAGACGTCGATCACGGTCGGGGTGGTCATGTACGGCCTCTTCTCTGTCTGAACGGATGTCGGCTCAGGCGGCGGCGGTGGCGGAGGTGAGGGAGCGGGCGAAGGCGCGGATGTCGCCGGTCAGGGCGGCCGGCTGCTCCATCGCGGCGAAGTGCCCGCCGTGTTCGAACTCGGTCCAGTGCATGAGGTGGGGCAGGTCGCGCTCGGCGAGGCTGCGGATGGGCACGAAGATGTCGTCGGGGAAGACGGCGACGCCCACCGGCACCGTCAGCGGCGGCGGGACCGCGCCCGCGGCGGCGGCCCGTACTCCCTCGGCGCCCTCGAAGTAGAACTGGGCCGACGAACCGGCCGTGGCCGTCAGCCAGTAGATCGACACGACGGTCAGCAGCAGGTCGCGGTCGACCGCCTCCTCGGGCCGCCGCTCGGCCGAGGTCCAGTCCAGGAACCTCTCCACGATCCAGGCGAGCTGGCCCACCGGCGAGTCGGTCAGCGCGTAGGCCAGCGTCTGCGGGCGGGTCTGCTGGACCTTCATGTAGCCCGACAGCTCCGCGTCGAAGCGGGCCAGCTTGCCCAGGCGGGCCTGGTCGGCCGGGCCGAGCCCGGCGAGCTCGGCCGGATCGCCCGAGGGGAAGGTCATCAGCATGTTCACGTGAACGCCGATGACGTGCTCGGGGTCGATCCGCCCGAGCTCCAGGGAGATCACCGCGCCGGCGTCACCGCCCTGCGCCAGATAGCGGTCGTACCCCAGACGCTCCATCAGCGTGGCCCAGGCGCGGGCGATACGGCCCGTGTCCCAGCCCTTCTCCGGCAGCGGACGGGAGAACCCGTAGCCCGGTATCGACGGGATGACCAGGTGGAACGCCTGCGCCGGGTCGCCGCCGTGGGACCTCGGGTCGGACAGCGGGCCGATCACGTCGAGGAACTCGGCGACGGAACCCGGCCAGCCGTGCGTGAGCAGTAGCGGCGTCGCGTCCGGCTCGGGCGAGGTGATGTGCAGGAAGTGCACGGGGGCGCCGTCGATCTCGGTGACGAACTGCGGGTGCGCGTTCAGGCGGGCCTCGGCCGCACGCCAGTCGAACGACGTGCGCCAGTACTCGGCGAGCTCCTTCAGATAACCGAGCGGCACCCCGCGGCTCCAGCCGACACCGGGCAGTTCGTCGGGCCAGCGGGTCGCCTCCAGCCGTCGGCGCAGGTCGTCGAGCTGGTCCTGCGGGATGTCGATACGGAAGGGATGCATGAAGCGCTCCGAGGAGAGTCGGTCCGCGCGTGAAGGCCGCGGCTCACTGAAGGAGGTCACAGGGCTCGCCCGGTGGGACGGATCCCGAAACACGTGCGTCCAGCCGTATCGTGCGCCGCCGCGGAACGGCCCCGCATCTTGTCGATTGCTCCGTGGCCACCGGTGTTCCGCGGGCGCGGCCCGGTGGCCTCGCGGGCGCCGGAAGGAGGGCAGTCCAGAAGATGCGGCGGCGCGGGCGGCACTGGCAGCATCCCCACGACCGGCCCTTTCGTCGCAGGTCAGCGCGCAGGTGAGCGCGCAGGTCGGCGCGCCGGTCACGCAGGGAGCCGGGTGATGCCGGTGACGCCGCACCGATGCAGGAAGGACGCCCCGTGAACGCAGCCACCGCCCACGCCACCGACGCCCTGATCGACGCCTTCGTGAACGCCGCGCCGGAACAGGCGGAGCACCACTACCGCACGCTGGTCGAGGCGGTGTGGGACGACGGCGAACCCACCGCGTCGGCCCTCGACGCCGTACCCGCCCTGGCCGCCGCCCTCGAACGGGCCGGCGACGGGCGCCGCGGGCACCTGGCGATCCTGCTCGGTCTGCTCGCCGAGTCCGAACACCCCACCGCCGCCGGGCCGGTGGCCCGCGCGGTCCGCGTCCACCTGGACACGTACCTGGGGCTGCTGCGCACCGAGGGCATCGGCACCCCGCTGACCCTCGCCCTGCTCTACCTGCTGTCGCACTTCCCGGCCGACCGGGACCGGATCCTGGCCGCCGTCTCCGGTCTGGAACTGGACCCGGCCGACCTATCCCGCCTCGACCGCGCCCTGAGCGAACTCGACCCCGGCCGGCCCGGACTGGGCCGGGTGTGGCCCTCGCCGTCCGTGTGGACCCTCAACGAGGACGAGGTCGCCTTCGACCAGAGCTGGGTGAAGGCCCTGAGCCCGCAGCAGCTCCTGGCCGCCTGGGACAACGACACCCGCACGGTCCTCGGCTGCACCGGGGCCCGCGCCTACTGGGCGGTGTGCCACGGCGACCCGGCCGACGCCCCGGCCGCCGCCGTCCCCGACCGGGCCCGCGCCACCGCCCCCGCCGCGGGACCCGAACTGATCGCCGCGCACACCGCCGCGCTGCGCTGCCCCGCCTGCCACAAGGAACTCGAGCCGGGCGACGGGCGCTTCACCTGCACCGGCTGCGCCGCGGACTATCCGGCCGCGGGCGGCATCCTCGACCTGACCGCCCCCGTCGGCGAGGAGGCGGGCGTGGACGACTTCCTGGAGAAGCTGTCCCAGGTGCCCAGCATGGGCCTGTTCTACGAGGCCGTGGCCCGCCCCTCGTTCCTCCGGGTCGCCGGCTCCAACTGGGGCGGCGACGTCACCCCCGACGACGAGGACCGCTACATCGCCGAGCACGTGACGCCCGTCGACGGCCCCGTCGTCGACCTCGCCGCCGGGGCCGGCCGGTGGACCACCGTGATCGCCGAGGCCGTCGGCGCCGACCGCCTCGTCGCGGTCGACAGCTCGCTGCCCATGCTCAACGTGCTGCGCGGCCGGCTGCCCGACGTGCCCGCCGTGCTGGCCGGCGCCGCCGACCTGCCCTTCGCCGACGCCTCCGTCGGTGCGGTCGTGTGCTGGAACGCCCTGCAGGCCTTCTACGACGAGGCGCCGGCCGCCATCGCCGAGGCCGGCCGGATCCTGCGGCCCGGCGGCACCTTCACCGCGATGACGTTCCGCCGTTCCGAGGACCCCGTCTACCGCTACTTCCAGTCGGCCCACCGCTTCCCGCAGCACGAGGGCGGACTGCGGCTGTTCGAACCGGAGGACCTCAGGCGCTGGCTGACCGAGGCGGGCCTGACGGTCCGCGAGGAGAGCGGGCCGGGCACCTTCGTGTTCCTCACCGCCGTCAAAGAGGCCTGACGGCCCGTCGGCCCCGCCCGGCCGCCGCTACGGAAGCCCGCTACGGAAGGAATTCGTCCATGTCCCTCTCCGACGTCCGGGAGGCGGACCTCGCCCGGCCCGGGAGCCCGGAGTACGAGCGGGCCACCGCCGCGTTCAACCTCGCCGCCCCGCCCCGCCCGGCCGCCGCCGTCACCGCGCGCACCCCCGGTCAGGTACGGGCCGCCGTGCGCACCGCGGTCCGGGCCGCCCTGCCGGTGCGCGTGCACAGCACCGGGCACGCCTCCGGCGCCGTGCGGCCCGCCGACGGCGCCCTGCTCATCCGCACCGAACTCGAGGGCGGCGTCGAGATCGACCCCGTCCGCCGCACCGCCCGCGTCCCGGCCGGCACCACCTGGGGCGAGGTCGTCCGCGCGGCGGCCCCGTACGGGCTCGCCGCCGCGCACGGCTCGGCCGAGGGCGTCGGTGTCGTCGGCTACCTGCTCGGCGGCGGCGTCAGCTTCTACGGCCGTAGTACGGGACTCGCCGTCAACACCGTCCGCGCCGTCGAACTGGTCACCGCCGACGGGGAGTCGGTGCGCGCCGACGCCGAGAACGAACCCGAGCTGTTCTGGGCGCTGCGCGGCGGAGGCGGCGGGTTCGGTGTCGTCACCGGCGTCGAGATCGGCCTCTTCCCCGTCGCGCGGGTCGTCACCGGCGCGAGCTACTGGTCCGCCGCCCACGCCCGGCCGCTGCTGGACCGCTGGCGGGCGTGGATGCGCCGCGCGCCGCGCGAGGCCACCACGTCCCTGCGCCTCATGAACCTGCCCCCGGTCCCCGGCGTCCCGCCGCAGCTCGCCGCCGGCCCGGTGCTCTGCGTCGACGGCGCCGTCCTCGCGCGCCGCGAGGAGGACACCGCGACGGCCCACGAGACGGCGGCGGGGCTCCTCGGCCCGCTGCGCGAGGTCGCCGAGCCGCTGCTGGACACCTGGGCGCCGACCGGACCCGCCGGGGTGCTGGACGCCCACATGGACCCGGCGGAACCGGTCCCCTTCATCGGCGACCACCTGCTGCTGCGCGAGCTGGACGACGCCGGCGCCGCGGCCTTCCTGGGCGCCGTCGGCGAAGGGTCGGGCTCCCCGCTGGCCGTGGCCACGCTGCGCCAGCTCGGCGGGGCGTTCGCCGAGGCCCGCCCGGAGGGCGGCGCGCTGTCCGAGGTGGACGCGGCCTACGCGTACATGGGGTCGGGCCCGCCCTTCGGACCGGTCACCGTCCAGGCCCTGCACGACCACTGCGCCACCGTGCGGGAGGCGCTCGCCCCCTGGGACACGGGGAGCACCGTGCCGTCCCTGGTCGAGGGGTACGGGCGTCCGCAGCTCCACCTCGACCAGGACCGCGCGGCCGCCGTCGGCCGGGTGCGGGCCCGCGTCGACCCGCACGGTGTGTTCGCCGGGGACGTCGCCCCCGGCGCGGCCGGTCCGGTCCGGCGTGAACCGCGGTAGGCGGGCCGGCGGCCCGGTGCCCGCGAGGGTGTCCGAGCAAATCGTTTCTTCACCGGGCGGGCGCCCCCGCCACGGCGGACACGGCGCCTCCGAACGGCGCTCGCTCGGCAGACGGGGACAATTCCCGCACGTCACGGAGGCAGAGAGCAATCTGGAAGAACATCCGGAACCACTTCGCCAAGTAGCATCCGACTACGCCGAAGGGCATTGGCCGGAGCGAAGGGCGGTGAGGTGCCATGGCGTTCGACGGACGCCGTACCGGCGCCTCGTGCCGAGTCCCGGCCGCCCCCGCGCGGCGTTCGTGCCTCTGCCCCGGCGCCTTACCCGGACGAGCGCCCGGCACGGTCCGGATCTCCACCGGATCGCTGCCCGCCCGCACCGGACGACGCAGACGCTGACGGCTCCGTACGGCCCACGGTGTGTCCGGCGATCCCGTTTCCGCCGACTCCGCGACCAGGAAGGGGCGCCGCCGCGCCCCCGGCCCTCCCGTCCGCGCCGTCCATTCGTTGCCGACCGCCCCGGGCGATGACCCGCCGACCCACGATCGATCCCCCAGGAAGGGGCACGAATTTCCATGACCGTGCCGGGAGAATTCGTCCTCAGACGCTCCGCGGACGTCTCCGTGGACACGCTGGTGCGACTGGTCAGGGCGTACGAGGAAGGCAGCACGGGCACGGCCGCGTGCACCCACGAGGACATCCTGCTGACGCTCTCGCACCCCCACTACGCGGACAACAGCTGGTGCCTGACCGGCCCCGGCGACGAACTGCTGGCCTGGGCGTCGTTGGCCCTGGGCGGCGGCGCCGCCGCCGAGGCGGCGCTCACGGTCCCGCCGGGCCCGCGCAGCGCCCCGGCGGCCCGCTTCCTGATCCTGCACCTGCTGGACCGCACGGACACGCTCGGACTGGCCGGGGGCACCCCGCTGGGCCTGGACGTCGGCGGGATCCTCGAAGGCGACCCGGTGCTGCCCCGCGTCCTGGAGGAGACCGGCTTCGTACGCGGTGCCACGCTCACCCAGTACGACGTCGACCTGTCGCACGGGGCGCCGCCGGCGGCCCTGCCCCCGGCCGGGCACATCCGGCCGGCCGTGCCGGACCAGGACGCCGAGGTGCTGCACGGCCTGCACCTGCGCAGCCGTTCCCGCGTCCCCAAGACGTACGACCCCGCCCTCTTCCGGGCCCGGATCCGGCGGCTGGGCGAGTTCTCCGGTTTCGCGCTGCTCCTGGAGGTCGCCGGACACCCCGCCGGTCACGTCCTGGCGCACGCGGCGCGCGACCGGGGCCGCGTCCTGGAGGCCGCCGTCGCCCCCGCCCTGCGCGGGATCGGCGTGGGTCTCGCCCTGGTGGCGGCGGCCCTCACGGAACTGCGCCAGCGCGGGTGCGCACAGGCCCTCGTCGCCGTCGACACGGCTCAGCTCCTCGACCCCGACGCCCTGCGCCGGGACCTCGGGGTCCGCGGTGAACGGGCGGTGACCTACTTCCACCGCGAACCCGAGCTCTGATCCCGCCTCTCACCGTGTTCCCCCGGGACAGCGCCGGGGCGCACAACATCCGCCACCGCTACGTACGGCTGTCGTCAACTCCCCCTGGGTGACGATCGCTCGAGATGGGCCGCCACCCCGGGGAGGGCGGCAGGCATGACTCTGGAGGGTGCGGACGTCGCCGCCCGCCGGCCCGGTGGCCCGTGGACAGCCAGTCCGCGTGGCCGCCTCTCGGGAGCGCCGGACATACGAGTCCGCTGACGCTCCCGCCAGTCGCGCCGTCGGCGCCCGGCGTGCCCGCGCGCCGGCATGCCTGCCGGGCAGGTGTCCCCGTGCCCGGACGAGCCGCGCGTCCGGACCACGGACCGGCGCGTCCAGCTCGCCGCATTCCCGGTGGTCGGGCCGCAGGGTGGGGAGACGGGCGTCAACTCCCCCGTGCACGTGATGGTCTACGACCTTCCGGACGATGTGACGAGCGCGCAGGGGTGGACGGGCCGCGCCGTGGACACCAGCCACTTCACCGTCGTGCACGGCGTGGTGGAGGACCGCTCCCCTGGCACCCCGCGACCGGACCGGGAGTCGTTCCTGCTCGCCTCCGGCGAGGGGATCAGCCGGCTGGGCCCCGGACCCGGGCCGGCCCCCGAAAGCCCCTGGCAGCACTGCACGATCGGCACGGGCGTGCCGTCCCGGAAGTCCCAGGGGCTGGACCGCTGGTTCCGCGGCAGCGGAAACCTCGCGGTCGGGAACACCATCGCCGCCTGCGTGCGGCCGAACGGCACGGCCTCACCCTTCGCCAAGCCGTGGCGCCGCACCCGGCTGAAGGTCTTCCCGCGGCCCAGCGCCGAGTACGACGCCGTCGGGCACCACGTGGTCGTGGCGGACTTCGACAACGACGGGGACGACGGGTTCCTGATCGGCGTGCGGGGCCCCGCCCCGGCGCAGGGCGTCTTCTCCTACGAGCTGGACGCCCAGGGGAACGTGCTCGTCGAACAGCAGGTCGGCACCGAGTCCACGGCCCGTATCGCCGTGGCCGACTTCAACGGGGGCGGCCGGCTGGACTCCGCCACCACCTCGTACGACACGGCCGGCCACTGCACGACCGAGGACCCGAAGGCGCGGCTCTACGCCAACACCTTCGCCTGACCGAGCCCGGTCACACCCCCGCCCGGGGGCGACGGCTGACCGCCCCACCGACCCGTGCTCCCGCGCCACGCTGAGCGGGAGCACGGCTCCACTCCGAGGCGCCGTCAGGCCACGAGGACGCGGGTGGGCTCGCGGTAGTAGTCGAAGTCGACGGCCTGGCCGTCGAGGGCCAGGCGCAGTTCGGCCAGGCAGGCCCGTACCGAGGCGAGGACCGCGGGCACCTGGACGGTGTCCGCGAGGTGCGTCAGGGTGCGGTAGCTCTCGATGAGGTGGAGCTCCTGCTCAGCCGTGAGAGACGAGGACACGTTCGTCATGGAGTCGTGCCGCCTTCCATTGTGATCGGGGCAGGCTGCCGGCGGGGGCGAGCTCCACCACGGGACGGATGCCGATCTCGCGCTTGAACTCCTCCGCGATACGGCCGCACAGCGCGTCGGCGGCCGGTCCGGCGAGCTCGCCCGCGTCGACCCTGACGTGGACGGTGTCGAGCCCGCGTACGGTGCGGATGGACGACTGGAACTCGTTGACCTCGTCGAAGGAGCGGACGACGTCCTCGATCATCACCGGGGTGACGGACACCCCGCGGATCTTGCGCATGTCGTCGACGCGCCGCAGGATGCCGCCGTCGTAGAAGTCCCAGGTGCGGCCGCAGCCGCACTCGGTGTGCGGGCGTCTGACGACGACGTCCTCGGTCCAGTGGCGGAAGAGCTGGATGCCCTCGCGGGAGAGTCCCGTGGTGACGCGGACGCCCTCCTCGCCGTAGCCGACGGGCTGCATGGTCTCGGGGTGGAGGACCTCGTCGAAGCAGGACTGCTCGTTGATGTGGCAGGCGTTGCGCCGCGAGGGGCACTCGAACATGAAGACGCCGCCGAACTCGGTGGTGCCGGCCGCGTTGAAGACGCGGGCGCCGAAGGCCTCCTCGATGGTGCGGGTGGTGAAGTCGGAGCGCGGCTCGGCCCCGGCGAGGATGATCCGCACGTTCGCCTCGCGGGCGAGGTCGACGCCCATCTCGCGGGCCGTCTCGATCAGCCGCATGGCGTAGCTGGGGGTCAGGCCGAGGACCTCGATCCGCTGGTCCACCAGCAGGCGGACGCGGGTGCGGGAGTCGAGGCCGCCGGAGGGGAAGACGGTGCAGCCCATGCGCTCCAGCGCGTAGTGCATGCCCCAGAAGCCGGCGAGCAGGCCGTAGCCGAAGCAGACCATGCCCTTGTGGTGCGGGCGCACCCCGTTGGCGTACAGGGCGGTGCAGAAGGTGTCCACGCACCACACCCAGTCCCGCTCGGTGTCGAAGGTGCGCACCGGCGGGTTGCCGCTGGTGCCGCTCGTCTGGTGGTGGCGCACGCCCAGCGACGGGTCGAGCGAGGGCCAGGTGCCGTACGGCGGTGCCTGCTCCTCGGCGGCGAGCAGGTCCGCCTTGTACAGCAGCGGCATCCGGGCGGTGTAGTCGGCGAGCGAGGTGATGCCCTCGGGTATGCGGGCGTTCCAGAACGGTGAGGAACGCCGGGCGTGGTCGAGAGCGCGGCTGAGGCGCCGCCACCGCCAGGACTCCAGCCGTTCGCGCGGCATGGTCTCCGCTGTGCTGTTCCAGTAGTCCACGTATGTCTCCCCATGTACGCCCGGCGGTCGGTGACACCGGGAAT
The DNA here is from genome assembly GCF_055585405.1 of Streptomyces sp. NPDC053426. Lineage (NCBI taxonomy): Bacteria > Bacillati > Actinomycetota > Actinomycetes > Kitasatosporales > Streptomycetaceae > Streptomyces > Streptomyces sp. NPDC053426. The sequence goes on along the minus strand of NZ_JBVJKE010000017.1, from coordinate 34,633 downwards.
CCTGACGCCCGCCGGCCCGGCGGCGCATCTTTGCGCGTGCGGTCCGTGGCCGGCGCCCCCAGGCGGTCCCGGGCGGTCTCAGGCGGCCGTGACGGTGGCCGCCCGGGTGCTGAACTCCCGTACGGCGCTCAGGTAGTTGGTGATGATGTCCATGCCGTGGTCGGTGCGGAAGCTCTCGGGGTGGAACTGGACCGACTCCACGGGCAGGGTGCGGTGGCGCAGCCCCATCACATAGCCGTCGTCCACCGAGCGGGCGGTGACCTCCAGGCAGTCCGGGACGCTCTCCCCGGGCACGACGAGGGAGTGGTAGCGGGTCGCCTCGAACGGGTCGGGCAGGCCGGTGAACAGGCCGTGTCCGTCGTGGCGGATCCGGCTGGTCTTGCCGTGCACGAGGTGCTCGGCGGGCACCACGCTCGCGCCGTAGGCACGGCCGATGGCCTGATGTCCCAGGCACACCCCGAGCAGCGGCAGACGCCCGGCGAAGGCCCGTACGAGTTCCACGTGGCCCGACTCGTCCGGGTGCCCGGGGCCGGGGCCGAGGAGGATGCCGTCAAGTCCCATGGCGGGCACGTCGTCGGGGATGAGCGCGTTGGAGCGGACCATGAGGGGGACGGCGCCCGCCGACATCAGGTACTGGCGCAGGATGTCGACGAAGCTGTCGAACGCGTCGACCACCAGGATCCGCGGGGGCGGACCGGAGGCGGGCCGGACGGTGAACATCCGGGTCACAGCAGTTCCTTTCCGGTGACCGCCCAGTGTGCGGCGCTCATCTTGGCCAGCGTCTCGCGCCATTCGGCGCGGGGCTCGGAGTCGGCGACGATGCCCGCGGAGGCGCGGGTGCGGTACACGCCGTCGCGGTGGAACAGGGTGCGGATGCACAGGGCGAGGTTGGTGTAGCCGCCGACGTCGAGGACGCCGAGGGCGCCCGCGTACAGGCCGCGGCGGCTGCGCTCGACGGACTCGATGATCTCCATGGCCCGGATCCGGGGGGTGCCGGTCATGGTGCCGGCGGGGAAGAGGGCGGCGATCGTGTCGAAGGCGTCCTTGTCCGGTTCGGCCTCCCCCAGCACGGTGGACACCAGGTGCAGCACGTGCGAGTAGCGCTCGACGGTGAGCCGGTCGGGCACCTGGAGGGTGTCGGCGCGGCAGATCCGGCCGATGTCGTTGCGGCACAGGTCGACGAGCATGGTGTGCTCGGCGATCTCCTTGGGGTCGGAGGACAGCCGCCGGGCGCCGGCCTCGTCGTCCCCGGTGCGCGGCAGCGTGCCGGCGATGGGCCGCATGGTGACGGTGCCGTCCTCGATCCGCACGAACAGCTCGGGGCTCGCGCCGATGACGCACTGGCCCGCCAGGCTCGCGAGGTACATGTACGGCGAGGCGTTGCGCCGGCGCAGCCGCTGGTAGACGTCGGCCGGGCGGGCCGGGGAGCGGATGGTCAGCTCGTGCCCGATCTGCACCTGGTAGATGTCGCCGGCCGCGATGTGCTTCAGGCAGCGTTCGACGTCGGCGGCGAACAGGTCGGGCTCGCTGTCGTCGGTGACGACGGATTCGGGGAAGGTGTCGGCGGCCGGCTCGGGATGGGTCCGTTCGGCCCGCGCGAGCAGGCCGAGGACGCCGCCCTGGTCGAGGGGTTCCCAGTGCGCGGACTCGTGCAGCAGCAGCTCGGCCCCGCCGCCCTCCAGATCGGCGACGACACAGCCCTGGTGCAGGACGAGGTGGACGTCGGGCAGGTCGGGGCGCTCCTCGATGAGGTGCGGGAGGTCCTCCACGTAACGGACGGCGTCGTAGCCGAAGTAGGCGAGGAAGCCGAAGCGGAAGCGGGTGGCCGAGCCCTCGGCGTCGAACATCCGCTGGGCGGTGCGCAGCAGCGCCCACAGGTCCTTGAAGGAGCGCAGCCGCACGGTCGCGTGCCCCGTCCCGTCGGCCGTGTCCGACGCGTCCGCCGCGTCGTGCGCGAGCAGCGGCCGGGCGCGCTGAAGCAGCAGCCGGACGAGGCCGGGGCGGCCCGCGACGCGCACCGTCCCGTCGGTGACGGACAGCGACAGCAGGGTGCCGAAGCCGGCGAACTGGTAGCGGCGGTCGCGCAGCGGGCCGGCGGCGGACTCCAGGAGGTACACCTGGTCGGGTCCGAAGCGTTCGGCGAGGGCGCGGTAGGCGGGGAGCATCGCCGGCTGGGGCAGGGCCCGCGCGTGTGTCGTCACGCGGACCGGGGCGGGCGCCGCCGGGTGCGGATCGGTCATGGCAGGTCCTTACGGTTCACGTGGTGATCGCGTAGCGGTGCGCGACCTGTCGGGCGGTGCGCGCCGCGCCGTCGGGTCCGAAGCGGCGGTCCAGGACCCGGGCCGCCTTCCAGCTGACGAACGAACCGGTGTGGGTCACGGGGTCGATGTCGGTGTCGACCACGACGGTGCTGTGCGCGCCGGTGCGTTCGCGCAGCCGGGCGGTGACGGCCGCGGCGACCCGGTCGGGCCGGGCGGTGCCGGGGAGGAGGTCCATGCGGACGGTGACCCGGTCGCCGCCGTCCGGTGCGCTGTCGACGACGACCTGGTAGCCCAGGCAGCCGCGGACGTCGGTGAGCACCGCCGCCTCCAGTTCGGCCGGCCACAGCAGGCCGTCGCCGAGCGGGATGCGGTCGCCGGCGCGTCCGACGACCTCGACGACCGGGCCGGGCAGGGCGGAGCCGGGCGGGGCGGGGGTGAGCCGGACCAGGTCCCCGGTGCGGTAGCGGATCAGCGGCTTGATGCCGTCGACCAGCATGGTCAGCACCAGTTCGCCGGTGCCGTACGGGCCGAGCGGGGCGCCGGTGTCCGGGTCCACCAGTTCGGCCAGGTAGTTGGGCGAGGACAGGTGCAGGGCGCCGCTGTCGGCGCCGGAGGCGATGCACAGGGCCTCCTGCGAGCCGTACAGGGCGGGCCGTACGACGGCCTGCGGCCAGACGGTGGAGACGTTCGCCGCGAACTGCGGGGTGCAGATCTCGCCGAGGACGAGGAACAGCTTCACCGGCAGCGCGGCCGGGTCGTAGCCGTGGTGCAGGGCGGCCTTGGCCAGGCTCAGGCACAGCGCGGGCGCGCACACGACGACCTCGACGCCGAGTTCCTCGATGAGGCGCAGCGCCTTCTTGAAGCCGACGCGCGGGGACTCGGGCCAGATCTTGACGTGGCAGAGGTCGAGGGTGGCGGCCACGTCGGTGAACACGTCGCCGAACGCGTACAGTTCGGACGGTCCCATGAGGCCGACGACGGGCTTGCGGTCGCCGAAGCGGGTGCGCAGCAGATGCCGCCAGGACTGCTCCACGGCGGTGTTGGAGGCGGCGATGTCGCGGGCGCCGCGCGGGCAGGGGGTGGCGGCCCCGGTGGTGCCGTTGGTCTCGTAGTAGATCCGCGCGTCGGAGAGCGGGCCGGACAGGACGTCGTACATCTCGCGGCGCAGGTCGTCCTTGGTGGTGAAGGGCAGCGCCGTGAGCGTGGCGGGGGTGACGGCCTCGACGTCCACGCCGGCCAGGTGGCGGCGGTAGAACGGGGAGCGGGCGGTGACGTGCCGCAGTACGGCGGTCAGCCGCTCGGCGTGCCAGTCGGCCAGCTCCCGCTCGGTGAGGGTGCCGTCGTGGAAGGAGTCGCTGATCCGGCGGTGGGCGGCGAGGAAGGCGTCGGTGCCGTCGGCGGTCACGGCCGGGCCTGCGCGGAGAGGGCGGGCTCGGGGGTGTCCTCGAACTCGGCGGCGTTCAGGGCGAGTCCCACGCGTTCGTTGGCCTCGCCGGTGTGGATCGGGCCGTCCTGCCCGGTGAGCCTGCGGTGCTCGGCCAGCAGCTCCATCATGTCGATCATCCGGTCCACGAGCCGGGAGACGTTGGTCAGCCCCTCGTCGTCCTTCAGCGCGTCGCCGCGGTGCAGGGCGTGCACGGTGGCCGGGAACCCGCTGCCCACCACGATCATCCGGTTGAGCAGGGCGTTGACGGTGAGCTGCGCCCACACCTCGCCGGCGCTGTAGCGGCGGGCGACGGAGACGACGCCGGCGACCTTGTTGGTCAGCGGCCGGTCGAAGCGCAGGTGGCCGACCCCGGCCCGCTCGATGAAGGTCTGCATGAGGCTGGCGGTGCCGAAGCCGTGGACCGGCGCGGCGAAGACGATGCCGTCCGCCTCGATCATCCTGGCCACCACGTCGGCGACGCCGTCCTCCACCGCGCAGGGGACCGTACGGGTGTTGCAGTCGCCGCACGGGCCGCAGCGGTCCATGCGGACGGAGCGCAGATCGACCGTCTCGAACTCGACCCCGCGCCGCGCCGCGACCCCGGCGGCGTACCGCAGGACGTCGGCGGTGTTGCCGTCACGCTCCGATCCGTTGATCGCCAGGATCCTGAGTGGTGCTGTCACGGGATGACTCCTTCGCATGCGAGGATTCGGCGGTTCCGGCGCAGTCGGCGGTGGGCCGCCGGAGAGCAGGGCGCGGAGGGCTCGGCTTCGCCAGGTCGTCGTGGGGGCCCGCCGACTTACCTGAATCGTCACGTCCGCGGGCGTGAAGGCGCATCTCTCTAAATGCTGTGCGAAAATCCCCGCCCCGCGGGCGCGCGGGAGGGGCGGCGGCGCAGGTCAGGCGCCGAGCACGAGGGGATAGGTGTCGAGTCCGCGTACGACCCACCGGTCGCGGTAGACGGGGGACGCGGCGGCCGTCAGGCGCGGGAAGCGGCGCAGCAGCCGGGGCAGGGCGATCCGGGCCTCGAGGCGGGCCAAGGGGGCGCCGAGGCAGTAGTGGGGGCCCGCGCCGAAGCTCAGGGGTCCCGGGGCGCCGCCGCGTGCGGGGTCGAAGCGGTCCGGTGCGGTGAAGCGGCGCGGGTCGCGGTTGGCGGCGGCCAGGATCAGGGTGAGCCGGGTGCCGCGCGGGACGGCGGTGCCGAGCAGCTCGGTGTCCCGGGTGGCCCAGCGGCTGGTGACGTGGACGGGCGGCTCGTAGCGCAGGATCTCCTCGACGTAGGCGTCGGCGAAGTCCGCGTCGTCGCGCAGCCGGTGCGCGTACGGGGCGTGGTCCAGGGCGATCATCAGGCCGTGGCCGATGAGGAAGCTGGTGGTCTCGAAGCCGGCGGTGAGCAGCACCATGAGGTTGCCCATCAGCTCTTCGTGGCTGAGCCGCTCCGGTTCGCCGTCGTGGGTCGCGACGAGGAGGGTGAGGAGGTCGTCGGCGGGCTTCCGGCGGCGTTCCCCGGCGAGCCGGCCGAAGTAGCCGGCGAGGGCGTCCATCGCGGCGTCGGCCCGGTTCAGGGCCGTGGGGTCGGAGAGGCCGTCGGTGGACACGGCGATGGTGGAGGCCATCTCCCGGAACCAGACCTGGTCCTCCTCGGGGAAGCCGAGCAGGGCGCCGATGACGGCGATGGGCAGCCGGGAGGCGAACTCGGCGATGACGTCGACGGGACCGCCGCCGGCGCCGAGGCGCGCCATGCGGTCCAGCAGACGGTCGGCCATGTCCTCGACGACCGGGGCGAGTTCGCGCACCCGGGGCGGGGTGAAGGCGAAAGCGGCCAGGGACCTCAGACGGGTGTGGTCGGCCCCGTTGCTGTAGAGCATCGAGCTGGTGAAGGCGCGCAGGGAGGAGTGGGCGCGCCAGGCCGGACCGGCGGCGTCGTAGGCCGTACGGTCCTGGACGTGCAGGCTGTTGTCGCGCAGGGCGCGGGCGCACTCGTCGTACCCGGTGACGACCAGCCGGCCGGGTCCGCGCCGGGCGAGGTCGCCGTGGGCGCGGATCGCCTCGTACAGCGGGTAGGGGTCCTGCCGCCCCCGCGCGGTGCCCAGGGCGGCGAACGCCTCCGTCAGGGACAGGGGGGCGGGCTCGGCCATCCGGGGTCTCCTCTGCGGCGGGCCGCTCGGTGCGGCCGGGCGGGCCGGTCACGCGGCACGGGCAGGCGGGCCGGCCCGTGGCGTGGACGGCGGCGGTCACGCGGTGCGGTCACGCGGTGCGGTCGGACGGGCCGGCCGTGGCGTGGCGTGGCCGACGGTGGTCACTCGGTGCGGTCGGCGGCGGTCAGTTCGATGATCGCCGAAGGGCCGGCGGGATGGACCGCGGCCACCTTCAGGCCGGCGTCGGCGGCGAGCGCGGCGAACTCGGGCACGCCGCGCTCCTGGGCCCCGTAGACGCACAGCATCCGCAGGTCCATGCCGGTGTGCGGGGCGTCCCCCTGAGGGCCGACCGACTCGATGACGAAGACGGAGCCGGTGCGCCCTGCGGCCTCGGCGCAGCGGCGCAGGATCGCGGTCGCCGCGGTGTCGTCCCAGTCGTGCAGGATCAGCGAGAGCACGTAGCCGCCGGCTCCGGCGGGCAGCGGGTCGAAGAAGCTGCCGGTGACGGCGTCGGCGCGGTCGTCCAGGCCCGAGGCGGCGAAGGACCGTTCGGCGCCGAGCGCGGCCTCCTTCAGGTCCACGACCGTGCCGCGCAGGCCGGGGTGGGCTTCGAGCAGGGCGGTCAGCAGGGAGCCGTCGCCGCCGCCCACGTCGACGACGTGGCCGAGGCGGCCCCAGTCGTAGCCGGTGACGATGTCCGGGGCGCGGACGGCCACGTCGGCTCCCAGCAGGGAGTTGAAGGCGGTGGCCCGCTCGGCGTCGGCGGTCAGGTCGTCCCAGTAGGAGCGCCCGTAGCGCACCGGGAAGGCGGCCTCGCCCGTGGTGACGCTGTGCAGCAGTTCCACGAAGGAGAGCTCGCCGCGTCCGCCGGTGTGGATGTCGAACCAGGCGCGCAGACCGGCCGGGTGGTCCTCGCACAGGGGCCGCCCCAGGGCGGTGAGGGCGTACCGGCCGTCCTCGTCACGCTCGAACACCCCCCGCACGGCCAGGTAGCGCAACAGCCGCTCCAGGGCGCCGGGGTGGGCGCCGACGGCCTCGGCCAGGGCCGGTGCCGTCCGGGTGCCGGCGGCCATGTGGTCGGCGATCCGCAGGGTCGCGGCCACGCGCACGGCCATCGGCGTGCCCAGGTTCGCCATCCGCCACAGCGCGGCGGCACTGCCGTCCTCGTCACCCAACACAGCGATGTCCTCCTTCACCGCGGGCACAGCGGGGCCCGCGGTGCCATCCTCGCGGAGCGGTGGGCCCGGCCCATCTCCTGGATTGCGCTCCTGGAACGCCGGGTCGTACGGGGGGCGGCGGGCGGTCCTCGGCGTCGCACCGCGAACGCCGTCTCGTACGCCCGCCCGCCGCGCGGGAACCACCGGCGCGCGTGCACCGACCCCGGTGGGCCGGGACCGGAGCCCCGCCGTGTCACTCCCGCAGAACCGTCCGCCGGCCGCTTGCCTGTCCTTGCGCCCATGACCACCCGGCCTCCCGAGCCTTCCCCGCGCCCTGCTCCCCCGGGAGGGCTCCGCGCCTCCCACGACGACCGGGAAGCGGTGGTGGAGCGGTTGCGCGACGCGGCGGCCGAGGGGCGCATCGATTTCGACGAGCTGGACTCGCGCCTGGAGCAGGCGCTGACCTCCAGGACCCACGCCGAACCGGCCGTCCTGACCACCGGCCTGCCGCCGGCGGACTCCCCCGCGAGCCTGCCGCCGCCGGTGCTCAAGGGCGGCGTGCACGGCGCGTCCCGGGGTCCCCCGCCTCGGGGCGGCGTGGTGGCGGTTCTAACGAAGCGGGATGTCGGCTCCGTGTTCGTCCCTGAGCCTGGGGCCGTGGATACGACGATCGGCTTCGGGGATGGCGACGTCGTTGATGCTCGCCTCACGGCGTCGCATGAGGCCGCGCTCGTCGAATTCCCACAGTTCGTTGCCGTAACTGCGCCACCAGCGGCCTTCCGCGTCGTGCCACTCGTACTGGAACCGGACGGCGATCCGGTTCTCGTGGAACCCCCAGAGGCTCTTGCGCAGCGCGTAGTCGAGTTCCCGCTCCCACTTGTGTGTCAGGAAAGCGACGATCTCCTCGCGCCCGCTGATGAACGTGTCCCGGTTCCGCCACCTCGAGTCGGGCGTGTAGGCCAGTGCCACCCGGTGGGGATCGCGGGTGTTCCACGCGTCTTCAGCGGCCTGGACCTTCTGCAGGGCGGTTTCCCGCGTGAACGGTGGGTAGGGCGGTCGGTCTTCCGGCACTGCTGCCTCCCGCATCGAGAACGATCGTTTCCTATCGGCCGGGGCTACGATAGGGAACGATCGTTCTCGACGTCAAGGAGTGCCGGATGCCAGCCCCGATCACCGACGAGCAGAACCGCCTGGACCGTGAGGCACTGCTCGACGCGGCGGAAAGGCTCTTCTACGAGCGCGGCATCCAGGCGGTCGGCATGGACGAGGTCCGTACGGCATCAAGCCTGCCGTTGAAGCGGATCTACCGGTTCTTCGCGGCGAAGGAGGACCTGGTGGTGGCGGTGCTCAAGCGTCGCGATCAGCGATGGCGGGGGAACCTGACCGCCCACGTGGAGCAGGTTCCGGACCCCCGCGAGCGCGTGCTCGCGGTCTTCGACTGGCTGGCCAAGTGGTTCGCGGAGCCCGGTTTCCGCGGATGCGCCTGGGTCAACGCCCATGGCGAACTCGGCCCTTCGTCCGAGGCGGTGCTGGCTGAAGTCCGGTCGCACAAGCAGGCGTTCCACGACCAGATCGCGGGGTGGGTCCGCGCCACCGGGCTGCCGGTGGCCGAACCGGTCTTCCTGCTGGCCGAAGGAGCCATCGTGACGGCCGGTATCAGTGGCGACCCGGCCCCGGCCCGTCATGCGCGTGCAGCCGTCGCGACGTTGCTCGGGACGCCTTGACCCCCTGGCCGCAGCGCCGACGACCTCATGGCCCGCGACACCTGTCGTGCCGTCCCGGAACGTCGGTGACATGCGCGCCGGATGAAGGCGGCGCGCGATTCGCCGGTGGGCGGTGCCTTGACCGCGGGACCCGACCGGGATCGGATATTCGGTGTCCTGCCCGCCCCATGAGGACACACGATGGTGCGCATGACTTTGGCCACCCCCGTACTGCACACCGCTCGCCTGCGCCTGCGGCCCTTCACCGACGCCGACGCGGATCCCCTCTTCGCCCTGCACAGCAGCGCCCACGTGCTGCGCTACTGGGACTCCCCGCCGTGGACCGAACGGGCCCGCGCCGAACGCTTCATCGCGATGTGCCGGAAGACGGCGGACGAGGGCACCGGAGCGCGGGTGGCCATCGACCGGGCTTCCGACGGGGCCTTCGTCGGCTGGTGCGGCCTGGTCGAATGGAACCCGGTCCACCGCAGCGCGTCGTTGGGCTATGTCCTCGACGAGGCGATGTGGGGCCACGGCTACGCGACGGAGGCCGCCCACGCCCTGCTGCGGTGGGCCTTCGACACGCTGGACCTGAACCGGGTCCAGGCCGAGGCGGACACGCGCAACGTGGCGTCCGCCCGGGTGTTGGAGAAGATCGGGTTCGTGCGGGAAGGGACGCTGCGGGAAGACTGCGTCGTCAACGGCGAGGTGTCCGACTCCTGGGTGTTCGGGTTGATCAGACGCGAGTGGCGGCCGACGGCCGTGCCGGTTCCAGTCCGCTGAGCGAGCGTCAAGTCCCTTCTCCCTCGGTTGGTGATCGCCCGACAGCGGTACCGATCGCGGGGTGCGCTCGCCGGCGGGAGGCCGCCACCGGACGTCTGCCGGGATCCGGCCGAACCCGGATGTCCGTACCGTGGGTAGTGCGCTTCCGGGGTTGGCCGACAGCTCTCCCAGAAGCGCCCTGCGTTCTCAGGCCTTGGCCACCGCTACCTCGCGCACCCGGCCGGACAGCTCCCGTACCGCGCGCGTCTTGGCGTACGGCGTGAGTTCCTTGCGCATCGTGGTGAAGTGGTCATCGCCCCGGACGGACGACACGTGCTCGTACTCATCCAGGAACCGCCCCCACGACTCGCACGACGCCTCGCCATGCCCGCACCGGAGCTGCCGCTGCGCCAGAAGCGCGTAGGCGTGGACGGGGTATGACCGCGCCCGCCCCGCTGCCGGACCCGACGACGAACAACGCGGTCGAACTCGCGCAGCTACGAGGGGAGACCCAAACGGGGCTGGAGCAGATCAAGGGCACCCTCGGTGTCCCTGTGGAGAGGACCCAACGCACCGATGCCGATGTCCGCCGGCTGCGTACCGACATGGAGAAGGAGATCGACGAGTTGCGGACCGAGGTGAACGAGCTGAAGAAGGGCCGCTGGCCTCTCGCGCAGATCGGCGCCTCGCCGCCGTGACCGGTGTGGTTGCTGCGGTGGTCGCCGTGTTCGTCAACTGATCCGTCCGCAGACGTCTACAGATCCCCCGCCGCCTTCGGGCGGCGGGGCCCCGTCACGCCAGAAGAAAGGGGAGCTGCGCAAGGCGCTCACATGGAACCGGCCTTGCCCCCTACCCTGGCAGTGACGAAGCTGCTGGGAGGGGCAAGGCCGTGATGTCTCGAGATGCTACCCCGGATCCGTACGCCGACCCGCTGAAGTTCGGCCAGAGAGTGCAGATCCTGCGTGAGCGGCGCGGCATGACGCAGGCGCAGCTGGCCGACCTTGTCGGCCTCTCGCCGCACACCCTCCGGAAGATCGAGAACGGACAGCAGAAGGCGCCGGGGCTCGACATGGTGATGCGCATCGCTGAGGCGCTGCGGGTGCGCGACCTGGCGGACCTGACCGGTCGGCCGGACGGGCACGTCGACCTGTTCATCGGGCCCGGGCACCGGCGCCTGGCCGCGGTGAAGGCCGCCGTCGACTCCTTCCCGCTCACCGGCAGCGTGGAGCCTCCACCGGTCGCGCACCTGGAAGCACGCCTGCATGCGGCCTGGCGGGAGCGGCACGCCTCGAAGAACCACCGTGAGGTGCTCGGCAAGCTGCTGCCGGACCTGGTCCGGGACGCGCAGGTTCTTGTCCGGCATGCCGACTCGGCGGCAGACCGCCGCCGGGCGCAGGCGCTGCTCGCAGAGGTCTACAGCCTGAGCCAGTTCTTCATCGCCTACCAGCCGGACAGCTCCCTGCTGTGGCGGGTCGCAGAGCGCGGCATGATCGCCGCGCAGGAGAGCGAGGACCCGCACGCCATCGGTGTCGCCTCCTGGCTGCTCGCCCAGGCCCACCGCGACAGCGGGCCGCGCCACTTCGACGCCGCCGACGCCGTGAACCGTGAAGCCGTGGCCTACCTCAAGCCCCTGCTCCCCGACGCCGGCGAAGACGTCCTCGCCATTGCTGGCGCGCTGCAGTTCGAGCTCGGCTACACCGCGGCCCGCCGCCGGGAGACCGGCACGGCGTGGCGGCACTGGGACCAGGCCAACGACATGGCCAAGCGGCTGCCCGCCGACTACTACCACCCCGTCACGTCGTTCTCGCGGGCCGTCATGGGCGCGCACGCCGTCACGGTGGCGGTGGAGCTCCACCAGGGCGGCGAGTCCGTACGGCAGGCCGCACGCGCCGACCGAAGCGTCATCAAGTCCCGCCCGCGCCGGGCCCGCCACCGCATCGAAGAGGCCCGCGGCTACCAGCTGGACAACCAGCCGGATACGGCTGTCGCCTCGCTGGAGAAGGCGTTCGAGGCCGCGCCCGAGACGATCCGCTACAACGGCTACGCCCGCGCGATCCTCCTGGAAGAGGTGGAGTCAACTCAGGCCGCACGTCGGCGTCGTGCCGCTGACCTGGCCACGAAGGTCGGCATCCTCGCTGCCTGAGCGTAGCGACCGGATTACGGTCGGCGGTTGAGTAGCAGCGCTCCTACGGTCTTGAGCCAGGACCCCGGCGACCGCGCGAACGGTCCCGGGGCGTGGCCAACGCTACTGAGGAGCGTCAACACCATGAACGCTACCGCCCCGCCGAAGACCGGCGTCAAGATGACGATCCAGGTCTACACCGTGAACGCGCAGGGGACCGTCATCGAGGACCGCGGCGAGCTGGTCGCCGTCGGGTTCGCGGAGGACCCGGCCGTGCTCGCCCCCGGCTCCTTCGGATTCCCGCCCTGCCGGTGCCCCCGCCACCGCGCCCGCCAGGCGGTGGCCCGGTGAACGCCACCCGCCCCAACACGCAGACCACGCCGGTCGACCTCGCCACGATGCGCGAGACCGTGAACCGGCTGCTGGACCCCGACGCCGTCCCCGAAGCCCTGCCGCCCACCGGTGACGAGCTCCAGGCGCTCACCGAGACCGTGCGCGGTCACATCGAGCTGCTGGTCCTCGAGGTGGAGGCGGCGGCCCGCCCGCTGGACGAGGACAGCGTCCGCCGGTACACCGTCCTCGGCTGTGTGTGGGAGGCCCGCAGCAGGCTGGAGACGCAGCCGTCCCTCCGCTTCGGCGGCGCCCCCGGCTACGCCCGGCGCCTGGCCCGCGCCCTCAACGCCCTGTGCGACCACTACGAGACGCTGACCAAGGCCGTGCGGTGACCGCGCCCGCGCCCGTGTGCCGCGCCTGCCACGAGCCGATCGAGGACCCCGACGACGCCGTCTACCTCGGGCACGAGGAAGGCAACAGCGGGCCCGGCTGGGACATCCACGCGCACCGCGCACACGTCGACCAGGCCGGCCCTGACCCCGTGGCGGCCCGTGCCATGGCCCGCGTCCTCATCGTGAAGGCCCTCGAACAGTGAGGGGCATCGTCGGGATGCTCGTCCACGTGGCGGCCGTGACCGGCCCCGTTCTCGCCGTGGTGCCGGCGCGGACCCCCAGCTGACGCACCCCCATGGCGACCGCAGGGTCAGGGTCGCACCCCAGGACGCTCGTCCCACCGGAGGAACGCAAGCCTCTGGCGGGGCGGGCAGCGGCCCCTTTCGCAAGCGGGCCGCGACACGCAACCATCAACTGCAGGTGAAGGGAACGCACATGAAGCTGCGATCGATTCTGGCGGCCGGCGGCGACGGAGGCGACGGCCTGCCGGGCGAGCCCTGGCCGGGCCCGGAAGAGCCCCCGTCCCCCGACGGCGGCCCTCGGGTCACCCGCTGATGGCGGCACCAAGTCTGTCGGAGGAGCGGTCCGAACTGGGCCGCTCCCTCCTTGCGCGCAACGCCATGAGCCCGGACTGGGTGGACGCCTTCCGGGCCGTGCCGAGAGCCGCCTTCCTGCCTGATGTGATGTGGCCCTTCGACATGGCCACCGGCCAGAACGTCCGGGTCGACCGGCGAGAGGACCCCGAGGCGTGGCTCAGGTACGCCGACGAGGACGTCCCGATCGTCACCCAGTGGGACGACCACGACGGCGACGACGCCGGAACGGTGCCTACATCGTCGGCGTCCATGCCGTCCGTCGTCTTCCGCATGCTGGCCGCACTCGACATCGAGCCCGGCCACCGCGTGCTGGAGATCGGCACCGGGACCGGATGGACCGCGGCGCTGCTCAGTCACCGGCTCGGACGCGAGAACGTCGTCAGCATCGAGATCGACTCTGCGGTGGCGGCCGCGGCACGGCAGCGGCTGGCACAGTTCGGGGCGCCCGTCCTGGTCCTCGAACGTGATGGTGAGGAAGGCGATGAGCCCGGGGCGCCCTACGACCGGGTCATCGCCACCGCGGGCGTGCGGCGGATCCCACCCGCATGGATCCGCGACACCGTGCTCGGTGGAAAGATCCTCGCGCCGTGGGGGACGCACTTCAGCAACGCCGATGCCCTCGTGCGGCTCACTCTGAGCGAGGACGGCAAGAGTTGCTCGGGGAACTTCCTGGGCCCCGTGGAGTTCATGAAGTTGAGAGCCCAGCGCTCCCCGTTCGCCGGCCATGACGCCTACGTCCGCGAGGGCACGGCCGGCGCTGACCGGTCGACGACCGATGCGGCCGGGAAGCGGATCATCGGCGAAGGGCGCTTCGATCCGGCCACGTTCGCGGTCGGCCTGCGGGTCCGCGACTGCCGCCGCTCGGTCGCTGCCGCGCGCGGTGGCGCCCGCCCGGTGTGGTTCTACGGGCTGGACGACCGGTCCTGGGCGTGCGTCATGTTCCGCGATGGCCAGGAGGCCGACGTGTGGCAGGACGGCCCCCGGCGGCTGTGGGACGAAGCCTGTGACGCCCTGGACTGGTGGCGTGCGGCTGGTGAGCCGGGCTTCGAGCGCTTCGGCCTCACCGTGACTGAAGTCGGTGCTCAGCGCGTCTGGCTGGACTCTCCCGAGGACAGCTGGCCAGTCTGACCGGCCCTCGTACGGCCCCGTCTGTCTGTTGCCCCCGTGGCCGATGGGCGGGGTCTTCTACGGTCGGGGTCAGTCGGGCAGGCCGCTGGTGTGCCGCCGCAGGTACGAGTGCGACGGGCGGGACGGCGTGTGCGGTCGTCCCGTCGACGCCCGGGGCGACCGGTGCCCCGTGTGCGCGGGGATTCCGGAGCCCTTGTGGTGACGGCCCCCGCACACGGCACCGCCCGCCGCCGGAGGGTTCCGGGGCGGGTGGCGGTGGACCTCCCGGGACGGCGAACCGCTTCCGGGAGCGGGCCGTGTCCTTCCCGGCCCGCACGGGCGCGCGGCCGAAGAACGCGGTGCGCGGCGACTGCCCGCCACCTCCGTCACCAGGTGAGTTGCACGGAGCAACTTGGAAGATGCCGCCGCTTTCCAAGGTCACTAACTTCATATGTGGGCGCTACACGAAGCCCTCACCAACCCCCACGATTTCAAATGGAGTTGACTGTGACTGCCACGAAGAAGCTCGGTCTCATCACCCGTCTCGGCGCCACCGCCGTCATCGCCACCGGTCTGGCTCTCGCCACCCAGTCCTCGGCCATGGCCGCCCCCACGGTCTCGGTTTCGCCGGCCTCCGGCCTCTCCGACGGTCAGACGGTCGCCGTCTCGGCCAGCGGCCTCACCCCGAACACGGTCTTCCACATCGGCCAGTGCGCGCAGGTGGAGCCGCAGAAGTTCGGGTGTGACAAGTCCACCTCCACGGACGTCACCACGAACGCCCAGGGCGAGATCAACACCTCCCTGGTCGTCCACAGCTCCTTCGAGGCGGTCGTGAGCGCCGACGGTCCGGTCTGGGGCACCGTGGACGCCAAGACCACGCAGACCCAGGTGGTCGTGCTCAGCGACACCGGTGAGGGCGGTGGTCAGGCGATCACCTTCAAGTGATCGCGGGTTGCCCCCCCCACCACAAGCGGCGGAACCCCGGCAGGCCGATGGGGCCGGGGTTCCGCCGCTGTGCGGATCCACGCATGCGCCGATCACCCCACGCGGCGAGTGCGTCCGGCGGCTCAGGACGCGACTGTGCCGGGACCGACGCGCGGTTCCGCGAGGGCACTACGCAGAGCCACCACGCCCTGCGGGCACCGGGCACTCCTGGGCCGGTGACCGCGGGGCGTGGTGGCTCTGCGCATTCGGCGTTCCTGGTCGGGCGTGAGCCGCGAGCCGTTGTTCGTCGTGACTCCACCCGCGGCCGAAGTCGCGGGTGGAGTCACATGAGTTGTGTCCTGGTCGCGCTGCGGGACGCGATCCGTCGCCGCGGGATCCGCGTCGAGGGCGGGCTGCGGGCGCTCAAGGACGAGGCCGTACGCCGCCGGGCGTCCTCGGCCTCCTGGACGTGTTCGAGAACGCCGGCTTCGGCACCGGCTTCACCGACGAGTTCGCCTCGGTCGCCGCGTACGAGCGCGTCGACCGTGACGTCCTCCGGCGCCGTCCGCCGCTCGCGCCGCCCGCTGCTCGCATTGTTCGCGCCGGGGACGGACATGGGCGTCCGCGCGATCGTGGCGGCCGGCGGGACGGAGGCCGCGCCGCGGCACGTGCGCCGGCACTTCATCGCCGTCGACGGCCCGCGGGCCGACGTGACCGGGCTGGTGGACGCCACCTTCGCGGCCCGGGGGCACCGCGTGCGCATCGGGCTCGAGGAAGCGAGCATCGACCCGTACGGCGCCTTCCGCCTCGATGCGGGCCGGCGGCCGGCCCTCGGGCCGTCGGTCGCCGTGCCCCGTTCCCGTCCGGCCGGGGACCGGACAAACACCGTGGTCTCCCGCGATCGATCACGCGGGAGACCACGGTTGGCCCCTGTTCGAGGTCGGGCGCGTTTCACCTTCCGCTTCCGCTGTCCTCGGCGAGGGTGTGCGCGACGAGCGCGTAGGCGTGGCCGTGCGCGAAGCCGTGCTCGGTCTTGAGCCAGGAGACCAGCTCCATGTGCTTGGTCAGCGGCGAGGAGCGGATCAGGTCCTTCCACTCGGCGACCGGGCGGCCGTACTTCTCCTCGATCGCGGGGAAGTAGCTGGCGGGGTCCTTCATTGTTCTGGCCATGATGCTGAATCCCGTCCGTTCGTGTTCGGTGATCTTGGATGGTGGATGGAGTGGCTACCGCTGCGCCGGGGGCGCCACGGTCATCAGCCGGGCGGTGACCGCGGTGAGCCAGAGAAGTCCGAGCCCGGCTCCGGCGGTGAACGCCAGGACGGCGGCGGCCGAGGCGGCGAACCCCGCGAGGACTCCCACCGGCACGATGCGGCAGGCCACGGCCCACCCGCGTCGGTTCTGGGCGGCGAAGTGGCGGGCCAGTACGAAGAACGCGGCGCACAGCGCCAGGTAGCCCACCATGCCGCTGAGCATGTGGACGGCGCCGTGCGCGCTCACGGAGGCGACGTGGTCCTCGGGGGTGCCGGCGGGGAACCCGGCGGCCGGGTCGGCGGTGAAGGCGCCGGCGAGCAGGAACGAGACGCCGAACACGCCGATCAATCGCGGTGCCCAGGTGCCGCCGGGTGCGTCGCGCAGCACCTGGCGCATCCCGACCGCGCCGGCGATGACCAGAGCGCCGGTGAGCATGAAGGCGGTGATCTGGATCCATCCGAGGTCACCGAGGCTCAGCTGGCTGAGGGCGTTGCGGGTGAAGTCGAAGCCGTCCCGGGTGAGGCCCTGTAACAGGCCCGCGCCCAGGAACAGCGGGCCCGCCGCGGTGGCGACGGCCAGCAGGGTCCGCTTCGCCGGCCGGGCCGGGGCGGACACGGTGGTGGGGGGACTGATCGTCTGGGTCATGTGATGTCTTCCTCGACGGAGAGAGCCGATTCTGGAACTAGACGGTGTGGTACTGCGTGGAACTGGACGGTACAGTACCCAAGTGAGAACTGGACTGTCCAGTACTTGATTCGGGAGGCGGCATGGAAGCAAGCGAACTCGGCCGGTCGGCACTCAAACGTCAGGCGATCATGGAAGCCGCGACCAGCGCGTTCATGAGCAAGGGCTACTCCGGCACCAGCATGGACGACATCGCGAAGCTGGCCGCGGTGTCCAAACAGACCGTCTACAAGCACTTCTCCGACAAGGAGAAGCTGTTCGCCGAGATCGTCCTGGCCACCACCGACCGGATCGACGGCATGATCGACCTGGTGGCCCACATCCCGGCCGACGCCGACACCCTGGAGGAGAACCTGACCCATCTCGCCCGTCAGTTCCTGGCCGCGCTCACGCAGCCCCAGGTCCTCCAGCTGCGGCGCCTGGTCATCGCGAACGCGGACGCCTTCCCCGAACTGGGCGCCAGCTGGTACGAGCAGGGCTTCGAGCGGGTCCTGGCCACCCTGGCGGCCACCTTCCAGCGCCTCACCGACCACGGACTGCTCCGGTGCGACGAACCGCTCCTGGCCGCCAACCACTTCTCCGGCCTGCTGCTGTGGACCCCCGTGAACAAGGCCATGTTCCACGGCAGCCCCCAGCACACCGAGGCCGAGCTCGACCACTACGCCACCGCCGGCGTCCGTACCTTCCTCGCCGCCTACCGCCGGCCACCGCGGACGCGCCGCACCCGCAGCGCCCTTGAGGGAGCCGTATGACCTGGTCCGAGCGCACCGTCGTACGCGACGGCGCGCACCTCTCCCGCCGCGGCCGGGGCGGAGGGGGACACCCGTCGTCCCGCCGCACGGGCTCGCCGAGCCGCAGCGCGAGCTGACCGTGGCGAACACCGCCGACGGACTCGCTTCCGCACGCGGCCGCGCCGGCGGCCGCGGGCCGAAGCCCACCGCGGACCGGGCCGCGCCCGCCCGACGGCTCCACGACGAACGGGAGAAGACCGTCCGGCGGACCGCCGGCACGAAGCCCTGAAACCCACCGGCGGACGCCCTCCTCGTCCTTCGGGGCGTCGGCGGCCGGCCGAACTGCGCACGATGGAAGATGCGTACGCGGTCGCGCCTTGGAAGGCTGGGCCGGACGCCCACCCCCACAGAAACTCAGGGAGACTCAGTGGCGCAGTCCGCGACCACCGACACGTTTGCGGCCGCCCTCACCGAGGGCCCGTGCTTACAGGGCTTCGGCGAACCCACGCTCACGCGCGTCTTCGCCGCCCCACGGGAACTGGTGTTCAGGGCATTCATCGAGCCCGAGCAGTTCGTCAGATTCTGGGCCCCCGCCGGCTCGGCGGTTCCCCTGTCCAGCGTGACCATCGAGCCCTGGGCCGGAGGGCGGCTGGAGTACACCACGGTGACGGACACGGGAGTCGGACATCCCACGATGTGCACCTTCCTCGCCGTGGAGGAGCCGGAGACGCTCACCTACGCGGATCACGTCTCGGGAGTCGACGTGAGCATGGTCCTCAGCGATCTCGGTGACGGGAGGACCCGGGCCTCGCTGTTCCACCGGGTGAGCCGGACCGTCCCACGGCTGTAGGGCGGCTCTCACCGGCAGGTGACACCCCATCAAGAACCGCACACGAGGAGATGCGTCCGGGCGGCCGCCGCACCGAAGCTGGGGCGGCCGAACGAACAGGAGGTAGCCGCTATGACGGCACTCGGAACCGGGCGCACTCCCGGGACCCGCGACAAGAAGCGCATCGCCAACCTCGACGGGGTCCGCGGGCTCTGCGCGATGATCGTTGTCATCGTCCACGTCGCATTCAGCACCGGAGTGGTCCTCGGCTCCGAATCCGGACCGCCTCAGGAGGGGGTCTGGTCCGTCCTGGCGGTGGGTCTGGAGGTGGGCCTGGGGCCCTTCTTCATCCTCTCCGGCATGCTGCTCTACAAACCTTTCGCCCGCATGACCCTCATCGGCACCCCGCGGCCGACCCTGGGGAAGTTCTTCCTGCGGCGCGGACTGCGCCTCCTGCCGGGCTACTGGCTGCTGACGGCCTTCTGTCTGCTCCTGCTCAACTTCAGCAGCATCGACTCGGTCTGGTACGTGCTGCGTCCGATCGTGCTCCTGCAGAACTACGACTACATGTGGTACGCGGGCATGGATCCGACGTGGACCATCCCGACCGAGGCCCAGATGTACCTCGTTCTGCCGCTGCTCGCGCTGCTGATGCACCGGCTGGCCGGCCGGGTCAGCGATCCGGCGCGGAAGGTGCGCCGGATGATGATCCCGCTCGGCGTCATGGTGGTGGCCGGCTGGGCCTTCGCCGGGTACATGCACATGGAGCACCTGGGGCCCTGGCCGCCCGAGTACTGGTGGCCGTTCAGCCGTTTCGGCCTGTTCGCCATCGGCATGGGGCTGGCGATCCTGTCGGTGCGCGCCGAGAGCGAGCCGAACGCGGTGCCCGCGGTCTACCGTGCGGCCAGGAAGCGGCCCAACCTGTTCTGGGTCGGCGCTCTGGCCTCCTACCTCGTGGTCTGCGCGGCGCCTCTGGGTGAGCCGGGCACCTGGGACTACGGGACCCCGCAGTTCGCCATGGTCCAGCACGTCGCCTTCGTCGCCTTCGCGTTCTTCCTCATGGTCCCGCTGGTCGCGCCGAAGGCCAGTTCCCCGCTGATGGACACCGTGCTGAGCAACCGTCCGACACGGTTCCTCGGCCGCATCTCCTACGGCATCTACCTCTGGCACTTCGTGGTGATGTACCTGTGGTGGCAGGACGGCAGCGTCTTCGGCGCTCCCCCGCAGTTCGCCAACGCCCTGATCGACAAGGCCGGCTTCTGGGAGTTGCTGGCCGTGGTCGTGGCCGGCTCGATCGCCATCGCGACCGTGAGCTTCTACTTCTTCGAGCGTCCCCTGATGCGTCTGGGCGAGCGCTGGATCCGCCGCAGGGAGCAGGCCGTCGCGCCCGTGAGCCGTACGGCCGAGACACCGCTGCCCGAGAAGCAGTCGGCGTCGGTCTGACCCTGCCGGGTCAGCCCCTGGTCCGGAACACCGGTTCGTCTCGATCCGTGTTCCGGACCAGGGGCTTTTCGCCCGTCCGACGAGGCCGCCGCCACGCGTCCGGACCTCCCGCGGAGCGCGGCCCACGCCCGGCTCCCGCCCGACCGCCACCGGGAACCGGCCGCGCCCCGGAACGACCGGCCGGTCGCGGCAGGCCGCGGCACCGGCGGAGACGAGGACGGTAAAGCGGCGCGGCGGCACGGGCGACGCGATCCCGGCCTCCGCACGGGCGAGTGGCGCGCCCGCCCGGAAATGGGCACCGGCACCGAAGCCCGACAGCCGGATGCCCCGCCGGCCGGGGTCTCGTGGTCGCACCGTCGTCGTCCGCCACCGTATTTCCCTCGGCATTTCCCTCGGCCGCGGTGCACCCGGGGCGCACCGGCCCGTCCGGCGCCCGTCGCCGACGGCGTGGCGGCGGGCACACGCCCGTTTCACCGGGGTGGGTGGGACCACAAGACGTGGCCCCCGGTCCCTCCGCGGTGATTCCGCGGACGGACCGGGGGCCACCCGGGTACCGGTCACTGGCCGGCGGCGAGCACCTTGCGCAGCTGCTCGGCGAACGGGGCGCTGTGCGTCAGGAATCCCTGGTGGTCTCCGGGGAAGTCCACGGCCTCCGCTCCGATGCTGTCGGCGAGGGCGAGACCCGCCTGCTGGACGGGCTGCCCCTTGGACGCCTCGCCCGCCGCGCAGACGATACGGGTCGGGGCCGACTTCAGCGCCTCGGCGTCCGGAGTGAAGCGGCTGAACGGCAGCATGACATTGCCGACGAAGAACTCGGCGTTCGCCGCCATCCGGCCCATCATCTCCATCATCTCCGGGCTCGGCGTACCCATCTCCGGCGGGGCCGGCGGCGGGGCGTCCTCCCCCTCCACACCGGCGATGAACTTCTGCATCGCCGGGCCGACACCGGCGGCCTGGTAGGTGTCGTAGACGTCCTGGAAGTGCTCGCGCCAGCGGTCGCTGTCCGGCAGCAGCTCCATCACCGGCGGTTCGTGCACCACCAGGGACTTCACCTGCTCGGGGTGGCGGGCGACGAGGTCGAGACCGACCAGGGCGCCGCCACTGCTGCCGAAGACGTGGGCGGGCTCGTCCGTCACCGCCGCCAGCAGCCGGTGGGCGTCGTCGCTGTGCGCCTCGATCCGCTGCTCCTGCGGCGTCCCGTCAAGACCGCTGCGCGAGTTGCCCCGCGGGTCGTAGGACACGACGGTGTAGTTCTCGGAGAGCGTGCCGACCAGCCCCGCGTAGATCGCGGCGTCGGTCGGCCCGCCGCAGATGAGCAGCAGCACGGGGCCCTCTCCGGTGACCTCGTAATGCAGCTTCGCACCCGGGACTTCCAGGTTCTTCACGTTCGTCGAATGCATCAACTCGTCCTCTCGGTCTCGGCCGTCTCAGTTGTCTGGAGCCGTTCTGGAAGCGTCAGGCCGGGGGCTCTGCGCGCGATATCGCTGATGAAGCGGCGTTTCCCTGCGGTGGACACCCTTGACGGGTGCCCGCCCCTGGAGACACACTAAACCATCTGGTTAATCAAGCACTAGGTTGAATACGGATGTCAAGCGACGAACTCAGCACCACCTTCTCGGCCTTGGCCGATCCGACCCGGCGAGCCATCCTCGCGCGCCTGGCCGTCGGGGAGGCGACGGTGAACGAGCTGGCCGAGCCCTTCCCCATCAGCCTTCAGGCGGTCTCCAGGCACCTGAAGGTGCTCGAGCGAGCCGGTTTGATCTCCCGGGGCCGCGACGCCCAGTGGAGGCCCTGTCGGCTCGAGGTGTCACCGCTGGGCGACGCGGCGGAGTGGATCGAGCGTCAGACGCAGGTCTGGCAGTCGAGGTTCGACCGTCTTGACCAGCACCTGCAGGAAATCCAACGACAGCGAAGAGAGGCACAGCCATGAGCGTTCCGAGCACGGCCGGATCCGACCTCGGCGAGGTCACCCTCACCCGTGTGTTCGACGCGCCCCGGGAGCGGGTCTTCAGGGCGTTCGTCGAGCCCGGTCAGCTCTCCCGCTTCTGGAGCCCCGCCGGCACGTCCCTGCCCGTCGAGAAGATCACGATCGAGGCCCGTCCCGGCGGGGCCTTCGAGACGGTCATGGTGGCCGACGAGGACGGCGCCGAGTACCCGATGAGTGCCACCTACCTCGAGGTGGCCGAGCCGGAGAAGCTCAGTTTCACGGTGAACGGGGCGGGCCTGACCTCGACGCTGACCTTCGCCGACGTCGACGGCAGGACGGAGCTGACCGTCCACCAGACCGACGTTCCCGCGATGCTCCGCACCCCCGAGGCGGTGGCCGGCCTGCACAGCAGCTTCGACCAGCTGGTCGTACACCTGGCGCGGACCGCCTGAGGGCGAGACGCCCGCGGCACCCGGCCGGGTGGCGGTGCCTCACACCGCCTCCCGGTGGCCGGGGAGAGCCTCCGGCGAGTGCGGCCGTACCAGCGGGGCGGCGTCGCCGAGCACGGACCTCAGGTGGGCGGGGTCGAAGTTGACCGCGCTGCACCAGCGGCCGTCGGCGAACTTGAACCAGACGGAGCTGACGATCTCGCCGACCGGGTTCTCCCCCTCGACGACCTCGTCGCCGAGGGTCCAGCCCTCGGCGGTGTGGGCGGTGACGCCGTCGGGCAGCAGCAGGTCGACGACCGGGCTGTCCAGCGAGGGCCCGCTGCGGACGTTGGCGTCGCGCCAGACCGGGCCGGGGGTGCTGGGGGCCGGGCGGTAGGAGGTGGCGGTCATGGACGTTCCTTTCGGTGGGGCGGACGGGTGGGCGGGGCGGGTGGTGGCGGACCGTGGGACTCCGAGGAGCGGAGGCGGGCCGTCCTGAGGCCGTGGGGCCCCGGTGAGTGGGAGGGCGGGGCGGTGGCAGGCGGCGGCCGGAACCGTGCCGGTGCCGCCGGGCCCCGGTGAGTGGGTCGGGCTGGTGCCAGGCGACGGCCGACCGCCGCCGGCCCCCGGCAAGCGGAGGCCGGCCGGTGTCAGGCCGCCGCCGGGACGCTCCCCGTGCCGCCGGACGCCGCCGCGCGGACGCCGGCCAGCCACAGCACCTGGTGGACCATCTCGTCCAGGCGTGCCTCGTCCGGTGCCTGCCGGTGGTCCACCGCCGCCGGTGCGGGTGCCCGGGTGACGGCCACGCCCAGCGGGGCGGGCCAGCCGCGCAGCGCGTGGGCGATGGTGCGCAGGGTGGTGAGGGTGGTGGCGGCGCCCTGGGGGCCCGCGCCGACGGCGACCGTGCCGATGGCCCGCCCGTCGAGGAGGGGCTGCGGCCCGTCGATGTCGTTGACCGCGTCGAGGGCGTTCTTCAGCAGGCCGGAGATGCTGGCGTGGTAGGTCGGGGAGACGAGCACCACGCCGTCGGCGCGGCGCAGTTCGTCGAGGAACTTGGCGACGCCCTCGTGGCAGGCCGCCAGTCCGGGCCGGTAGGCGGGGAAGTCCAGCTCGGAGCCGGTGAAGACCCGGGCGGTGGCGCCCTTGGCCGTGACGCGCCGGGCGCACCACTGCGCCACCCGGTCCGAGGTGGAGCCGGCCCGCAGGGAGCCGCTGAGCAGGACGACGTGGGGGGTGTGCACGATGTCGTCACCCTTCCGTGGGACGGGAGCGGGTGCCGGGTCGGCGGCCACGGGTGCCGGCCGCCACGCGGCGATGTCGAGCGCGTCCTGGTCCTTGCGGCCGGCCGCCCGCATACGGGCGTTGCGCCGCTGTTCGCCGTCCCGGTCGGCGCCCTGGTCGAGGGCGCCCTGGCGGCGTGAGGACAGGACGACGGCGGCGGTGCGGTCCATGCGCTCGCGGGCGTAGGCGGCGAGCGCGGTGGGGATGCGGTCGTGGGCGCCGAGGCGGTCGGCGAGCACGGCGGCGTCCTCGAGCGCCATGTTGGCGCCCTGGCCGAGGGCCGGGACCATGGGGTGGGCGGCGTCGCCGAGCAGCGCGACCCGGTGGTCGGTCCAGCGTGCGGCGGGTTCGCGGTCGTGGATGTCGGTGACGACGACGTCGCCGGGGTCGGCGGCGCGCACCAGGTCGACCACGGGCGGGTACCAGCCCTCCAGCGCGGCGAGCAGGGCGCGCCGGGCCTCCTCGGGTCCCTTGGCCGGCCACTCCCCCTCCGCGGCGGTGATCTTGGCGGTCCAGTAGAGGGTGTCGTCGCCGACGGGGGCGACGAAGAGCTGGATGCCGCGGCCGTTGACGACGTGGCCGCGCTGTCCCAGCACGGAGCCGCGGGTGCGTCCGCGCACCGAGGTGTAGCCGCGGTAGACGGGGGGTCCGTCGCCGAGCATGCGGCGGCGCACCGCGGAGTGGATGCCGTCGGCGCCGATCAGGGCCTGGCAGGTGGCGGCGGTGCCGTCGGAGAAGCGGACGGTGACGTGGTCGTCGTGGCCGGTGTAGTCCTCGACGGTGGTGGCCATCCGCAGGGCGGCGCCCGCGGTGACGGCCTCGTCGAGCAGGACCCGGTGCAGCGCCGACCGCAGGACGGGCATCGGCGGGCCGCCCACCGGCCCGTCGGCGGCGCCGACGGGCTCCTCGGCGAGCACCGTCCCCCGGGCGTCCATCAGGACGCGCACCTCGTCGGGGGCGGTGGCGTGCCCGGTGGCCCGGACGCGGGCGCCGACGCCCGCGCCGAGCGCGTCGGCGGCGCGCAGGCCGTTGGGCTGGATCATGAGTCCCGAGCCGCCCTCCCGGAGGGTGGCGGCCCGCTCGATCACCGTGACGTCGAAGCCGCGCGCGGCGAGTCCCGCGGCGGCGGCGAGGCCTCCGATGCCGCCCCCGGCGATGAATACGGTCTGGCGTTGCGTCATGGCGTCGGGGCCTCCGTTCCGGCCGTGCCGGCCGAGGGGGTGGGGGCGGCGGGCGCCGCGCCCAGCAGACGGCCGTCGTGGGCGCCGTAGGAGCCCGTGGACGCGTCCCACACGGTGCGGCCCGCGCGCAGGGTCCGTTCGATCCGGCCGGTGAAGGTCCATCCCTCGTACGCCGACCAGCCGCACTTGCTCTCCACGTCGCCCGCGGACAGCATCCAGGGCACGTCGGGGGCGAGGAACACCAGGTCGGCGTCGGCGCCCGCCTCCAGCCGGCCCTTGCCGGGCAGCCGGAACAGCTCGGCCGGCCGGGCGGACAGGTGGCGGACCAGCCGTACGGCGGCCACATCGGGGTGTTCCTCGGGCCAGCGTCTGCGCATGCCCGTCCAGACGGCGACCGCCAGTTCCTGGACGCCGGGCAGTCCGGGCGGCGACTGGGCGACGCCGCGGGTCTTCTCCTCGACGGTGTGCGGGGCGTGGTCGCTGCCCAGGGTCGCCACCTGGCCCTCGCGCAGCGCCCGCCACAGCCGGTCCTGGTCGCCCGCGGCGCGGATGGACGGGGAGAGGCGGGTGCGGGCGCCCAGGCGGCGGGTGTCCTTGTCGGTGAACGACAGGTGGTGTCCGGTGACCTCGAAGGTGACGGGGAGTCCCGCCGCCCGCGCCGCGCACACCAGGTCGGCCTCCTCGGCGCTGGACAGGTGCAGGATGTGGGCGCGGGTGCCGTGGCGGCGCACCAGCTCCAGGACCTTGGCGACGGCGACGATGCCGCCGGTGCGCGGGCGGCGCGCCTCGTACTCCAGGTAGCTGCCGGGCTCGCCCCACCAGGAGTCCAGCAGGGCGAACAGTCCGTCGTCCTCGGCGTGCAGGACCAGTTGGACGCCGCCCTGGGCGGCCGCGGCGAACGCCTTCTCCAACTGGTCCGGGTCGCGCACCACGGTGGGTGCCGTGTGGTGCCCGGCCATGAAGATCTTCACGCTGGTGGCGACCCGCGCGTCCAGGTCGGCCAGCAGTTCGGGGCGGTCGGGGTCGAGTCCCAGGTGGAACCGGTAGTCGACCAGGGAGTGCCCGTCCACGAGGGCCGCCTTGGCGGACGCCGTCTCGGGGGTGAGCGTGGGCGGCACCGTGTTCGGCATGTCCATCACGGTCGTGACCCCGCCGCGTACGGCGGCCCTGCTGCCGTGTTCCCAGTCCTCCTTGTGGGTCAGGCCGGGGGTGCGGAAGTGGACGTGGGAGTCGATGAGTCCGGGCAGCACGTAGTGCTCGCCCGCGTCGAGGCGGGCGGCGGCGGGCCCGGGGTCGGTGTCCGTGACGGCGGTGACGCGTCCGCCGGTGACGCAGACGTGGCCGGGGCGCACGCCCTGCGGGGTGACCAGCCGGCGTCCGCTGACGACGAGTTCGGGGGTGGGGGTCAGCCGGTCCACGACACCGCCACCAGTTCCCGGCACAGGTCGTTGGTCGGGCCCATGAGGGAGACGCCGCGCGCGTCCGCGAGCAGCCGGCCGATCCGCGCGCCGTCCCGGTAGCCGGCCGAGCCGAGCATGCGGGCGACGTCGAGGCAGATCTCCTCGGCGGCCTCGGTGGCGTGCAGCTTGCTGTGCAGGGTGGTCAGTCCCGGGTCGGCGGAGGTGCGCGCCCCCGCCCGTTCCACCACCGCGCGGGCCGCCTCAAGCCGGGTGGCCAGGCCCACCAGCCGGTGCCGTACGGCGGGCAGGTCCATGAGCCCGCGGTCGTGGGCGTGCGCGACGGCCAGGTCGAGGGCGGCCTGCGCGGTGCCGACGGAGACCGCGCCGAGGCTGGCCCCGCTCTCGCGGACCGAGGCGATGACGGCGGCGGCCTGCCCCTCCGGGCCGAGCCGGTCGGTGTCGGCGACGACGGCCCCGTCGAGGGAGACCAGCCCGGTGGCGGAGCCCCGCATCCCGGCCAGGTCCAGGCCGAGTTCGGGGACCAGTCCGGGGTTGTCGGCGCCGACGAGGAAGAAGGTCTGTCCCGGCGCTCCGTAGCCGGACGCCGGTGCGGCGTCGGGCCGGGCGGTGCGGACCAGGACCAGGTAGAGGTCGGCGACGCCGGCGCCGGTGGTGAAGGCCTTGGAGCCGTTCAGCACCCAGGTGCCGTCCGTGCGGCGTTCGGCGGTGGTGGACAGGTTCTGCTTGGCGGCGCCCGCGCCGCTCTCGCTCCACGCGGAGGCGGCCAGCCAGGTCCCGTCGGCCAGTCGCGGCAGCCAGCGGGCCTGCTGCCGCGCGGTGCCCCAGTCGGCGATGCGGGCGCTGACGGCGAAGTGCTGGAACGCGATGATCGCCATGGACGGGCTGACGGCGGCGATCTGTTCGACCAGCGCGTTCACCGCGGCGGCGTCCTGGCCCGCACCGCCGTGTCCGGTGGGGACGGCGGTGGCGAGCAGGCCGCTGGTGCGCAGCGCCGTCAGCGCCTCGCGGTCCACCTCGCCGGCCTCTTCGGCCCGTTCGGCGCCCTCGCGCAGCAGTGCGCGCAACGCGGGCGTGAGCCGTGGGCTCATCCGGCTCCCGACAACGCCAGGCATTGGGCGACCTCCTCGAATTGAAGGTGACTCAGGGGTGCCAGGGCGAACGAGCCCTGGAAGGTGACGTGCTTGCCGGCGACGGAGGACCACAGCAGGGCTCCGTCGCCGTCGGCGGCGCCGGGCGGGGGGACGGCCGCGGTGCCGGGCAGGGAGACGACCGCGGTGACGGCCGTCCGGCCGCCCGGGGTGGTGATGGCCAGGGGCCCGTCGCCGGCGTCCGCCTCACGGGTGATCCGCCAGGGCACGGTGCCGGGGATCCGCGCGGCCGTGCCCAGGCACACGGCCCCGGTGAGGGCGAGGGAGGGGTGCCAGCCGGGCACGGTCAGGGCGCGTGCCGCGATGCCGCCGTCGGCGCCGGGCAGCACGGCTGCGATCTTGGGGAAGGCGCCGCCGGGCGGCCAGCCGAGCAGCTCGGCCGCGGCGGCGCGCAGCGACTCCAGGCTCCGGAGCAGGTCACCGCCGGCGGCGAACAGGGCGGTCTCGTCGGGCACCTGGAGCGAGCGCGCGTCGACGAAGGCGTAGGTGTTGGCGCTCGCCACCATCGACACCTCCACGCGCCGCCCGTCGGCCTCCAGCAGCGTCCGGGTCCGCCCGGTGGGCAGCAGTTCGGCGAAGGGCACCGGGCGCGGCTGGACGAAGGTGACGGTGAAGCCGACCTCGTCGCGTTCGGCCCGGTCGACCTCGCACACCACGCTGTCGCCGTTGTTGCGCACCCGTATCCGCACCCGGGTGCCGGGCACGAGCCGCGGCAGCATGCCGGAGCGGGCGGCGGCGACCACCGACGCGAGCGCCGAGTGGCCGCAGGAGCCGCGCAGGTCGAACCGGTCGGGCGCGCCGGGCAGGGCCTGCACGAACCGGTAGTCGAGGTCGAACATCGGGTGCGCGGACGGTTCCACCAGGGCGATCTTCAGTACGTGGGCGCCGCCCGCGGAGGTCAGGTAGCGGCGGGCCTCGGTCAGGTGACCCAGCAGCGCCGTCTCCTCGTGCGGCAGCCGGGCGGCGTCCAGCACGAACGTCGGGCAGGGGGCGCCGGCGGCGTGGGCGAGGTGGCCGATCATGCCGCCACCGCCATGGCGGGTGGTGCGAGGTCGCCCGCGGCGCCCTGGAACCGCTCCCGCCACACCTCGTGCACGAGCAGCGCCCACAGCGTCGACGACGTGGTGTCGTCCGGGCGGTGGGCCTGTACGTCGAACAGGGCGTCGACGGCGTTGCCGTCGAGCCGTCCGTCGGCGGCCAGCCGGGCGGGCGCGAGCAGGTCCCGCGCGTGCTCCCACAGGGCCGTGCCGGGGGTGAGCATCGCGGTCACCGGCAGGGTGAAGGGCTGCTTGGGCCGGTCGAGCACACTGTCGGGCAGCAGCCCCCGGGCGGCCGCGTACAGGGTGCGCTTGACCTGGTCGCCGTCGATGCGCAGCGCGTCGGGCAGCGCCCGGCCCAGGGCCACCACGGACCGCTGGCAGAACGGCAGCCGCACCTCGATGGAGCCGGCCATGCTCAGGTGGTCGACGCGGCGCAGGTGGTAGGCGGGCAGGCGGTGGCCGAGTTCGAAGCGGGTGATGCGCTCCAGGACGCTGCCGGGCCCGTGCAGCAGGTCCTGGCGGGCCGCCTCGGGCAGCGGGGGGACGTCCCGCAGGTGGTCGCGGTAGGCGTCGGTGTAGAGCCCGGCGCGCGTCGCGGCCGGGGCGGCGGAGAGCGCGTCGAGGTAGGCGGTGCCCCAGTCGCCGCCGGCCGCGGCCGTCCCGGCGGCGGCGCGCATCCGCGCGTAGCCGCCGAACACCTCGTCGGCCGCGTCCCCGGTCAGCGCGACGGTGAACCCGGCCTGCCGTACGGCCCGGAACAGGGCGTACGTGCTCAGGGTGATCGGGTCGGCGTTGGGCTGGCCGAGGTGGCGGACGGTCTCCTCCAGCAGGGCGGGGAAGCCGGCCGGGTCGATCTCGACCTGGTGGTGCTCCGTGCCGGCGTGCTCGGCGACGGCGCGGGCGAAGTGCCGCTCGTCGAACGGCCAGTCGCCCCGGTAGGCGATGTTGAAGGAGTGCACGGGGCCGTGCTCGGCGGCCAGGGCGGTGACCAGGCTGGAGTCCAGGCCCCCGGAGGTGATCAGGGCGACGGGCACGTCGGCGACGAGCAGCCGGCCGACCTCCTCCCGCAGCCGTTCGCGCACCCGCTCGGCGGCCCGGCCGGGCTCGGGCAGTTCGGCGGCGGCCGGCACGCGCCGCCTGCGGCGGGGCGTGCCGCCCAGGTCGCACACGAGCGTGGTGCCCGGCGCCAGCACCTCGATGTCCTCGAACATGGTCCGCTCGCCGAAGGGCGTACGGGTGGCCAGGTAGGCGTCCAGCGCGGTGTCCCGCATCCGGGCGCCGACCGGGCCGAAACCCAGCAGGGCGGGGATCTCGGAGGCGAAGTACAGGGAACGGGCGGCCTCGTCCCACCGGAGGTAGAGCGGCTTCATGCCGATCTCGTCGGTGGCCAGCAGCAGCCGGGGCACCTCGCCGCGCCGGTCGACCAGCGCGACGGCGTACATGCCGTCGAGGTGGTCGGTGAAGTCCTCGCCGTACTCCAGGTACAGGGCGGGGACGACGTTGCCGTCGCAGCGGTCGGCGAAGACGTGGCCGCGGGCGCGCAGCCGGCGGCGCAGCTCGTCGTGGTTGTAGATCTCCCCGTTGAACACGGCCTGGACGGGGCCCCCGAGCCCGTACGGCTGCTGTCCGCCGTGCGGGTCGACGACGGCGAGCCGGTCGTAGCCCAGGCCCCAGCCGGGGGCCCGGGTCATGCCGGTCGCGTCCGGGCCGCCGTGCCGCTGGAGGGCGGCGACGGTGCACATCTCGTGCGGTGTGGCCACCGCGTTGAAGTAGCCGTGGATCCGGCACATGTCTGCCTGTCTTTCCGTGCGGGGACGACGGGTCAGCGGGGCGTCGTCGACAGATAGCGCTCCCCGCTGTCGGGGAAGACGGTGACGACCGTGGCGCCCGCCCAGCGGGGGTGCGCGGCCACGGTCCGGGAGGCCCACGCGGCGGCCCCGGAGGACACCCCGACGGGCAGGCCGGTGGCGCGCACCACGTCGCGCACGGTGGCGGCCGCCGCCTCGTCGGGCACGGCGAGGACCTCGTCGACGAGGGTGAGGTCGGTGATCTCGGAGACGTAGCCGGCGCCGATGCCGGGGATGCCGTGCGGGCCCGGCTCGCCGCCCGACAGCACCGCGGAGCGGGCCGGTTCCACGGCGACGACGTGCACGTCGGTGCGTTCCTTGAGGTAGCGGGCGGTTCCGGTGAGGGTGCCGCCGGTGCCCACCCCGCACACCAGGACGTCGACGCGGCCGCCGGTGGCCTCCCAGATCTCCGGTCCCGTGGTGTCGTAGTGGGCGCGGGCGTTGGCCGGGTTGGTGTCCTGGTGCGGCACCCACGAGCCGGGCAGGGAGCGCTGGAGCTCCTCGGCGTGCGCCCAGGCGGCCATGAGACCGTCCCCGTGCGGGACCAGGACCACCTCGGCGCCCAGTTCGCGCAGGATCAGGCGGCGCTCCTCGGTGGCGTTGTCGGGCATGACGATGACGCAGCGGTGGCCGCGCCGGGCGCACAGGGCGGCCAGCGAGATGCCGGTGCTGCCCGAGGAGCACTCGATGACGGTGCCGCCGGTGGCGGGCAGCCGCCCGGACTCCTCGGCGGCGCGCATCATGGCGAGCGCGGCCCGGTCCTTGACGCTGGAGAGCGGGTTGAGCATCTCCAGTTTGGCGAGCAGGGTCACGCCGTCGGTGAGGCCCGGCAGGTCGACCCGCAGCAGCGGGGTGCCGCCGACCAGGTCCTCCAGCGACCGGGCGATGGAGGCGGGCCGGGCGGGCCGCAGGTCCGTGTCTGTCGTCACTGTTCCCCCAAGTCGGTGGGTGCGGCGGCCGGAGTCGGTGGGTGCGGCGGCCGGTTCAGGCTGCGAGGTGCCCTCCGGCGGCCGTCAGGTGACGGGCCGCGGCCTGCTGCAGGTGGGTGATGTCGCTGGAGACGGTGGCGAAGGTGAACCCCTCGGCGAGCCGTTTGGCGGCGCTCTCGCCGTCCAGGACGTGGATGCCGCAGGCGATGCCGGCCCGGCCGGCGGCGTCGGTGACGCGGACCAGCGCGGCCTCGAGCGCGTCGGCGGCCGCGGGGTCGCCGAACCAGCGGGCGCCCAGGGCCGCGGAGAGGTCCGCGGGGCCGACGTAGACGGCGTCGAGTCCCTCGGTGGCGCAGATGGCGTCCAGGTTCTCCAGCGCGGCCGCGGTCTCGATCATGACGATGCAGGCGACCTGGTCGTCGATCTCGGCGGGCACGTCGCCCAGGCGCAGCCCCGCGCGCACCGGCCCGGCCAGACTGCGGGTCCCCGCCGGGTGGTGACGGCAGGCGCGTACGACGGTGCGCGCCTGCTCGGGCGTCTCGACCATGGGCACGACCACGCCGCGGGCACCGGTGTCGAGGGCGACCCCGATGGCCACCGGGTCCGGCGAGGGGACCCGGATGATCCCGGCGGAGCGGCCGCGGGCGTCGACGGCGAGCATCGCGGCCTGCCAGCCCGGCTGGTGCATGACGCCGTGCTGGCCGTCGACGCCGAGGTAGTCGTAGCCCAGGCCGGCGATGCGCTCGGTGGCGGCCGGGTCGTTCAGGGCGATCCAGTAGCCGACGAGCCGTTCGCGGTCGCGCAGGCGCTGGGCGAAGGAGGCCGGCTCCTGGGCGCGGGGGCCGCTCATTCGCCCTCCTCGATGGCGTAGCTCCGCTTCCCGTCCAGGCCCACCGGCACGTCGCCGTTGATGGAGACCCGGTGCAGCACGCGCCGCTGGCGGTCGTAGTCGTTGACGGCGTAGTGCTGGGTGGCGCGGTTGTCGAAGACGAGGACGTCACCGGGGCGCCAGGTCCAGCGCGCGGTGTTCTCCGGGCGCCGTACGTAGGACTGGAGCACGTCGAGGATCGGGCGCGACTCGCGCGGCGTCAGGCCGACCAGCCACTGGGCGAAGCCGCCGAGGAAGAGGACCGGCTCGCCGGACTCGGGGTGGACCCGGACCACGGGGTGGGCGGTCTCGAACCGGCGGGCCAGGAAGGCCTTGCGGACCTCCTCGCCGCGCTCGGTGCCCAGGCGCGGCTGTTCGGCGTGGTTGGTGTGCACGGCCCACAGCCGGTCGGCGATCTCCCGCAGCTCGGCGGGCAGGTCCTTGTATCCCGCGGCCGCGTTGGCCACGAGGGTGTCGCCCCCGTACGGCGGGAGGACCACGCTGCGCAGCGTGGTGCCCAGGGAGGGGGTGGTGGTGAAGCTGATGTCGGTGTGCCAGTGGTCGGCGCGCTGGTCCTCGCCGTCGACCGGGATCACCTGCGCGGCGGCGTCGACCGTCCGCATCATGGGGTGCTTCTGCGTCAGCGGCCCGAACCGGCCGGCGAAGGCGAGCTGCTGCGCGTCGGTGATCTCCTGGTCGCGGAAGAAGAGCACCTTGTGCTCCAGGAACGCCTCGTGGATCTGGCCGAAGACCGAATCCGGCAGTTCCGTGGAGAGGTCGACGCCCGTCACCTCCGCGCCGATACGGCCGCCGATTCTGCGTATGTCAAAAGGGGACACCGGTTATCCTTCCGAACTCGTTCAGAAGTCCGCGTCTCCCGGGATGGGTCTCACGGTCCGTCGCCGCCCGGAGAGAAGGGGCGCGCGGACCGGCCACGGGAGCGGTTGCCGGCAGCACAGAGCAGGGGCGGCCGGACTGGACGGCACCGAGCAAAACACGGAGCGCTCGCTTCCGGCCATGGCTTCCCGTACGAGTGCGACGACTTGGCCAACTCGCCCGCCGGACCGCCCGGAGGGGCCGGCGGGCCCGACCTGTTCAAGTCGTCGGCAGCCCGGCCCTCCTCCTTGCCGCCCCGACGGCCGGCGTGGTGGGCTCGGGAACACCCCGCATCATCCGATCACCTGATCGCCTTGCGCCTCGCGCCTTTGCCGAACTCCCTTCAGCAGGCGGATCACCCGCGCGAAAGGGCCCCCATGAAAATCGGCGAGCTGCACCCCAACATCCGGCTGCGCATCGGCGTCGGATTCGTCCAGCGCCTGCTGGCCG
The DNA here is from genome assembly GCF_055585405.1 of Streptomyces sp. NPDC053426. Taxonomy (NCBI): domain Bacteria; kingdom Bacillati; phylum Actinomycetota; class Actinomycetes; order Kitasatosporales; family Streptomycetaceae; genus Streptomyces; species Streptomyces sp. NPDC053426. The sequence goes on along the minus strand of NZ_JBVJKE010000017.1, from coordinate 1,378 downwards.
TCATGCTGATGCCGCTGCTGGTGATCCGCCTCTCGGAGCTGTACGGGGCCGCCGCGGCCGGTGCGCTGACCCTGGCGGTCGCCGGTGCGGGCATCGCCGCGAACTTCCTCGGCGGCCACCTCGCCGACGTGTACGGGCGGCGCCCGGTGCTGGTGGCCGGCGAACTCGGCGCGACCCTGACCTTCGCCCTGCTGGCGCTGGCCAACTCGCCCTGGTGGTCCTCCGGCTGGGCGACGTTCGCGCTGTTCCTGCTGAACACCTGCTGCGCGCAGATGGCCACGCCCGCCGCCGAGGCGATGATGGTCGACGTCTCCACGCCCGAGAGCCGGCCGCTCGTCTACACGATCAACTACTGGTCGATCAACCTCGCCTTCACCGTCGGCGCGCTCATCGGCGGTTTCTTCTACGAGGGCCACTTCGCCCGGCTGCTGACGGGCGCGGCCGTGCTGAGCGCGCTGACCACGGCCGTGATCGGACGCTGGCTCAGCGAGACCGCGCCGCGCACCGGCAAGGACGTCGCCCGCGGTGTCGGTGCCATGCTGCGCGGCTACCTGGCCGTCGCCCGCGACACGGTGTTCCTGCGGGTGCTGGTCGCGGCGGCGCTGATCTCGTCCGTCGAGATGCAGATCGGCTACTACATCGCCGTCCGGCTCGCCGACGAGTTCCCCACCCAGGTCCTCACCGGGATCGGCTCCTGGGCGCCCGCCATGGACGGCACGGCGATGCTCGGCATCCTGCGGGCGGTCAACGCCGCCCTGGTGGTGGTGCTGGTGCTGTTCGCCAAGAGCCTGCTGACCCGGCTGAGCGACCGGGCGCGGCTGTACGCCGGCATCACCGTCTTCGCCGTCGGCTACATGGTCTGGGCGGTCAGCAACACCGGCTGGGTGCTCATCGCCGCGGCCGTGCTGCTCACCGTGGGCGAGATCGCCGCGGTGCCGGTACGCCAGGCGCTGCTGGCCGACCTCGTCGACCCCGAGGCCCGCACCAAGTACATGGCCGCCTACGCCCTCAACGCCCGGGTCGGCCTGCTCGTGGCCTCCCTGTGCGTCGTCCTGGGCGCCTTCGTCCCGTCCCTGGCCATGAGCCTCCTCTACGGCACGGCCGGCCTGGCCGCGATCCTGCTGTACCGCTCCCTGCTACGGGTACGCGAGGAACGCCGCTCCACCGAACGGGACCAGACACCTGTACAGACCGCCTGAGGACGCCCTCCGCGGGCAACCACGCCACATCCCCGCGCCCTCCGCGCGGGCATCCCGCCGCCGCCCCACCGCTTCCGCGGGCAATCGTGCCTCCCCCAGTGCCTCAAGGGCCTGGGAGGTACCCCCAGGGCGATGGGGGTCCCCCCGCTCGAGCGAAGCCGAGAGTGGGGGAGGGTGGG
>NZ_JBVJKE010000016.1:0-221595 GCF_055585405.1 Streptomyces sp. NPDC053426 | reverse complement strand
AAACGCCGGGCCGCGGCCTTGTCCCGCCGGTTCTGCACGAGGATGTCAAGGACGGCGCCGTCGGCGTCGACGGCCCGCCACAGGTACTTCGACTCACCGTTGATCCTCACGAAGACCTCGTCCAGGTGCCACTTGTCGCCCGGCCGGGGCCGCCGGCGGCGCAGGCCGTTCGCATAGACCTGCCCGAACTTCGCGCACCGGCGCCGGACCGTCTCGTGGGAGACGAGCACACCGCGCTCGAGCATCAGCTCCTCGACCTCGCGGAAGCTGAGCGGGAAACGGAAGTACAGCCACACGCAGTGCGCGATCACCTCGACTCCAAGATCATCCCAGGCCGGCCGGCCAACGTGACAACGCCTCCGCAGGGCCTTCGGAGTCGGCGAAGTGACCGGCACGTCCGCCCGCTTGTCCCGGACGAGCCGGTATCCGACTTCGGGAAAGAGACACATCGCCAGCAGGAAGTAGCTACCGACACGGGACGGCAGATCACGCAGTCGACTCTGGAGACGGCGGCAGCCGGCAAGGCAGGCCGTGGTGCGTTCGATGGTCCAACGGTGCAGGCCGAGCCGCTGGAACGCCTCGACGCCCTTGCGGGTGATGCGGTACCGGACACCGCGCTGGGACAGCCATTGCCGCAAGTGGCGGTGGTCGTAGCCCTTACTGCACGACGATCCGCTCACCGTTTTCTCCGGTGGTGATGACGTCCGCTCCTCTGTCGCCGGCACCGCCGTGCGCGCGCTGCACCTCGTGTCCGTCGCGTTCCAGCAGTGAAGCGATGAGCGGCTCGAACTCCCGGTCCAAGAGGTCGCACACCTGGTCGAGGGAGATGCTGTCGTCGCCAAGGAGACCAGCCCTTGCAGGTCGTCCCTGAGGACCGCCTCTGCCGCGCAGCGTCCGTAGCGCATCGCGAACGCGGCCTCCACATCCACAGACGTCGCCTGCTCAAGCGCCGACTCCAGCAGCTTGCGCACCGTGTGTTCGGGCGACGGGCGGATCGAATCCGCGGAAGGTTCCAACACGCTCATGCGAGCAGCCCGGAAACGACCACTGACGCCTCGGCTGGAGCTGGACCCACCACACCACCAAGAGCTTTCTCCAAAGCCGTTCTCCGAATCGGCTACTTTGGCTAAAGTGCTGAGGCGAGGCGGGGCGTGCCCGTCCGTCCACCGACGAGAGGACCGTCCGCCGTGCGCATCATCGAGGGCTCACCGCAGGAGATCGTGGAGTACGAGCACCTGGCCGGCGTCGGCACGGAACCAATGCCCGCAGAGGACAACGCCGCCTCTCCGGACGAGGCAACAGAACCCGCCCGTGAGACGGCGGCACCTGACGGCTCCGCTTCCCTGACGCCTGAAGACCATGTGGCCCTGATGAAGTTCATCTACGGACGGGCCGGCAAGAACGACGTGCGCACCTTCCTGACCGAACGGTTCATCATGCGCGTGCTGGACGAAGAGGACGTCGTCGTGGCATTCGGCCGCTCCTCCAAGACCTTCGACGGCCTCGCCGACTACCTGATGATCCGCGACGACGGTCCCCAGCGCTACGGGGCGGTCGCCTACCTCCGCCCCAGCAACGGCGGCATGACCGTACGCCTCGGCCCTGACGACATCGAGCACCTCGGCAAGGAGGACAACCCACACATCCAGTACCGCAACGTCGCGCCCTCCGACCCCTACAAGATCAACTGCCCCCTCGCCGACGAGGACGCCCTCGACCTCGCTCTCGAACTCGTGCGCGCCGCCCTCGACATCGTGCGCAACGAGTAAACCGGGCACACACCGCCCAACCGGCGAGGACCAGAAAGCCCGAAATCCAAAGCCGAGGGCACGGATCGGCAAGCTGCGCACCGGCATCGACATCCCGACCTCCGAGCAGGGCTGTCCCCTGAGCTGGGCCGAGCGACTCGTCCGGCGCCTGGCCGAGGCACCGGCGGACCTGCCGCCCAAGGACAACGCCAAGATCACCGGGTTCCGCCTGTCGCTGCTCAAGGGCATGGGAAGCGGCCGCGGCAACGGGCGGCCTGGACCTGGTTGAGGCGGCCGCGTCACCGAGATTCACCCGGATGACGCACACTGCTCGCTCGGTCGGGACCCTCTGCGGACGATGAAGTCGACCGAGCCGGCAGAGAGGAACACGCCCATGACCACGGCCGCCGACATCATGCACCCCGGGGCACAGTGGATCCCCGCCACCGAGACCCTGGACCGCGCCGCCCAACTCATGCGGGAACTCAACGTAGGCGCACTGCCCGTCAGCGACCCCCAGGATCCCAACGAACGCATGTGCGGGATCATCACGGACCGGGACATCGTGGTCGGCTGTGTCGCTGCCGGGCATGACCCCGCCCAGGTCACCGCAGGCGAGTTGTGCAAGGGCACCCCGCGCTGGATCAGCACCGATGCGAGCGTGGAGGAGGTGCTGCGGGAAATGGAGAACAGCCAGATCCGCCGCCTGCCGGTGATCGACCACAACAAGCGCCTCGTCGGCATGATCAGCGAAGCCGATCTGGCCCATCACCTGTCCGACAATCAACTCGCCCAGTTCGTCGAGCGGGTATACGCCTGACCGTTGCCGCGTCTGCCAGCCGACGCTGAGCGGCCTGCGCAGGCAGCCGGGCAGGACCGCCCCTGTCCGGCTGCCTGGCGGGCTTCGCGCTCGTCCCGCCGGCGACGTCGTGCGCTTCACGACGGTGGGTGCCGATCGCTTCCAGGAGCGTTCGGCGGTGAGCGGCCCGAAGCCGCCCGGCCTCGCCGAGTACCGCCTGTTTCCCTTCGGCTTGTTCTTCGAGGTCAGTCCGGGACAGCGGCGACGTGCGGCACCAAGTCGCCGACCGCCCGAGCAAATCCGTTGGCACCGAGCGCCTTCAGACGACAAGACCGCGCTGGTGAACGCCCTGCCGCCGTTGCCCGGCCCGCTCCCTCCGCCGGTACCGGACCCGCGTGCCCGCGATCACGGCATCATCGACGCGTTCACCAAAGCCAGGATCAGATGCTGGACGGGCAAGGCGTACCAGGGTGCCGGCCGACCGGTCCGCGTGCCGTTCAAGGGCCGGCGACGCCTGCGGAGACTCCGGTGCGGCACCAACCGGACCACCACGATCGTGAAAGCCGTATTCGTCCTTCACACGCATCAGCGTGAGGCTGCAAAGAGCTCAAGGACTCCTCCAACTCGTCTGCATCATCGTCCACTTGATACGGCTACGCACCGCATTCCGAAACGGATCAGTCAGGCCACGCCTTCGCCGGGGCGGTCTGCAGCAGGTCCTCGGTCCGGTGCGCTGCCGCTGTTGTCCAGCGCGCCGCTCATGCTCCCGCCGCCGTGCCCGTGCCATCGCCCTGACTCTCACTCCAGGTGAGCCATGTGACCCACGGATCGGATTGCCCAACGAGGCCCATGACCTGCGAATATCCCCGAAGTCGTTGCAATATAAAGTACCTCTCGGAAGGAACGGCTCCACCGGGAGCCGTGAGCATGGTCCGGCCCGGGGAGAACCGAGTGGCGAGAAAACGCAGGACCCCCGTGTCGGTACGCGGCCACAAGCGCCGCCTGCCCAACGGGAGAACGACGTACGTACGTCGGCACACCCGAACCTACTGGACCGGGCGGAAGCCCTCACTCTCCGTGCGCGGGCCGGAACGCTCCACGGAATCGGCGCGACGCATCCCGACGCGATCGACGTCAAGCAGTACGCGATCCCCCTCATCGAAGGCTTCGACGACCACATCGGCCAAGCCGACGGAGGCAAGCGCGGCCTGTGGCGCGTGGGGATGCTTCGGTCTTCTGTCCACCGTCATGATTCTCGCCTCGCTGATATCGGAGGACGGTGAGCGGCCGTACCTGTCCATCATCGTTCCGTTTTTCCTCGCGGCGGTGGTCGCGGGCTGGCTGTGCGGCCGCGCCTTCTCGCCCAGCACGCCCCAGGGACGGAGGCGGTTGACGACAGCCAGACGGATCGCGCTGGTCTCGGGCATCTCCATCGCGGTAGTACCGATGCTCATCTGGGAGGCGGTGTCCAACACCGCGGAGCTGGCGCCCCTGTGGCTCAACGTCATCCGAAACATCGGCATGGGCTTCCTCCTGTCCTGGGTGGCCGGCGCGCGGAGGGGAGTCCACCACGCCGCTTCGGCGCAGAGCGCGCCTCCCGAGTCATGCCCGCCACGGCATGAGGCTGCTCGGAACAACCGGACCGTCGCCCCGGAGGGGGCCGTACCGCCCCGTCCCACCAGGTATGACGAGCCGCAGATACGACACGAGGGCGAGTCGGGGGCGGCCTGAGGACGACTGATCGTTCCAGAACGAGACCGCTCGGTCGGGCGTGAGGGCCTGATACGCGGCGAGCTTGTGGACGAGGTTCCGTCTTGACCGTTGGCCGTCGGATGAAGTCCGACGGCATCCAGCCGACGGACGGCCCCCGTCACATCACATCGCCGGCTTCCGCCGGATCACCATCGAGCACCTCACAGGCCCTACCCGGCCGGGCGCGTGTCCGGCTGGGTGAAGAGGTGTTGGAGACGGTGTTCCGACAGGTTGCCGGACCGCTGGCGGTTTCGGAGACGCCGGGCCCTGGTGGCACGGCCTGCGGATCAGTCTCCGTCGTGCCGGTCTTCGCGGTGTGGTCGGGGGTGGCCGCCAGACCGGCGAGGAGCTTGAGACGTTCCTCGGAGGTGCTGCCCGGTTCGGTGGCGTAGAGACTCGGGTCGTGCACGGCCCGCTGGGAGACGGGCAGGTCCACCGACCGGTGGGTGAGTTCCAGCTCGCCGATCGGCTCGCGCAGGGTCCGGTCGTGGGGTTCACGCCCGGCCTCGGCACGCAGCAGAGCGACGGTGGCCCCCGCGCCGGCGTCCCAGTCGAGGAAGTGGTACCGGGCGGAGTTGGGACGGCCGCTTTTGTCGGTGGTGGGGCTGTCGGACATCGGCGCGTGCAGGGCGCGGCCGAGCGCGTTGTGGGCGATGACGTCCAAGCGGCCGTTGCGGACGGAGGCGGCGGACATCGTGACGGAGTCCAGCAACCAGTGGATGCGGGGCGGAACGGCGACGTCACGGCGGCGTGAGGGTGAGCGGTCGCGTTCTTCCGCCCAGTCCTGGGCGACCGTGCGGACCCACAGGCTGCGGCCGTTGAGTGTGGCCTGCGGTGGCGGGACGTCGCGCTGGTCGCGGGAGATGCGGGCGCACAGGGTGGAGGCCACGATGCCGCCGATCTGTGCCATCTCGGCTGCGCCGGTGAGCTGGTCGGCGGCGGGTTCCGGCGCGGCCCTGGCGGCGTTCCTCAGCCCGAACGAAGTCGAACCGGTATCCCGGTAGTTGCTCTACGGAGCCACATCTCCGTGTGAAGCTTTCCCCATGACCCATCCGCGTGAAGAAGTCAGGGCCAGGCTGCAGACCGATCGCCCGCACTCCGCCCGTGTCTGGAACTATCTGCTGGGAGGCAAGGACAATTACCCTGCCGACAGTGAGGCCGGTGAGGTCATCCTGAAGACTTTCCCGGAGTTCGCCGCCGTCGCGCGGCTGCAGCGGGGGTTCCTCGCGCGTGCCGTGCGCTTCCTGGCGGGCGAGGCCGGTGTCCGCCAGTTCCTCGACATCGGCACCGGACTGCCCACCGCTGACAACACGCACGAACTGGCCCAGCGCATCGCGCCGGAGAGCCGCATCGTGTACGTCGACAACGACCCCCTCGTCCTGGTGCACGCGCAGGCCCTGCTCACCAGCAGCACCGAGGGAGCCTGCGCCTACATCGACGCCGACGTCAGGGACCCGGAACGCATCCTTGCCGAAGCAGCGAAGACCCTGGACCTCAGCCGCCCGGTCGCCCTGACCATGCTGGGCATCATGGGGCAGATCTCTGACGCCGAGCGTCCCGCCGACCTGGTGAGCACGCTGATGTCGGCCCTGCCCTCGGGCAGCTACCTGGCCCTGAGCGACGGCACGAACACCAACGGGGCACTCAACACCGCGGTCGGGGTCTACAACGAACAGTCGGCCAACACCTACCACCTGCGGTCACCGCAGGAGATCGCCTCCTTCTTCGCCGGGCTGGAGCTGATGGAGCCGGGAGTCGTGTCCACGGCCGCCTGGCGCCCGGACGCCGACCGGTCCGGGGAGGACACGGCCGACGTCTCCGTCTGCGGTATCGCGGTCAAGAAGTGACCCGGCCTGCCGCTCGGTAGTCCCGCAAAGGTACCCGGCTCGGGAAGGGCGTGGCGCGCGACGGTGCCCGCCGAACCGCTCGAGAACGCCTGGAAGTTCTACGGGTCCGGGTCGGCGGCGGCCGCGCGGGGCGCCGATCGGAGCCTGAGTGCACCGGTGGCATCCGGGACCGTGTGCGTGCCGAAAGCACGAAGGCACCACCCACTGGACGGAAGAGACTCTCACCCGGTATTTCTCTGTGTCCCAACAGGATTCGAACCTGCGACATCCGCTTCAGGAGTTCGATCCGGGCCCGCTGCGGTGGCTTTCGTCGACTGGTGCGACAGCCGGACAGAGGTGCTGGTGTATGCCTCCGTCCGGTGCCGTGGATGTCAGAAGTCTTCTGATCCGTAGTCATAGCCGGAGCGGTCACTGGGGTTGTGGTGCGGCGCTGCTGTACCGACGTGGAGACCTTGTCGAACGTCTGGGCGCCCCACCGCCGGAGGCTCAACACATCCTGCCCGCCTTCGTCCCGCCTCTTGCTGGAGGCGACGTTCGGAGAACCGAGCACTCTTCATGCGCCTTGGCCGTACAGCGGCCCGGCAGACGGGCCCACGGACACGCTTCCGTGGCCCCTGCTGGAGGCGCAGCCGGCGAAGCTCCCCGGCCGAGGAGGGTACGCATAGGGCGCACGACGCATCGGGGCCGGTTTCCCGTGCAGGAAACCGGCCCTGAGCTCTGCCGCTTCAGCTGTCGGGGGCGGGATTTGATCCCACGGTCTCTTCGCCCGAAGCAACTCGGGTGAGGCTGCGGCCTTGGGCTGGCGTGCTCCTCACCCGTGCTGGTGGTCCGCAGACGTCCAGGCCCGTCCGCCGGTGTGCGTCGGCGTTGTCACGCAGTTGGACACTCATGGCTGCTGTGCAGTTCGTTTCACTGCCACGTTCCGGGCATGGGCTTCGCGCCGTAGTCGGCGTTCGTAGTCAGCGACTTGACGGGCTACGGGAACGCTGGTGGCCGTTCGGATCAACCGCCCGTTCTCTCGATCCACCAGGAAAGGGCCGTTGCCTCCCAGCCGAGGGCGCCGGCCGCTCTGGTCGTCCCGGACTGCTCCCCAGTAGAAGATCCACCCGAATGACAGGGCTCCTACGCGCAGGATCTGCAGGTCGTACTCGACGTTGCCTCGTGAGTCGTTGATCTCGGCCAGCACAAGTCGGCGCGCTTCCTCCTCAGTCAGCATCACCCGATGATGACACGACGTCTCCACACGCCCGGGACGCCTTGCCCGCTCGCGTACACCCGTTTCAGAGGAATCGTCTCGGTTCCCTCGGACGTGACGGTGCCGGGTCAGCACCAGGCAGTGCCGTCATGGCTGGCTGTGACTTCCAAGCCGTAGTCGTCGGGACTGTCCCCGAGATCACTGGGGAACCACACAGCGAGATGGGCGGTAGTGCCCGCGGCGGGCTTCTCGAAGCAGAGCGATGAAGTGTCGATCGCGAGGCTGTCGGGTGCCGGGGACGGTGAAGGGTTGGCGTCCTTGAGCCGCCAGCCGTCCTCTGCGGCGGCCTTGCGATAGAAAGCCAGCACGTTGGCCCGGGAGGTCGTGAGTCGGTAGTACTGCCCGGCGTAGGCGAATCCGTCGTCCTCATCGCATCCGGAGTACCGCTCGTCCTCGGGTTGCGTCTGGCCCGGATGCGCGTCGAGGATGGACAAGGACGCCAGTGTGGGGGCGAGCTCTTCGTCAGCCCTGGTACAACCGTAGAGCCCACCCGACAACGCCCACACCCCCGTTGCCGCGACGATGGCCATGCCGCCCCCGCCGACGAGAATCAGTGTGGCCGCTGCCCTCAGCTTCATGACGCGGAGCGTAGCGCAGTGGATCCGGAAGACGGGGTGTGCACGGCCCGGGCCCACCCGGTAAGCCCCCGTGCCGTGGAGGAGCGGCGACTCAGGGGCTTACGGCTGTGGACCTGCTTCTTCTTGCCCTGGGTCCTGCCGGGGATCTTGGTGAGCTGGGTTTTTGCTGGTCGGAGGTAATGAGACCGTGCGTCTGGTGGTCGTCGTTGGTCGTCATCGGCCGCTGTCGAACCGGCCTCGGACGGCCCGGTACTGACGCCCACCGGCTTCTCATGAGCAGGCCGTTGTCAGTGGCTACGGCCAGGGTCGCGGGCACGCGGTCGGCATCCGAGGTGCCCAGCTCCGTAGCGCAGTCGCATCCCCGGCTCTGTCCGGGGGCGGCCCGGGAACAGTCCGGGACCCAACCGACGGCCGGGCTTCGTCGATGGCCAAGAGCGAGACGGTACGGACTGACTCGGTTCATCGAACCTGAGCAGTGTGCGCTGTTCCTGAGGACAGGTTTCAGGGGTGCTGGTGAGTGCGCCAGTGACGTCTGAGGGCTTCGAGTTCGGTTCGGGGGAAGGGCTCACCCCACTTGCCTCGATAGCCGCTCTCACCATAGGTCTGTGCGACTTCGTCGAAGCATCGGATCACGGCGCGGGCGAACCGGTCGACGCCGGACCGACTCGACCAGATCTCGGTCCCCCTGTTGTCGTGATCGCTGCCATCGCGCAGTTCCAGCACGCGGCTCCGGACGTCCTCGCCTTCGCGATGGAAGATCCACCGGTAGGCGGTCGGCTCGGCCTCGAACTGGACGCGAGTCTCCGTCTCACCCGCGACGACCCGGGTCACCGCGGTCAGGAAATCCTCGGGCGCACTGGTGATGCGGGACGCGGTGAGCTCGGTCGTCGTGCGGTGATCCTCAAGGGTGCAGTCGGCCCGTCCGTGTGCCCCGAGCGTCCAGGTGATGCGGATGCCGGATGTCACTGCTGCTCCCCGGCGAGGAAGTGCCGGACATCGGCCGCCAAGGAAGCCATCTGCTCGCCGGCCTCCAGCCAGGTGGTCACCGATGCGCCCCAGCCGCCGACGGCCTTCGGCCATGGCCGCAGGGTCCAGGTCAACCCGACGTGCCCGCCGGACCGGAAGACGGCCGACACCGCCAGGTCCCGGTCGTTGGTCTGCCAGCTCCGTTCGCCGTCCCATCCCCGGTGGTCGGCGGCGAGTTCTTCCAGGAACGGGGCGAGATCGCTGTCCCGGATCCAGGCGACGACCTCGTTGACGCGAGCGGTCAGACCCGGGGCCCGCAGTTCTACGGCGTAGTGCACGGAGTCCGCGTCGAAGCCGAACCGGTCGCAGAACGTCACGCCGACGGACGCGTTGTCCTGGCAGCGGACGGTGACGCTGGGCTCGTCGTCGGTGTCGTCTCCCGCGGAGGTCATGGGCAGAACGTTAGGTCAGCACCACGTGTGCCGTCCTTCGGATTCGCCGCCGACCGGCACCGACAACGCAACGGACTGGACCGGCTGTATCAGCAGCCGACGAAGCGACAGCCAAGAAGTCGGTTTCTCTCACTCGTGAGCACCGGCATCATGGTCGCCGGTGAGTTCATACACGAGAGGACGAGTACGGCGGATGTCTGGAGACGGGCGAGCGGATCTGACGGAGCTGTGGCAGCGGCGTTGGCCCGGTTGCCCTCCGGTCGGATACAAGCTCCGCGTCCCGTACCAGGACGTCTGGGTACGTTTTCACAGCCTGCCGGAGTCGAAGCGGTACGCGGAGGACGAGAGCGAGTACGCCATCGTCCTCGATCGTCACAACACCGTCCTCGATGAATTGTTCGCCGGCACGGACGTATATGTGATCACTCCGCTCTGGGCGACCGAAGCCGGGGTTCCGCCGGCGCAACCCGGCACGGAGTACTGGCAGAGCCTGCTGGTGAAGGACGATCCTGACCCTGAGTTCCGCACGTACTGCCACCTCTTCTTCATCCGTCGGCCCTGGAGGCGCGGCTGCATCGACGAGTCGCTCCGGGACACCGCCGACGACAAGGTGGCGGGAATCCTCATCACCGACACCCGCATGCACCGCATCCACCACCCCTATGACGGTGGCGCCGACGTCTTCCTCGCCACGCCCGAAGAACGGGACCGGACGCGCGACCGGCATGCCGCCTGGCTTTCCCGTCATCCCTCGGGTCTCTGACCGGCTCGAATCGCCTCCCCGCTCAGAACGGTCTTTAGCTGGAGGCTCATGTCCGCCATATCGGACAGTACCTGGCCGAGGAGGAACCCGCCTGGTCCGACGACGCCGCGCTCAAGGCACGTTGGGACAAGGCCCGGGCGTCGTATCTCGCCCTGGTCCACCGTGCGGACTGGTGCAGCACGGCACGGGAGGGCCTCGCGGCCGGGGACTGGCGGCTGACGTGGCTCGCGGACTCCGTGGCCTTGGAAACTCGGTCTGTGTGCCTTCCACAACGACAGGCCGAGAGCCGAGGAACAGCGCACGTCAGGAATACGTGACCTCCGCCAGTACCACTGTGCACCCAGGGACGCCGCGTTCTCCGAACCACTGGGGGTCGGTGCCGGCGTCCTGGAGATCTCTGACATCGGCCAGGGCCGCTTGTCGTCTCACGCGGTCCGGCGTTCACGTGAGCGGGAAACTTCAAAGCGGGGAACTTCAACGAGCACCGCGAGTGTTTCCGGCGGGGTTACCCGCTTGTGGAGTGTGTGGGTCGAATCGGCCGGCCAAGGACATCATCGGCGCCCCGCAGTCGCCGTCTACGCTCTTGGCATGCAGCGCAGTGATGTCACGCGGGACGACGGCACATGGGTGGGCCTGTCCTTGGACGTACGGGACCGCCGCCAGCCGGAGCTGTGCGTTTTCAGCGCTGGGCCGCGGCTGTTGATCTCCCAGCTGTCGCGGCCTGTGCTGCTCGCCGTCGTCGAAGAGCCCCTACAGGGCGTGGACTTCTGGCGTACCGACGAATACCGCTCCTTCGTCCCACCGCTGCGCGCCGACGTGGGACGTGCCCTGTCGGGCAGCCCGCAACGGTGGGCTCACCGCTTCGCGCGGTACCTCATCGACTCGCCGGGCAGCCCGTTGCACGAAGGCCGGTGGCTGCTCTCGTGCGAGAGCCCGCTCCCGCGCTGGCGCCACGCCGCCACTTCGCATGCCGAGTACTGGAGCTCGATGCTCGTCGAGGGTCATCCGGACGGATACATCGACTGGTTTCTCCACTCCACATCGTTCGAGGTCCTGCCGCTGCGGCCCATGCCCGGCCCGGGCGACAGCCGGGTCAAGGCATACCGCAAGCAGGTCCGTGAGGGGACACTCCCGCCCGTTCTGCTGTGGAGGGTCAGTGGCCTGGATTGTCATCTGATCCTGGACGGTCACGCACGACTCGCCGCGGCGATCGCCGAGTCCGTCGAGCCTCCGTTGCTGCAGTTGCACCGCACGGTGCCGCACGACGACCTGGCCGCACGTATCGATGACGCCGTGGGCTTCTACGAGGACGAGCTGGAACGCTTCGCCGAACTCCGCGCCGTCCACGGCCCCACCGTCCCGGACGGCGCCGCCACCGCCGGCCCACAGCTCACCCGCCTCCTCCACGACCTGAACACCGCGGAACAGCCGACCTGGGCCTGGCCCCTGCCCGGAGGGGAAGAGCAGTGGCATCACATCACACGCGAGGTGACCACCGGCAAGGGCCGTCTTCCACCGGCCATCGAGCCTGAGGGCGGCAACGGTCCAGTCGCGAAGGCTCCGACGGTGAAGTGACCGTTGGGGTGCGGGCAACGATCTCCCGGAGAGTGGGAGTTCCCAGGTCGACAGGCTGCTGTGGCACGGCCACGGTCATCGAGGCCGCACCACGGCGTACCTGAGCCCGCTTCGCGGGTGTCCAGGTGCGAGAGCACCGAGCACCCCATGACCGTCATTGCCTATCGGAGTTCAGGCAGTGGTCCGGAGTTCTTCGGCCAGCGGCCCTCTTCAAGCCGGAAGAGGTACTTCTGGAGGTCCGCGCCGAGCCCTTCAGTGATGTAGGCGGCGAAGTCCCTCAGCCCCTCCGCGGCTTCCCGCTCGTCCGGCCTGTCGCTGGACGACCATCCGGGCAGGAGGGACTCCAGGTACTCGGTGATCCGCCCACGGTCGCGCCACCAGTCCCGAACAGCCTCGGGTGTCCATCGGCTGTCGCCGTCGCAGGCACAGCCACGGTACGGATCTTCCTGGGCTGCTGCCATCAGGTTCATGACCTCGGCCGTGGTCGCCGGCTGACGATACACATATTCACCGAAGTACTCGCCGCCGTAGAGCACATGACGCGGTGCGTGCAGCCGGCCCGTCCAACAGTTGTCGGTGATGCCGGTGCAGAAGGGGCCAGGTACGTTCAACCAGAGCCGGTCCTCCCAGCGCCCGCCGAAGGACGTCTCGGGCTCGCCTTCCGGAAGTGCCGCTATCGGTTCCCGGCACAGCTCTTCATAGGTCATCCGCGAAGCGTAGGACCCGATGGGAAGGGTCTCTCAGCGTCGGCGCTGCTTCGTCCGGTGTCGCGGCGCGCCCGGGCTGCGCCTACCGCGCGGCCCGCAAGGACCGCCGCGTCCGGCCGGCGGAGACGGAGGCCGCCGACCTCGCCAACGCGCACGCCGCTCACTGCCGTGCGATCATCCGAGGCGTCCCGGCGATCCCCGACGACGCTGCCGCGCAGCTCGTGCGCAGCCGCCTGTGGAGCAAGCGCCCGCACGGCGACCCGCCGTACCCGGTGCACCTGGCCGACTTCCTCGAGGACCGCGTCGACCTCCAGCGGCAGCACCGGCACCGGCACCGGGTTCCTGGCCCAGCCGCACCCGCCCCGCACCTGACCCATCGGCCCCGTCGTACCGCACCCAGGCGGTCTCCCCGTCGGTGAAAAAGACCTCGCCGCTGAACGGGTCGGCCACCGCCCCGTCGCGCGGCGCCACGTTGACGGCCACCAGCATGTTGCCGACGGCGTAGTTCAGCGTGCCGCACAGGGGATCCACCAACCACTGGCGCACAGCGTCGGCGGCGGTGGCGAAGTCCGCGGCACCCTTGTCGATACGGCTGAGCCGCCGGCCGTACATGCTGCGGACCACGTCCGCGCCGGCCCGCGCCCCGGCTGTCGCGACTGCGGCATCGTCGGAGCTCGCGTAGGAGCCGATCACGCCGTGCAGACTGTCGAGGCGCAGCTGTCGCCTCGGCGAGCCTTCCCGGACGAAGCACTGGCTAGGCGCCCCCGCCCGGGGCGATCAGCCCCGTCTCGTAGGCGAAGACGACGGCCTGGACGCGGTCGCGCAGGTCCAGCTTCGACAGGATGCGGCCGACGTGGCTCTTGACCGTGGTCGGGCTGAGGAAGAGCCGGGAGGCGAGTTCGGCGTTGCTGAGGCCCGTCGCGAGCAGGCGGAGTACCTCGAGTTCCCGCGGGGTCAGGGCGGACAGATCACGGTGCGGGGCGATGGTCCGTGGTTCGTCGTGATGGGCGAAGCGTTCGATCAGGCGGCGGGTGATCGTGGGTGCGAGGAGAGCGTCGCCGGTCTGCACCAGGCGTAAGGCGGCCACCAGATGTTCGGGGGTGACGTCCTTGAGCAGGAAGCCGCTGGCACCGGCCGTGAGCGCGGCGTAGACGTAGTGGTCGAGGTCGTACGTGGTGAGGATCATGACCCGCGTTCCGGCCGGGCCGGTGTCGCCGACGATGCGCCTGGTGGCCTCGATGCCGTCCGTCTCCGGCATCCGGATGTCCATGAGGACGACGTCGGGCCGCGTACGGCGAACCGCTGCGACGGCCTCGGTCCCGTCGGCGGCCTCGGCCGTCACTTCGATGCCGTCCGCAGCCAGGATCATCTTGAAACCGGTGCGTACGAGGGCTTGATCGTCGGCGATGACGGCGCGCAGAGGTGGCCGGTCCGCGGTCATACCGCGCTCCGTGGGATGCGGGCCGTCACCCGGTAGCCGCCGGTCGGCGTCGGTCCGGCCGTCAGCTCGCCCTTGTAGACGGCCAACCGCTCGCGCAGCCCCATGTGGCCACGGCCGTTGCTCTGCACCGGCGGGGAATCCCCGGCGCCACCGGTGTCCGTGATCTCGATCTCCAGACAGGTGTCGGTGTGACCGATGGCGACGGACGCCTGCGCGCCGCGCGCATGTTTGATCGTGTTGGTCAGCGCCTCCTGTACGACGCGATACGCCGCGAGGTCCACGCCCGCCGGCAGCGGTTGCGGCGGCAGCGACAGTCCGACGCTCACGGGCGTCCCGGCGGCGCGTACCCGTGCGACCAGGGCGTCGAGCCGCGCGAGCCCGGGCTGGGGCTCCAGACCGTCGGGCCTCTCGTGGTCCGGGGCGGCCAACAGCCCCATCGCATGGCGCAGTTCGGCCATAGCGGCCCGACCGCCCGCCTCGACGGCCAACAGCGCCTCCTTCGACTGCTCGGGCAGCACGTCCATCACTTTGCGCGCCGCGCCCGCCTGGATCACCATCACGCTCACATTGTGGGTCACGACGTCGTGCAACTCGGCGGCGATGCGGGCACGTTCCTCCTCGACGGCCCGGCGCATGGCCTCCTCCTGGGCCTCCTGCAGTTCTGTGACCCGGTCCCGGCTGGAGGCCAGTCTCAGTTGCAGGAAGCGGACGAGGCTGGCCAGCATCCCGGCCACCAGGAGTACGAATCCCGGGCTGGACCAGCCGGGGAGCACGGGTTCCGCGTTGCGGAAAGCGAAACCGGACAGCGCGGCGGCGATCACCAGGACGGCGATCGCCGTGATCCGGTAACGGCTGTGCACGACGGCGCTGTAGGCGCCGATGACACAGGCCAGGACGGTGATCCAGGAGGCGGAGCTGCCAATGGCCAGTGCTGCGCCCAGCACCACCACGAACAGGGTCAGCGGATACCGGCGCCGGGCTGCCAGCGGCAGCGTCGACAGGACGACCAGGGCCCAGGGGACAGAGGAGGGTTCTTCCTCCACGGGCACCTGACCGGGGTCGGGCGGCGGGGGCGGGGCCGGGATCCCGGTCCCGCCGTCCACCGTAGGGGGGTTGATGTTCACCGGCCCCTCGCCGGGATGGCGCACCGCCACGAACAGGGCGATGACGGTCAGTACGAACGCCAGCACCACATCGGCGCGCACCGCTCGCCGGGACAGCGGGGCGGCCTTCGCCTCCGGGCGTAGCGCGTCGATGAGTCGCTGAGGCCGGCCGTACCGGTCTTCCGTCACCATCCGTGCATTGTGCTGCACCCTCCGCCCGGCCCGCGTCCGCCTGTCCGGCCAGGGGCATTGTCCCGGAGGCGTACTTCTCAGGTATGACTCCGCGGCCGATTCCTCCGCGGGAAGGGCCTGATGTCGGTTCCGCGGCCGACGCGCCCCGTACGCGGCACCTCTAGGTTCGCAGGACCGGCAACAGCACGTGCCTCTCGCGACCGCAAGGACGGACAACTCGTATGCGTCAAGTGATCGAACTGAAGGGTGTGGCGAAGCGCTACGACAGCGCCGGCGCGCCGTCGCTCGGACCGCTCACGCTCAGCGTCGCCAAGGGTGAGGCACTTGCCGTTACGGGCCCTTCCGGCAGCGGCAAGTCCACGCTGCTGAACCTCGTCGCCGGCCTGGACAAGCCGACCGATGGCGCCGTGATCGTGGCCGGGCGACGGATCGACCGGTTGAGCGAGCACGCCCTCGCCGAGTTCCGTCGCGAGCACATCGGCATGGCCTTCCAGTTCTTCAATCTTCTCGACGATCTCACTGTCACCGACAACATCCAGCTCCCGGCCCGGCTGACCGGGACCGGTCGGCGCAAGGCTGCGGCCCGTGCGGGTGAGCTCATGGAGATGCTGGGCATCCAGAAGCACGCCCGCGCCTACCCGGGCCGACTGTCCGGAGGCGAACGCCAACGGGTCGCGGTCGCCCGGGCCTTGGTCAACCGGCCCGCGCTGCTGCTCGCCGACGAGCCCACCGGTGCGCTCGACACCGCCTCGGGCCACGACGTCCGAAACCTGCTGATGGATCTGCACCGCGCCGGACAGACGATCGTGCTGGTGACGCACGACCTGACGCTGGCAAAGGCCTGCGCGAGCCGCACGATCCACCTGGTCGACGGTCACGTCGCCCTCGACTCCTACGCGCAGGCCGTCCGATGAGCCTGTTCGGTACCGGCGCGCCGGGCCGGGTCGTACGCTCCGGCATCGGCAGGCGGCGGGTGCAGACCGTGGTGATCGCCGTGGCCACGATGACGGCCGTGGCCTCGGCCGTGGTCGCAGGGTCGCTGATGGTCGCCGCGGCCGCCCCCTTCGACAACGCCTTCAAGCAGCAGCGGGGCGCGCACATCACCGCGCAGTTCGATCCGGCCAGGGCGAGTGCGGCCGAGCTGGCGAAGACCGGGAAGCTGCCCGGCGTCGCCGCGAGCGCGGGACCGTATCCATCCACGTCGGTCCGTCCGGTGGACCGGGCGGGCTTCCGGTTACCGACGCTGGCCCTGGTCGGGCGGTCCGGTCCGGACGGCGCCGTGGACCGGGTGGATCTGAAGTCGGGGCGGTGGGCGCGGAAGCCCGGCGAGATCGTGCTCGACGCGTCGTTCGAGGGGCCCGCCCTCGGGATCGGCGCCCCCTTGAAGACGTCGGACGCCAAGGACGCCCCGACCCTTTCGATCGTCGGCTTCGCCGTGTCGGCCGGCAAGACCGCCGACGCCTGGGCGGCCCCCGCGCAGGTCGACGCGCTGGCGTCGGAGGGCCACCCGGTCACGAGTCAGATGCTCTACCGCTTCGACTCCGCGAGCACGAAGCAGCAGATCCTCGCCGGCCGGAAGAAGCTCGCCGCCTCCGTGGGGTCCGGGGCACTGCTCGGGACCCAGTCCTGGCTGGACACCAAGCGCGCCGCTGATCAGGGTGCGGCGGCGACCGTCCCGTTCGTGATGGCTTTCGGCGTGCTCGGCATCGTGATGTCGGTGATCATCGTCGGCGGTGTGGTCAGTGGCGCGGTCGGCACCGACCTGCGCGGGATCGGCATCCTCAAGGCCATCGGCTTCACTCCGCGCCAGGTCGTACGCGCCTACGTGGCCCAGGCCCTGATCCCGGCCGTCGTGGGCATCACCCTGGGTGTCGTCCTGGGCAACCTCCTTGCCGTGCCCCTGCTGTCCGACACCGAGTCGGTGCACGGCGGCGTCTCGCTCTCGGTGGCCTGGTGGGTGGACGTCGCCGTACCGGCCGCCGCCCTGGTCGTCGTGGGGCTCGCGGCGCTGATTCCCGCACTGCGGGCCGGAAGACTGCGTACCGTCGAGGCCATCGCGGTCGGCCGGTCGCCGCGCGCAGGACGCGGCCGGTGGGCGCATCGGGCGATGGGGACGCTGCCGCTGCCGCGACAGGTGACCTATGGTCTCGCCACCCCCTTCACGCATCCGGTACGTACCCTCGCGATGCTGCTCGCGGTGGCGTCCGGCACGGTCGCGGCGACGTTCGCGGTGGGGCTGACCTCGTCCCTGAACGCGATCGGCACCTCCCAGGACCCCGAGAGCCGTGCCGCGGTCACGGTCACGACGACCAAGGCGATCGAAGCCGCTCCCCCGCCGCCTCCTACGGGGGGCGATACGGAAGACCCGCCTCCCTCTGGCGGCAGCGAGTCAGGCCCGTCTCCCGTGGAGAACAGCGCGGCAGGCACGTCCGAAAAGCCCAAGGCCGCCGATCCGGCGGAGGTGCGGTCCGCCGTCACGTCGCAGCCGGGCACGGAGTCGTACTACGGCAAGGCCCGGACCGAGGTCGCCGTGGCCGGGGTCTCCGGCCCCGTTCAGGCCAGCCTCTACGAGGGCGATTCGGGCTCCGGCAGCTACGAGCTGCTCTCCGGGCACTGGATCACCGGCAAGGGGCAGGTCGTGGTGCCCACCCGCTTCCTGGAGAGGACCGGCACCGAGATCGGTGACGTGGTGCGGGTGACCTACGAGGAGGACACCGCGAACCTGCGGATCGTGGGCGAGTCCTTCGACACGTCGGGCAGCCGGCTGGAGATCCACGCGGACATGGCCGACTTCGAGTCGGCCGAGCCCAGCGCCTTCCTCGTCGAGACCAAGTCCGGCGTCTCCGCCGACGAGTACGCCCAGAAGGTCGCCGCGGTCGTACGACCGCTGGGGGGCGAAGCCACGGCCGGCTCCGAGTCGGGGCAGGACGGCGTCATCCTCGTCATGGCCGCGATGGCCGTGCTGCTCACCCTCATGCTGATCACCGTGGCCGGTCTCGGCGTACTCGGCTCCGTGGTCCTCGACACCCGGGAACGCGTCCACGACCTGGGCGTCTGCAAGGCGATCGGCATGACGCCGCGGCAGACCGTGAGCCTCGTGCTCGCCTCGGTGACCGCGGTCGGCGTGACCGGCGGGCTGATCGGCGTGCCGGCGGGGTACGCGCTGCACGGCCTCGTCATGCCGGTGATGGGGCGTGCCGTAGGCACCGGCCTGCCGTCGCCGGTCCTCAATGTGTACGGACCTGTCCAGCTGCTCCTGCTGGGACTCGGCGGGGTCGTGATCGCGCTGCTGGGTGCGCTGCTCCCGGCGGGCTGGGCGGCCAGGACGCGTACGGCCACGGCGCTGCGCACCGAGTAGCGTCCGGCGGAGCGCGAGCCGCTGGGGCGGATCCGCCAGGTCCGCGGGGTCGGGCCGCCCGTACGGGCACGGGTGCCGATGCGCCGCCGGCGAAGCGTAGTCGATCCGCGTCGTGCGGAACTTCCGCCCTATGACACCCGGCGCCGGGACCGCCCACGGGATCGGTGCCTCGGGCGGCTCGGCGGGCAGCGGCGGAACCTCATGGACCAGCAGGTAGGTGAACTCCTGGCTCCGCATCCCGGTGCCCAGCAGCAGGCCGCCCATCGCCGCGTTCCGGCCCGGGAACCGGCCGCGGAACGTCGCGTCCTGCAGCCCGGCGTGGAACGGCGGCCGGCAAATGCCGGGCACGGCAAGGGCCCGATGTGTCTCGGCATGGCCGGGTTTCCCGGTACCCGGACAGCGCGGACTCGGCCGGACAGCCGGCGCCGTTCGGCGGTTCCTGACGGGCATACGGGAGATCATGGTCACGGACCGACCGGGGAAGACACAGGGGCAGGGGAATCATGGTGGCGTTCCACGCATCCGCGCTGGACGGAGTCGCCCGCAATCCGGCACTGCCGACACCGCTGCTGCTGCGCTTGCTGGCCTTCGACGGCGGCGGTGACGGCCCGCCCCGTGACGCCCTTCAGCGTGCCGGACTTCCCGAGCCGGCCGTCGTGGTGATCCTGGCCCACCCGAACCCGGGCGCCCGGATCGACTTCGCCATGAGCGCCAGGGCCGAGCCCGCGCAGCGGGCCCGGCTCGCGGACGACCTCTCCCCCGAGGTGCGGGCCGCTCTCGCACACGGGCCCGAGTGGCGCGGCCCGCGTACGACGGTCGCGCCACTGCCGGACGACGTGTGCGCCCGCCTGCTCGACGACCCCGCCCCCTCCGTACGGACGGCCCTGCTGGACTCGCCCCACCTCGCGCCGTCGTTCGTGGCCTCGCTGGCCACGCACCGCGATCCGGCGGCGCGCCGAAGCGCGACGCGCGCATGGGAGATCCTGGCGCCGGGCGAGCGGTCGGCTCTGCTGGCCGACCCCGACCCCGAGGTGCGGCGGGCCGCCGCGTCGTGGGAGTGCCGGCGGGACGCACACGTCACGGCCGGACTTCTCCGCGATCCGAAGTCCGCGGCCGAGGCGCTGCGCCGCGGGCTCCTGCACCGCGCCGACGCCGAGCGGTGCGTCGCCGGGCGGACGCACCTGGCCGCCCTCGCCGAGAACCCGTCGCTGCCCACCGACCTCGTGGAGCGGCTCGCCGTCGACCCCGACGAGGCCGTACGGCTCGCCGTCTCCCTCAGGCCGGAACTGGGCGAGACGCGGCGCATGGCGATCGACTTCACGGTCGGCGACTTCGACAGGGGGGACGTGGAGTGGGTACGGGACGGGCTCACCGACCCCGAGGTACTACGACGGGCCGCGACCTCCGCCCACCCGCTGCTCCGGCGCACCGCCGCCCAGAGCCCCCACCTGCCGCCCGACCTCGTGCGCCTGCTCGCACGCACCGAGGACCCCCTGGTGGAAAACCTCTTGAGCGTGCACCACCCCGACACCCCGGAGGAGGTCCTGATGCGTGTGTACGCGCGGCTCGGTGGGACGTTCTCCGCCTGGATGGCGGAGACGCACCCCCGCTTCCCCCGCGAGGGCCTCGCCGCCCGCTACGCGAACCACCCGGACGGGAACTACCGCCGACTGGCCGTCCGGGACCCGGCCGCCACACCCGCGCTGATCGAACGGCTCAGCCACGACCCCGCGGTCTGGACCCGCCAGGCGGCCGCCGGCGACCCGCGTCTGCCGCTCCACCGGCTCCGCGAGGCACTCCATGTCCCCGAACTGGCCTCCAGTGCGGGGGCCAACCCGGCGCTCCCCGAGGACGAGATGGCCGCCGTCCTGAACCGGGCGGGCGTTCCGCGCCGAACCGAGCGGCGTCTGCCGTGACCGTCCGCGCCAGATGCCGGACCGCGTTCGGGATCTGGCATGGGACGATTCCTTGGTGACTCGACATCCGAACCGTGACCGCTCTCTTGAGGAACTGGAGGACGACCGCTGGCCAGCCCCGCCGGCCGACGCGACTCGCCTTATAGCGACCGCGCACGTGCTTCGGCGTAAGCCGATCGGCGAGTTGACAGTCGAGGACATGAGGCTGCTGATCAGGCAGAACGAGGGCCTGCCCCACCTCCTGCCGCTGGCGTTGGAGGTCCTGCGGCTGGACCCGCTGGCAGAAGGTCACATGTACGAGGGTGATCTGCTGTCCGCGGTGCTGACCAGGAGTCCGGAGATCTGGAGCACGTCGCCCGAGCTCGGGCGTGAGCTTCGTCTGATCGTCTCGGATCTGAGGGATCTGGCACCGCACCTCGAGCACGAGGTGGAGCGGTTCCTGGCTCTGTAGCACGCCGGCGGCACCGCCCTGCAGGTGCCCAGGCGGGAGCATCGTTCACGAGGGCCGTCGTACGAGCGGGCGCGGGCCCAGCCGCCTTGCGGGACAGTCGCGGGTGAGACGACGACCATGACACCGATCACCGCCCAGCGGAACATGGACTCCGCGTGGGCCGGACTGGTCTCGTAGCTTCTCGCGAGGCGCCGGTGGGCGGTGATCCACGACGTGGACGGCCAGGGGCAAGCCGAGCGTGCCGGTTGCGGGGAACCGCTTGCGGCCCTTGGCCTTCTTCCCCGCATCGAAGCCCCTGGTGGCGACGGGGACGGTGTCGGCGGTGGGGGTGCCGAGATCGTCGAGGAGGGGCGCGAGGACTGGGCTGGCGCGAAACTGCGCACGGAACTCCTCGCGCTTCTCGGAGTGGGAACGGTCGCCGGCCCCGTTTCATCCCCCGCACCCGCAGCCACCCTGCCCTACGGCCGTATCCCTCCCCCACCCCTCAAGTCCCGCGAACGCATGTGTCATACTCGAGCGCCGATCATGGCAAGAAACGACCGGGGGGCCGTGTGAACGCCGTCTCTCTGGACGCCCCCTATCTGGACACGGATGCGGATCAACTCTGCTTCTCGCTGGACCTGACGGAGCGTCCGGCGCTGGCAGAACGAGTGGTGTCGCTCGACGGGCTGGACGTGCGGCTGCGGCTGCTCGGGGCCTCGCACCAGGTGTTCGCCGGCCCCGTGCGGGAGACGGTGGCCTGTCTGCAGGGCGCGGTGAGGGGGCTGCCCGAGACCCGCACCCATCATCTACCGGGCTGGGTCTACGACTTCGGCGCCACCACCCGCCGACTGACCCCCGAGGAGTTCAGCGCCGAGGTGGCACGGGTCCTCGGCCGGGCCACCGCCGCCGAGCACAGCCTGTGCGGGGTCTTCCCCGGCTCGCCGGAGGCGGTCACGGCCGTGGTCGTCGAGTCGGTCGGGGGACCGTACGGCGCCGGACTCGTCTGGCGCACCTGGCACACGTATCCGCAGAACGGCCAGATCGTATCGACGCACAGCCGGCTGGAGGCCCGATGAACAGCGCCCGACTCGTCCGCGCAGCGGTGGCGGCCACGCTGGCCGCGACCCTGCTCACCGCCTGCTCCAGCGACGGGGACAACAACGCGGTCCCGCGCGAATGGATCAGGAAGACGTACACCGCGACCGGGGCGGACTGGCTCGACCCTGACAGCACCCCGAGCGAGGTCGCCCAGGCGATCCACACCGAGCGGGCGGAACTGGACCGTGCCTCCGGCGACAACATGGAGTTCCTGCGCTACGGCGACGACATGGTCACCGTCTCGCCGTACCGAAGCGGCAGCCTGATCGAGATCGAGGACTACCGCAACGGCTACCACCGCCACCAGCGGCACCTCACCTACTGGCCGGACCCGGACAGCGCGAGCTTCCGCGGCGGCGGCCCCGGCGAGGGCAAGTAGCGCCCGGTGACCGGCCGGCTCACCGGCCGACGCATCCCACGTTCCTCCCGCACACCACCCGATCACGCCCCGACCCCGTCCCAAGAAAGGCACGCAGTGACCGAGATCTTCGAGTCGACCGGCCAGGCCCTGCTCTACGGAGTCGTGGGCCTCGTCGTGATGGCCGTCGGCTTCATCGCGCTCGACCTCGTCACGCCGGGCAAGCTGTACCACGTGGTATGGACCGACCGGAACCGCGGCGCGGCCGTCCTGCTGGGCAGTCAGTCCGTCGCCGTGGGCCTGGTCATCATGAAGGCCATCGAGGCGAGCGAGTCCGAACAGGGCCTCGGCCACGGCCTGGTCAGCACGCTGTTGTACGGCCTGGCCGGGGTGCTGGTGATGACCGTCGTCGGCATCGTGATCGGCGTGTTCACGCCGGGCCAGATGGGCGCGGTCGTCCTCGACGACCAGGACGGCCGTCCGCACCCCGCCGCCTGGGTCCAGGCCGGCATGTACCTGGGCACCGGGTTCATGGTCGGCGCGGCGATCTCGTAACGGCGCCCCCCGATGAGCGCCACCACCGTGCAAGGCCACGACACCACCGCGGCACCCTCCCGCCCCCCGGCCGTCCGGCCCACCCGGGGGGCTCGTTTCCTGCTGCTGTTCGCCGTCTTCCTCTGCGCGGCCTGCGGCCTCGTGTACGAGCTGGCCCTGACCGCGCTGGGCAGCTACCTCATCGGCAACTCGGTGCTCCAGACCTCCGTGGTGATCTCCGTGATGGTGTTCGCCATGGGGCTCGGCTCGCTCGCCGCCAAACCCCTGCGCCGCCGCGCGGTGGGCGCGTTCGCGCTCGTGGAGGGCGCGCTGGCGCTGGTCGGCGGGCTGTCGGTGCTGGTGCTGTACTCGGCGTTCGCCTGGCTCCAGCTGTACACCCCGGCGATGATCGTGGTCGCGGTGGCCGTCGGCCTGCTGATCGGCGCCGAGATCCCGCTGCTCATGACCATGCTCCAGCGGATCCGGCGGCAGGAGGCGGGCAGCGCGGTCGCCGACATGTTCGCCGTCGACTACATCGGAGCGCTGGTCGGCGGCCTGTGCTTCCCGCTGTGGCTCCTGCCGACGTTCGGCCAGCTCAAGGGCGCGCTGGTCGTCGGCGCGGTCAACGCGGTGGCCGGTGTCATCGTGGTGGTGTTCATCTTCCGCCGGCAGATCCGGCGCTGGGTGCGCAATGCCCTGCTGGCCGGGGTCACGGCGGTACTGGCCGTGCTCGGTACGGCGTACGCGCTCGCGGACGACCTGGAGGTGACCGCGCGCCAGCAGATGTACCGGGACCCGATCGTCCACGCGGAGACGACGCCGTACCAGGAGATCGTCGTCACCCGCTCCACGGCCTTCACCGGCGAACCGGACATCAGGCTCTTCCTCAACGGCGATCTCCAGTTCAGCTCCGTCGACGAGTACCGCTACCACGAGTCCCTCGTCCACCCCGCGCTCGCGGGCCCCCGCGCCAACGTGCTGATCATGGGCGGCGGTGACGGGCTCGCCCTGCGCGAGGTACTGCGCTACGACGACGTGCAGCACGTCACTCTCGTGGAACTGGACCCGGCGATGACCCGGCTCGCGCGCGACTACGAGCCCCTGCGCGACCTCAACGACAAGGCGCTCGACGACCCGAGGGTCAAGGTCGTCAACGCCGACGCCTTCAACTGGCTGCGCGGCGCCCGCCAGTCGTACGACGCGGTCGTCATCGACTTCCCCGACCCGGACACGGCGGCGCTGGCCAAGCTGTACTCGGTGGAGTTCTACCACCTGCTCGGGCAGGTCCTGACGCCGCGGAGCAGCGTGATGGTGCAGAGCGGATCGCCGTTCTTCGCACCGAAGACGTACTGGTCGATCGCGAAGACGATCGAGACGGCGGGCTACTCGACCACCCCGTTCCAGATCGACGTACCGAGCTTCGGCAACTGGGGCTTCGTCCTGGCCACCCCGGGCGACGGTACGTCCCCAGCGCTGCGGCTGGCATCGGACGCCCCGCGACTGCGCTACCTGGACGAGGCGGTCCTGAAGGCCGCCTCGGTGTTCCCCGTGGACCGCCGCCGCCAGGACGTACAGCCGAGCACGCTGATGGACCCGGCCGTGCTGGAGTACGTGCTGGACGAGTGGGAGAACTACTGACCACCCGCGCTCGGGATCATCCGCGTTGCGGGCGAGGACGGGTTCGCGACAACAGCCCCCACGCCCCCGGTCGTCGGCGGCCGGCAGGCGGGCCCAGGGGTCGGCCAGGCGGGCCGACAGGACCGGGAGCGCCGCGTTGCAGTGCCGGACGACGTCCCGCAAGGCCCTGTCCACGAGCGGTCGGCTTGGTGCCGGTTCGGCCGGTGAGACCGGCCGCCTCTCCGCGGGGCCGGCCTGCGACAAGCCGGACGGGCGTGCCTGTCAAGCGGCGGCGACCTCGTCCTTGGACCCGCGCCCGCCGGTCTGCGGCCCTGGCCCCCTGCTCCGGCGTACCGTCGACGAAGCGGCCGCCCCGATACGAGGCGGCCGCTGTGGTGTGGAGAATCCCTTCGGCATGCGAGTTCGCCGGCTTCGCCTCCTGCGCCCCGGTCAACCACCCTGTCGTCCTGCGGCTGTTCTCCTGCTCAGGAGGGCGACTTCGTAGTCCTTGAGGAAGCGGCCGGCCACCCACCCCTGCGACTCGGCCCTGGACACGTCCAGGACCACGGAATGCGCCAGCTGGTCCACGGCGTAGCGGGTGAGCGGCGGCTCGGTGTGGGGGCGTGGCCGGGCCATCGCCTGGACGGCGCCCGCGGCAGCACGGGCCACCGACAGCGGGATGTGGCCGATGCGGGCCCGTACGCCATGGGCCCGCAGGACTGTACGGATCGCCTCGTCCCGGTCGTACGGTGCCGGGTCGGCGATGTTGTACGCGCCGGGCGGCCAGCCGGCGGCCATGAGGCAGGCGTCGGTGAGGTTCTCGACAGCGGTCAGGCTGAGACGGACGCTGGGTCCGGGCAGCATCAGCAGGCCGCGGCGGACGCGGGACAGCAGCCGGGGCACCAGGTGCGGGTCCCCGGCGCCGTAGACCGCCCGCGGCCGCAGCACCACGGCGCCCGCCGCGAGCGCCAGCGCCTCGCCGGCGGCCTTGGTCCTGCCGTACGCGTTCAGGTGCCCGCGCACCGGATGGTCCTCGGCGACACGGGAACGCCCGGGGCCGGGTGCGTAGACGCTGGCGCTGCTCACCCACACCACCGGCCGTCCGGCGGCTGCCCGAAGCAGCCGCGTCGTGCCGTCGACGTTGACGGCACGCATGGCGGCCTCGGCCGGGGAGCCGGGCACCGGGTCGCCGACGGCCGCCGCGCAGTGCACGACGAGGTCGGCGCCGGACAGGTCAGGGACGTCCCGTGCGGCGTCCCAGGGGACGTGCCGGCCGACCGGGCCGGGACGCCGGCCGACACACAGGACGTCGGCGCCACGGGCGGCCGCCGCGGTGGCGACGTGGGAGCCGCAGAAGCCGCTCGCGCCGGTGACAGCGATCGTGGTCATGGGTTCTCCGGGGATCGGCGGCCGCCGGCGCGGACGGTGAGGGAGCGCCAGCCGGGCAGGGCCGCGGCCCGGTCGACGCGGGCGCGCAGGACGGTGGGGCGGTGCGGGGCGAGCGCGGCGAGGGTGTCATCGAGCTGGGCGCGCGCCAGGCGTGCGCCGGGACAGAAATGGCTGCCCGCGCCGAAGACGAGCTGGGCCACGGTGGGCGGGGCCGGGTGGTGGGCGTCCGGCGGCTGGTCGTGGGCCCGGGCGGCGTGCCGGGCCACCAGGATCAGGCGGTCCTCGGCCCGGACCGGGCAGCCGTCCAGCTCCGCGTCGGCCGCCGCCACGCGGGGCAGCAGCGGGGAGGGGGCGGTCACGCGGAGCAGTTCGTCCACCAGGGCCGGGCGCAGCCGGTCGTCGGCCGCCTGGTCCCAGAGCCCTGCGTCGGCGCACCAGGCGGCGGCGCGCGGGAGGGCGGCGACGGTGGTGTTGACGGCGGCGACCGCAAGCATGGTCCGCAGGCCCGGCTCGGTCGTTCCTCCGGCCGCGGGGGCGAGCAACGCCTCCAGCCGCGCGGTCGCCGCGGCGGCCGCCCGTGCGGTGCCCGGCGGCCGAGGACCGGGAAGGTGGTCGCGTACGGCGGCGGCCGCCGCCGTGGCCGCCGCCGCGGTGATGGCCTCCGGGTCGCCGGTCGCGCCCAGCAGCGTACGGACGGTGGCCCCGGCCAGTTCACGGGCCAGCGGTACGAGGTCGACGTCGCGGCCCGCGCCGAGCGGGGAGAGCCGGCGGTCCAGGACGTCCAGCCACACCGGGCGCAGCCGCTCCACCTCTGCCGCGCCGAGACCGGCGGCGACGGCGCGCCGGGTGGCGCGGTGTCCGGCGCCCTCCTGGTCGAACAGCGTGCCGCCCGAGGAGAGTTCCCGGGCGGCGCCGCCGGTGGTGCCGGCGGCGGTGCGGTCCAGCGGGATGCGGGTGAGGGCCTGCCGGTAGGGCTCGGTGCCGTGCACCAGCACCGTACTGCCGAGACGGGTGACCGCGCGGCGGCGGGCGGCGGCGAGGAGGGCGAACAGCACGGGGTGGGAGCGGGTGTACACACGTCGGTCGCGGCGCCGGGCGGCACGGAGGGCGGATGAGGCGGGGGCGGTGGGAAGGGTGGTCATCTGACGTGCACCTGCTTCGGGTCGGCGGGGCGGTAGCGGCGGTCCCAGCACCACAGCAGGGTCCGGCGTGCGCCCCAGGCCCGCAGGCGGCGCAGGCTGGTGTGCACCACCATCCGCTCGGCCCGTGCGATCCGGTCGCTGTGCTCGCGCGCCCTGTTGAGGAGGACGACGTCCTCGGGCGGTCCCTCCAGCGGGATGCGGGGCGTCCCACCGCAGCGCAGGTAGAGCGCGGCCGTGATGGCGAGGTTGTGGCCGTGGCACAGCACGTAGGGAGTGCGGTAGCGCGGGTGCCGGTGCCGGGCGCGGTAGCGCCCGTACAGCGCGGTGGCCCCGACGACCGCCGGGAGCACGTACCGCTCGGCGAGTGAGGGCCGTTCGTCCCGACGCGGAAGGCTGCGGCCGCAGGCCATCTCCGTCCCGCTCGCGAACTCCTGGCGAGCGGCGGCGATCCAGTCGGCGGCGGGCAGGCAGTCGGCGTCCGTCCGTACGAGCAGTTCGGCGCCGTGCGCGACGGCATACCGGAATCCGGTGTCGACGGCGGCACCGGTGCCCCGCTCCTCCTCGCGGACAAGACGCACGGGGAAGGGCGCGCCGGCGGCGAAGCGGCGTACGACGGCGGCGGTCGCGTCGGTGGAGGCGTTGTCGACGACGACGAGGGTGAAGCGGGTGTCGGTCTGGGAGGCGAGCGCGGCGAGGGTGGCCCCGATCCCGGTTTCCTCGTTGTACGCGGGTACCACGGCCCACAGCGTCGGCGCGCTCATCCCCGGCTCCGTCCGGCGAGGCGCGCGGTCGCGGCGCGGTCGGGCTTGAGGGAACGGCCGGACAACGGGATGTCGGCGAGCAGCACCGCGTCCGGCCGGGCGGAACCCATGCGCTCCAGCGGCCCGCCCAGGGCCGCCCGCAGCGCGGCACGGTCGGCCCCGGGCGTCGGCTGGACGACGGCGACCAGGCGTTCGTCGCCGTCGCCGGCCGGTACGCCCACGAGCAGGGCCAGTTCGACGCCCGGTATGTGCAGGGCCGGCTCGTACAGTCCCGGGTAGATGTTCTCCGCGTGCCGCAGGATCATGTCCTTGCGGCGGCCCTCCAGCACGATCCGGCCGCCGTCGAGGCGTGCCCGGTCGCCGGTGGCGACCCACGGGTCCGGGTCCTCGCCCAGGTAGCGGTCCCGGGTGGCGGGGCCGGACAGCAGCAGCTCCCCGGAGGCGTCGGTCCTGGCCGCCACTCCGGGAAGGAGCGCGCCGACCAGGTCCCCCTCGCCGGTGAAGGCGGCCTTGTCGGCCTGCTCGACCGCGGCGGCGGGGAACAGCTCGGTCAGTGCGTACACGCCCCACGCCTCGTCGGCGCCCGCGCGCTTGACGCGGGTGAGCAGCTCGGTGCTCGCGGGAGCCGACCCGGTCCACACCCGTCCGCTGAAGCGGGCGCCCTCCGTCAGCAGCCGCCTCAGCTGCGGTGGCGTCAGATAGGTGGCCTGCGGGGTGAGACGGCGCAGTTGGCGGCGCAGCACGGGCGCGGAGCGGGCGGGCAGCGCGACCGGCGCTCCGCTCGCCAGGGACGGTACGAGCACGAAGAAGGTGCCGCCGAGGACGGGCCGCCCGGCCTCGGGCCGTACCAGTTCGGCCACCGTGGCCATGCCGGCGGCGAGGGAGGAGCGGGTGTGCACCACGGCTCGGGGCCGCGAGGTGGTGCCCGAGGTGAACACGACGACCGCGTCGCCGTCCCCGTCCACCGGCGGCGGCAGCGGTACGGTCCGGACGTCGCCGTCCAGGGCGGGGGCGCAGCCGGGCAGCCGTGGTCCGACCGTGGCCACGGGGCCCAGCTCCCCGAGGTCCGGCAGGGCCAGGCGGGCCCGGCGGGCGAGCGGCCGGGCCCATCCGGCGACCGCCTGGGCGGTGGCGTCGGCGAGGACGACGTCGGGGCGGGCCAGGGCGAGCCGGGCGCGCAGCACGTCCGGTCCGGCGCCGGGGTCGAGCACCGCGGCCCGGGCGCCGAGCCGGTGCACGGCGAGCATCACGGCCAGGGCCCGGGGCCCTGGCCGTACGGCGACGCCGACGGTGCCGCCGCGTGCGACGCCCCGCGCGTGGAGGGCGGCGGTGTAGTGGTCGGCGAGGTCGGCCAACTCGCCGTAGGTGGCCTTGGTGCGTACGGCCCCGGTGCGGGTGGTGCCGAGGACGGCGGGCCGGTCGGGGTGGCGGCGCAGGGTGTGCGCGAGGGTGTCGAGCATCAGCGCGGGTCCTCCCCGTGACGGCCCGGGCCCTTGTCGAGGTACCAGCGGGCGGTGCCGACGAGGCCGTAGGCGCGCAGCCGGCGTGTGGAGTTCTCCACGACCATGTCGCGGGCGTGGACGATAGCGGTGGTGTGGCGGCGCACCCGGTTCAGGAAGAGCCGGTCGGTGGGGGAAGGGCGGCGCGGCATCCCGCCGACGGCTTCGTAGAGCGTGGCGGTGACGGCCATGTTGTTGCCGGCGTGCATCCGGTAGGGGGCGAGGTAGCCGTGCCGGCGGTGATGGGCGGGGCGTATCCGGCCGAAGAAGGCGGCGACGCGGACGAGCGCGCGGAAGGCCGCCCGCCCGAGCGGTCCGTGCTCGTCGTGGCGCGCGTCGATGCGCCCGCACACCAGGCCCGCGCCGCGCCCGAGGGCGGCGCGGGCGCCGGCCGTCCAGCCGGGGTGGGGCAGGCAGTCGGCGTCGGTGCGGGCCAGCAGCGTCGCGCCGTGCTCTATCGCGTACCGGAACCCGGTGTCCACCGCGCAGCCCACGCCCTTCTCCGGCTCGTCGAGGACGTGGACCGGGAAGGGCGCGCGGCGGGCGAAGTCGCGCGCGATGGCCGCGGTGGCGTCGGTGGAGGCGTTGTCCACGACGACGAGGGTGAAGTCGCGGTCGCGCTGGCTCGCGAGCGCGTCCAGCGTGGTGCCGATCCGCGCGTCCTCCTGGTGCGCGGGCACCACCACCCACAGGGTGCTCATGCCTTCTCCCAGACCATCGTCATGATGCTCACGCCGCCGCCCAGGCCCACGAAGAGGACCCGGTCGCCGGGGCGGAGCCGCTCGTGAACACGGTCGAGCTGCACGCCCAGGGTGGCGCTGGCCGTGTTCCCGAGCTCGGGGACCGTGACGACGAGCCGGTCCCGGGGGACGCCGGTGAGCTCCACGAACCGCTCCAGGTACGGCACGGTGACCTGGTGCACCAGGACGTGCCGGAAGTCGTCCCACGCCAGTCCGGTGCGCTGCCGCATCCGGTCGAGCACCGACGTGCCGACCTTCTCGAACACCTCGCGCAACTCGCTGCCGTCACCGTGGAAGTAGGTGTGCTCGTCCCCTCGGGGGTGGCGTGAACCGCCGCCGAAGATGCCGCCGACCGGCCAGTGCTCGGAGTGGGTCTCGGTGTCCACGTCGAGGATGCCGCCCCGGTCCACCGCCTCCACGACGACCGCGGCCCCGGCGTCGCCGAAGGTGTAGCCGGCGAACCCGTCCCGCAGCTGGTCGGGGCCGGAGGGGTCGTGGCGCACGGCGCGGCTGGGCGTCTCCCCGGTGACGACCAGGGCCCGGCGGGCACGGCCGGCGAGGATCATCGCCCGTGCCGTGTCGATGCCGTTGACGAAGCTGTTGCACGCGTTCGTCACGTCCAGCGCGTGCGCCCGGGAGCCGAGTTCCGCCTGGACGATGTGCGCGGTCGCCGGTTCCGCCACGTCCCGCGTGGCGGAGGCGAACACCAGCAGATCCACGTCGTACGGGGTGAGCCCGGCGCGGTCCAGCGCGGTACGGGCCGCCCGCGTCGCGAGCGTCGAGGCGTACTCGTCCTCCGCGGCCACCCGGCGCGAGACGATGCCGGTGGCCCGTTCGAGCATCCGCGCCGGCAGGGACAGTCCGGAGGCCGCGGCGATCCGCTCCTGCAACTGCCGCGACGTCACTTCGCGCTCCGGCAGGCTGGAGGCCACCGCGGTGATGCCCGTCCGGCGCGCCGGGCCGTGAGCAGCGTGGTCTATGTGCATGGGCTGGACGCTACGAGCGAATCAGGACAGCCCGCCTGAGCGCTGATACTCAGCCGGACTGAGTGATCGGACCGGTCCACACCTCATGCCGTGACGACCACGGTGTGGGGCGTGGGGATCTTCCTGACGAGCGGTGGTCGGTGTCGGGGTCGTTGCTGCCTGCGGCTGGTGTGAGCCGCGGGTCGCCGCCCCGGCGGATGCCGAACCCGGCGGCGAGACGGGCGTACACGCCATCGCATCGCGGACGGGCGAAGGCGAGAAGAGCCTGCCGACCGGCGCTCGGACGCCGCCACCGGGTCCCGATCTCCCCTCGCCGGGCAGCGAGCCGCCCGGTCAGGCACCGCAGGACGCGACCGGACAGGCCGGTCGACGACGGGTGGACAAGCACGTGAAGCCCCCTGGCGGCTGCGGGCGGTCTCGATCGAGAACCCGTCCGCCAGGAGCTTCGTCGTTCCCCTGAGCCGACCGACACGCAGCCAACGCTGTCGGGTCGGAAAAGCTCACTCACCCTGTCACGGCCTGAGCGTGTTCAGGGGAACTGCCGGGAGCGCGGACATGCGGCGGTCTCGTACGGGTCCAGACGCAGGGCGCGGATGTCGTCGATGTCGACCGGGTGGGCGGCGGCAGGCGTTGCGGACGGTGCCGCCGGCCACTGGGCCGCCACTTCGGCGGGAGCGCTGACCGGTCGGTGTCCGGGACCTTTCAGGGGCAGGGCTCCAGCACCTCCAGGGTGCCGGTCTCGGTGTCGTAGCTGCGCAGGGTGACAAACCGGGCCGACAGCGGCGGTGCCGGCAGCAGTTCGGGGACTCGACGGCCGGTGAAGGCACCTGTCCGCCGGGTACGGCCGAGGGTGATGTGCGGGATCCAGCGCCCGGGTTCGTGGAACGGGCTGAGGCTCCCGGGCGGGCTGTCCGAGGCCACCGCCTCCCACACCCGGCGGTGCAGGCCGGCCAGCGCGGAGTCGAGATCCAGCGACCAGGCCAGCACCGAGGTGGGCCGCTCGAAGCGGACCACGCCGGTGAATCGCACCGGCAGCGGCAGGGCGGCGGCCGCCTCGGCAAGCTCCCAGCGGATCGGGGCAGTCAGCTCCGGGCAGGCGGCCAGGGTCAGGTGCGGGCTGTTGGTCGGTGAGCGGTGGCGCGCCTGACTGGGCAGCCCCGCGTCCGCGAGCCGCCGCCAGGCCTCGCGGACCGCTAGCTCCGCCGTCTCGTCCAACAGAAGCTCGACCGTGCGCACCGCCGTAGCCTACCGGTGGTCTGTGGGTGAGCATGCCCGCGGGAGCAGGCCGCACTGTTCAGGAAGTGCGGGGGCCGTCCTGGCGGCGGAGCGCCGGGCGGTGACCGACGTCTCCGCCTGTCCAACTCCCTGGTCACGGCCGCCGAACGCCCGTGAAGGAGCACCCACCACGGCAAGCGGGCTGTTCGTGCTGCCGATCAACAGCGCGAGACGGTTGCAGGCGGTGTCCTTCGCGCACGGCACCGGCAGTCACAAGGACGACTCCCGTCCACGCAGCGTGGTGATTTCGTGTCCGCGCCGGTGCTCGCGCAGGCGTCGGCGGGTGCTGCCGGCGCCGGTCGGCGGCGCACACGACTTCAGCGGCGCGGAGTTGCCCGCCTTGCCCAAGGGCAGGCTGGACCCCAAGTCCAGTGGGGTGTACTCGGCCTGCACCCTGGTGGCCTTCCAACGCCTCCACCACGTCCACGACGGTCCTGGCGAGGTCCTCCGACGGCCAGGAGAGCGTCGTCGGCGGTGTTCCAGGCGGCCCCGAGCCCTTCGGCGACACAGGCGACAGTGAGGTGCCGGCAGACGATGGCTTCAAGCGTCCACCGCGGCCCGCGGCCCGCGGCGCGAGAGCTTCGCCCGCGGTTCAGCCGCCTCGGTGGTGTCTTGCCTCCGCACATGCCCACAGCCGGTGCAGCGGTAGCGTCGGATCGTGACGTGAAGGGTCGTGGGCCGCCGGCCGAGTGGCTCATGGGCCGTTCAGCTCTGGGGCGTTCAGCGGCCGATGTCCTCCAGCTCGGTCAAGTCCTCATGAGAGAGGTGGAGTCCCGCGCCGGCGATGTTCTCGCGCAGGTGTGCCGTCGATGACGTGCCGGGGATGAGCAGGATGTTCGGTGATCGCTGCAGCAGCCAGGCCAGTGCGACGGACATCGGTGTCGCCTTCAGTCGAGCGGCGACCGCCGAGAGCGCCGAGGACTGGAGCGGGGTGAAGCCCCCGAGGGGGAAGAAGGGCACGTACGCGACGCCGTCGGTGGCGAGCCGGTCGATGAGCTTGTCGTCGTGGCGGTGGACGAGGTTGTACATGTTCTGCACGCACACGATCGGCGCGATGGCCTGCGCCTCGGTGACCTGCTCCTCCGTGGCGTTGCTGACCCCGAGATGGCGGATCAGGCCCTGCTGCCGGAGTTCGACGAGCGTCTCGAACGCCTCGGCGAGCGAGCCGGGTTGGGGGCCTTCGGCGTTGCCGAGTCGGAGGTTGACCAGGTCGAGTACGTCGAGTCGGAGGGACTTGAGGTTGTCGTGGACCTGACGGCGCAGATCTTCGGGTCGCCGGGCCGGAGGCCAGCCACCCTGTTCGTCGCGGGTCGCGCCCACCTTGGTCACGATGTGCAGCGACTCGGGATAGGGGTGCAGTGCCTCGCGGATCAATTCGTTGGTGACCCGCGGCCCGTAGGCATCGCTGGTGTCGATGTGGGTGACACCGAGGTCGACCGCTTCACGCAGAACGGCCAGGGCGCCCTCGTGATCGGCGGGCGGTCCCATCACCCACGGGCCGGCCAGTTGCATGGCACCGTAGCCGAACCGGGTGACGGTCAGGTCACCCAGAGTCCAGGTGCCGCCGGGAAGAGGGAGGGAGGGTGTGCTCATCGTGTCGCCTTTCGTCGTGTACTCGGGGAGTGGCGCCTGCGGCCTCCCTGCATCAGCATTGGAGAGAAACTTCCTGTCGGGAAGTAGGCACTTTGGAGTGCGTAACCCACCCATTGGTGAGAGGTGCGATCAGTGACGACGACGAAGGCGGCCCAGAAGAGGGCTCAGGCCAAAGTGGAGTACAACGCGTTCCTGGCAGGGTGCCCCAGTCGGCAGTTGCTCGACCGGATCTCGGACAAGTGGGTCGTCCTGATCCTGTGCGCGCTGGGCGGCGACAACAACCCCGAACCTCCCGGTGCGGCACACGCGGACGCTCCGAAGGCGATGCGTTACTCCGAGCTCTCTCGTCTTCTGGCCGGGGTCAGCCAGAAGATGCTGACCCAGACGCTACGGTCGCTGGAGCACGATGGTCTGCTCACCCGCACCGTGACGCCGACCGTCCCCGTGACCGTCTCCTACGAGCTGACCGACCTCGGCCTCTCGCTCCACCACATGACGCGCGGGCTCAGGAACTGGGCACAGACACACATGGCCGAGGTCCTCGCAAACCGCGAGAACCACGAATCTCGTACCTCCTGACGACTCACCTCCGACCGTCCGACACCTCTGCGTTCTCGGCGCTGCGCCCCCAACCGCGAAGAGCCGGTTTCACCTGCGCCGATCCCCCATAAAGCGATCATTCGCAATTCCTCATCGGCAGCCGAGTCGCCGTGGGGCACCGGGCGGCCCGTCACTGAGCCGTTTCCAATCCGACGGTGGCGCCCGGCCGTGGGCGGCGGAGGCCGTACGGGACGACGAAGCTCCTGGTGGACGGGTTCTCAACCGAGATCATCCGTGCCGCCGGGAGCTTCCGTGCTCGCCGCCCTCGTTTCGAGAGCTCCTCAGGTCAGCAGCACGGCCGCGTACTGACATTCCCTCTCCACCCAGTGCCGACGGTATCGGAACCCGAAGGATTCCAGCTCACTCACCAGTTCGCTCAGCTCGAACTTGTGCAGGACGTCGTGAACGAGCGTCTCGTCCTTGGCGAAGTCGAGGGTCAGGCCGAGGCCCGGGAGGGCCACCCGCTGCCGCCTGGTGCTACGGATCTCACCCCGTATCTGCCGGAGGGGGACGTCGTAGACCACTTCCGGTTCGAAGCAGCCGAGGTCGAAATCGGCCCCATACGCTCTGTTGAGGTGAGTCAGGGTGTTGAGGGCGAACAGTCGGCGTACCGGCCGCTCCCCCTTGTATCCGGCCTGGTACGCCCGGCGCACGGTGTCCACCGGCTGGAAGAGGTCGGCGCAGAGCAGAACGTGGTCGCACGGCTCGCAGCAGGCCCGCAGAGCGCGCAGGAAGGCGAACCGCTCGGGCGGTGTCAGGCACCCGAAGGTGCTGCCGAGCATCGCCATGAGACGCCCCGTCCCGCGGCCTCGGATCCATGGCAGAGCGGTAGCGAAGTCGCCGTGCACGGCCGTGACACGGGCCGTCGGCCACCGGGCCCTGATACGCAGGGCGGCCGCCCGTAGCGGCTGGAGACTCACATCGATTCCCGTGTAGCCGTGAAGAGTCCCGTTCGCGTCCATGGCCGCCAGCAGGATCTCCGACTTCTCCGCACTGCCTGCTCCGAGGTCGACGAGTTCGGTGGCGTTCGACAGACGCGCCATGTCGCTCCCATGGGCCCGCAACAGCTTGCGCTCCGAGCGGGGAGGGTAGTACGCGGGCAAGCGGCTGATCTCCTCGAACAATTGCGATCCTGCCGCGTCGTATCCGTAGCGGTGCGGGATCCGACGGGGCCGCTCGGCGAGACCCGCCCGCAGTTCCTCCGTCCCGTCTCCCGCCTGGCGATCCGGTCCGAGAAGGACTTCCACGACACCGGCTCCGTGACTGTCTGCGCTCATCCACCGCTCCTGAGGCTCGGGCCCGCCCCTGGCTTCCTTCCTCGCCGGCGCACTACGTGGTGCCTCCGCGACGGGCTCGGAGGACGCGGGGCGGCCATCTGGCGAAGTTCGGGTCGTCGGGTGCGCATCAGCACCGGTGTCGTCTTTTCAGCAACTCACGGCGCGCCTGGCACGTCCTGTCGGCTTCGGCCATCAGTGGGACACCCGGCCGCTGAAGGGTGTTGCGGAAGGCCGTGAACAGGCAGGCCGGAGCGGTGTTCGGGCGTGCGTGGTCATGCGGTGAGGGCAAGGTCGTGCATGCGGGTGACAGCGTGGTGGAGACCGTCGCCACGTTGCCGGCCGTCGCGGAGGATCTTGTAGTTCTTCAGCCGGGAGAGGGTGTGCTCGACACGGGCGTGGACCCACGGCATCAGCGGGGCCCGGGGCGGCTCCAGCGCGAGCTACCGCACGGTGAGGTTCGTGCGGTAGTGCACGGCCACCAGCAGCACCCCCTCGGCCAACGGCAACCGCCACGGGCCACCCCGGGCTTCGGTGCCCGTCTCCGGCTGCCGACCGAGGCCCGGCACGGGTGGGTACGGACCTGCAGCCCGGGACACCTGGGCCTGATCAAACGATTCGTGCAGGCACCGCTGCGCGAAGGGATTCCTTGGCACGACCACAAGCTCGAACAAGGCATCCGAACGGGTGGTGGGAGGAGTGGAACTCGCCCCGGAAGAGTGACAGTTCCGCCAGCGGCCCTCGATGGGCATCGTGATGCAGCAGGCTCATTCTCGCGGCCTTCGTACTAAACGTGTGTCCCTTGGCCGGAGCACATGTTCGGACGTAGGCCACTTCCGTGCACGGCGGTTACCGAACCGGATGGCCAGGTACGACGCACCGTTCGACGGCGCACGTCAAAGGTCAGGGCAGTGCGGGTTCAAGGTCCATGGCCTCGCCGAACCTCTCGGCTCGTGCTGCGGCTCCGGACGGGTGGGCAGATGGGCTGAAACTC
The DNA here is from genome assembly GCF_055585405.1 of Streptomyces sp. NPDC053426. Lineage (NCBI taxonomy): Bacteria > Bacillati > Actinomycetota > Actinomycetes > Kitasatosporales > Streptomycetaceae > Streptomyces > Streptomyces sp. NPDC053426. The sequence continues at coordinate 184,850 of NZ_JBVJKE010000016.1, read as the reverse complement.
GGTCAACCCGGCCTGGGCGGTGGGATACTTGTGTCGATTCGGTGTCGGGGCGACCAGGGAGTGGGCCGGTGAACTCTGCCGTAAGTGCGGGCCGTCGGGGTGGGCGGCATGTGGTGGTCGTGGGCGGGAGCCTCGCGGGGCTGCTCGCGGCGCATGTGCTGGCCGGGCACGCCGACCGGGTGACCGTCGTCGAGCGGGACCGGTTCCCGGACGGTGCCGAGCCGCGGTCCGGGGTGCCGCAGGGGCGCCATCCCCATGTGCTGCTGCAGGGTGGGCAGGTGGCCATGGAAGCGCTGCTGCCGGGCTTCCTCGCAGAGTTGCGGGAGGCGGGCGCGCCGTGGGTGGGCATGCCGTCGGACCTGGTGCTCTGGCAGGCCGGGCGCTGGTTCCGCCGACTGTCCGCCTCCACGCACATCTACACCGGTTCCCGCGCGCAACTGGAGGAGCTGGTACGGCGGCGGGTTCTCGCCAACCCGCTGATCGGCACCGTGGAGGGCGCCGATGTCGTGGGGCTCCTCGGTGACGCCTCGCGGGTGCGGGGCGTGCTGCTGCGGGAGCGGGGCGGGGACACGCGCGCAGAACCCCGGGCGTTGGAGGCCGACCTGGTCGTCGATGCCTCCGGTGCCGGTACGAAGGCCCCGCAGTGGCTCGCCGCGATCGGCGCCGCGGTCCCGCACGAGGAGACCCTCGACACCGGACTCGCCTACGCCTCCCGCGTCTACCGCGGTCCGAAGGGGGTTCTCGACGGTGCGACCGTCGGGTACTACGTCTACCCCGGCCCCTCCCAGCCGCACGGCGGCGGCGCGCTGCCCCTGGAGGACGGCACCCACCTGGTGATCGTCTCCGGGCTGCGCGGCGACGAACCGCCCACGGACGAGGGCGAGTTCGTGACGTACGCCAAGCGGCTGGGCCATCCGCTCCTGGACCGCTGGATGGACGAGGCCGAACCGCTCTCCCCGCCATTCGGCTACCGGCGCACCGCCAACGTCCGCCGCCGCTACGACCTGCCCGGCCCGCCGGCGGGATTCCTCGCCACCGGCGACGCGCTGTGCACCTTCAACCCGATCTACGGCCAGGGCATGGCCGTCGCCGCGATGAGCGCGGTCGCCCTGCGTGACGCGCTCGCCGATCCGCGCCGTACGCCTACGACCCGGCGCGTGCAGCGGGCGTTGCTCGCGGCGTCCCGGCAGGCGTGGGACATCTCCGCCGGGGCGGACCGCAAGATGCCGGGTGCCCTCGGCAACGCCCTCGACGGCGGCCCCGCGGACCGGGTCGCGGACTGGTACCTGCGCCGGGTCCAGGAGAGGGCGCCCGGCGACCCGGTCGTGGGCGGCGCCTTCCGTGCCGTACTCACGCTCGCCCGACCCGTCTCCGCGCTGTTCGCTCCGCCGGTGGCCCGCGCCGTCCTCTTCAGTCGGCCGGCGCCGACGCCGACGGAGCCTCCCGCGACACCGGAGGGACCCGGGGTCCGAGCGGGCGGGGTCCGGACAGGCGAATGACACTGGTCTAGACCTCTTCCGGGTTCTCCGGGACGATCGGAGCACGGAGAAAGCGTGTCCGCCGACCGCTGAGGCCGCCGTCCAGGTGATTCGTGAGATCGCGGTGCGGTTCGGGGTGAGCATGTCCGTCACGGACCACGTCGGCGCGGACCAGACCTCGCGGCGCGCGTCGGCCGGGCTGTTCACCGTGTCCGACCCCGACGGCTCGCTGCCGCACGAGGCGTTCGTGGAGCTGGCGGGATCGCACGCCGTGAGCGTCCGGCTGTTCCCCGAGGACGATGCCGGGATCACCGTCGAGGGGGCGGCTGTTCCCGCCCGGCCAGTGGCTCGTCGTGCCGCTGCCCGGGGACGAGACGTACAAGGAGCTGATCCTGGACTCCGACCTCACACCCTGGCCGGCCCGCAGCGCGCGGCGCTGGGTTCCCGGACGTACCTGGCGACCAGGTGGTCCAGGTGGGCGGGGCCGAATCGGCCTGTCGGCGGGCGTCGGCCGCTTCGCGGCGGGGATTGCCGATCGCCTCCAGGGTGTCTGGGGCGCGGGCGGCCGAAGCGCCGGAAGATCGCCCCGGCCGGGCCGTGCTCCTTCAGCTGCTTCCTGCCGGTAACCACCGGTGGGGAACTCGCCGTCGTACAAGTGGAAACCGTCGTGGGCGGTGCCCTGCCAGTGCCGGCGGGTCAGCCCGGCCGGCTCCGCCGCCTCAGTAGACGCTCAGGCCGTACGCCGACAGCCACTCGACCACCGGCTGGTAGTAGGTGAAGCCTCCCGAGCCGCAGTTCCCGCTGCCGCCGACGATGATGCCGAGAGCCGTGCCACCCGAGAAGGCCGGACCGCCGGTGTCCCCCGGCTCGGAGCAGAGGTTGGACCGGAACAGTCCGTGGACGGCTCCTCCCCCGTAGTTGATGGTGACGTTCACGGCCTGGACGGTCCCGCAGCGGTATCCGGTGGTCCGCCCCACGTGGCAGATGGACTGACCGACGACGGGATTCGCCGCGTCGGTGATGTCCCGGGTACCGGCACCGGGGCCCAGCGAGACCTCGCCCGGGTAGGCGACCGCCGTATTGGTGTACCGGACGCTCGCGTAGTCGTTGCCCGGGAAACTCACTCCCGCGGTGACGCCGACGACGATGGTCAGGGCGGCGTCGGCGTACCAGGTCCGGGCTCCCTGGGCGCACCGGCCCGGGACGAGCGCGTACAGCGTGGAGCCTGAGCGGGCGTTGAAGCCCACGGTGCAGCGGATGCCGGTGCTGTAGAGGGTGTCGCCCCCGCGCACCGCGACGGCCGCCTGCTGTCCCGCTCGCTGGCCGGCCTGCGCGGCCGATCCGACGGCGGCGGACCAGCCCAAGAGCAACGCCAGTACGACGACGGCCCGGAGGATGGTTCGGAGGGGTCTTTCGGAACGCACGGTACCCACGATGACCTCCTACGGCATGTACCTGCCATTGTGGGTCTCCCCGGCCCGGATGGTCAGGCCGAAAGCCGCCAACCACACGGCGCGGGCGGGGCCGCCGGCCGTCTCCGCATGCCGGACCGTCCCATCGCCGGCCAGATGATCCGGAACCGGCCTGGGTTCGCCGTTCGGCTCAAGCAGCAGATCCGCTTTGTGGGTCAGTGGCAGCATGTCCGCGCTGGCGTAGCAGTCCGTCCGGCCGACGCCGTGGCCCGACGGTGGCACACCCGGTCGGCGTGAGCGGTGGCCGACAGGTGGTGGGCGGGCTCACCGCCGAGATCCGTCTCGTGCGGTCCCGCGGTAGCTCACGTTCGAGGAGCTCGTGGAACCAACGTAACAAGACACCGGCATCCAGCCGTTCGCCCCGCGTTCGGATCGGGGCCGCTGTGGGGCGGCCCGTGCAGTCATCGCCTCCAGGAGCCCTGGGAGGGGACGTTCGGGCATGCGGCGACGAGCGGGACGAGAGGCCGGGCCGGCTGGTGCGTCGCCGTCCCCGGGCCGGCGGCAGCGCGGGATTCGTGGTGAGGGCCGAGCACGAAGGGCCCCAAGGTCTTCGTCGTGGCGCGCAGTGGGGTGGCCGTGGAGGCGGTTTCGAACCACTGGTACCGGTCCTCCGTCTGCGCGTCGGCGTACCGGAGGAAGTGAGCCTTTTCCGGCCTGACGGCGGCGGCGAGGTGTCGGAGGTTGCCGGCTGCACGGAACAACAATCGGCCGTCAGGCCCTGCTCGCCCCCGCCCGCCTGCGGTGCGGAGGCACCTACGCGCGGCTTGCCGTCGGGTTCGGCGTCGGCGTCGCGACCGTGTACCGGTACGTCCGTGAGGTGATCGGCGTCCTGGACGGCCCGGCGGATGAGCGACCTGGCGGCGCGGGATCAGCGCGGGGAACTGCTCCCGCACAGGAGCGGTGATGGAGGAAGACAGGACGAGCACGTGACCTTCTGCTCGGCCGGTGGTGATCGTGGACCTGTTGTTCCCGGGGCTGTGCCCGTCCGGCGGTCCGGACGGGCACAGCCCCGCCCAGGGTCACCCGAGTGTTTCCTCCGTCACCGCGGCGGGCGTGGAGATCCGCCGGGCGACGCACCCGGCCGCGGCGAGCCCGGCGACGGCCAGAAAGCCACTGACGAGGAACGGGTCGGTGCCGTCCAGGGTGGGAGCGAACCCGATGCCGACGTAGAGCGTGATCCCGGTGGAACCGCCCAGCTGGTCGGCGGCTCGCTGGACGCCGGAGGCGATGCCGGCGTCCTCCTCGGTCACGCCGGTCACCGCGACGTACTGCAGCCCGACGATCCCGAAACCCATCCCGGCCGCGATGAGCGTCATGGCCGGAATCATCGCCCAACCGGTGGCCCCGAGGGAGGAGACCAGGGCGATGGCGGCCATCGCCAGCACGGTGAAGCCGATCCCGGCCAGGACACAGGCCCGGGCACCCCACCGTCCGAGCAGCCGGGGAACCAGCACCGAGGCCGCGATCAGGGACACCGCCAGGGGCAGCATCGTCAGACCGGCCCGGAGCGGGCCGGCGCCCCACCGGTCCTGCAGGTAGTAGGCGAACAGCAGGAACGAGGTGGACAGCGCCGCGCTCAGCAGAGCGGTGGCGAGGTTGGCCAGGACACGCGGCCGGTTGCGGAAGAACCGCAGCGGTACGAGCGGGTTCCGTGAACGGCGTTCGACCCCGATGAACAGGGCTCCGGCTGCCACCGCGCCGACCAGCGCCACCGGTGGCAGCCATGGCGACGGGCTGTCCGCCTCTCCTGCCTCGATGACGCCGAGGGTGAACAGCAGCGGAGCCGCGACCAGCAGGAGTGAACCCGGAAGGTCCAGCGGTGCGGGTCCGGCGGGCCGTTCGCTCGGCACGAGAACGGCCACAGCGGCGAGCACGGCCAGGATGAACGGCACGGACACCAGGAAGATCCACCGCCAGCCGAGCAGCTCGGTGATGATTCCGGAGACCACGAACCCGAGGACGAGGCCACAGCTCGCGACGGCCGCCCACACGCTCAGCGCCCGCGACCTGCGCGGTCCCTCGGGGAACATGAGCACGATCACCGCCATCGCCGCCGGAAGCGCGATCGCCTCTCCGGCGCCCTGCAGCAGCCGGGCTGTCACCAGCACGGCGAAGGACGGCGCGAGCCCGGCCAGCAAGGACGCGGCACCGAAGAGCGTTGTGCCGAGCAGGAGGATGCGGCGCCTGCCGAGCACGTCACCAAGTCGGCCGCCGAGCATCAGCAGCCCGCCGCCGGTGATCGTGTACCCGACCACGACCCACGTCAGTGCGTGACCGTCGACCCCGAAGTCGGCGCCGATCGAGGGCAGGGCGACGTTGACCACGGTCACGTCAACCGCGATGAAGAACTGCAGCATGGCCATGCAGCACAGCACCGACCACGCACGCACCGGGGACGATCCGTCCCCGCGCGAAGAGAGAATGCCTGAGAACACCGAATGCTCCGTTGCCCAGAAGAAGTTCCGAGCAGCACGAACGTGCCGCTCCGGTCCAACCACGGAGCGACGGAACGTCCAACAGAAGTGAGATGAACGCCCCGCCGCTAGCGGAGCGTCCTCGTCACCGCGGCACAAGCCGCGCACGAAGCACCAGACATGCCGCCGATGCTACCGCAGCCGACGGCGAGTGATCCCTTGACGTCACTCCGCCGCAGGCCTACCAGCCGGCTCCTGCACCCCCCGTGTCCAAGGAGGGCCCGCGTGAAGATCTTCCGCGGCATCGACCGGGCGGAGGACCACCACGCCCTCGTCCAGGCGATCGCCGTCCTGGTCCGGGCCCGGCAAGACTCGGTCCGGAACCGCCGGCTGCCTCGCCGCACACCGGGCAGTCGCGCTCGCCGCCCGAGTCGATCGCGACCGGACGACCACGGAAGTCGCACGGCCGCATGACCTCACCAGCCGCCCCCTGGCCAAAGACGTAGGGACTCCCTCTTCGTCGACGAGCGGGGCCTCGTTCGCGTCCCGGGCCGACAGCACCGCCGTGGTACCGGAGGCGTCGCACGAGGCGGTACGACGCCGGCGGCGGTCACCCGGCATCGCCCGTCTGCACAGCCTCGCCCTCACGGAGTGGCTCCCGCTCGGTACAGGGCCGGAGAGGTCAGAGGAAGGCGGTTCCCACCTCTCCGGCTCGAGAACGCTCAGCTCAGTCGAGACAGAACTCGTTGCCCTCGATGTCCTGCATGGGGATGCACGCGTCGTTGCCGTCGTACAGCGTTCGCACGTGTACCGCGCCGAGCGGGACCAGTCGTGCGCATTCGGCCTCGAGTGCGGCGAGGCGCTCTTCGCCCACGAGTCCGGTGGCGACCCGCACATCGAGATGCACCCGGTTCTTGGCAGCCTTCCCCTCAGGGACGCGCTGGAAGTACAGGCGCGGGCCCGCACCTGTGGGGTCGACGCAGGCGAACCATGAATCCCGCTGCTCAGGGGGCTGCGACTGCTTGAAGTCGTCCCAAGTGGCGAACCCCTCCGGTGGCGGCGGTACGACGTACCCCAGCACCTCGCACCAGAAACGGGCGAGGCGCTCGGGTTCCGCGCAGTCGAAGGTGACTTGGAACTTCCTGATCGCCGGCATCGGCGCACCGTACCAGGAAGGACTCCGCCGCTCCGCCCATTTTCAGGTGGGCCGGCCTGCTCCAAGGTGTCCTCGGGGGTGGTGGCCGGAGGGTCAGCGCCAGGCCTGTCGTTCCTGGCCGCGTGGGTCGTCGGTCTGGGTCCATTCGGCGTCGATGCGCATGGTGGCCCGGCGCTCGTCGTCGTACGGGTCCCAGCCGGGGTCGCCGGTCCTGGCGAACCGGACCCATGCCCCGTGCGTACGGGCGGCGAGGTCCGCGGGGGGCTTGTCGGGGCCGAGCAGGGCGGCGGGGCCGTGCAGCCGCGGAAGGTGGGCGACATCGAAGACGAACGGCAGCTCGACCGCGTGGGTGGCGCCGAGCTCTCCGTCCAAGGCGTGGGAGCGCCAGGCGAACTCGTAGGCGTAGGTGGCGGATCCGCGGTGGGCGGCATGCGCGTCGGCCAAGGCCCGGCTGCCCGCGCCGAACAGCGCGTCGCCCATGATGGCGGAGCGCAGCTCGCCGGAGGACGCCTCGGGGCGTGCCTTTCGGTACGTCTCGACGAGTCGCGCCGGTTCCGGGTGCGAACGCGCCGCCACGTCGTCGACGTCACCGGTGGTCGAGGCGGCGTACTTGCCCACCGGGACCAGGTAGAGGTGTCCTTCCTCGGTGTTGGTCCCGATGAGCAGGTCGACGTCGGCGCTCAGGCCCGCGGCCACGGATTCGGCGGGCTGGGTGTCGAGGACCAGGCTGAAGGGGCTGAGTCCGATCAGCGGATCGTGGTGCGTCTCGGTCCGCAGGTCGATGCCCGCGAGCCCGGACGCTGCCTCGACCAGGCGCTCGTCGGAGATCTCCGCGAAGGCGTCGGCATGAGGCTCGATGCCCAGGGCCTCGGCCGCTGCCCGGGTGACGCGGGCGGCCTGCTCGGTGGTGAACGCCCCCAGGCCGCTGCCGCTCTGGACGATCGCCCGGCGGAAGAGGCCCGCGGCTTCCGGGGCGGCGAGGACGCCGCCGACGACGGTCGCCCCGGCCGACTGGCCGAAGAGGGTGACGTTGTGCGGGTCACCGCCGAAGGCGGCGATGTTCTCCCGCACCCAGCGCAGCGCGGCGACGACGTCGAGCAGGCCGCGGTTGGCGGGCGCGCCGGGGAGGTCGAGGAACCCGGCGATGCCGAGCCGGTAGTTGAGGGTGACGAGGACGACGCCGTCGCGGGCGAAGGCGGAGCCGTCGTACAGCGCGGACCGCGTCGATCCGGCGACGAATCCGCCGCCGTGGACGAACACCATGACGGGCAGGCCGCCGTCCGCGGCGGCGGGCGTCCAGACGTTGGCGGTGAGGTAGTCCTCGCCGCGGCTCCAACCGGTGCCGAAATAGGGGGACATGTCGATACTGCCGAGCCTGCGCTCGGACTGCGGCGCGTTGGGTCCCGGCACGGTGGCGTCCCGTACGCCGTCCCACGGCTCGTGCGGCCGGGGCGGCGCGAACCGGCCGGCGCCGCGGGGCGGGGCGGCGTAGGGGATGTCGAGGAAAACGGCTGTGTCGCCCTGGCGCAGGCCGCGGACGGTTCCCTGCGCCGTGGTCACGATGACGTCGGGGTGGTGGCTCATGTCTCGTGTCTTTCCGCAGGACTCAGGCCTGCTCGGTGTACGGGGCGAAGGGGGCCCAGCCCTTGATGGCGAACTTGTCTCCCTCGCGTGTCACTTCGGCGGCGCCGTGGCCGCCCAGATGCGCGGGGATCACCAGGGCGTTGTTGTCGGCCGCCCAGCCCAGCACCTTGCGGCGGGTGGCGCGGGCGCCCGCGGGGTCCTCGCAGAAGCAGCTGTTGGAGTCCGGCTCGAGGATCTGCACGGGGCTGTGCAGCATGTCGCCGACGAACACCGCGCGGTCCGTCCCGGAGGTGAGGGTCAGCACGGAGGAACCGGGGGTGTGTCCGGGAGCCGGGTCGAGGCGGAGGCCGGCGTCGATCCGGTGGCTGTTCTCCCACAGCAGTGTCTGGCCGGCCCGGTGCACCGGGGCCACGCTGTCCTCGAAGACGTTCTGGTTGCCGCGGCCGAGCAGTGGCTTGTGGTCGTTCTCGGGATTCCAGAAGTCGAAGTCGTCCTTCGGCATCAGATAGGTGGCGTTGGGAAAGGTGGGTACCCACTGCCGGCCCTTCAAGTACGTGTTCCAGCCGACGTGATCGATGTGGAGATGTGTGTTGATCACGATGTCCACGTCCTCGGGTTCGACGCCGGCGCGCGCGAGACCGGCCAGGAAGCCTGTTTCGAGGCGGTTCCAGACGGGCGCGTACGGGCGGTCCTTGTGGTTGCCCACGCCGGTGTCGACGAGGATGGTCCTGCCTTCGCTGCGCAGCAGCCAGGTCTGGATCGCGGAATTGACGACATTGTTCTCGGAATCGAGGAAATGCGGGGCCAGCCAGGAGGCTCCGTCGTTCCACACTTCCTTCGGACTTCCGGGGAAGAAGGTGTCGGGCGTCATTTCGACGGAACCGAAGTACTCCCATACCCGCGTGATGGTGACGTTGCCGAGCGTGATGTGGTCCATGGGGCGTCCTTGGAATGTGAAGGCTTTCCCGGAACCGTACGAGCGGCCTCGGCGCGGGCGGTATCCGTAACGTGACTGCACCCGTGCGCACGGCCCGGCACCGGCCCGGCCGCTTGTAGCCTGGACGGGCCAGGTCAGGGCGATTTCGATCGAGAGCCGCGATTCCGGGAGACTCCGTGGACGAGCACACAGGCGACCGCGGTGCGGTCATGGGACCGGGGCCGGATCCGGGGGAGCTGATCGTCGGCCGGGACGCGGTACGGGCACGCCTCTTCCGTGCGGCGGACTCGGTGCCGGCCGACAGGGTGCTGATGCTGGTCGGTGATGCGGGCGCGGGGAAGAGCACGCTGCTGGAGCACGCGGTGCGCCGGGCCGAAGCCGGCGGTGCCCGTGTACTGCGTGCCGAGGGAAGCGAGTCGGAGTCGAGTCTGGCGTTCTCCGGACTGCACCAGCTGCTGCGGCCGGTACTGGCCGAGGTGGACGGGCTCCCGGGCAGGCAGCGCGACGCGCTGTGGGACGCCTTCGGCACGGGGCCGGCCACGTCGGGACCCGATCCCATGCTGGTCGGGGTCGCCGTCCTGAGCCTGTTGTCGGGCCTGGGCGACCACCGTCCCGTGCTCGTGGTGCTGGATGACGCGCAGTGGTTCGATCGTGCTTCCCTGGACGCGCTGTCCTTCGCCGCCAGACGGCTGGAAGGGGAGCCGGTCAGGATGCTGATCGGGGCTCGTGACGGTGACCGCCTTCCGGGGTTCGACCGTCATGTGCCGACGCTCGCCCTGGGACCGCTCGACAACGCCGCGGCCCATCGGCTGCTGGACCTGCAGCCGAAGAGCCCCACCGGGCACACCAGGTCGCGGATCCTCGACCAGGCGGGCGGCAACCCGCTGGCGCTGGTGGAACTGACGAGGGCAGCCTCGGCACAACAGACGGCCGCGGGGCTGCCGTCCGCAGGTCCGCTTCCGCTCACCGCTCACCTGGAGCGGATCTTCGCCGCTCGTCTGAGCGGTCTCCCCGCCTCCACCACGCGGGCTCTGCTGCTCCTGGCCGCCATGGACAGCGCCGACTCCGCGATCGTCGGCTCGGCGGGGCTGCCGCGCGCCGAGGACCCGGCCTGGCTGCCGGCCGGGCAGGCCGGGCTGGTCCGGCGGACCGGCCGGCATGTCCGCTTCCGCCACCCACTGGTCCGGTCCGCCGTGTATCACGCCGCGTCCCCGGACGCCCAGCGCGCGGCTCACCTCGCGCTCGCCGAGATGCTGCGGGACGAACCGGACCGGCGTGCCTGGCACCTTGCCGCCGCCTGCCCGCACCCGGACGCGGCCGTGTCGGCGGAGCTGGAGCGGACCGCCGGCCGGGCCCGCCGCCGCGGCGGCCACGCGGCGGCGGCCCAGGCCCTGCAGCGCGCCGCGGAACTCGCACCGCGGCGCGAGGACAGTGCCCGGCTGCTGGTCGAAGCCGCCGCGGCGGCCGTGTTCACCGGAGATCTCGCCCGGGTCGAGGAACTGGTCGCCGCGGCGCGCATGCGCACGGACGACGCGGCCCTGCTGGCCTCCGCCGCCGTGCAGGCCGGACGGCTGGCGGTGCTGACCGTGCGCCACACCGTGGTCTTCTCCCGACTGGCCGACGCGGCCGCGAAGTCGGCGGTCTCCCAGCCCGCGGCCGCGCTGGATCTCCTGGCCGACGCCGCCGTGGTCCGCTTCTACTGTGGAGAGGACACCCAGCGCCACCGCATCCAGGACATCCTGCGGCGCCTTCCCGAGAACACCTCGCACCCGGGCTTGCGCACCTGGGTGAGGGCCGTGTCGGACCCCTTCGACGACCGGGCCCGACTCGTCTCCTCGCTGCCGCGGTTGGCTGCCGGGGCGGAGGACCGGCCGGAGCGGCTCACCGCCGTCGGGATCATGGCGTGGCTCCTGGACGAGACCGCGCAGGCCGTCCGCGCCTTCGACGAGGCCTTCGACCGCTGGGAACTGCAGGGAGCGCTGCCCGAGGGGCTGGGCGGTGCGGTCGCCTGGGCCTATGTGGAGCGAGGACGGTGGGAACAGGCCCGTCAGGCCTGCGCCCGCACCATCGCGGTCGGCCGGGCGGCCGGCCTCGACCACGCCGTGGCCTGTGCGGCCACCGTGGACGCCACCCTGTCGGCCTTCCAGGGCGATGCGTCCTCGGCCCGCACCCGGGCCGAGGAGGCGCTCGCTCTGATCGATCCGCTGGAAAGCCGCTCGGTCGCCGTCTACGCCCATCGTGCGCTCGGTGCCGCGGCAGCCGCGGAAGGCGCCTACGAGAGCGCGTACGGCCAACTCCGCCTGGTCTTCACGGCAGACGGCGCGCCCGTGCACTACCACGCCTCCTATCCGGCCCTCGCGGATCTGACGGCCGCCGCCGTGCGCTGCGGCCGCCACGAGGAGGCTGCCCTGATCGTCGAGCGCTCGGCATCCGCGCTGGCGGACAACGCTTCGCCTCGTCTGCGTGCGCTGATCAGCCGGGCCCGTGGCCTTCTGGCGGGCCCCGAGGAGGCCGAAGCGCACTTCCGGGCGGCCCTGGCGGATCCGGTACTGGAGTACTGGCCCTTCGAACGCGCGCAGACCTTGCTCGACCTCGCCGAGTGGCTGCGGCGCCGTCGGCGCATCGCAGAGGCGCGTGGGCCGCTCACGGAGGCCCTGGAGATCTTCCGTCGTCTGAGTGCGCGCCCGTGGATCGAGCGCGCCCGGGCCGAATCGCGCGCCGCCGGCCTCGACGTCACGGATGCGGGCCCCGACGCGCTCGCCGAACTCTCCCCGCAACAGCAGCAGATCGTCCGGCTCGCCGCCCGCGGGCTGACCAACCGGGAGATCGGCGAGAAGCTCTTCCTCTCCCCGCGCACGGTCGGCTCGCACCTCTACCGCAGCTTCCCCAAGCTGGGCATCACCGCCCGTTCCCAGCTGCGCGACCTCATCGAGGGGCCCCTCGCGACGGCGGCCCACCGGGAATAGGGACACGTCCGGCCACGGAAGCAGTCACGTGAGGCATACCGCGCGCCGTCCCGCCTGGTCACGTTCACGAGAACGGACAGCAGACGCTCACCACTTCGGGAGGCACCACCGTCTGGCGCTGTTCGATTGCGGAGGCGTGATCACCCGACAGGTCGGAGGTTGAGCGTCGGCGTCTTCTGTCGGCTGATCAGAAGAGGTGTGCGCGTGTTCCGCGTGAGGTTCTCAGGATCTCGCGCAGCCACGGGCTGCGGACGGCCGGCAGCCGGACCGGAGTGTGGTGGAAAACTCCCGGGTCGGGTCTGAAGAGGCTGCGGGGGTGCGGTGCGGGCGGATCGTCGCGCAGGACGCCGTCAGGCATGACGCCCGACGCGGGGGCGGGCAGGTGCGGCTCGTGGACCGGCAGGACCACCTGGGACAGCGAGGTGGTCAGCTCGGCACCACACCCCGCACACACGAAGACGAACACATACCCTCCGTTCGGGAAGCAGCATCGTCGCAGCTCGGCGGCGGCCGAGTAAGGGTGTTTCCCATCCGCCGCGGGGCACGAGCACCGCCACGACGTCGACAACGGGCTCCAGTGCGAACGGGGGCTGACCCCGCCCTGCGGCTGCGCCCTCTCCCCGTGAGACCCCGGTGGCCACCTTCCGGGCCACACCTCACGCAGCGTTCGGATCCTCGGTGTGCCGTGGTGCCTCCCGGAGCGGTGAACATCTGCTGTCCGTTCCCATGAACAGAGCCGGACCCCGGCACTCCGTACGAGCGGTGGCGAGCCTCGTGCGGACGAAGCCGTTGTCCCGCTTGTGGGCGCGTTCAGTAGGCGGGGAACGCCCAGCCGCCGGGGTAGAAGGGCTCGCGGTCGGCGCGGAAGGCGCGTGTGGCGCGGGCCAGCGCGCCGGGTCGTACTTCCTGGACCAGGCCCGCTGCCGCGAGGGAGGCGAGCGTGGTGCCGCCGAGGAAGGCCGCCCCGAGCTCGGCTGCGGTGAGCCGGAGGTCGGCGGGGGCCTTCGTACGCTCGCAGACGACCGCGTCCCCTTCGGTCTGCAACCGGTAGCGTCCGGTGTTCCAGGGGCAGAAGTCGTCCTGGACGTTCAGGACCACGTCCAGCGGGGTGGAGTAGCGGCGTGCTGCCAGGGCCCGGCCGACATCGACCAGTCGCACCCACAGCCGGTCGACCACGGTCGAGCGGACCGCCCGGGGTTCGGTCAGCAGGTGCGGCAGCGGCTCGTCCACGGCGGCCTCGTACTCGATCCACGGCACCAGGTCGATCCCGGCGAGGAAACGCCACAGCGCGGCGTAAGCGTGCCGGGTGGCGGCTGCCAGTTCCACGATCCGTACCGCGCTGGTGTCGTTGCCGGCAGCGTCGCTCGCTTCGTTGATCCGGTACAGCGCGTATCCGGTGGCGTCGCCACCAGGGTCGCGGTGTACGGCGTACCGCAGCGAGGTCGCGCCGCCGCGCGAGCGTGGCTCATCGGCCAGTCGGCTGTTCCAGGCCCGCTCGGCCCGGCCGGGCCAGGCGATCGAGTCCTCGCGGACACGGTCGTAGACCTTCTCGATCACAGGGCGGGCCGTGTGGCGGTCCAGGAGTTGGATGCTCCCGCCGCCGAAGTCGGTTCCGGGGCGGAAGAGCATGGACCTCTTCTCGCACCGGAGCCGGTTCCCGCGGGTGGCCGGACCGTAGCCGAAGCGGCCGTAGATCGCCGCCTCCGAGGGACGCAGTACGGCGACCGACTCGCCGCCGGACTCGTGCAGGTCAGTCAGTTGCCTGCGTGTCAGCGAGGTGAGGATGCCGCGGCGCCGGTGGGTGGGGGCCACGCCGACCCAGGTGACACCCGCGACCGGGAGATCGGCGCCGGGGACGGTGAGGGACCGGGTGTAGATCGCGGTGCCTCCCACGGGCATGCCGCCGTCGAACGCGGCGATCGTGCGGTCCAGTTCGATGGTGGCGCGTTCATCGGCGAGTTCCTCGTCGGACCGGTCGCTGCCGTAGGTGTTGGCGATCATTCGGGCCCATGCGGCGAACTCGTCGTCGGTGACGGGGCGGAGGAGGTAGGAGTCGGTCACTGCGCCTGTGTAGCGGACATCGAGCCGTGACGCGATCGAATTGTCGCGGAAGAGGTCGGACTTGCCGCTCCGCACGCCCGTCGCCGGGCTCCCCAGCCGGGGGGGGAACAGGAACGTGCTCGGCTCGTTGGGTACGGTCGGCCCGAAAGCGGCCGGTGGCGTCGCTCACCACCTTGATCGCGATGTCCGGCCTGCGTACGTGGGCACTGGGGGCGTGTGCCGGAAGTGTTCTAGGTTGGCTCATGTGAGTGTGGAGGGGCGGGGTTACCGGTATGTCGGGCCGGCCGGGCTGAAGGCCGCGGTCCGGCCCGGCAGCGGCGGCTGCCGGATCGACTCGGCGGCCGACTTCGGCAGTTGGGTCGCCGAGCGATCAGCGGCGGAGCTGGTCGAACCGTTCACGTTCGTGGTCGGCATGGACGGCGTGCTTCGGCTGGCGCCGCGACGAAGCGAGCATGTGGCTTGTGCCGGTGGGGAGATGGTTCTGAGCGCCGGCGAGATCAGCTTCGTCCGCGAGGCGGGCCGGTGGGCCGTCGCCGACGTCAGCAACCACTCGACCGGGTACTGCCCGGACGTCAGCTCCTGGTCGGCGGTCGCCCATGCTCTGGACGGCATAGGGCTCGAGCGTCCGTCCGGCTTCACGCACGAAGTGGTCTTCCGGCGCTGTCCCGGCTGCCAGGAGCACAACATCGTGCGCGAGGGCGACTTCGTCTGCGTCTTCTGCGGCAACGACGTGCCCGAGACGTGGAACGTGGACCCCGTCGGATGACTGCCGTCGGTCACAGCCACTCGTTGATGGCCGCGATGCGCCGCGGCCCCGATGACCGGCCCGGCGCGCCCCGTCCAGCGGCCCTGGTGACAGCGCGCCGGCCTTGGTTCCGCCTCACGTGCTTCGGCTCGGCCGCAGACGAGGTCCGTGACTCTCCGGCGCGGAGGCTACAGGTCGAACTCCAGGTGCTCGATGTCCGTGAAGCGGACTTCCTCCAGTTGGCCGGCGCGGCGTCCGCTGTCCTGGAAGTACACCTCCTTGAGCGCTTCGGCGACGATCTCCCGCAGCTGCTGGTCGCCGGCGCCGGTCTGCTGGGCGTCGAAGAGGCGGGCGGCGTACCGTGGCGGCAGGGCGACGGTCAGGTGGCGGAGCCTGTCCTCGTCCGTCGAGCCGATCGGCGCGGTGTAGCCGATCCGGGCACGGGTGTCGATGACGATGCCGTCGGTCGTCGCCGCCTTCCGCCGTGCCCTGGCGCGGATCTGCGGCTGCCAGCGCTCCTTCACCTCGTGTTCCAGACGGGCGGCGAGGTCCGGGCGGGGTTTTCTGATCTGGCCCTTCACGTACCGTTCCACGGTGCGCTGGGAGATGCGCAGCATCTGGGCGACCGCACGGGTGCCTTTGAGCTGTCTGACCAGGTACCGCATCTGCGCGGGCGCGCTTTTGGGCGCCGGGCGGGTGAACGATTTCCGCACCGCGGCGTCCAGGCCGTCCCCGAACAGGGTCATCGTCGCCTTCTCCTACTCGCCGTTGTCGATGTCGGTGACGGTGCCGTCCTTGATGTAGCGGGCGAGGTTGAGTTCCGGGGCGTCGAACCGCTCGCGGACCTCTTCGCCCCACAGGACGCTCTGGGTGCCCTCGTGCTTGACCAGGCCCGGGTTGACGCCGAGCTTGAAGCCGCCGGGCAGCGGCTTGCCGTCCCGGTAGGGCAGGAAGTCCAGCGGGCTCTCGCCACCTGCCGCGTAGACGACGCAGTCGGAGAGGATCGCGACCGGGTACCGGCCGGTGAACGCCGCGTGTTTGACGATCTTGCGGTGGAGGTTGATCCGGGTGCGGGAGATGACGGCCGCGCGGATGTCCGGCCGCCACGTCGGCCGGGCGAGGGCCCGCCACGGCCGGCCCGGCCGCCAGCCCTCGCCGCGGGGCCGTTCGCGCAGTTTGCCCAGGCCGCCCTTGACCGTCGCCTTGATCGCCGAGACGACGATCGTCAGCTGCGGGTCGCGCCCCTGGTAGCCGTTCATGGCCGTCAGGAAGTCGGCCGGCTCCATGTCCGCGTGTACGCCGAGATCGGCCATCGTCGCCAAGTAGGCGCCGCGCAGCCTGTTGTACCAGTCGTCCAGGTAGCGGCCGTTGTCGTGGCGGACGTACGCCTCGATCGGACGCACCTCGTAGCCCAGCTCCACCGCGTACGCGACGGTGGGTGTGGCGTACCAGGCCGCGCCCTCGGGGCGTTCGCCCTTCGGCGTGAACGGGCTGGGCAGCAGACTCGCGTCCAGTTCCGCCCATTTGTCCTTGCCGATCCTCACCCTCGACAGGTCGACGTGGGACAGGTCCACCAGCCACGACCCGGGCAGCTTCGGGTCGAACGCGGGGGCCTTGACGTGCTCCGGCGCGCCGAGGCCGACGACCAGGCCGTTGGCGCCGGCGGCGAAGGCCATGTTCACGTCGATGCCGACCAGGTGCCGCAGGGTGCATTCGTCGTCGGTCATCGGCCGCGCCCAGTCGTACGCCTCCTCGAACAGCTTCTCGCCGGGGCCGCGGACGTGGAAGCGCGGCAGGTCCGCCAGGAGGGGGTGTCCGTCGGGGGCCTCGCACGGGGCGCAGTCCACCGGGTCCTTGCCCAGCGAGCCGGGGTTGCGCTCGGAGTGCCGCTTGCCCGTCGCGTCGGGTTCGGAGGCGCGGGTCGGCGGGTGCAGCGCGGTCATCAGCTCCAGGCCGGTGACGGCGGTGGAGCCGCGCGGCGTCATCACGCGGGAGGCGTACACGCCCAGGGTCCGGGCCAGGTCCGCCGGCGGGAGCTGTGCGGCGTGGCCCCAGTGGCGGGAGTCGAGGGCGTGCCAGGACGGGATGCACAGCTGGACGCAGTTGCGTTCCGCGCCCCGCGCGGGGCGGTAGATCCGCGCCCACGGTCCGAAGCCGCGCTTCGTCAGCTTCCACTCCGCCCGGGTCAGCTGCTTGACGACCTTGTGGCTCTCCGGGATCCGCCCGGCGAGCCGCTCCTCGTCGGTGAGGGCGACGGGGAGGCCGTAGCGCTCCAGCGCGGCCTCGGTGAGCACGAGCAGCGGGTCGGCGTCCTTGCCCGGACCGGACAGCTTCGGCTGACCGAGCTTCGCCTCGCGCAGCGTCCAGTCGACCAGGGCCGGCAGGGACCTGGCGGGCACCTCCAGGACCAGTCCGCCGGTGCAGTACGCCAGGACCTGCCCCTCCGTGTCGACGTCGACGACCGCGAGCGGCCCGTTCTCGAAGCGCGGATCGGCGCCGCCCGCGGGGGTGCCGGCCGGGGCCGCCTTCCGCGCGTCCGGGCGCCGTGACGTCGACGACGGCCCGGGGGTGTGCGGCGCCGCTGCTGGGCGGGCCCGGGTGGGGTTCTCAGCCGTGGTCATGGCTACGGCTTCGGCCCCCTGGCCCGTGGGCAGGGGCCTCTCCTTCGGCGCCGGGGTCACCGGGGTGGTGAGCGTCTCGGGTGTCGCCGTGTCCTCGCCCTGGGCGCCGGTGTCGGCCGGGGCGGGGTACAGCTTGGAGAGTCCGTCGAGGAGACGTGCGTACGCGTCACGCTCCGGCGGGCGGGGTTCGGTCTTGCCGGCCTCCCAGCCGCTGACCGTGGCCCGGCGCACCTGCAGCGCGGTGGCGATCTCGTCGATCGTCAGGCCGTGGGCCTTGCGCAGACGCTTGCGCTCTTCGGGCGATGGCAGTGGGGCGCGGGACGCGAGGAGCGCGTCGACCCGGTCGAACAATTCGGACATGGAAGGCCTCCTGTCCCCCAACCATAGCGTGAAGCGTACGGATTGAGTACGAGTCGAGTACGGATCGCGTACGAATCGTGTGCGGATACCGTTCGATCAGTACAGGGAACTCGGACGGCGGTCGGCGGGATCCCGCGCCGGCGGCGAAGGGGCCTGCGACCGGAGTACGGCAGGGTGCCCTTCCCTTACTGGGCGCAGCCCGGCAAGGACGAGCCGGGCCGGACGGCCCGGCTCGTCGGTCCCTTCCGGGAGCAGGGGGATCACTCGAGCCCGGAGCTGCTGGGGAGCATCAGCACCGAGTCCGTGTGGACCGTGACGCGCACCGGTGTGAAGGTGGTGGCGTCCACCGGCGATTCCCCGGTGCCGGGGTTACGGGCGTAGCGGGGACTCGCGCCTCCGCTGATCTGCCAGCGTATGCGGTGCCCCGCGGCGAAGCGGTGGGCGGTGGAGCTCATCTCCACGGTGACCTGCGAGGGCTCGGATCCGGTTGTCCGGAGTCGGCCCAGTCCGTCGCAGACGTTGACGGAGCGGCCTTGCGCGTCCACGTCGCACAAGCGGGCGAAGACGTCGGCGTGCCCGGTGTCCGTGGAGATGCCCAGCCGCGCGGAGACCGGGCCCAGGATGTCCACGGGCTCGGTCAGTGGTGGGCCGGTGAACGTCAGGACGTCGTCCCGGGCTTCCAGAACGCTGTTGTCGCGTGGGCCGGCGGTGCGGGAGAGCAGAGGGCCTCCGAGGGAGGGGGTGGGGTCGGCCGGGTCGTAGCGGAACGTCGTCAGTGGCGCGGATTCCGTGGGGGGCCGCTGGGTGAGGTGCCCGTCCGGGGCGGGGTACCACGAGGTGGCAGCGGAGGCCGGCGGCCAGTCGTCGAGGTCCCGCCAGGTGTTCTCGCCGTTGATGTGCACGCGTACCGCGGTGGGGCGCAGGCCGGAAGGGTCGGCGCACAGGTGGGCGCGCAGCCAGGCGAGGCTTTCGGCGAACACCTCGGGCCATCCCTGCTGCAGGGCGGAGGTGTGGGTCCAGGGTCCGACGAGCAGGGCGGTTTCGCATCCGGCCCGGCGCAGCCGGTCGTACTGCCCGAAGGTCTGGTCGACGAGCGCGTCGTGCCATCCGGTGATCAGGGCCGTGGGGACGCCGAGCCGCTCCGCCGACTCCGCCAATGACGCGCCGCGCCAGTAGGCGTCCTTGGCGTCCGGGTGCGTCATCACGTCGTCCAGCCAGGGCACCTCGCCTCCCAGGGCGGACTCGTACGCCCCACGCAGGGGTTGCGCGGCGGTGACGTCGCGCAGGCGGCGCTGCAGGCGCAGCGTCGCCTTCAGGAACGGCACCATGCCCTGGTGCTGGTAGGTCATGCCCGCGCCGACGGCGAGGACGTTCTCCAGGCGCAGCGCACCGTCCGCGTGGAACAGGGCGTAGGGATCGTGCAGTCCTACCTGCACCACCATCGCCTTCAGTTCCGGCGGCGGGTCCAGAGCGAGGGCCCATTGCACGTAGCCCAGGTAGCTGGGGCCGACCGTCCCCAGCGTCCCGTTGAACCAGGGCTGCTCGCGCAGCCAGGAGACCGTGGCCCGGCCGTCGGCGGTCTCGTTGCGCCACAGGTCGAACACGCCGCCCGAACCGCCGGTGCCGCGACAGCTCTGCAGGACCACGTGGAAGCCCTGTTCGGCGAAGAGCAGGCCGTACTGGGGCGACCACGGCAGGCCTCGGCCGTAGGGCGAGCGGACCAGGAGGGTGGGGAAGTCACCCTGGGCGCGCGGGAAGTAGTGGTCGGTGATCAACGGGCTGCCGTCGGCGGCCGGCACCACCAGCCCCGGCTCCCATCCGACCTCGTGCCGCTTCGCCGGCAGACCTCGCCAGGTCGCCCTCATCATCCGCGAGGACAGCGGCGGTTTCCCGGCGGGCGGCACCCAGACAGGTCCGGTCACGGCGTCGGGCGTGCGTGATGGCATCGTTCCCCTCCTCATTTCCGTACGTTGTACGAGAATAGAGGATGCTTGGATGACCTTCGCAAGGACCACCCCCGCAACCGGAGGAAGGAGCGCAGGAGCGTGCCCGGTGACCAGAAGTCCAGCGCCGCGAGCGTCGATCCCGAACAGCTCTGGCTGCGTCCCGCCGAGTTCCGCAGAGGCCGCAGACCCTCCTTCAGCCGGGAGGTGATCACCGAGGCGGCCGTCACCCTGGCGGACGCCGAAGGCCTCGAAGCGGTCACCATGCGGCGGGTCGCCGCCCGGGTCGGAGCCGGTGTCATGTCGCTCTACAGCTACGCCCCCGACAAGGAGACACTGCTGGAACTGATGGTCGACCACGTCAGCGGCGAACTGGCGGCCACGGACCCGCCCAGCGGCGACTGGCGTACCGACCTGAAGACCGTCGCCCACCTGCAGCGCGCCCACATGCTGCGCCATCCCTGGCTGCCCGCCGCCCTGACCACCCGTCGCGTCCCGGGCCCCAACACGCTGGCCTTCCTGGAACACGCGCTCGCCGTCCTACGGCCCACCAGGCTGGACGGTGCGGCGAAGCTGGAGGTCTTCGCCCAGCTCACCGCATTCGTGGCCGGACACGTGGCTCACGAGATCGCGCAGGCCGCAGCCGCACGGTCCCCGGAGCGGGCCGCCGCCGAGGCCCGCTACCTCGCCGCCGTCGCCGCCGACGGCCGCCACCCGGAACTCGCCGAAGCCCTCTCCGCCCCCGGACGCCCGCTCACCGCCGAAGCCACCTTCGCCCGGTTCCTGGGCCGCCTGATCGACGGTCTCGACGCCGACTGACGCAACGCGCCCGCGGACGCGTCCCGTCCGCGGCGCCCCGGAGGAACAAGCCGATGGTACGGAGCGCCCGTACGTCGTCACGGGGCGGACCGCGACGCCGACGCCCGGCGGGCCGTGCCGGAGGGCCGAGTGCGTCACCGTACAGTCGGCGCGGGCGGGCGCCGGCCCCGCGCCGCCGGCAGCCGTCCGGGCGGCTCGAACGTGCGCGAGGACGCCCGCCCGGTGCGCGTCCTCCGCGGAATCCGGTACCGCGACGGCATCAGCGGTGCCGAGGAGTCAGCACCCCTTGGAAGAGCGCGCCGTACCGTGACGTCAGTTCCGTACGGTCCATTCGGAGCAGCCCCTCGTCCCCGACCACCCACAGTGCGTACAGCAGCCCTCCCGCCAAGGCGGCCGTCATGCGCGCGCGGACGTCGGCGTCGGGGCCGGACAGACGACGGCGCAGCGGTGCGACGAAGAGTCGCTCGTGCGTGTCGCGCAGACGTTCGCGGATCTGCGGTTCGCCGCTGCTGCGCACCAGGGCCAGGAAGACACCCCGCGCGGAACCACCGAGGTCGACGAGGAGTTCGGCGAGCCGGTCTCCCAGGTGTTCCAGTGGCACGTCGAGCAGTGGCTCGTCATCGATCGTCAGGTGCATCGTCTCCAGGAACAGGAGTTCTTTGCTCTTGAAATGACGGATCACCAGTGCGGGGTCCGTGCCGGCCGCCGCCGCGATCTGGCGGACGGTGGTCCTGGAGAAGCCCTGGTTCCGGAACAGCCGGGCAGCGGCCGAGTGGATGGCCTCGCGGGTCGTGGCACTGGAGCCGGTCTGCAGCATGCGGGACAGGATAGGGGCCCCGGCGCTTCGCAACTGCGGGTTCGCGCGTCCGCGGGGCGATCCGGGGGTCTTTCGTAAGCGTTTCAAGAAGTCCGGTCAACAATGTTGACTCCCCGCCGGGGGGCCTGCACATTACCTGACGGTAGAACTGCTCGGTAACGACGCGGCCCCGCACTCCCCCACGCCCGAACCGCTCCGTTCGCACCGACGGCACGCCCCACCACTCCTCCCCCGAGAAGAGGGATCACATGCCGAAGCACGCCCTGCGGAATGTCATGGCCACATCATCCGCACTCGTCGGTGCGCTCGCCCTCAGCCTCACGGGCGGCACCGCGCACGCCTCCACGTCGCTGGACTACGTCGCCCTCGGCGACAGCTACAGCGCCGGCTCGGGCGTGCTGCCCGTGGATCCCACCAACCTGCTGTGCCTGCGCTCCACCGCGAACTACCCTCATGTGATCGCCGACCGTACGGGCGCCCACCTGAAGGACGTGACCTGCGGCGCCGCCCAGACGAAGGACTTCACCACATCGCAGTACCCCGGGGTCGGGCCCCAGGTGAACGCGCTCGGTGCGGGCACCGACCTGGTGACGCTGACGATCGGCGGCAACGACAACGGCACCTTCATCAACGCCATCACGGCCTGCGGTACCGCGGGCGTCCTCAGCGGAGGCAAGGGCAGCCCCTGCAAGGACCGGCACGGCACCTCCTTCACCGACCAGATCGACGCGAACACCTACCCCGCGCTGAAGACCGCCCTGCGGGCCGTTCGCGCCAAGGCCCCCAACGCCCGCGTGGCGGTCCTGGGTTACCCGTGGATCACACCGGCCGAGGCCGATCCCTCCTGCTTCGTGAAGCTTCCGGTCGCCGCCGGTGACGTGCCGTACCTGCGGGGCATACAGGCGCGCCTCAACGCGGTCGTCGAACGCGCCAGCGAAGAGACCGGCGCCACCTTTGTGGACTTCTCCCGGATCTCCGAGGGCCACGACGCGTGCAAGCCCGGCGGGACCCGCTGGATCGAGCCTCTCCTCTTCGGCGGCAGCCTCGTACCCGTCCATCCCAACGCCCTCGGAGAGCGGCGCATGGCCGAGCACACCATGAGCGTCCTCGGCCTGGGCTGACGGCGGCGCGTCTCACCCTCGACGACCGGTCCGCTCGGCATGTACCACCTCGTGGATGCCGCGCCGTACGGCAGCCGGCTGTACGGCGTTCGGGGGTGCGGGTCATGGGAAACCCTGTTGCGGGGTGATCATCCCCACGGCTAGCGTCAGCCGTCATCGACGTGTAGCTCAGCAGCAGAGCACCGGGCTCGGGACCCGGAGGGCGCAGGGGCGGAACCTGCCACGTCGGCTTATGAACGACAACGCTGAGCAGCAGCCTCCCACCGTGGCCCTGTCCTATCCGCAGGCCCAGCTGGCCAAGGCCTTCGTGACCGCGCTGACCCATGAGGACGCCGGCACCCGGCGCCGCGCCGAGGTGCGCGGGCAGCGCTGGCGGGAGGTGCTCGCGGGACTGGTCACAGGCCGGTTGTCGGTCGGTTCGCGTACGCCCGTGGACGGGTTTCCGGCCTGGGTGACCCTTGAAGTGGTGCGGGGCGGCTTCGCCACCGGGACCGCGAGCGCGGGCGGCCCGCTCCAGGAGTACGAGACCGAGGCCGCGCGAAGTCTCGGGGTGCCCGCCGAGCGGCGCGCGCTCTTCGCCCACTGCCTCACCGAGCCCGGACTCGCCTGGCTGGGGGGCCTGTTGGACAGTGGCCGCTACGAGATCGGCGTGCCCGAGGAGGCCGCGCTGCTCACCATGGCCTGGCTGGTCCGGCACGGGGAGACCGACGCGGCGCTCGACCTCGTGGCGGAACTGGAACCGTTCGCCGACCGGCTGCGGTTCCTGCCCCGCCCGGCGGACGGGCCCGTGCCGGACGCCGGCGCGGCCGTCCACCGGCGCACCGTCTCCGAGGCCGTCGACATCCTGATACGGCGGCGGCCCAACGCGGCCGTCGAGACCCAGCGCGAGGCACTCGCCGTATGGCAGCCGTTCGGCGACGAGCTGCTCGTGCACTGGCTGCGGACGGCGCGGGACGGACGGGTCCTCGAACTCGTCCCGGACGCCGACTGGCTGGCGCACGGCGAGGTCCTGCTCAGCCGTTACCGGCTGCTCGCCGCGGAACACACCCGTTGCACCAAGCACCGCGACCCCAAGGGGAATCTGGGCATTCTGCGCGGCGCGCTGGAGGAGACCGTCGCCGGACGGCCGCTGGACGTGCGCCGGCTCGGTCTGCTGCGGCACGCGGTGGAGTCCATGGTGCGGCGGCGCGGCCTGCCCGGCTCCACCGCCCACACGGCCCTGCGCCGGAGCCAGGCCGAGCAGGCGGCGCTTCCTTCCCACCACGCCCTGGCCCAGCTGATGCTGCGTCGGCTCGCCGTGCTCCCGCAGGAGACGGGCATCACCGATGTCGCCCCGCTCCTGGGCGCGGTGAGCGGGGAAGAAAGCCGGGAGACCGGCCTGCCCGCCGGAGCGGTCGTACCGCCCGTGATCCGCCAGGTGGTCGAGTCCGCGCTGAGCGCACCGCTCGGCACGCTGGTGGAGCGGGGCGTCGTCCCGTCCGCCGAGGTCCTGGCCGGGCTGGTGCCGCAGTTGGTCGCCGCCACCACCGCGCAGGCGTACGGCGACGAGACGCTGCGCACGCTGATGACCGCGAACTACCGGGCGTTCCGCAACCGCCGCTCATTGCTCCTGCTCAACCTGGAACGCCAGGTGCGCTTCGAGGAACTGCCCTGGGTACGGGCGGTGTCGGGGCAGCGATCCGCGGCGCTGGGCAAACCGGACGACGAAGGCGCGCTCGCCGTGCTGCGGCAACTGGGCGAACTGGCCGTACAGGCCTTCCCCGGCACGATCCTGCCCAACCCGCTGGTCCGCGAGTTCGGCGTTCTTGAACGCCAGTGCGACCTGGGCGCCCCGTTCGTGGAAGAGCTGGCCGCCGACATCTTCATGGGCACGTTCAGCCCGAAGTTCCTCACGGCGGCACGGATCGCGGGCGAACTGCTCGGCGGCACGCTGTACGAGCGTTACTACGGCGTCGACTACGCGGCGATCCGCAATCCGGCGATCACCGAGACCGCTACGGCCCTGACCCGTTCCCACGGTGCCCGTACCTCTCCCGGCTTCGCGCGGCTGTGCGCCGAGCGGGCCGGGGCGGTGTCGCGGTCCTCGTCGGTCGCGGCGAACGGCATGGTGATCGAGCAGGCGCAGATCCTCACCACGCACAATCTGGCCACGCTGGTCCACCGGGTGGGCATCGCCCCCCGGCCCGGCTGGGCCGGCCTGGCGCGCTGCTGTTTCGTGACCGTGTGCCGGCTGGTCTCCCGTGTGCACCACAACCCGCGGCCGTTGGGCACCATCAAGGACGCCGCGTACGCGTGGCGCCAGATGGTGTTCCACCTCTCCCTGTGTCCGCCGGAGGAGCAGCGGCAGTTCATCGCGGGCCTGGACGAGGTGATGGCCCGTCAGCCGGACCACGTCGCAACCCGGCTGGCCCCCGCCCTGGCGGGCCTCGCCCTGGTCGCCGAGGGCGGCGCTTTCGGCGGTGACGGAACGGCGGACGGCAGCCGTGCCCGGCGTTTCCTGGGATGGAGCACCGACGGGCACTGGATGCGGTGAGGACGAGAGCGCGGGCGTGGCAAGGCGGATCGCGTCCGGGTCGGCGGTGGCCGAACCGGCAGGTGCCCGTCCGTGCGTGTGGAACACTGCGGGTGTGCCCACCTGGATAACTCCGCGCCGCCTGGGCGCTGTTGCGGTGCTGTACGCCGTCTTCGTCAGCGGCTGGTACCTCGGTCAGCCCCTCCCTCATGTCGGCTGTCCCACCTCCGAAGCGGCTCCCGTCCACGACGCTGCGGTGCTCGGGGAACCCGGCGACGTCTCCGACGACCTGGACCGGCTGTTCGGGCAGTTCGAGCAGGTCGTCACCACCGATATCGTCCACACCGACGCGTTCGTGGCGTGCGAGCCGTGGACGGGCCGCCCTCGCCTTGTCGCCTGGCTCATCGGCGACTGGCGCTGAGAGCGCCGCGGCGTGCCACGGTGCGGGACGGAGCCTCGACGGCACCCCGCCACCGCGGTGATGGTGGCGGGGTGCGTGTGGTCCGTTTCCCGGCGGTGGGAGGCCGCCGGGCGTTCGTCACTTGGCCAGGAACGCCAGCAGGGCGTCGGTGACCTCCTGGGCGTGGGTCCACAGCAGGCCGTGCGGGGCGCCGTCGATGACGACGTAATCGGCCTGCGGGAGCGCCTGGTGGAACGGCTCACCGGTGGACTCGATCGGCAGGATGCGGTCGGCGGTGCCGTGCAGGATGAGCGCCGGTACGTCGATCTTCTCGATGTCGGCGCGGAAATCGGTGGTCCAGGTGTCCACGCAGGCCAGGGAGGCGTACCAGGAGGCGCCGGCGGCGGTGTTCCAACTGGCCCGCAGGGCCTCCTCGCTGATGCGCGTGCCGAGGTTCTCGTCGAGGTTGTAGAAGTCCTGGTAGAACGCGGTGAAGTAGGCGTAGCGGTCGGTGGTGACGGCCTGCTTGATGCCCTCGAAGACGCCGCCGTCGACGCCGCCGGGGTTGTCGTCGGTCTTGAGCAGGAAGGGTTCCAGGGAGGCGAGGAAGGCGGCCTTGGCGATGCGGGCGGAGCCGTAGGTGCTCAGGTAGCGGCCGACCTCGCCGGTTCCCATGGAGAAGCCGACCAGGACGGCGTCGCGCAGGTCGAGCGTCTCGAGCACGGTGTTGAGGTCGGCGGCGAAGGTGTCGTAGTCGTAGCCGGTGGTGGGCCGGCTGGAGCGGCCGAAGCCGCGCCGGTCGTAGGTGATGACCCGGTGGCCGGCCTTCAGCAGGGCGGCGGACTGCTTCTCCCAGGAGTGGCCGTCGAGCGGGTAGCCGTGGATGAGCACGACCGGCTGCCCGGTGCCGTGGTCCTCGTAGTAGAGCTCGATGTCGGTGGTGTTCTCCTGGCCGACCTTGATGAACGGCATGGTGGTTGCTGCCTTTCGGTGCTGGATGTGGTGCGGGGGTGGAATCGGGCGCGGTCAGCGGACCGTGCCGGCGGCCTTCTCGACGATGCGGGTCACGGCGCCGGGGTGGGAGACGGACACCGCGTGGGAGGCGTCGATCTCGGTGGTGCGGGCGTGGGCCCGGTGCGACATGAAGCGCTGTGCGGCCACGGGGATGTTGAGGTCCTCGGTGGTGACCAGGGACCAGGAGGGGATGGTCTTCCAGGCGGCCCCGGTGGACTTCTCCTCGAGCGCGGCGGCGGCGATCGGGCGCTGGCCCGCGGCCATGAGCCGGGCCCGGCCTGCCGGTACGTCCGCGGCGAACTGCTTGTGGAACTTGTCCTGCTCGATGTAGACGTCGGCGCCCCGACTGCCGTCCGGCAGCGTGTGGTTCACCGAGTCGATCACATCGCCGAGGGTGCTGCCGGGGAACTTGTTCGTCAGCCCGAGGGAGCTCTCTCCGGTGTCGGGCAGGAAGGCGGCGACGTAGACGAGGGCCTTGACCTTGTCCTCCAGGCCGGCGGCGGCCTGGCTGATGACGGTGCCGCCGTAGGAGTGGCCGACCAGGACCACGGGGCCGTCGATGTGCTGGACGACGCCGCGCAGGTGGGCGGCGTCGCTCGCCGGACCGCGCAACGGGTTGGCGGCGGCCACGACCGGGTAGCCCGCCCGCTCCAGGCGCTGGACGACGCCGTCCCAGCTGGAGGCGTCGGCGAACGCGCCGTGCTCCAGCACGATCGTCGGCCGGGTCTGGTGGTGGCGGGGCGCCGCGTCGGCCTCACCGGGCAGGGTCACGGCCGTGACGGACAGGCCGACGGCCGCGACACCGAGCAGCGTGATTAACCGGGCCGACGGGGTCGGTCGGGTGATGCGCATCTTCAACGTCCTTCTGTGTGCGGGATTCTGCCCGGATCGGGTCGGGTCGGGTCGGCGAGACGGTCCCGCCCCTGCTGGAAACATAGCGTCAAATTGAATTGGACACAACTTAATTGTCTGAACGGCATGGTCCGGAGCGAGGGCGCGCCGATATCACCGGGGCCGGACTCCCGAGTGCCGTCCGGCCCCGGTGACGGGTCAGCGGGTGACGTCGAACGTGGCCGCGCGGGGCACGAACGTCGTGCCGCCGTCCTTCGCCGTCGCCAGCACCGACACGTGCCAGGTGCCTTCCGCGAGGTCGGCCGCGTCCCGCTGCGTCACCTTCAGCGTGTAGATGCAGCGGGACGTCCCGTCCGAGGTGGCGCGGCACGTGGCCTTGTCCACGTACCGCATCTCCGCCTTCGTCGGGTCGAGTTCGGAACCCACGGGCCACGCGATGACCCTGACTTCGCGGACACCCGAGTCGTCGCTCACGTCCGCGGTGTAGGAGAGCTTCCCCGCGCCCTGCCGGGACGGAGCGGCATAGTCGGCGGAGCCGTTCTCCACGGTCGGCTCCGTGCCGGTGGAGGCCATGGCGTAGCCGCCGGCGGCGAGGGCGACGAGACCGATGACGGACGGGACGAGAACGCGCTTGGACATGAGGGATCCCCCTGCTTGCGAGTGGAGTTTCGATGGGCGGGAAAGCTCAGGAACCGCTGGTCGGTCGGCCGCTTTCCCGATGTGATCGAGACTAGGGCCGGGAGCACCGCCCGATCCTCCCGCCGGAGGACGATCGCCGTGTCGAACCGCGGGTGTGGCATCTCCACCCCAGGTAAGAGAACGGGGTCCGCCTCGAGCCCGAGGACAGCCGCTCACCTGCGGCCATAACCTTGATCTCTCATGAAGAACACCGACGACCGGTTCCTGCCCCTCGTGCTGCTCGGCGCCCAGGCCGCGGTGTGGCCGGGGGCCGATGTGATCCGCGGGAACGTTCCGGCGGAGGCCGGCCTCTTCGTGGCGGCCCTCGTCGCCGGGCTGGTGACGGCCGCGCTTTCGCTGCGCCGTTCGAGGCCGGTGATCTCCCTCGTCGTGGTCGCCGCCGCGTGTGCGCTGGGGGCCGGTCCCCTGCCCGCCGGCGCCATGGCGGTGCTGGGAACGGCGGGTGTGGCTCTGGCCGTGTTCACCCTGGCCGGCGAACGCGACGCCTTCACCGCCCTGTTGTGCGTGACGGCGCTCGCCCTCTGGCAGTCCCTGTACGGCATCACCCTGCACGGGCTCAGTGACCGCGACGGACTCGACCTCGTCCTGACGGCCGTGCTGTACGCCGCCGCGTCCGCCGCCGGAATGCTGGTACGGCGCAGCCGGCGCACCCGGCTGGCCGCCGAACAGCGGCTGAAGCGGGCCGAGATCGAGCGTCACCGGCTCCCGGCGGTCGAACGGCGGCGGATGGAGAGGGAGTTGCACGACGTCAGTGCCCACCATCTGACAGCCGTGGTCGTCACGGCGGGTGCGGCACTCGGGCTGCGCGACCGCCGGCCCGAACTGGCCGAGGAGGCCCTTCGGTTCGCCGCCGAGACGGGCCGTGAGGTCGCCCGGGCGCTCGGCGCGGTGAGGGCGCCGGCGCCCTCACCGGAACAGCAGCCGTCGCCGCGGGAGCGGATGCTGGGTCTGGCAGCCGGTTTCTCCCGGCTCGGTCAGCACGTGGAGTGCGAGATCGACGCGCTGCCGGACGGTGCCGTCGGGGACGCGGCGTACGGCATCGTGCGCGAGGCTCTGACCAACGTGGCGCGGCACGCACCCGGCGCGCACACCACCGTGACCTGCCGGTACGACGACGCCCGTACGGAGGTCGTCGTCACCAGCGCCGCACCGCCGGCCGGTTCACCGGCGCACGGCGCCGGCCTCGGCTCGGGGCGCGGCCAGGGCTTTCTGCGCTCGCGGGCCCGGGAAGCGGGCGGCACCCTGACCAGCGGCCCGACGGCGGAGGGCGGCTGGGAGGTGAGCGCGGTCCTGCCCGGCCGGCTCGCCGCCGCCTCGGTGAAACCTCCGGTCCCGTGGCGGTACCGCCTGGCACAGGTGACGGCCGCCGTCGGTCTCGCCGTGCAACCGCTGCTGCCCCTGCTGGTCGTCCGGACGGAATCCGCGTCGAGCGGTCCGGGGGTGTCGGCGGGCGTGCTCTTCGCGCTGCTGGCCGCGGGGCAGGCGCTCGCACTGCTGTGGCGGCATCGGGCACCCGGCGTCACCCAGGGCGTCGTACTCGCTCTGGCTCCGCTGTGGCCGGTGGCGATGGCCGTGGGCGAGTACACCGGCTGGGTGCTCCTGCCGCCCCTGCTGAGCATGGCCGCCACCTGCGCGGTGACCGCCTCCGCCGCGGCCCGCACGGTCACCGGCCCGTCCGTCGCCGGCGGCCGCCCGCGCCCGCCCGCGTGGACCGGCCCGGTGGTGGCCACGACGGTGCACGCGGCGGCCACCACCGCCGCCCTTCTGCACCGGGGCGTGTCCATCCCCGGCTGGGTGCTCGCCCCGGGGTCGACGGTCCTGGCGGCGCTGGTGGTCGGCGCGGCCTGGTGGGGCGGGACCCTGCGCGGGCGCCGCCGCCGGGCCGCCGGCAGCGCGCAGGCGGAACATCTCGCGGCCTGGACCGAGGAGGCGGTACGGGACGCCTGGGCCGAGCGCCGCCGGATCGCCACCGGGCTGGAGACCACCGTGCTGGCGCGGACCGCCGACATGGTCGCGCAGGCCGAGGCGGGCCGGCTCGACGAGGTCGCCGAACGCGCCCGCGAGGCCCTCGCCGCGATGCGCGCCCTGCTCGATGCGGTCCGGGACGCCGGGGCCGTGCCCGCGCTGCGGCCGCAGCCCACCCTGCAGGCTCTCGACCTCCTCGCCCATCAGATCCGGGCCACCGGCCGCGACGTCGGGATACGGCTGACCGACCGGATACCGAGACGGCTGCCCACCACCGTGGACCTGGCTGCCTACCATGCCTGCGAAACGGTGCTCGCGGCCGGCGGCGAGGAGCCGATGGCGGTGGAACTCGACGCGGACGACACCGCGTTGACGATCACGGCGATCGGCGTTCCGGACACCGCACGTCCCGCCCTGTGCCGGCGGCTGTCGGCGCGGACGGCGATGGCCGGCGGAACGGTCACCGCCGGCCCGTCGGGTCCGGTGCGCGTCCTGCTGCCGCTGACCGCGGCACCGGCCGCACCGCGGGACGACGAGGAGGGACAACGATGAGCCTCAGGGTGCTGGTCGTCGACGACCAGGGCATCGTACGGGCGGGGTTCGCCGCCGTGATCGACGCCGAGGAGGACTTGACGGTCGTCGGCGAGGCCGCCGACGGCGCCGAGGCGGTACGGCTCGCCGGGGAACTGGCACCCGACGTGGTCCTCATGGACGTCCGCATGCCCCAACTGGACGGCATCGCCGCCACCCGGATCATCACCGGGCGTCCCGACGCGCCCCGTGTGCTGGTGCTGACCACCTTCGACCTCGACGCGTACGTGTTCGACGCGCTGCGCGCCGGCGCCTCCGGTTTCCTCCTCAAGGACGTGCACCCCGGCGAACTGCTGAACGGCATCCGGGTGGTGGCCGCCGGTGAGAGCGTCCTCGCCCCGTCCGCGACCCGCCGGCTCATCGGCCACTACGCCTCCAGACCGGGCACCGCGTTTCCGGGCGGCAGCACTCCCCGCGAGCTGAACAGCCTGACCGGCCGTGAGCGCGACGTCCTCGGCCTGATCGCCGCGGGACTCACCAACACGGAGATCGCCGAACACCTCGGCATCACCGTCGGCACGGTGAAGTCCCACGTCAACGCGCTGCTCCGCAAACTCGAACTACGCGACCGGGTCCAGGCGACGATCCTCGCCTACGACCTCGGCCTCGCCCACCCCAACCCGCCCCACTCCCCCGCCTGACAGCCCACCGGCCACCGGCCACCGGCCACCACGATCCAGGAGTCCACCACCATGACCGGTCCAGGTCCGTCCGTCCCGCGCGGTGTGCGCCGTGCCCTCGGCACCGCCGCCGCCCGTGTCTACCTGGCGGGCTGCGCGCTGCTGCTCGGATGGGCGCTCGTGGTCGCCTCCGACGGGTCCATGGCGGCTGTCGTCCCGCTGTTCGCCACCCTCCCGGCCAGTCTCGTCCTGCTGCTCGTCCTTCCCGAAGGCGGCATGATGTTCCTGCTCTCCATCGTCCTCGGAGCGCTGATCAACGCCGTGGTCATCGGCTGGTGCGCCCGTGCGCTGCGCCGTGGGAGCACCCCGGGCACGGCGTCCTGACGGCCTGCGGTGGCGGTTCAGGAGGCCGCTCGGCTCATGCCGTTGAGACGTGCCCGTCACGGCCCTCGGACACGGTGTCCACCCACACGGGCCCAGCCCTTCGGCTGCTCGGGGAGCGGTTTGCCGACCCGCTTGCCGTCGCGGTCGACGTAGTGGAAACGCCGCTTCTTCAGGTCGAATCGGTCGATCAGCCCCATCACCAGAGGGTGGCTGCGGGGATGCGCATCGCGCCCGCCTCGGCGTGCTGGCGGCTATGACCGAACGTTCCCCTCTCGTCCCGGAGTCGACCCGAAGGAGCGAAGCTGCGACGGATCCTGACGTCACGGCGGGTCCGCCGGCGCGGACGGCTCGGGGAACCCGAAGGAATGAATGCCGGGCGACCCCGCGATGCCGTCGCGATCTTTCCCGCACACTGCCAGGTGCGTATCCACATCCGTGCCCTCCGGCGGGCTCGCGCGGCGCGTCGCGTACGCGGCGCCGTCCCGGGCCCACAGGAGTGCGGGGCGACCGAGGGGGGAAGGGTGGCGCAGCCGCGCGCTCGGTTCGGCGACAGGGCCCGTTACTGGTTCGACAGCACGCTGACCCGCGGCGCCTCCGCCCTCGTCGGCTGGATGGCGCTGTTGTGTCTGGCCGTCGTCGTCCCGGCCAGTGCGGTGCTGGTGTGGACCGACCCCGACGCGCCGGCGTCCCTGACGGACCGGTTCGCGCAGGTGTGGCGCCTGACCGGGGAGACGCTGCGGCTGGGCGGTTCGACGGGTACGCCGCTGCGAGCGACGTTGTCGCTGCTGCTCGCACTGGTCGCCCTGCTGTACGTCTCGACCCTCGTCGGTCTGATCACGACGGCGCTGACGGAGCGGCTCACCGCGTTGCGCCGGGGCCGTTCCACGGTGCTCGAACAGGGGCACGCCGTGGTTCTGGGGTGGTCGGAGCAGGTCTTCACGGTGGTGGGCGAGCTGGTGGCCGCCAACGCCAACCAGCGGCGGGCGGCGGTGGCCGTGCTGGCCGACCGGGACAAGACCGCCATGGAGGAGGCCCTGAGCACGAAGGTGGGTCCCGGCGGCCGCACGCGGCTGATCTGCCGCAGCGGCCCCACCACCGACCCGGCCGTGATCGGCCTGACCAGCCCGGAGACGGCCGGTGTCGTGCTGGTGATGCCGCACGACGAGCCGGACGCCGACGCCGAGGTGGTCAAGACACTGCTGGCGCTCAGGGCGGCCCTGCCCGGGGACGCCGCCCTTCCGCCCGTCGTCGCCGCCGTCCGGGACGACCGCTACCGCCTGGCCGCCCGTCTCGCCGCCGGGCCGGGCGGCGTCATCCTGGAGAGTGACACCGTCACCGCCCGGCTGATCGTCCAGGCCGCGCGCCGCCCCGGGCTCTCCCTCGTCCACCGGGAACTCCTCGACTTCGCCGGCGACGAGTTCTACCTGATCGCCGAACCGGCCCTGGCGGGGCGGCCGTTCGGCGACGCGCTGCTGTCCTACCCGACGTCGAGCGTCGTCGGGATGGTGCGCTCGGGCACTCCCCTGCTCAACCCGCCGGAGCAGACGCCCCTGGCCCCGGACGACCTGCTCGTCGTCATCTCCCGTGACGACGACACGGCCTGGCTCGGCGACTGCGCGGAGCTGGTCGAGAAGGGGGCGATGGCGTCCGGGCCGCCGGCACCCGCGCGAGCGGAGCGGGTTCTCCTGCTGGGCTGGAACCGCCGGGCGCCGCTCATGATCGACCAGTTGCGCCGCCGCGCCCGGCCCGGATCCTCCGTCGACGTGGTGGCGGACGAGGACGAGGCGACGGTCCGGCAGGTGGACGAGGCCGACGCGCACGGCGGCACCGGCCTGGCCCTGACGCTGCACCACGGGGACGTCACCCGCCCCGAGACCCTGCGGCGTCTGGACGTCCACTCCTACGACAGCGTGATCGTGCTCGGCCGGGACCCCGCTCCCGGACAGCCGCCGGACGACCCGGACAACCGCACGCTCGTCACCCTCCTGCTGCTGCGCCAACTGGAGGAGGCCACCGGGCGCGAACTACCGGTCGTCACCGAACTGATCGACGACCGCAACCGGGCGCTGGCCCCCATCAGTCCCGGAGCCGACGTGATCATCAGTGGCAAGCTCGTCGGCCTGCTCATGGCGCAGATCTCCCAGAACCGTCACCTGGCGGCGGTGTTCGAGGAACTGTTCTCCGCCGACGGCACCGGGGTCCGTCTGCGGCCGGCCGCCGACTACGTACTGCCCGGGTGCGAGACGTCCTTCGCCACGGTCGTGGCCGCGGCACGTCGTCGCGGCGAATGCGCCATCGGTTACCGGAGCCACGACGGCCCACCGACGGGTCCCGGTCACGGCGTGCGGGTCAACCCGCCCAAAGCCGAGCGGCGCCGGTGGACGGCCACGGACGAGGTGGTCGTCATCGGCGAGGACTGACGGACGGTCCCGCTCGGCCGCGTCGGGGCAGGGGCGGGTCCGCCGGTCACTCGCCGGGGGCCGGGGGCAGGCGCGCCCCGACCCGCGCGGCCATGTCACGCAGCCAGATGTGGGCGGCGTCGTGGGTGTGCACCGGGTGCCACCAGAGGGCTTCCCGCAGGGGCACGGCCTCGTACGGCGGTTCCATCAGCCGCACCGCGGCGACCGGTGCCAGCAGCCTGGCCAGGCGTGCCTGGATGAGGGCGATGCGCCGGGTGCCGGCGATCATCAGGGGCAGCAGCTGGAAGCTGTCGACGGAGACCTCCACCCGCGGCTCGATGCCGAGCATGCCGAGCTGGCGCACCGCGGGGGCGTCGTACGTGCGCTGGTACGTCACCCACGGCAGCCGGGCCAGGTCCCGCCGGGTGAGCCGGTCGTCGACGTCCGGGTGGTCGGCGGCGACGAGGAGGACCCAGTGGTCGTCGTAGAGGTGGGTGGCGGGGAAGCCGCTGATGATGCCGTGCGGCATCAGGAGGCCGTCGGTGGCGCTGAGCAGGGTGGCGGTGTCGTCGACCACGGTCGGGGGCGTCTGGGTGAAGCGCAGCCGGATGCCGGGGGCCTCCTCGTGGACGACGCGGGCGAGTCCGGCGCCGAAGACGGCCACCGCGTAGTCGGAGGCCACGAGCTTGAACTCGCGGTTCTCCCGCGCGGGGTCGAAGTCGGCCTGGCTGGAGAAGAGGCGTTCCAGCACGTCGTAGGCGGTGGAGGTGCGGTCGAGGAGGACCTGGCCGAGGGCGGTGAGCTCGTAGTGGCCGCCGACGCGGTCGAGGAGGGCGTCGTCGAAGTGGCGGCGCAGGCGGGCCAGGGCGGCGCTCATGGCGGGCTGGCTGAGGCCGACGCGCTGTCCGGCCCGGGTGACGTTGCGCTCCTCCAGGAGGGCGCGCAGGGCGACGACGAGGTTGAGGTCGAGGCGGGCCAGGTTCACGGTCTTCCCCTTGCGGTGCGGCGACGACACCAGGAGCAATAAACGCCGTGGATGCCGATTATCCACGGAATCGATTTCCCTGATCACTGGTGGCGGGTCCAGATTAGTGGCACCGCAATCAGGAGGACATGTTCGTGAAACCTGAAGCCGCGTCCGCGCTCTTCGCGGGACCGTTCGCCCTGGCCACTCTCTCGGCCCCGGACGGGCCGGCCTTCCCCGCCCTCGTGACCCCCGACGCCCGGGCCCTCGATCTCCGGGCCGCCTTCGGTGACGAGCGGCTGACCGTCCTGGGACTGCTCGGCCGCTGGGAGACGGCACTGCCCCGGCTGCGCGCGCTGGCGGCCGACACCGGCCTCGACCGCATCCCCGTCTCGGACCTCCGCGTACACGCGCCGGTCGAGCCGCGTCAGGTGCTGCAGTCCGGGGCGAACTACCGGCAGCACGTCATCGACCTGCACGTCGCGCACCGGGCGCCCGGTGACGACCGGCCGGAGGAGGAACGGCGGGCGGAGGCGGCGCAGATCATGGACTGCCGGGCGGCCGAGGACCTGCCGTACGTCTTCATCGGCCTGCCGAGCGCGATCACCGGCCCGTACGACGACGTCGTCCTCCCCGCGTGGGCCGAGCAGCCGGACTGGGAGCTGGAGTTGGCGGCCGTGATCGGCCGGCCCGCCCACCGGGTCTCCGTGGAGGAGGCGCTGGACTGCGTGGCGGGGTACACGATCGCCAACGACCTCACCGACCGCGCCACCGTCTTCCGCCGGGACATGCCGCAGATCGGCACCGACTGGCTGCGCAGCAAGAACGCGCCCGGCTTCACCCCGCTCGGCCCGTGGATCGTGCCCGCCGAGTCGATCGCGGACCCCGGCGACCTGCGGGTCACGCTGAAACTGAACGGCGAGACCATGCAGGACGAGTCCACCGGGGACATGATCTTCAACGTGGCGCGCATGGTGGCGTACGCCTCGCAGACGGCGCGGCTGCTCCCCGGTGATCTGGTGCTGACCGGGAGCCCGGCCGGCAACGGCATGCACTGGGGGCGGCTGCTGCGCGACGGCGACGTCATGGAGGGCACGGTCACCGGTCTCGGGGTCCAGCGCACCCGTTGTGTCGCGGAGGACGCCGCGTGAACCGCCACGACCCCGAGGGCGCGATCGCCGAGGCCGCCAAGTCGTTCTCCAATTGGGGGCGTTGGGGCGAGGACGACCGGCTCGGCACCCTCAACTTCCTGGACGAGGGCAAGCGCCGTGAGGGCGCGGCGCTGGTGCGGCGGGGCGTCAGCTTCTCGCTCTCCCAGCGGTTCGACATGAACGGCCCGCAGAAGGGCTGGCGGCGGCGCACCAACCCGGTGCACACCATGCTGGACACCGGCACCGACGCGGCCCTCGGCCACCAGGGGTTCCCGCACGGGCTGGGCGGCGCCGACGACGTGATCGCGATGCCGTTGCAGTGCTCCACGCAGTGGGACGGGCTCGGGCACATCTTCGACCACGGCAAGGCGTGGAACGGCCGCCCCGCCGAGAAGGTCGTCACCTCCGACGGCGACCTGGTCACCGGCATCGAGCACGCGGCGCCGCACGTGGCCGGGCGCGGGGTGCTCCTCGACGTCGGGCGGGTGGTCGGCGAGGACGGTGAACTGCCCGACGGGTTCGCGATCACCGAGGACCATCTGACCGCCACCGCCGAGGCGCACGGGGTGAGTGTCGGACGCGGGGACATCGTCGTCGTGCGGACCGGGCAGCTCGCCCGGGTCCGCCGGGACGGATGGGGCGAGTACGCCGGCGGTCCCGCGCCCGGGCTGTCGTTCACCACGGCCGGCTGGCTGCACCGTACGGAGATCGCCGCGATCGCCACCGACACCTGGGGCTTCGAGGTCAGGCCGAACGAGTTCGAGCACGCCTTCCAGCCGCTGCACCAGGTGGCCATCCCGAACATCGGCCTGCTGATCGGCGAGATGTGGGACCTGGAGGCGCTCGCCGAGGACTGCGCCGAGAACGGCGGGTACGACTTCTGGCTCACCGCCGCTCCGCTGCCCATCACCGGCGCGGTCGGCTCCCCCGTCAACCCGGTCGCCGTCAAGTAACCAGCGGAACGAAGGAGTTCCCCCATGAGCACACCCCGTACGGTCCTCGTCGTCGGCGGCGGCGCGGCCGGCAACGCCGTCACCGTCCTGCTGCGCCGGGCCGGTCTGGCCGTGGACCTGATCGAGGCCAGGTCCGACTGGAACGCCACCGCCGGCTCGGGCATCACCCTCCAGGGCAACGCCCTGCGCGTCCTGCGCGAACTGGGCGTCTGGGAGCGGGTGGAGGAGTCCG
The DNA here is from genome assembly GCF_055585405.1 of Streptomyces sp. NPDC053426. Lineage (NCBI taxonomy): Bacteria > Bacillati > Actinomycetota > Actinomycetes > Kitasatosporales > Streptomycetaceae > Streptomyces > Streptomyces sp. NPDC053426. Next base: position 147,620 of record NZ_JBVJKE010000016.1, on the reverse strand, counting down.
GCTTCGGCTTCGGGTCCGTCGGCATCACCGCGCCGGACGGCACCGTACTGCATGTGGCCCGTGACATCCGCACCGGTGGTGACGATCTGCCCGCCACCCTCGGCATGCAGCGTCCGCGGCTCCAGCGGATCCTGATCGACGCGGTCCGCGCGAGCGGCGCCTCGGTGCGCCTGGGCACCCGGGCACAGTCCCTGGAACAGGACGCCGACGGGGTGACCGCGCGGTTCACGGACGGCACCGAGGGCCGCTACGACCTGGTGATCGCCGCCGACGGCCTGGGCTCCACCACGCGGGCGGCGATCGGCATCACGGCGAAGCCCGAGCCCACCGGCATGGCCATCTGGCGCGTCGCCGCACCACGGCCCGCCGGCGTGACCCGCACGGACCTGGCCTACGGCGGCCCGGCCTACATCGCCGGCTACTGCCCGACCAGCGAGACCACCCTGTACGCGTACGTCGTCGAGGCGAACCGTGACCGCGCGTCGATCCCGCCGGAGTCGTACGCCGACGAGATGCGCCGGCTGGCCTCCTCCTACGGCGGCTTCTGGCCGGAGATCACCGAGCACATCACCGACCCGGCGAAGGTCAACTACACCTGGTTCGACCGGATGCTGGTCGAGGGCTCCTGGCACCGCGGCCGGGTGGTGCTGGCCGGGGACGCGGCGCACTGCTGCCCGCCGACCCTCGCGCAGGGCGCCGCCCTGTCCCTGGAGGACGCCCTCGTCCTCGCCGAACTGCTCACCGGCGGCCGGGAGTGGGACGACGCGCTCTTCCAGGCGTACTACGAGCGTCGCGCCCCGCGGGTCCGTGCGGTGGTCGAGGCGTCCGTGCGGATCGGGCAGTGGCAGCTGGACGGCGTCCGTGACGCCGACGTGCCCGGCCTGATGGGCCGCACCATGACGATGCTGCGGGAGGCGCCGTGACCGGGCCCACCGTGGACGTGCACGCGCATGTCCTGCTGCCCGAGGTCGAGGCGCTGGTGGAGGGCCTGCCGGGCCTCGCGGAGGCGAGGGCGCTGGACGCCCGGCGCAACGGCCGTGCCGCCCTGGCCGTCAACGGCCCGATGGTGCGGGAGCGCGTCACGCGGCTGACGGACGTCACGGTGCGGCTGGCCGCCATGGACGCGCAGGGCGTGGACGTCCAACTGGTCAGTCCCTCGCCCTCGCACTACCACTACTGGGCGGACCGGGAGACGGCCGAGAAGGTGTACCGGACCGCCAACGAGGCGACGGCGGCGCACTGTTCGGCCGCCCAGGACCGGCTGCGCGGGCTCGGCCTGGTGCCGCTCCAGCACCCGGACCTGGCGGTCCGTGCCCTGGACCACGCCCTGGGGCAGGGACTGGCCGGGGTGGAGGTCTCCAGCCACGCCCCCGGGCGCGAACTCTCCGACGCAGCCTACGAACCCCTGTGGAGCCGGGCCGAGGAGACCGGCGCGATCCTCTTCCTGCACCCCTTCGGCTGCACCCTGGACGAGCGGCTGGACCGGTGGTACCTGTCCAACACGGTCGGCCAGCCGGTGGAGAACGCCGTCGCGCTGTCCCATCTGATCTTCTCCGGGGTCCTCGACCGGCATCCGGGACTGAAGGTGATCGCCGCGCACGGCGGCGGTTACCTGCCCACCCACATCGGCCGCAGCGACCACGCCTGGTCGGCCCGCTCCGACGCGGGCGCCGGCTGCGCCCACCTGCCCAGCAGCTACCTGAAGCGCCTGTACTTCGACTCCCTCGTCCACGACCCGCACGTCCTGCGGGAGCTGGTACGGGCCGCCGGGGCGGACCGCGTCCTGCTCGGCTCCGACTTCCCCTTCGACATGGGCACCGAGGACCCGGTCGCCGCCCTGCGCGCCGCGCGGCTCTCCCAGACCGACTTCGACGCCGTACGAGGCGGCAACGCCGCCGCCCTGCTCTCCCTGGAGTGATTCTCATGCGTCTGCTCACCCACCTGCGCCACGTCGACCTGGCCGTGCCCGACTACGACAAGCAGCTCGACTTCTACTCCGGCGTCTGGGGCCTGACCAAGGTCGCCGAGGACTCCGGCATCTCCTTCCTGGCCGCCGAGGGCTCCCCGGAGCAGTACGTCGTCCGGCTGCGCAAGGCCGACGAGAAGCGCCTCGACCTCGTCTCCTACGGCGCCGCGAACGCCGCCGACGTCGACACCCTCGCCGAGCGACTCCTCGCGGGCGGTGTGCGGTTGGTCTCCCGGCCGGGGAAGGCCGACACCCCCGGCGGCGGTTACGGCTTCCGCTTCTTCGACGTCGACGGCCGCACCATCGAGGTCTTGGCCGACGTCGAGGTCAGGCGGCACCGCAGGATCGAGGAGAAGGAGTCCATCCCGGTCAAGCTCTCCCACGTCGTGCTCAACTCCCCCGACCTGAACCGCACGCGCGAGTGGTACGAGCGTCACCTCGGCTTCGCGCTGTCGGACACGCTCAGCTCGCCGCACATGGGCGAGGTCATGCACTTCATGCGGATCAGCAACCAGCACCACTCCATGGCCCTCGCCAAGGGCCCGCACACGTCCCTGCACCACGTCTCCTTCGAGATGCGCGGCATCGACGAGTACATGCGCGGCTCCGGACGCGTCATCCGCGCCGGGTACAAGAAGATCTGGGGTCCGGGCCGCCACATGGCCGGCGACAACACCTTCACCTACTTCCTCGACCCGCACGGCAACACCGTCGAGTACACCACCGAGCTGGAACTCCTCGACGAGGACACCTGGCACCCCCACGTCTACGACTTCTCCCAGCCGGAGGTCACCGACCAGTGGGGCACCGCCAACCCCATGAACGAACTCGTCGCCAAGGAGTCGTTCAACGACCCCGACCGCGGCGTCTTCGTCGCCCCGCCGGTCTGATCACACCCCCGCTCCCGGGGGCGCGGCCGGCCCTGTCACCTGCCCTGACTCGGCCCCGCCGCGCCCCCGGGCACCGCCCGCCAGGAGCCGCACCATGCGTTTCGCCGCCTACGAACACCATCACCGTCGCCGCGTGGCCGTCGTGGAGGGCGACGGCACCCTGCTGCCGCTGCCCGGCGTCGCGTCGCTCACCGACCTGCTGCGGGAGTCGGGCGGGCTGCCCGGACTGCTCGCCGCGGGCGCGGCGGCGCTCGACGTGCCTCCCGGCCCGCACGTGTCGCAGGTCCGCCTGCTGCCTCCGCTCCAGCCCGCCTCCGTCCGGGACTTCGTCACCTTCGAGGAGCACGTCGAGGGCGTCCGCAGGTCAGTGGACGGCGCGGCGGGTGTGCCGGAGCAGTGGTACGCCGCGCCGACGTTCTACTTCACCAACCCGCACGCGGTCTACGGCCCGCACGACGGCATCCCCGTCCCGCCCGGGTCGGGTGTCCTGGACTTCGAGCTGGAGGTCGCCGCGGTCATCGGCCGCGAGGGCCGTGACCTCACCCCCGAGCAGGCCCGCGACCACATCGTCGGCTACACCGTCTTCAACGACTGGTCCGCCCGTGACCTGCAGTCCGCCGAGATGAGGGTCGGCCTCGGCCCCTGCAAGGGCAAGGACACCGCCACCTCCCTCGGCCCGTACCTGGTCACCGCCGACGAACTGGAGCCCTGCCGGGACGCCGACGGCTTCCTGCGCCTGGCGCTGACCGCCGAGGTCAACGGCGAGAAGGTCGGCGAGGACCTGCTGTCCCACATGAGCTGGACCTTCGAGGAGATGACCGCCTACGCCTCCCGCGGCACCCGGGTCGTCCCCGGTGACGTGCTGGGCTCCGGCACCTGCGGCAACGGCGGCTGCCTCGCCGAACTCTGGGGCCGGCGCGGCGAGCGGACCCCGCCGCCGTTGAAGCCCGGCGACACCGTCACCCTCGCGGTGGAGGGCATCGGCACCCTCACCAACACCGTCGTCCCCGGCGCCGAGCCCGTCCCCCTGCCGTCCGGCCGGCGCCGCACCCGGGAGCGGCCGTGACCGACCCGCGCCCCAAGAGGCTGCTCGGCAAGGTCGTCGTCGTGACCGGGGCGGCGCGTGGGCAGGGTGCCGCCGAGGCCGAGGCGCTCACTCGCGAGGGCGCCCGCGTCATCGCCACCGACGTCACCGAGACGCCCGGCTGCCGCCGGCTCGACGTCACCAGCGAGCAGGACTGGGCCGAACTCGCCGCCGAGTTGCGTGAGTCGTACGGGCAGGTGCACGGCCTGGTCAACAACGCGGGCATCACCTGGCGGGCCCGCGTCGGCGAGGTGCGCCCCGAGGACATGGCGCGCGTCCACGCGGTCAACGTCACCGGCCCGCTGCTGGGCATCCAGCACCTCGCACCGCTCATGCCGGCGGGTTCCTCCGTCGTCAACGTCGGCTCGTCCGCGGCCCTCACCGCGCACTATCCGGTCGCGTACACGACCAGCAAGTGGGCGCTGCGGGGCCTGTCGCACACCGCCGCGCTGGAACTCGGGCCGCGCGGCATCCGCGTCAACACGGTCCACCCCGGTTACATCGAGACGGAGATGACCGCCTCCGCGGCGCCCGTCTTCCGTGCGGCCAACATCCGCGAGACCCCGCTCGGCCGCACCGGAACGGTCGACGAGGTCGTTCCGCTGGTGGTCTTCCTGCTGTCGGACGAGTCCTCGTTCATCACGGGCGCCGAGATCCCCGTCGACGGCGGGCTCACCGCGCACGGCGGCGTCAAGTCGGTCTCCGACGCGCTGCGCGAGGGGGCCTCGTGAAGCGGCTGGAAGGCAAGGTCGCCCTGATCTCCGGCACGGCCCGCGGTCGGGGCCGGGCCGCCGCGCTGCGGTTCGCGGCCGAGGGCGCGCTCGTGGTGGGCGGCGACCTGCTGCACGAGGAAGCCGTCGACACCCAGCGGCTGATCGCCCGTGAGGGCGGCACCGCCCTCACCCCCGGTCCCCTCGACGTCACCGACGAGGAGTCCGTGCGCTCCTGGGTGGCGGAGGCCGTCGACGCCTTCGGCGGCGTCGACATCGTGTACGCCGACGCCGGCGCGGTCCGCTTCGGAGGCATCGACAGCCGGCCGTACGAGGACTTCGCCCGCACGGTGCGCGCCGAGCTGGACTCGGTGTGGCTGACCGTCCGGGCGGCCTGGCCGCATCTGATCGCCAGTGGCGGCTGCGTCCTCACGGTCGGCTCCACCGCGGGGCCGACCGGTTCGCTCACCGGCCGGCGGACAGCGCACTCGGCGTCGAAGGGCGGTGTGATCGCCCTGACCCGCCAACTGGCCGCCGAGGGGGCGCCGTACGGTGTCCGCGCCAACTGTGTCAGCCCCGGGGTGATCGACACCGAGGGCTCCCGTGCCGGCCTCCTCGCGGAGGACCGTCCGATGCGCTCCGTCGCCCGGCACATCCCCCTCGGCCACACCGGCACACCCGACGACGTGGTGAACGCGGCCGTCTTCCTCGCCTCGGACGAGGCGTCGTACGTCACGGGCGCCGACCTCGTCGTGGACGGCGGCTGGTCGGCCGTCCTGCCCGGCGCCACCCCCTGAAAGGAACTCGCTCGTGAACAAGGTCCGCGGCAGTGCCGCAGAGGCCGTCGCCGACATCCCGTCCGGTGCCTCGCTGGCCGTCGGCGGCTTCGGCCTCAGCGGCGTACCCGAGGTACTGATCCGCGCCCTGTACGAACAGGGCGCCTCCGGTCTGGAGGTCGTCTCCAACAACTGCGGCGTGGACGGCCGCGGCCTGGGCGTCCTGCTCGCCGCCGGCCGTATCGCCCGGGTCACCGGCTCCTACGTGGGCGAGAACAAGGAGTTCGCCCGCCAGTACCTCAGCGGGGAGCTGGAGGTGGAACTGACTCCGCAGGGCACACTCGCCGAACGGCTGCGGGCCGGCGGCGCGGGCGTCCCCGCCTTCTACACGCCGGCCGGTGTCGGCACCCAGGTGGCGAAGGGCGGGCTGCCGTGGCGGTACGCGTCCGACGGGGCGGTCGCCGTCGCCTCCCCGCCCAAGGAGACCCGTGACTTCGCCGGCCGCCCGCACGTCCTGGAGCACGGCATCACCACCGACTACGCCCTCGTACGGGCCTGGCGCGGCGACCACCACGGCAACCTGGTCTTCCGCCGTGCCGCCGCCAACTTCAACCCGCTCGCCGCCATGGCCGGCCGCGTCACCGTCGCCGAGGTCGAGGAACTGGTCGAACCGGGCGGGCTGCGCCCCGACGAGGTGCACCTGCCCGGCGTCTACGTGCAGCGGGTCGTGGCGCTGAGCGCCGACGAGGCCGCCGACAAGCGCATAGAGAAGAGGACCGTACGCCCATGAGCTGGACCCGCGACCAGATGGCCGCCCGTGCCGCCGCCGAGCTCACCGACGGCTCCTACGTCAACCTCGGCATCGGCCTGCCCACCCTCGTTCCCGGCCACCTCCCGCCCGGCGTGCACGTCGTCCTGCACTCGGAGAACGGCGTCCTCGGCACCGGCCCCTACCCCACCGAGGACCAGGTCGACCCCGACCTGATCAACGCGGGCAAGGAGACCGTCACCGTGCTGCCCGGCGCGAGCTTCTTCGACTCCGCGCTCTCCTTCGGCATGATCCGCGGCGGCCACATCGACACCGCCGTGCTCGGCGCCATGCAGGTCTCCGCGAACGGCGACCTGGCCAACTGGATGATCCCGGGGAAGACGGTCAAGGGCATGGGCGGTGCCATGGACCTGGTGCACGGCGCCCGCCGCGTCATCGTCCTCATGGAACACACCGCCAAGGACGGCACCCCGAAGATCCTCGAGGAGTGCGCCCTCCCCCTCACCGGCGAACGGTGCGTCCACCGGATCATCACCGACCTCGGCGTCCTCGACGTCACCGGAGACGGCCTCGTCCTCGTCGAGACCGCTCCGGGCACCACCGTCGAGGACATCACCGCCCGCACCGCCGCGCCCCTGCGCCTGGACGGCGCCGCGGCGTACTCGAGGGCCGTCCGGTCCCGGTGATCGGCGGGAGGGACCGGCCCACGTGCGGGCCGGCCGGCCGCGCATTAGCGTGGGGAGCGTCGGCGGCAGCCGGCAGCGTGCACCCGGGGAAGGTGACGCCCATGCCGGACACGGAAGCAGCCATGCCGAGGGCCGTCCCGGAGGAAGCCCTGGCTCACGAGCTCCGCTCCTCGCTGCACGGTGAGGTGATCGACCGTGGCCATCCCGGCTACGACGAGGCCCGAGCCGTATGGAACGGGCTGATAGACCGGCACCCCGCACTCGTCGCCCGGTGCTCGGGCACGGCGGACGTGGTCGAGGCGGTACGGGCGGCGCGGAAGTTCCGGCCCGTCGTCAGCGTCCGCGGCGGCGGGCACCAGGTGGCGGGCAGCGCGGTATGCGACGACGGGCTGGTGATCGACCTCTCGCACATGAAGGGCGTGCACGTCGACCCCGCCGCGCGCACGGCCCGGGCCCGGGCGGGGGTGACCTGGGGCGAGTTCGACCGCGAGACCCAGCTGTACCGTCTGGCCGCGCCGGGCGGGGAGATCTCGGCGACCGGGATCGCCGGCCTCACCCTCGGCGGCGGCTTCGGCTTCGTGATGCGGACGTTCGGCCTGAGCTGTGACAGCCTCCGCTCCCTGACGGTCGTCACCGCGGACGGCACGGTACGCACCGCGAGCCGGGAGGAGGAGCCCGAGCTGTTCTGGGCGGCGCGCGGCGGCGGCCGGGGCATCGGTGTCGTCACCTCCTTCGAGTTCGATCTCCACCCGCTCGGCCCCGAGGTGGCCGCCGTGCTGGTCCTCCACCCGTACGAGCGTGCCGAGGAGGTGCTGCGGGCCTGGCGGGACGCGGCGGCCGTCGCGCCGGACACGGTGACGCCGGAGCTGCTGCTGTGGAGCGTCCCCGCGGACCCCGGGGTTCCGGCCGAACTGCACCGGGCGAGCTGCGTGATGGTCGGGGCCGTCCACGGGGGTCCGCCGGGAGACGACGCCGCGGCGGCGCTGGCCCCGCAGCGCGAACTGGGTCCGCCGCTGGCCGACTTGAGCGGAACCGTGCCCTACGTCGCGTTGCAGGGCGCCAACACCTGGCGGTTCCCCGACGGGGAGCGCTACTTCATGAAGTCCCACTTCATGGACGACCTCGGCGACGAGGCCGTCCGGACCCTGGTGGACTGGTACTCCCGGCGGCCGACCCCGGAGAGCCTGATCGTCGTCCGCACCCTGGGCGGCGCCGTGGCGCGCGTCGGTCCCGACGACAGCGCGTTCGCACACCGGTCCGCACGCTTCAACGTCAGCATCGACGCGGGCTGGCAGGACCCGGCGCTGGACGACACCGCGATCGGCTGGGCACGCTCGGCGTGGGACGCGATGAAGCCCTTCTCCAGCGGCGGGACGTACGTCAACTTCGCGGGGCTCGGCGAGGACGCCGGGGAGTTGAGAGGAGCGGTGTTCGGCTCGCACGAGGAGCGGCTCGAGCACGCCCGCGCCGCGTACGACCCGGAGGGCCTCTTCCGGTCGGCCGCGTACCGTCCATGACCGTGACGTGGAACGGCCGCAGGGTCCGGCGGCGGCGGACGGGTCTCACCGCCGAGGCTCTCGACCGTACGGGGCGTGGAGTCGTGGCTGCGCGCGCCGGTGGAAGCCGCCTCGCGGGGTTCGCGCGGCGCGGTGGGCAGAAGGCGGCCGGGCCACCGCGCCGTGGCGCGGCGTGACCGGGCCGGCGACATGTGCGGGATCCGACGTCCCGGAGCGTGCAGCGGGTTGAGGTGACCAGCGGTGGGGGCGAGTACCTCCCGCACCCGCCGGTGCGGGCTGCTCCTACTCTCCGTCGTCCGCCGGCCCCGTGAAGGACGGTCCCCGCCCGCCGAGGGCCGCGTCGGCGGCCCGCAGATGGTGAGCGACCGGACCGAAGGAGACCAGGCCGCTGCCGCCGCCGGCCGACTCACCGTCGGCGGCGGCGAGTTCGTCACGGGCGCGGCGCAGGACCTCCTGGTGTCCCACGGCCGCGGCGGTGCGGGCCAGTACGCACCAGAGCGCCTCCTGGAGAAGGTCGTGGGGTGGCCGGGGAACCGTCGCGAGTGCCTGCCGGGCTCGCTCGGTGGCGCCGGAGGCGGCCTGCAGCAGAGGGACGAGCCACGGCCGGTAGGGGCCGGCGTCGAGGCCGGCGAAGTCGTCGGGGTCGGGCAGGGTGCCGTCCCGCATCGACGGGACGAGCGCGACGAGGACGGCCGCTCCCCGGGTGAGTCCGGGCATGCCGTGGCCCGCGGTCTCCGCGAGGAGCTTCGCGTACCGGGGGCGGGCCGCAGGCCATCCGTCGGTCTCGCAGGTGCGCAGGGCCCGGTACCAGGAGGTGAACACCGCGGCGAGCGGCCGTTCGTTGCGGTGCGCCAGCCGGTCGATCTCCCCGGCCTCCGCGTCCGCCGCCGCGAGGTCGCCGAGACCGGCGAGGGCCTGGAGGCGGACGAGGCGGCCCAGGACCTCGTGGCCGGGCAGTTGGTGGTCGACGGCCAGCCGGGTCAGTTCGGCGCCGAGGGCGTCCCGGCGGGCGGCCGACCCACAGGTGGTGAAGGACTGCATGAAGGCGCCGTTGAGGGCGAAGGCGAGCACCGCGGGGTCGCCGAGGCGGCGGGCGAGGCGGACGGCCTCCTCGGCGGCGCGTTCGGCGCGCAGCCGCCACGGTTCGGCGGCGGAGGTGGCGGCCGCCCGGGGAAGCGGCGCGTCCGCGGCGGCGTCGCCGCGTGATTCGACGGCGACGACCGACAGCAGCCGGGCCCGCAGCGCGGGCGGTCCGTCGGGGCCGAGCCGGGCGGCGGCGCGGGCGGCGGCCCGGACGAGTCCGCCGGCGTCGGCGGGGTCGTCGGCCCGGGTCCAGACCGCCGGGACGTCGTAGGAGCCGATGATCCTCGCGGCCAGCTCCGCGTCCCCGGTCGTCTCGGCCGCGGCGACCAGCTCGCGCCGGTGCTCGCGCGCCTCCTGCAGGCCGTCGGCGCCGGTCACCGCGAGGTCTCGCAGCAGGCCGGCGGTGGCGTGCAGCCGGGCCCTGGACCGGGCGGGCACCGAGCGGTCCCACGCGGCGGCCGTGCGGTCCCAGACGCCGTCCGCCGCCCCGGCCGGCTCGGTCGCGGAGCCGGTGGTGCCGCTGAGTATGCGGGCTTCGGCGCGTGCCAGAGCGGCTCCGGTGTCCGGTCCGTACGCGCTGACGAGGGCCTGACGGGCGTGCCGCAGGGTCTCCAGGGCCTCGCCGCGGCGGCCGGACCGGTCCAGGGCGGTCGCCAGCAGCACCCACCCGTCCTCCCGCCCCGGGTGCGCGGTGACGTGGGCCCGCAGATCGACGACGGCGTCCCGGGCGGCGCCGGTGGCCAGGAGGGCGTCGGCGCGACGCTCGACCGCGTCGAGGCGGAGCGCCTCCAGCCGGGCCTGTTCTGCGGCGGCCCACGCGACGGCGGGGAAGTCGGCCAGGACCGGCCCGCGCCACTGGGCGAGCGCCTGGTCCCACAGGGCGACCGCCGCGTGCGGCGGCGCCCCGGCGGCCCGTGCGGCCGTGTCCTCGAACCTCCAGGCGTCCACCGCCTCGCGTCCGGCGCGCAGGACGTATCCGGGGCCTTCGGTGACCAGCAGCCGCGACGGCTGCCGGGAAGGGCGCCCGGGTTCCAGGGCGCGGCGCAGCGCCGCGACGAAGGTGCGGAGTGCGCCGATCGCGCCGGCCGGGGGTTCGTCCTCCCACAGGTCGGCCACGAGCCGGCCGACCGGGACCACCCGGTTGCGGGCGATCAGCAACCGTCCGAGCACCTCCCGGTGGCGGGGCGCGCCGAGCGGCAGGGACGCGCCGTCGGAGTCCCAGGCGGCGACCGGTCCCAGCAGTCCGAACTCCACACCCACGGCACGGTCCCTTCGAGGGCGGCGCCGTCCCCGGGGGTGCCGCCTGTCCACTCATCGATCGCTGATCCGGGGCCCGCAGCCTGGGTGACGTCCCCGGACGTCCCGGGCCGCCGGGCCCGGGACGTCCACTCTGCCACGAGCCACAGGAGTCGCTGTGACACACCCGAGCATCCCCGGATTCACCGAGCACCGCGTACCGGTCGGCGACGGCCTCGCGCTGAACGCCGCCGTCGGCGGCAGCGGTGCCCCGGTCGTGCTGCTGCACGGTTTTCCGCAGACCCACCTGATGTGGCGGCACGTCGCCGCCGATCTCGCCGCCGACCACACCGTCGTCTGCCCGGATCTGCGCGGCTACGGCGCCAGCGACAAACCCACGGAAAGCGGCCCGGACGTCTACTCCAAGCGCACCATGGCCCGGGACGTGGTCCGCCTCGCCGCCAAGCTGGGGCACGACCGCTTCGTTCTGGCCGGCCACGACCGCGGCGCCCTCGTCGCCTTCCGCGCCGCGATGGACCATCCGGGCGCCGTGTCCCGGGCGCTCTTCCTCGACGTCCTGCCGACCCTCGACATGTGGGACGCCCTGCACGGCGTGTCCGGCGCGGTCGGCTTCCACCTGTATCTGATGGCTCAGGCGCCGGGCCTGCCGGAACAGATGATCGAGGCGTCCGCCGACGCCTTCTTCGGTCACTTCCTCGACGCCTGGACCGAGACCCCGGACGCGATCCCCGCCGATGTCCGCGCCCACTACCTCGCGGCGTCCGCGGCGGCCGTGCCCTCCATCGTCGCCGACTACCGCGCCTCGGCCGGCGTGGACGTGGACCACGACACCGCCGACCGGGAGGCGGCCAACCGGCTGGCCATGCCGGTCACCGTCCTCCAGCAGGACTGGGGCGCGGCACTCGGCTACCACGCCCAGGGGCTGTGGAGCGCCTGGGCCGGGGACCTGCGGCACCGCACGGTCTCCTGCGGCCACTTCATGGCCGAGGAGGACCCCGCGTTGGTCGCCGGCGAGATCCGGGCCCTCCACGACCGCTGACGACCACCGTCCCGCTCTCTTCCCCGGGCGACGTACCCGGCTCACGTCTTCGCGCCACGGCCTGGCCGACAACGTGCCCGACGGCGGCGCGCGGTGGGAGATCATGCCGAGGAACCGGGTGGCGGCCGGTTCGGGACCGCCCGGTACGACCGCTCCGGCTTCACGCCCGGCCCGGTGCCGGCAAGTACAGGGAAGCCGAGCCTGAGACGCGGCAACGTCCTGCCGGTGGCCTTCAGATGTGCAGTTCGGGAGGAAAGCCCGTCCAGCGCAGCTCGGTGGGCAGATGCCGCATGTCGTTGGAGAGGAGGACGGAGGCGGGCCGGCCGGGCGCGTAGCGGATGACCGTGAGTGCCGCGTTGCAGTGGTTGAGGCCGAGCCACCGCCACTTCGGCGCGTGCATGGCGTCCCGGACGAGCCAGGCGACCAGGAAGTTGTGGGTGACGACCAGTTCGTGCCGGTCCTGTTCACCGTCCACCGCCCCGGTGAACAGGTCCAGCGCCCGGCGGGCCAGCTCGGGTCCGTGCTTCCGCTCCTCATCGCTCGCACCGGCGAGGAAGCGGAGATGGAAGTCCGCCGACTCAGCTGGGAGTTCAGCCCTCTCCGGTAGGTGGGGCACGTAGTCACCGGCGGCTTCCGAGACGTGCAGAGGGACGCTCTTCAGCTGGTCGCCAATCAGGCGTGCGGTCTGCTCCGCCCGCGGCAGGGGGCCATGGTGGACAGCGGTGAGGGGGATGTCCCGGAGGCGCCGGCCGAGCAGGGTGGCTTGCCGTCGGCCGGCCTCCGTCAGGCCGCTCTCGTCCGGTGACGCCTCGCCGTGCCGGACGAGATAGAGGTAACGGGTGGCGGTGCCGGTCATCTCGAGCTCCTTCGAATCTGCTGGTGATCTTGTGCGGCCACGGACGCCGTCCCTCCGGGCGCCGGCTCACCCGAGTTCGGCGACCAGGTCGCCGGCCGTCACGCGGACCAAGGTCTCCGAGGCGTCTCCGGGGCCGGGGAACAGCCGGTAGAGAGTGCCCGATGCCCGCGCCGGCCCGACGCCGCCGTGGACCGTGGCCACGAACACCCGCTTGCCGGAGGCGAGTTCGGCCGCCGCCCGGTCGGGGTCGGGGTGCCGGCGGTGTTCCTCGCCGTCCTCCGCCGAAGACACCCTGGTGGCGAACGCGGCCGCGTCCTCGTCCGGACGCCGCCGGTACCACAGCAGTGCGGGCTCCGGTTCCCGGGTCATCACGGCCACCTCGACGGAGCGCGCCGCCGCTCGCCAGACCGCGAGGTCCCACAGGGTGGTCCGGCCGCCGGAGCCGAACTGCTCCCACAGATCTCGGGCCACCGTGGCCAGTACGCCACCGCCGTGCGAGCCGATGCTCTGGAAGCCGCCCGTGGACGGCAGATGGGTGTCCGTCCACAGCGCCCGGCGACGGCCCAGGTCCACGATCATCGGCAGGCACACCTGCGAGTCGCCCGCCAGGTCGAAGCGCTGACGGACCGTGCGCGGATCGTAGGACGCGTCCCGCGGGCCGTGTGCGGGCAGCGCCATGAAGCCCGCGAAGGCGTCCGGCAACTCCTCGAACGGCACGTTGTTGTAGCTGAAGACCAGCGGGACGGCATAGACGTCCCCCCGCTCCGCCAGCCGCTCCAGGTGCAGGTCGACGTACTCGGTGGCGCCCCGCGGCGCGGGGGCGGACGTGAGGTCGCCGGAGTGGACCGCGGCGTCCGCGCCGTACACCAGGTCGGTGTAGTCGCACAGTCCGGTGAACCGCCACTCGGCGTCGAAGAACGCGACGGAGAGGTCCAGGTCCGTGCGGTTGCCCTGTGGTTCGGTCCAGTGCAGGAACAGCCGCAGCACCGCGCCCCCGGGCAGGGTCTGCGTGCTGCCCCGGGGCACCGCCACCAGGGCCTTCGCGGTGGACCGCTCGGTGAACGGCACGGTGAGGTCGGCCAGGCCGGCGTCCAGTACCGACAGCTCGTACGGCTCCCCGGCGGCGAACCGGCGCAGCACCTCCGCCCGCAGCAGCGTGATCGCCTCCGTCACCAGCCCGGAGGGCAGTGGAGTCCGCCGCTCCAAAACGGTCAGGGCCCGGGTGACCTCCCCGCGCGGGAAGAACACGCGGCGGCGGCCGGTGCGGTCCTCGGTACGCGTCCGCAGCGCTCCGAGCGCCGACAGCAGCGGACCCGGGCCCACCTTCGGCAGCCCGCGCAGGAGGGCTTTCTCGAGTTCGGGTTCGAGGGTGTCGGCGGTGTGCAGGCGGAGCAGCAGGTCCAGACGGCGGACCAGTTCGCCGGGACGCTCCCCGGCGAGGGCCGCGGCCCTGCCCGTATCGCCCTCGGCCACCGCCTGTTCCAGTCGCCCGGCCCAGGTGGCCGGGCGGATCCGGGTGCCGTCCACGCGGACGGCGTCCGGGTGCGCGGCGGCCGTCTCCAGCAGGGCGGCACCGAACGTGGTGCCGGGATCCACCGGGGTGCCGCGCAGGACCGCGAAGGCGAGGGCTGCGCGCGAATGCCGGGCGTGCCGCTCGAAGGGGTGCAGGACCTCCGCGGCCCGCTTCCACTCCGTGGGGTGCCGCAGCACATCCTCCACGAGGTAGGGCGTCGGCAGGTCGTCGAGGACCGAGAGCAGTTCGCGGCGCAGCGGGCGCGGCGGGCTCGTGAACCGCGACGGCGTCACCAGTCCCGCGTCACCGCCGGAGAGCACGGCGAGCAGCCGCAGCACGTCGGTGGCGGTGGTGAGTTGCCCGGTCAGCAGCTTTCGCGGTGGCAGGCCGTCCGGCGCCTCGCGCACCAGCGCGCCCAGCACCATCGCCTTGGTCTCCCGGACCGGGATGTCCCCGGGCAGCAGGCCCTGGCCGGCCGGGGTGAGGGGCAGCAGTGTCAGCAGGTCGTCGCGGTCCTGCGGGGAGAGCGGGGTCCGGCGGGCCAGCAGGGCGTCGACCACGGCGGTGGCGTCGGCGGCCCGGTCCGTGCCCAGGCGCAGCAGCCGCAGTGGTCCTGGCACCGGTGCCTTGGCGGCGCCGACGGCGCGGACCGGCCGCAGGAAGGGGTCGTCGGCGTCGATACGACGGTGACACACCGGGCAGCCCGCGTAGTCGGACCCGTCCCAGCACAGCCGGCACACCAGGTGCGCGCAGGGCGAGACGGGGAACACCGTGCGTGCCTCGCCGCACAGCACGCAAGGCTGTTCCGGCTGTTGCAGCAGGTAGGCGAAGACCCGGTCCACGTACAGCGCCTCGGTGTCCCGCGGCACGGTGCGCGGGAACCGGCGGAAGAGCGGGACGTGGGTGCGGTCGGAGCCGAGCAGGTCGTCGGTCAGCCCGACCAGGCGGGTGTGCGCGACCGCCAGTTCCTCCGAGGGCAGCGAGTCGAGCGCCGCGTGCAGCCGGGGAGAGAGGAGGTGGCCGCGGCCGAGCAGTTCGGCCTCGAGCCGGCGCAGTGCCGGTCCTGTCCCGCGGCCGGACGCGAGCGCCCCGTCCACGTACACGGTCTGGATACGGCGCAGCAGTACGGACTCGGCAGCGAGCAACAGGGGGAACCCTCCACGACGACCGGGACAGGGGAACGGGGGCGGAGAGTGGGCGCGCTGGGTCTTTTCGCAGAAGGTGAGAAGGATGCGCGTCAGGGAGCCGCCCCCGTCGCACCCGATCCCATCACACACGCGCACGGTCGCCAAACGAATAAACGGTCTTCCTCGGTGCGAGCGTCTGACGACCGTGCGCCGCTTCCCGTAGCGGTCCTACGGCGGTGTCAGTGGGAGCGCCGGCGTCGCAGGCCGACGAGGACGACGGTGCCCAGCAGCAGGGCTCCGGCGCCTGCCGTGACGACGAGCGCCGTGTGGGTCGTGCCCGTGGCGGGGAGTGTGCCGCCGGACGGTGCCGTCGTGGTCGGGGTGGTCGGGGTGGTCTGCGCGTCGAAGGAGAAGGTGACGCTGTCGTTGGAGGCGTCCGGGTCATGCAGGGGGACGCCGGCCGGGCCGGGGCGTACGGTCGCCGTGCCCTTGGCGCCGTCGTAGTCCTCGGTCAGTTTCACCCGCAGGATGAACAGTTGGCTCTTTCCGGGAGTGAGGTCGAACGGCACGGGGCACACGTAACGCCGGTGACCGGCCTCGAACGGCGCCGTCTCGGTGGCGCTGACCCGGAGCAGGCATTCGCCGTAAGGCCTGTCCTCCCCCTCCTCGTAGATGTTGCGGGACCCGACCATGCCCTTGGGCAGGACGACGTCGACCACGACGACGGGCTTCTCGTCGACCACGTACACGGAGGCCGGTCCGTGGTTCACGGCCCTGAAGTCCAGGGCCCACCGGTCCTGATCGACCTCGACGGTGGCAGCGAAATCCGCGGAGTTGTCGGCCGCGACGGTGAACCGGCCCTCGGCACCCTTCTCGAACGCGCCTTCCGCCCCGGACGCCGGCACCAGGCGGAGTGCGGGCCCGGTGCCCTGGTGCCTGCCGACGCCTCCGGTGGCGGGTTCCTGGCCCGGCTCCAGCAGGCTGGCCGAGTAGTCGACCACGTTGGTCAGGACCCGTTTGCCGACCTTGGCGGTGAGGGGGCTGCTCAGCTCCACGGTGGCCCCCACGGCCACGGGCGCGGTGACGACGCAGGTGACGGTCGTCCGGCCGGCCGGTTCGGGATCGAAGTCCTCGTCGTAGGTGCAGTTGGAGAACTTGTGGTCGAAGAGCAGACCGCCCTCCGATGCCCAGCGCAGCTGGATGCGCCGGTCCGTGGCCAGATCACCGGTGTTGCGGAGCCGGAGCGGGATGTCGATCCGGGATCCGACGGCGGCGTGCGTCGTGTCCGGCACCTTGCCGACCACCAGGTTCGGGACGCCGACGACCACCTTCGCCGTCGCGGTGGCACCGGTCCCGTGCTCGGCGGTGACGGCGTACTTGATCGTGCCGGTGTCGCCGAGGGTCGCGCCCGGGGCCGCGCGCAGGGTGAAGTCGACCGACCGGCTCTGCGTGGATTCCTCGTTGACGCAGGTGAAGACCCGCCCTTCGGCCTCGCACCTCGGGTCGTCGGCCGAGACGTTCGCGATGCCCGCGAGATCACGCGCGTCGATGACGAGCGTCTCGTCGGTGGGGGTGGGAACCTGCGCCCCGCCGTCCCAGAACCCCCAGCTCACATGGACCGGCTGGGCCGCCGGTCCCACGTTGATCTGCTTGCCGGCACTGATCGTCGCGTACGCCTGCGTCGGCAGAGGGGACGGGTCGTCGGCGACAGCGGTCGCACCGGGCGCCAGGGCTGACACCACGGCAGTCAGCACTGCCCCGAACATCGTTCGCTTGGACTTCATACGCATTCCGATGCACGGGGTGCCCCGAAGGTTGCCCACAGGCACGCCTGTTTCCGTGGGCGCGTCCGCGGAGGCCGTCGCGGTCACGCCGGGACAGGCCGCTTCTCAGACGGGCGGCGGAGCAGCAGCGGGGTCGCCAGCAGGAGCACGCCGGCCAGTCCGATGGCCGTGCGCGGACCGAGCAGGCTGCCCAGCACGCCCCACAAGGCTGTCAGGAGTGCGGTCGTGGCCCTGGTCGTCACCGCCCAGGCGGTCAGTGTGCGGGTGACCCGGTCGGTCGCGACGCGCTGGAGGCGGTAGGTGGCGTGGACGGGGTTGAAGACCCCGCAGCAGAGGATGAGCCCGAACTCGACGCCGATCACCAGCAGCAGTCCGCCGGTGCCCGGCCCCAGGAAGGTCAGGCCGATGGGCCAGACGGCGCGCAGCGACCCGGCCGCGACCAGGATCCGGTGCTGCCCGAACCGGGTGACGAGCGGCCGGGCCAGCCGCGATCCGAGCAGCCCGCCGATCGAGGGCGCGGCGAAGGCGAGGCCGTACTGCCACGGTGCGAACCCCAACTGCCCGAGCATCTGGACGGCCAGCAGCGGTTGGGCGGCCATCACCAGGCCGTTGAACAGGGCGGTGTTGAAGAACAGCGGACGCAGGGCCGTGTCGGAGAGGATGTACCGCCAGCCGTCGAGCAGGTCCCCGGCTCGCATGCGTGCGGCCTTCCGGCGCTCGGGCCGCGACTCGTGCCCGCCCGTCGCACGGATGCCCAGAGCCGAGAGCAGGTGGCTGACCGCGTCGGCCACCACCGTCGCCACCGGGCCGAGCAGCCCGACCGCCGCGCCGCCCAGCGGCGGTCCGACGATCGTGATCGTCCAGGCCGTGGACTCGAACCGGGCGTTGGCGACGAGCAGGTCCTCGGCCGGCAGCAGGTTCTTCAGGTAGGCGCCGGAGGCGGCGCGGAAGGTGATGTCGGCCGCCGCGACGACGACCGAGACCAGCAGGAGCTGGAGGAAGGTGAGCGCGCCGAGCGCGTACGCGGCGGGGACCGTCAGCAGCGCCGCGAACCGCGTCAGGTCCATCGCGATCAGCACCTGCCGCTTGCGGCGGAACTCCACCCACGGGCCGAGCGGCACAGCCACGGCCGCGCCCACCGCGGCCCCCACGGAAGACAGCGCGGCGACCTCGGCCGGTCCGGCGTGCAGCACCTGGACGGCGATCAGCGGGAACGCGCCGAAGGCGAGCCATGTGCCGAGCGCGCTGGTCCCGTACGCCGCCCAGAACCATCCGAACGGCCGCCCCAGCCGGTGTCCGTTCTTCATGTCCGGTTCCCCTCGCCCTTGATCCGCACAACCGGTCCGCGACCGGGAGTATCCAAGCGAGGGCCATGGCCGGGGATCAAACAACCGGAGGTCCGCCGGCCACAACCAACGGTTGTGACATTAGGGTGGTGGTGTGGACCTCGACGCCGTACGGACCTTCGTCGCCGCCGCGGACGCGGGGCGGTTCCAGGAGGCCGCCGCCGAGCTGGCGGTCACCCAGCAGGCCGTGTCCAAGCGCATCGCCTCGCTGGAACGCGGCCTCGGCGTGCGGCTGTTCACCCGTACCGCCCGCGGTGCCCGGCTCAGCATCGACGGGCAGGCGTTCCTTCCCCACGCACGCGAACTGCTGCGCGTCGCCGAGCGTGCGGAGGCGTCCGTGCGTCCCGGCCGCCGTCCGCTGCGCGTCGACGTGATCGCCTCGCGTGTCGCGCCGTCGGGCCTGATGCGCGCCTTCCACCGCGCCTACCCCGAGATCGACCTCGACGTGGTGATGCTGTTCGACGTCGGGACGGCCGTCGCCGCCCTCCGGTCCGGAACGATCGACGCGTCCTTCCGCGCCGTCGCCATGCCCGGCCGGCCCCTTCCCGAGGACATCGAGTCGGTCCGGGTGCTCGACGAGCCGCTCCAGCTCCTCACCGGCCCCGCCCACGCGCTGGCGGCCGCCCGGTCGGTGACCGTCGCACAGCTCGCCGGGCACCGGATCTGGATGCCCGGCATCGTCCCCGGAACCGAGTGGGCCGCCTACTACGACGACCTCGTCGCCGAGTTCGGCCTCACCATCGAAGCCACCGGCCCCAACTTCGGCTCCGACGCGCTCCTCGACACCGTCGCCGACACCCCGGCCCTCGCCACCCTCATGAGCGAGCGGACCCGTCTCGTCTGGCCGGCCGGCCACGACCTGCGCCGCCTCCCGGTCACCGACCCGACCCCCGTCTACCCGCACTCGCTCCTGTGGCACCGCGACAACCCGCACCCGGCGCTGGCCGTGCTCCGCGCCCACCTCGCCACCACATCGGCGGGCCACGACGCCGCCGGGACCTGGACACCCGACTGGGTGACACCGCGCTGAACGCCGCCGCGTCCACGCTCGTGCGAGCCGTCGTCCCGCCGTTCACCGAAGGGGCGCTCCCCCGGAGGTCGCGCCCTCTTCGGACCCGGACAGCGTCGGCGTGCGGTTCATCACGAACGGCGCCGCCCACCGCGTGGACGGTCCCTCGACCTCTCCCTTCCCCACCATGGGCGGCTCGCGGGCCGAGCACTTCGACCTCCTCACCGGCCTGCCCGGCCGGGGGGACACCGTCGTCGGGAACGACGTCTGGTTCGGCCACGGCACGACGGTGACGCCCGGCGTGCGGATCGGGCACGGCACGTGAAGCGGGCGCGGCCTGTGGGGTGAGCGGCTGTTTCGGCTCTCCGCTCAGGGTTGGGAGGTGGCGACCTTGACCCCGAACCCGATCAGGACGACACCGGTGACGCGGTCCATGGCGCGTCGTACGGCAGGCTTCTCGAAGAAGGCGCGGGCCTTGGCCAGCACCAGCACGTAGCTGCCGAGCCAGACGAGTGTCAGGGCCGTGTGGATGAGGACCAGCAGGGTCATCCCGAGATGCGGTGAGAGGCCGGACGGCGCGAGCGTGGGCAGGAGGCCGGTGTAGAAGATCGCGATCTTCGGGTTGAGGACGTTGCTGACCAGCCCCGTGCGCCACGGGTTGCCGGACGGGGCCGCGGGACCGGCCGCCGGCGTCACCGAACGACCGCTCCGGCTCTGCAGCAGGGCCTGGACGCCCAGGAAGCCGAGGTAGAGAGCCCCGGCGAGCTTGACGACCGTGTAGGCCGTGGCGGACGCCGCCAGGACGGCCGCCAGACCGACCACCGTGAGCGCACCCCAGATGAGCAGTCCCGCCGTGATGCCGCCGACGGTGCGCAGGCCGTCCTGCCGGCCGGACGAGACGGCTCGCTTCGTCACCACCGCCATGTCCGGGCCGGGAACCACGGTCAGGACGGCGAGCACGCCCATGGCCGCGAGGAGCTGAACGAGCATGGGTTCAGTCTCGCACCCGGGACCGTCCGCGGTTTCCGAGGGGCGGCCTCGCGGAACGGTCGAGCCGCGCCCCGTGTCCCCGGCGAAGACGGTGGCGATACGTCACCGCGCTCACCGCTGTGACCGCCGTTCACCGAGCCGCGCGTGACGCCGGGTCGCGTCCGGGTGTCGTGGGTTCATGGGGTTTCGGCGTGCCCTGCCAGTGCGGCGGTGTCCGTCCGGGCGGCGGCGTTCGCCTCCGTGGTGGTCGCCCGGGACCTCGCCGTGGTGCGGGCCGGCAGGGTGAGTACCGCAAGGCATCCGACGACCAGGGCGATGCCGGCCCATCCCGGCAGGGGCAGGCGTTCACCGACGACGAGCACGGCCAGGACTGCGGCGACGGCGGGTTCCAGCAGCGAGAGGGTGGTCGCGGTGCTCGCCGGAACGTGTGCGAGGCCCCAGCCGAACAGGACGTATCCGACGAACATCGGCACCAGGGCCATGTAGATGCCGACGGACGCGTTGGACCAGGAGTCGAGGAGCGGGCCCCCGGTGGCCAGCAGCACCGGCAGCAACAGCAGTCCGCCGAGGCCGAAGACCGTACCCATGGCCGCGCCGGAGGTGACACCGCGGCTGATCAGACGATGGGCCGCCCAGGAGTACAGGGCGTAGGTGAGCCCGGCCACCAGGCCGAGCCCCACGCCGAGCACGGTCTCCCCCGCGGACCGGGCCCCGGAGCCGGAGTGGGCGCCGGCGGCTTCGGCCGCGCACAGCAGCACCGTCCCGGACAGGCCCAGCGCCGCGCCGGTCATCCAGCGGCGCGTGAGGCGGCGCTCGTCGACGACGCGCTCGATCAGGGCCGAGGCGAGCGGGGCCGAGCCGATCGACACCACGGTGCCGACGGCGACCCCGGCCAGACGCATGGAGGAGTAGAAGGCCAGGGGGTAGGCCCCGACCGACAGCAGGCCGATCAGCACCGCCCCCTTGTGCGCCCGCAGCCGAGGGGCTTCCCGACGGATACGCGGGGCGGCGACGAGGGCCTGGAGCAGTCCGCCCAGGCCCATGGCGACGGCCCCGATCGCGAGCGGTCCCACCGCGGGGGCGAAGGTCGCGGCGGTGCCCGTGGTGCCCCACAGCACCGACGCCACCAGCACGCACACCGCTCCCGCACCCGTCGTACCGCCGCGGGGCCGGCGCCGGGTCACAGCCGGTCCAGCAGGTCGGTCGCCATCGCCCGGGCGTGCTCCAGGCGCGTGCCCACGCCCTCCAGGCCGGCGCGGGCCATCGCGCCCTCCAGCAGGAACGCCAGGTGCTCCGCCACCGCGCGCGCTTCCGCGGGCCGTCCGGGAAGCAGCTCCTCGAGGTGGCCGGCGAGCAGGGACTCGACCTCCTCCTTGTGCCGGCGCACCACGGCCCGGCCCTCGTCCCCGGCGGGCAGCTCGGCGGCCGCGTTCAGCAGACCGCAGCCCCGGAACCCGTGCTCGTAGGCGTGGGCGGCGTGATCGGCATACGCGTCGAAGACGGCCAGCACTCCCCCGCGGCCGTCTTGGGACCGCTCCAGCCGGCGCCGGTACAGGCCCAGCCACTCCTCATGCCGTGCGTCGAGGTAGGCCCTCACCAGATCGGCCTTGGAGGAGAAGTTGTTGTACAGGCTCATCTTCGCCACGCCCGCCTCGGCGGTGATCGTGTCGATGCCCGTCGCCGTCACACCGTCCGCGTAGAAACGGCGCGCAGCGGCGGCGAGCAGCTTCTCCCGCGCGGCCCCTCGCCGCGTTCCGGTCTCGCTCATCACAGCTCCCTCCTGCACTAGGTAGATCAGTCTACCTAGTGCAGGAGGGAGCTTTTCGGTGAGTCGCCCGGCACCGGCTCGTCCTCAGCGCTGCCGGCCGGCGGTACTCCCGTTCAGGACTGCGGTCGCTTCCCGTGGTTCGCCGCGTGGTTGCGGCGCGACTTCTTCTTGCGGCGCCTCTTCGAGGACATGCGCGTCTCCCTGGTGACATACAGCCGTGAGACCACGTCTCACCCGGCACTTCCCGGACCGACGAACGGCAACGGCCCGTTCAGCCAGTGTTCCCCGCGGTGCGGGGCGCCGCCACTCGCACACCGGCCGGCCAGGTCACCGGAGCCAGGGGAGGCCATGCCGGCGGCGACGGCGGGGACCGCCCTCGTCGACATGGTTGTCGCCCCGCGCGCGCCGGGCGACGATGTCCCCCAGCGCATCGCCCCGCGGGAGGCCATGGTGACCGATCCCTGGGTGGCCCTGGAGCCAGGAGCCGACCCTGCCGAGCGCGTACGCGTGCTGCACCGGGCGCACGATGCCTTCACCGAAGCCGGTACGGTGCCGCGCCCGGTGCGCGGCGTGGTCGCCGAGTCGTGGCGGCGCTCGGCACGCGCCGGGGTGCACCCGGACGGCACCGCCGACATCGAACTGACGGACAGTGATCTGGGGGCCTGCCGGGCCGAGCACCCGCTGGCGCATGTGATGCCGCTGTTCCGGGAGTTGCTGGGCACGTTCGTCTCCGACGGCCGGCACCTGCTCGCGGTGTGCGACGCGCGCGGCAGGCTGCTGTGGGTCGAGGGGCACACGTCGACGCTGCGGCGGGCACGGCGGATGAACTTCGTGCCGGGCGCGCGGTGGTCGGAGAGCGCGGTCGGGACGAACGCGCCGGGCACGGCGGTCGCCGTGGGCCGTCCGGTCCAGGTGTTCGCGGCCGAGCACTTCGTGCGGCGCGTACAGCCGTGGACGTGCGCGGCGGCCCCGGTCCACGACCCTCGCACGGGGCGGCTGCTCGGTGCCGTGGACATCACCGGCGGGGACGGCCTCGCGCATCCGCACAGCCTGGGGTTCGTGCAGGCCGTGGCGCGCGCGGCGGAGTACCGGCTGGCGCTGCTCGCCCCCGGGAGCCGGGCTGCCGGCGGGCCCGAACTGGCGGCACTGGGCCGCGACCGGGCGGTGCTGACGACGGAGGGCCGCAGGATCCGGCTCAGCCGCCGGCACAGCGAGATCCTCGTCCTGCTGGCCGGGCGTCCCGACGGCCTGACCGGTGACGAACTGCTGTGCGCCCTGTACGAGGACGAGTCGGTGACGCCGGTGACACTGCGCGCGGAGCTCGCCCGGCTGCGCCAGGTCCTCGGGCCGGGACTGCTCGCGTCGCGGCCCTACCGGCTCACGGCGTCCCTGGAGTCGGACGTCGCCGTCGTCGAACGCCGGCTGGCGACCGGTGCGGTCACCACCGCCCTGGCCGCCTACCCGGGCCCGTTGCTGCCGGCCTCGCGGGCCCCCGCGGTTGTACGGCTCAGGCGCCGCCTCGCCGACGGTCTGCGCGCGGCGCTGATCGCCCGCTCGGATCCCGACCTGCTGGCCGACTGGGTCCACGCGCCGTGGGGCGAGGAGGACGTGGAGGCGTGGCGGGCGCTGGCCACGGCCCGGCCGACGGCCGTGAACCGGGTCCGGCTGGCCACGCTCGAATCGGAGTTGAGGGCCCCGGACGGCTGGACCCGCTTCGAGGACCGGTAGCGACGCCGCCCGTCCGCAACGTGGTTGCAACGTCCGTGTCCCTACGCTCCGGCGCGGAGCTGCCCGACGGCGGGCAGCGCTGCCGAAGGAGGCCAGTTCCGTATGACCCGTTACGCGGCGCCCGGGAGCGAGGGCGCGATCGTCTCCTACCAGTCCCGCTACGACCACTTCATCGGCGGCGAGTACGTACCTCCGGTCGCGGGGCGGTACTTCGAGAACCCGAGCCCGGTGAACGGACAGCCGTTCACCGAGGTGGCGCGCGGCACGGCGGAGGACGTCGAGGCGGCGCTCGACGCGGCGCACGCGGCCGCGCCCGGCTGGGGGCGCAGGCCGGCGTCCGAGCGGTCCGACATCCTGCTGAAGATCGCCGACCGCATGGAGGCCGGCCTGGAAGCACTCGCGGTGGCGGAGAGCTGGGAGAACGGCAAGCCCGTGCGGGAGACCCTGGCGGCCGACATCCCGCTGGCCATCGACCACTTCCGCTACTTCGCCGGGGCCGTGCGCGCCCAGGAGGGCTCGCTCAGCGAGGTCGACGACGACACGGTCGCCTACCACTTCCACGAGCCGCTGGGCGTCGTCGCCCAGATCATCCCGTGGAACTTCCCCATCCTGATGGCGACATGGAAGCTCGCACCCGCCCTCGCCGCGGGCAACGCGGTCGTCCTCAAGCCCGCCGAGCAGACGCCGGTCTCCATCCACTACTGGCTGAGCCTCGTCTCCGACCTGCTGCCGCCGGGCGTGCTGAACATCGTCAACGGCTTCGGCC
Source organism: Streptomyces sp. NPDC053426 (assembly GCF_055585405.1). NCBI lineage: Bacteria > Bacillati > Actinomycetota > Actinomycetes > Kitasatosporales > Streptomycetaceae > Streptomyces > Streptomyces sp. NPDC053426. The sequence goes on along the minus strand of NZ_JBVJKE010000016.1, from coordinate 122,956 downwards.
CGGAGGCCGGAAAGCCGCTCGCGTCGAGTCCGCGGGTGGCGAAGGTGGCCTTCACCGGCGAGACGTCCACGGGGCGGCTGATCATGCAGTACGCGGCCGAGAACCTGAAGCCGGTCACGCTGGAGCTGGGCGGCAAGTCGCCGAACATCTTCTTCGACGACGTGTGGGAGAAGGACGACGAGCTGCGTGACAAGGCCCTCGAGGGGTTCACGATGTTCGCGCTGAACCAGGGCGAGGTGTGCACGTGCCCCTCCCGGGGACTGATCCAGCGCGGCAACTACCCCGACTTCCTGGCCGCGGCCGTCGCCCGCACCGAGCTGATCAGGCCCGGACACCCGCTCGACACCGACACGATGATCGGCGCGCAGGCCTCCAGCGAGCAGCTCACCAAGATCCTGTCCTACATCGACATCGGCCGGAAGGAGGGCGCCAAGGTCCTCACGGGCGGCGAACGCGCCGAGTACGACGGTGACTTGAAGGGCGGCTACTACGTGCAGCCGACCATCTTCGAGGGCGACAACCGGATGCGCGTCTTCCAGGAGGAGATCTTCGGTCCCGTCGTCTCGGTGGCCTCGTTCGACGGCTTCGACGACGCGATCAGGATCGCCAACGACACGTCGTACGGCCTCGGCGCGGGCGTGTGGACCCGCGACATCAACACGGCCTACCGCGCCGGGCGCGCGATCCAGGCGGGCCGCGTCTGGACGAACTGCTACCACGCCTACCCCGCGCACGCGGCGTTCGGCGGCTACAAGCAGTCCGGGATCGGCCGGGAGACGCACAAGATGATGCTGGACCACTACCAGCAGACGAAGAACCTGCTGGTGTCGTACTCGCCGAAGAAGCTGGGCTTCTTCTAGGCGCAGGGAAAGGGCGTCTGACCAGGGCTGATGCCCGGCAGGCGCCCTCCTCGGAGCGCTTTTGAGCAGCGAGCGGAAACACACCCTTGATCCCGATGTCTCCCACCCGTGTCCCAGCTCTGACCAGCGGTTCCGGGGCGTTTCCGGGCCAAGGTCTCGCCAACAGCGCCTGATGGAATGGGCGCTTGGTGCCTGCGGTTACAGGTTTTCCGTCTCGCCGTCGGCGATGAACCGTGTCAGGCAGTGCTCCAGCAGCTCCAGGAACTGCCGCAGGTCATCGGCCACCTTGTCGAGCTCCGGTTCGTCCAGCGACGCCGTCCGCGTCCGGTAGACCGCCCCATCAGGGCCCGCGAGGTAGGCCAGGCCACCACCGTTCGAGCCGATGACCAGGCCATGGACCTTTCGGTCCGTGCCGGCATCGACGATGCCGTCCTCCTGGAGTCGCTGCAGGACGTCGATGGCCGGCTCGAGGAAGTAGCCGTTGCCGACGTCCGCCCAGGTGACATCGCCGATGCTGTCGTAGAAGGTGACCAGGTCAGCTGGTGCAGGGGCGACTTGGGCAAGCCTGCGAGCCGCGACTCGATCACCGTGGCCGGCCGGCCGGACCTCGTTGGTCCCAGGAGGGAAACCGTGCCGATCCTCGAACTCGCCCGTCATGGCCGCGAGAGTCCTGGAGATTCCGTCCGTCCACGAGGTCAGCCAGGCGGGCGAAAGCGATCGGTCACTCATGATGCCGGATCATGGCATGAGCCAAGGAGCCGTTTTCAACCTCATGCTGACGCATGGTGAAGGACGGGGACGGCCTTCACGCTGTCGCGTGATGCGGTTGGTGCCGCAACGGAGTTTCCGCAGCAGGCGCCGGCCTTTCAAGGCGGCCATGGCCTGCTCGCCGACGCAGCGGATCTTGGCATGGGTGGTGTTGTGCCGTCGCTGCCACCGCTTGAGTCGACGGCCCCGGAACGGGACACGGACGGGGCGGCCCGCGCCCTGGTACGCCTTGTCCGCCCAGCACTTGAGTCCCGCCTCTGTGAGGGCGTGGACGATCCCGTGTGCGCGGGCCGCGGTCAGGTCGTGCGTGCCGTCCTCATCGCCTCGGCCAGACTCGGTGCGAGGACGGCGAGCACTTCAACGGCCTCGCGCACGTAGCGACAGACGGTCGCGATGCCGATGCCGAACCCGGCGGCAAGCTGTACGCAGGTGTCGCCGCACCGCAGGTGGGCCAGGGCCGGCAGAGCCTGCCGCCCCGGCGCCACCGTCAGGCTGGAAACGGCCCAGTGCCGGTCATTGCACTTCCTTCTTCTGGTAGTTCTCGAATGTGGGCGGATTGGCCCACGACCCGTAGCCCGGCGCCTTCGCGCCGGATGGGTGGGCACCGATCGCCCGCCACAGCAGTCCCTCGGTGTAGGCGTCGGGGGAGACGACGAACGGGGGTGTGCGTCCGTCTCTGCCGTGCGCGCGGTCTTCCCCGGCCTGGTGCTGTCCGGACGCGGGCTGCCTGGGCCGGCTTCCCTCGGGCTGGCTGTCATCCGGGACGGTGGGCTTCGCTCCGCCCCGTCCGGGCGCCGTCCAGGCCGCCACGTCCACGCGTCCCGCCAGTTCCGGGCCGTACCAGACGCCGACGTACCAGAGCTTGATGATGCTTTTCACGACTGGATCGGCGGGAACGACAGAGGGATCGGCAGAGATCACTTTCTGGATCGCATCCGGCCCTTCTTGATTCACGACCGTTTCGTAGTACGCCTCTGCCTGACCGGTTCCCCATAGGTCGAACTCGTTGAACCCGGTCACAGTGGCAGAGAACTTCACGAATTCGCGTAGCTTCTCTTGTGTGGTCGTTCCTTGCGTCACGATGCCACCTCCTTCGACGGTCTAGATCTCGAATGTCGGGCCGGCGTTCGCCCCTGGATGCCCTGTGAGCGGGTTGCGGATGAGCCGGTTCATGCTGTCGCGAATGCGGAACATCTCCCAGACCGCCTTGAGCAGCAGGTCGGGCTGACCGTTGTAGGCCAGATTGATACTGATCAGGAAGGTGGCGTAGGACTGGTTGAATTCCTTGGCCGCCGCCAGGATTTCCGGGTCTCCCGCGAGGTCCGCCAGCTTGATGTCCGGCTTCACCGGATAGACGGCACTCCAGTCGACGTTCAGATCCGGGCCGGAAGGCTCGCCCGGCTTGTCACCCTTCTGGTAGTACCGCCCCTTCTTCAGTTGCTGGAACCTGTAGTAGTGGGCGATTTCATCCTGGCTGTCGAAGATGCCGCCGTGCAGTCCTTCGCCCTGCTCCGCGACGAGGGTGAGCGCCGCGACCGCGGTGTCGCGCCCAGTCACCTTGATCACGTCGCCGCCACCCGAGTAGAAGTACTCGGGGGTCACCTGGCGAGCGGGATCGCCGGTGAAAATCGTCTTCCCTTCCTTACGGGCCTGGTCCTCCAGGTGGTTGATTCCCCGGATGATCTCCTCGTAGAACTCACCGATGCTCAGGAAACGCTGGGTGGGTTCTCCAGGGACGAGGCCGAGGACGGTGCCGGACTCCTCGAGTTCCGCCAGTTTCTCCGGTGGCGGCGCCGCGCCGTTGGACGTCAGCCCAAGGGCCGCCCAGTCCATCGGTACGAGCCTGTCTTCCTCACTACTCGCCTGCGCGGGCTTCTCGATCTTCAGGAACGTGTCGAGAGCCTCGTGCGAGAACGGCCGGAGATGCACCTCGAAGTAATCCGGACCACACGGCAGGTGCGTCGGATAGTTCGGCACGAAGCTGGGCTTGGTGAGGTCCGGCGTCCCGCCCACGGCGTTCATGACGTTCGCGACCAGGGTGAGGTGCAGCATCTCCTCGACGGCCACGACCCTGATGACGTGCCAGGCGTCCGAGTTCTTCCCCGGCTGCAGCGAGTAGAGGGCGGTCAGGTAGGGCGGGAGCGTCGCATGCTCCAGCTGGAGCCCCTTGTAGAGGTACTCGTGCAGCTCCTCGATGGTCTGGATCCTGGAGCCCTGGGACGGCTCTGATTCCGAAACGGACATGTTCCCCCAATCGTGGGCGGTGGCGGTTGCGGTGACCGGTGTCGCGTTCGACCCGCCGATCTGTTGGCCGTCTAGCTGCGGACGGTGGCCGGCGCCTTCGCGGCACGCAGGTACCTGACGATGTGGGTCGAACTGCGGAAGGCGAGCGCCGCCATGGTCAGGCTGATGTTGGAAGTCCCGATCGAGGGCAGGCTGCCGGGCCCGACAAGGTAGAGGTTGTCGTGGTCCCACGACTGCTGGGTGTGGTCGACCACCGAGTTCGCCGGGTCGGTTCCCATGATGTGGGTGCCCGCGAGGTGGTTGCCGCCCACGATGTTGTACCACTGGCCGTCGTGCTCGACGGCGCTGTAGCGGTCCTTGTCGTACGTGGTCCGATCCTCAGCACCGAGCTTCTCGAAGATGTCGGTCGCGAGCTTGCGGGCGAATGCGGCGCCCCGCATGGTGTAGGGCGGGATCTTGAGCGACACGACCGGTTTCAAGTTGCCGATGGCATCCTTGTACCGATCGTCCACAGTGACCGTGTTGCTCCTGTCGGGCAGCAGGTCGATCATGAAGGCCAGCAGAAGCTGTCGGGAGATCTGGTTCCCGAGCGTCCTGCGCAACTCCGCCCCGCGCAGGCCGCGCTTGTCGACGAGTTCGACCAGGTCCGTGTAGGGCGAGCCGGTTGCCCACCCCCAGCCGTCGTTGTGGATGTCCACGCCGAATCCGGCCTGGGTTGCGCGGAATCGCCCGCCGCGCAGGTCGGTGATTCCGCTCGTGCAGGAGGTGCCTCGCATCGTGCCGGCCGGCTCGGGCAGCAGGCCCCAGGACAGCAGGTACGCATGGTCCATCAGGTTGCAGCCGATGAGCTTGCTGCGGCTCATACGCTGCATGTCGGAGGCCAGCATGAGCCGGGCGTTCTCGATGGCGTGCGCGCAGAGAATGTAGACGGTGCCCTTCACCGTGTACGTCTCGTAACTGTCGGAGTCGAGCGACTGGTAGTTCTTGATGGTGATCCCGGTCACCCGTTGGTCCTGCTCGTTGATCTCGACCTTGGACGCGACGGCCTGCGTCACGATCTTGACGTTGCCCTTGCGGAGCGCCTTGGCCAGCGTCTTTCCCGCGTGATACTTGGCCTGCACGGGGCAGATCGGGACGCAGTTGGTGTTGCCCTGACACCGCTCGCCCTCTTCCACCTGGCTCGTGCTCACCGCGCCGACCGGGACGAAGCCCTTGCCGCCGTCGTACGCGGCGTTCGGCACGCCGTTACGGGCCTGCGGAAAGCTCCGCACCTGGAGGGTGTAATCGTCGTCCGCCAGGTTGACCCGCATGCCGTCCACGCCTCGGGCGACCGTCTGGTCGAGATAGGACGGCGGCATGCGGTGCATCGGGAACACGTATCCCCTGGGGAAATGCATTCCCAGGTATGCCTGGTCCTCGACTTCGGCGGCTACGCCCAGTTCGGCCTCGGCCTGCCGGTAGTAGGGTTCCAGGTCGTCATAGCCGAGCGGCCAGTTCAGGCCCTGGCCGTACTTGGTTTGCAGATTGAAGTCCTCGGGAAGCATGCGCAGCGCTTTCCCCTCCCAATGCATGGAGGTGCCGCCGAGGACCCGAGTGAAGGTGGTGTCCGTGCAGTACTTGTCCTCTTGTACGAGGTAGAAGTCGTCTCGGGGTGTGTCCGGACGCACCGGCATGGTGTCGGTGCTCCTGGGCATCCGGGCATTGGGGTTGAACGGGTAGGGTGACTGGTTGTCCTTGATGACTGCGCCGTAGAACCGCGACAGGTACGACTCGTACTCGGCGAGGTCCAGGTCCTTGCCGGGGCCGGCTTCGAGAATCAGCACCTTGTAGCCTGCCTGGCTCAACTGCTCGGCGACGATGGAACCTGCCATGCCGCCGCCGACGACAACGGCATCCCACTCGCCTCTCGCGGCCTCTGCGGCGCTGGTCTGCGTCGCGGCGCCGGCTGGGAAGATCACCGGGTCTGCATCGTCGTAAGACGTCATTGATTCCCCTTGTCGCGTCTGGGGGTGACCTCACCCCGAGTTACGGGCAGAACAGCCCGGTGACGGATCCCACCAGCCGTCAGAACGGATGGTGATCGAATGACTGTCGAAGGCCCGCCACTTCCACTGCCAAAAGAGAACCAGCTCAGAAGCCGAGTTCAAGCTGGAGAACCAAGGCGAGCAAGCGTCGCGGAGTCCACCGATGAATCGATAAGGGATTCCCGTGGGACCCAGCGGGTCCCACCACCAACTGCGGCCGTTCGTTGCATTGTTGGCCCGTCCGCGTACGTCGCGCACGAGGACCACCCCCGGCTCTACGATTGACCACATCTGACGCCGCTCGTTGATTCCATTGGGTATCGCGGGAAGGGCCTCGGTACGAGGCTTGCATGCATCGCTGTCATTCCGCTCTACCGCTGCGGGGATCCTGTCGGTAAACCCACCGTTCGGGCGTAGTCAGTGCGCCGTTCCCAACCTCGCGTTGACGCGCGAGGTTGGGAACGGCGCACTGACGGAGCCCAAGGGCTGTCCCGCAACCGCTGGCTGGGCGAGGCAATCAGGTCTGCAGAATGCCCGCTCAGCACAGGCTGTCAGGGTGGCCCGGCGACTGATACCAAGTCGCCAGCACGAGCCCGAGCAATATCACTGTGGCAAAAACCGTCAGTGCCAGGGGTGCCAGCAGGCCCCGGCGACCGGTCAACTTGCGCATCACAGCCCACAGTACGGTCGAGGCCGTCGCCGTACCGATCACTGCCACCACCAACCAGACGAACGGCTGTACATGGCGACCGAGGTGGCAGCTCGCCCAGGAGTCGAGCAGCAGCACCGCGGTCGCAGACCCCGATCCCAGAAAGACCACCCAGCCGAACAACCAGGCGCCGGCGCTGTACTGCGGGCTGTTGGCCGCGGGGGAAGGCCGTACTTGCCCAGTACCCACGGATTCGCCTTTCGCCATGCTGGTGTGCGCCAGGAGTGGTCGGGCAACGGCCGAGCCGCCCGGGGACGCGCGATGCTACATCCAACGCCCTTTACAAGTGACATGATCTTGGTGTGGCTGGTGTGATCACGGCGTCGGGGCCGTCTTGGACAGCCCCGTTCACCGGGCTGAGTCCGCGAGCGTTCGGCAAGCTGATCACGATGCTGCGTCGTGAGGGAGCCGATGCTCCCCGGGCTGGTCGGCCCTGGTCGCCGCCCCTGGAGGACCGGGTGTTGCTGATGGCCGCGTACTGGCGGACCAACCTCACCCTGCGCCAACACGCCCCGCTCTTCGGCGTCTCAAAGTCCGCTGCCGACCGGATCGTCGACCACACCGTCGCCGAGCAGTCGAAGAACTACAAGTACTCCACCAACCACCAGGTCGTCATCGACGCCGACACCTGACTGGTCGTGGCGATCGGACGCCCGGTGCCCGGCCACCGCCACGGCAGCAAGGCCTGGGAGGAATCGGGAGCGAAGGCCGCCGTCGGCAGGACCACCACCATCGCCGACGGCGGCTACCCGGGCACCGGCCTCGTCGTTCCGCACCGCCGCCCACCCGGCGGAGAACTCCCCGAGTGGAAACAGGAACACGATCACTCCCACAAACAGGTCCGTGCGCGTGTCGAGCCTGTCTTCGCCCGCATTAAGACCGTGTCCTGCATGGTCAGTTGGTCGTTTGGGGGATCGCCAGGCCGCTGTTGCCGCCGGCGCGGGTGCGTCCGCAGGGCGGTGGGGTTGCGAACATCGCTGACGAGGCGGTGTTCGCCGCGATCATCTATGTGCTGGTCAGTGGTTGCGCCTGGCGGGCGTTGCCGCCGTGCTTTGGGGCGTCGAAGTCGACCGTGCACCGCCGGTTTCTCATCTGGTCCCGGGCCGGTGTGCGGGGACGACTGCACCAGAAGGTGCTCGAGCTCCTGGACGGCCAGAACCTCGTCGACCTGTCGCGCGCTGTCCTCGGCTCCGCTCACGTCCGCGCTCTCGCCGACCTCGCACACGCCGGATGGCAGCCTTCCGACTGGGCGCGCATCATGCGCCAAAGGCGCCGCAAAACGGTCGTGGCCTGCGATGTTTGCCACGACCGCATCCATTCGGAACAGCCGGCCAGATCACTCACGCCGTAATCACTGGAGAGCCGGATGACCGGGAAACCGTCATGTCCGGTTCGGCGGGAGGCCGCGCGGAACAGGACTCGCCCCTGGCGAGCACCTCACCCCGCGGCCGACCCAACGTCCTGGCTGACCGGCTACCGGCGCCTCGACCTGACCATGTAGGACACGGCCCAAGTACAGCCGCGCCTACCTGAAGTGGGCATTCACCAGGGGCAGTGCCTTGCGCTGCGCCCGCGGACGAGGAACGCCGGCGCCCGGTTACACCTTCGACGGTCAGGAACTGTCCGCACTGACGACACGCCCGTAGCGGCATGACCGCCGGTGCCGTTCTCGGGGTTGAGGAACTCTGCCCCGCGACCTGAGGCTGACCCGCTGTCGTCCCCGGGTGGGACCCGCGGAGGACGTAGTACTGCGGATTCAGTACCGCACAGTGTCGGCAGCCGGATGACGACAGGACACCCCCCTCTTCAGGAGTCTGGAGGCACCTTCGAGACCTGGATGTGGAGACCTTCCCGTGGCTGCTTTTCTGTATCGAATAGGCCGCTTGGCCTTCAGGCGACGCTGGACCGTCGCCCTTGTCTGGGCCGCCGTGCTGGCCGCCGTAGGACTCGCCGGCATGACCGCGCCGGAGGCGGAGGAGGAACCCTTCTCCATGCCGGGGATCGAATCGCAGGAAGCCTTCGACCTGATGGAGGAGCGGTTCCCCGGCGCCGCCGCCGACGGCGCCACCGCCCGCGTCGTCTTCGTCGCGCCGAACGGCGAGAAGGTCACCGCCACCGAGAACAAGCAGGCCGTCGAGGCCGCGATAGCCGAACTCGGGGACGGCACGCAGGTCGCGAGTACCGTTGACCCGTACGAGTCCGGCGCGGTCAGCGAGGACGGCTCCACCGCGTACACGACCGTGACCTACAAGGTCGATGCCTCCGGACTCACCGACGCCAGCCGCAGCCACCTGGACGAGTCGCTCGAGCACGCCCGTGACTCCGGGCTCACCGTCGAGGCAGGCGGCGACGCCATGGAGGACATGGGCGGACCCAGCGGCACCGCCGAGGCGATCGGCATGTCCGTCGCCGCGGTCGTCCTGCTGATCACCTTCGGCTCACTGGCCGCCGCCGGACTCCCGCTGCTCACCGCGCTCATCGGCGTCGGCATCAGCCTGTTCGCCATCACGGCCCTGGCCGGTCCGCTGGGCCTGACCGACACCACCAGCACCGTGGCGATCATGCTGGGTCTGGCCGTCGGCATCGACTACGCCCTGTTCATCGTCTCCCGCTACCGCGAGGAGCGCGCCAAGGGGCGGACTCCCCAGGAGGCCGTCGCCCTCGCCACCGGCACCGCGGGCTCCGCCGTGGTCTTCGCCGGGCTCACCGTCGTCATCGCGCTCGCCGGTCTCTCCGTCGTCGGCATCCCGATGCTGACCGAGATGGGCCTGGGCGCGGCGGGCGCGGTCGCCGTCGGCGTCCTCATCGCGCTGACCCTGGTCCCGGCCTTCCTCGGCTTCTGGCCCAACGCCATACTGACCCGCAAGGCCCGCCGAGCGGGCGGTACGCCGCGGGAGACGCGCAAGGTCAACGGCGGCACCCGCTGGGCGAGCTTCGTGCTGCGCCGCCCGCTGCCCGTGCTGCTCGCCGCCGTCGCGGGCCTCGGCGCCCTGGCGCTGCCGATGACCGACCTCCAGCTCGGCATGCCCGGCGACGAGGCCAAGTCCACGGAGACCACCCAGCGACGGGCCTACGACGCGCTCGCCGAAGGCTTCGGGCCCGGCTTCAACGGACCGCTGACCGTGGTCGTGGACGCCAAGGACGCCGACGACCCGAAGGCCGCGGCCGAGACCGTCTCCGAGTGGATCGGCGGCACCGAGGGCGTGGTGTCGGTGTCCCCGGCCCAGTTCAACGAATCCGGCGACACGGCCGTCTTCTCCGTCGTCCCCACCACCGCGCCGACCGACCAGGAGACCAAGGACCTGGTCAACACCATCCGCGGCGACCGACCCGGCATCGAGTCCGAGGCCGGGGCGACCTTCGAGGTCACCGGCACCACCGCGATGAACATCGACATCTCCGAGAAGGTGCAGTCCGCGCTGGTGCCGTACCTGCTCGTGGTGGTCGGGCTCGCCGTGATCCTGCTGCTGGTGGTCTTCCGCTCGATCCTGGTCCCGCTGAAGGCGGCCGCCGGCTTCCTGCTCTCGGTGCTCGCCTCGCTCGGCGCGGTGGTCGTGGTCTTCCAGCAGGGCCACGGCGCCGACCTGCTGGGCGTGGAGACCACCGGCCCCATCATGAGCCTGATGCCGATCTTCCTGATGGGCATCGTCTTCGGCCTCGCCATGGACTACGAGGTCTTCCTGGTCTCGCGGATGCGCGAGGCGTACGTCCACGGCGAGCGGCCCGCCCAGGCCGTGACCTCCGGGTTCCAGCACAGCGCCCGGGTCGTCGTGGCCGCCGCGCTGATCATGATCGCGGTGTTCTCCGGGTTCATCGGGGACAGCGACGCCATGATCAAGATGATCGGCTTCGGCCTCGCCTCAGCCGTCCTGCTCGACGCCTTCGTGGTCCGGATGGCGATCGTCCCGGCCGTCCTCGCCCTGCTCGGCGAGCGGGCCTGGTGGCTGCCGAAGTGGCTGGACCGGATCCTGCCCCGGGTCGACGTGGAGGGCGAGGCCCTGACCCGACCGACCGAGCCCGAGGCGAAACCGGCCGAGAAGGACCTCGCCCGCACCTGACCGGGTGCGCGGGAGCCGCCCGGGGTCGTCCCAGCGACCCGGGCGGCTTCGCGTCGTCCACCATGGATGCCAGCCCCCTCACCGAGAGAGCCGACCATGAGCAGCAGCCTGGAGCGCTACACCGAGCGCGTGGAGCAGTACGCGTCGCGCTTCCCGCGCCTCCCCCACTTCCTGGACGTGATGATGGTGCTGGCCCTCATCGGCTGCGCCTTCTTCGGCACCCAGCTCAGCCTCCCCGGCGTCAACCGCCCGGACACGGGGAAGTTGCTGGAGGTCATGCTCGGCCTGTCCTGCTTCGTCCTGCTGAAGTACCGCACCCACACCCGCACGGTGGTGGTCGTGGTCGCCGGGGTCACCATCGCCGCGATCGTGCGCGGTTACCTGCTCACCCCGATGCTGCTGGCCCCGCTGCTCGCCGCGATGTACTGGCTGGCCGTCCTGTGCGACCGCCGGACCCTCCGCCTGTACGCGTTCGTCGTCACGGTGGCCCTGCTGACCGTGAACCTGTTCTCCGACGGCATGCGCAACCTCTCCCCGGTCCTGACCGTGATCGGCCCGGTGTTCTGGATGGCCCTGCCGCTCGTCGGCGGCAGCCTGGCCCGGCTGCGCGGCGACTACCTGGAAGCGGTCAAGGCCCGCGCCGAGCACGCCGAACGCACCCGGGAGGAGGAGGCCCGGCTGCGGGTCACCGAGGAACGCATGCGCATCGCCCGCGAGCTGCACGACGTCGTAGCCCACCACCTGGCCCTCGCCAACGCCCAGGCCGGCACCGCCGCCCACCTCTCGCACAGCAACCCCGAGCAGAGCCGGAAGCTCCTCGACGACCTCACCGGCACCACCTCCGCGGCGCTGCGCGAACTCAAGGCCACTCTGGGCCTGCTGCGCCAGGACGACCGGCCCGAGGGCGAGGGCCTGGAACCGGCGCCGGGGCTCGCCCGCCTGCCCGAGCTGATCGACTCCTACCGCTCGGCGGGCCTGGAAGTCGTCGTCCACCAAGAGGGCGTGCGCCGCCCGCTGACGCCGGGCGTGGACCTGACCGCGTACCGGATCGTGCAGGAAGCCCTCACCAACGTCGCCAAGCACGCCCCCGAACGCGCAGCCCACGTCGGCTTCACCTACGCCGACTCCCGGCTGCTCATCACCGTCAGCAACGACGGCCCGGCCACCGCCGCCGTGGGCAACGGGACGTCCGGCGGCTTCGGGCTGCGGGGCATGCGGGAGCGCGCCCAGTCCATCGGCGGCGACCTGTGCGCGGGCCCCCGCCCCGAGGGCGGCTTCGAGGTCACCACCGCGCTGCCGCTGCAGCCGTCCGCCGCCATAGAAGGAGAGTCTCCATGACCGTGAAAGTGCTGCTCGCGGACGACCAGGCCCTGCTGCGGGCCACGTTCCGCATCCTGATCGGCTCCTGCCCGGACATGGAAGTCGTCGGGGAGGCGTCCGACGGTGCGGAGGCACTGGAGCTGGCCCGCACCCACCGCCCGGACGTGGTGCTCATGGACATCCGTATGCCCGGGACGGACGGCCTGTCCGGCACCGCGGCGATCTGCGCCGATCCGGAGCTGGCGACCACCCGGGTGCTGATCCTGACCACCTTCGAGACCGAGGACTACGTCGCCCAGGCGCTGCGGGCCGGGGCCAGCGGCTTCCTCGGCAAGGACGTCACCGCGGACGCCCTGCTGGCCGGCATCCGCACGGTGGCCTCCGGGGAGGCGCTGCTTTCCCCCGGCGCCACCCGCACCCTGATCACCCGCTTCCTCACCTCCCCGGCCCCCGGCACCCACCTGGTGCCCCAGGAACGGCTCGCCGACCTCACCGGACGCGAACGGGAAGTGATGGCGCTGGCGGCCGAGGGCAAGTCCAACGCGGAGATCGCCGAGCTGCTGGTGGTCAGCCCGCTGACGGTACGGACGCACGTCCACCGCGCGATGACGAAGCTCAACGCCCGCGACCGGGCACAGCTCGTCGTCATCGCGTACCAGACGGGCCTGGTGCAGGCGGGAGGGGCGAACGGGGTCCCCGCCTAGGCGTGGGAGTTCCAATACACCTGATGGGATTCCTGGCTGACGGCTCGTCGGCGGCCGGACCTGTCCGAAGTCTTCCCGCAGACAACGCCCTGTCATCTGTGGGACAGCCGATCGCGCGGACGACGCGATCGGCGGCGCCCTCGAAGAGCTGCGGGGCGAGGCGGCGGTCAACACCTTGAACGCACGCCGGGCGCCGGGGAAGGCCGAGGGCGCCCGGCCGCGCACCCGGCGCCGCGGTGCGGTGCGCGAGCCAGGCCCTGTCTCTTTGGAGCTCTGACGCCTTGGAAGAGGGCTGATCACTCTGTCGTGATGGCGAAGAGGATCGAGTCGGAACTGGTGGTTGACCTGCGGGGTAGGCCGATCGAGACGCTCGATGATTTCCGGGACGCCGTGGCTGGGCCTTGCGGACTGCCGGAGTGGTTCGGCCGGAACACGGAAGCCTGGCGGGACACCATCCAGACGCGGGGCATCTCCGAGGTCATCGACAGCTACGACGCCCTGGTCGTGCACGTGGACACAGGATCCGTGCCCAGGTGCCGTCGACGGCCCGCCTGATGGGGCGTTTGTGGGCTGTCCGGAAGGAGCCGAGCTCCTCCGGCAGGTCCCGCCAGGGCAACAGGTGCGGTACTTCCACGCAATGGCCTCAAGGGTGCGGCGGTGGTCGGCCCACCGCCGACCGCGGACTGACCAAACACATAGGGGCACCCCCTCGGCCGGGCCACCGACCACCGCGACGGTCTGCACGCGGTCGCGGTCGGCATCGCCGCCGACCGGTCCCTCGCCACCGGTCTGCCGATGACCGTCGACGAACTGGGCCTCGAACAGCTCGGGTGAGGCCTTCCGGGAAGAAGACGTCCCCAATCGACGAGCCCTCCCCCACCAGGTCGAGCGACGTCACCGGACCGTACGGCTAGGGCAGGTCACCGATCCTGGTGAGTTCCAGGCCGTTGAGGTGGGCCGTCTGGCCGGAGACCACGATGCCGAGCCGCCCGTCGTTCACCACGACGTCGGCGAAGGTGTGCTCGACCACGGAACGGCTGCCGGCCAGTCCGCCGCGGTCCTGGCCCTCGATGGACAGGTTCGTCCGCGCCGATCCGAGCAGGTCGCCGACATGAGCGGTGACCGCGTACACGCCGTCGGGAACGTCCGCGGAGAACTCGTACTGCCCGCCGAACAGTGCCACGAAGTCCCGTTGCAGGGCGTCCATGGTGCCGCCGCGGTCGCGGCTGATCATGCCGGTGGTGTCGGTGAAGCCGTAGCCGCGTTCGGCGGTGTGGAGCGTCTGCGGGGTGACCTCGGTGAACCCCTCGTACACCGGGCTGCCGGCCGGGCCGAAGTCGTATCGCTGGTCGGGCACCCGGGTGGTGATCCGCAGCTTGCGCGAGGGTGCCGACTCGCCCGCGCCGTTGACGGCGGTCACCCGCAGCTCGTACGTGGTTCCCTCCTTCAGACCGGATATGTCGGCCAGGGGGACGGTGGAGGTCGTCGCCAGGGTGAACTCGGCGCCCTCGACGTCCTTCTCCCTCTTGTGGATCCGGTAGATGTCGGCATCCCGGACCGCCTTCCAGGTCAGCCGTGCTCCCTCGTTGGTCACGGTCCGCGCCGCCAGGGCGGTCGGTCTCCTCGGGGCCCTTGTGGGCGGCGCGGTGTCGACGACGTGCCGCGCCAGTGGCGTGTCCAGCCCGGAGACGTCCTGGGCGACCAGCCGGGCCGTCTGGATCGCGCCGTACTCCTGGAAGTGGGTGTCGTCCGCCGTGCCGTTGGGGCGGTTCGGGTAGACACCGGCCGGGACGTGCAGAAAGACGGACTTCGCCTCCTCCGGGCCGATCGTGTCGAGGTAGGAGCGGCTGGAGGCCGAGAGGTCGACCAGCGGTACGTTCTCCTCGGCGGCTACCTCCGTCGCCGCCTCGACGTACTCGGGGAAGGAGATGTCGAACCGGCCCGTCGTGCTGTTGTAGGAGCGTCGCGAGACGGGTGTGACGACGACCGGGACGGCGCCTCGTTCCCGCGCGCCGGCGATGTAGTCGGTGCGGAGGAACTCCTTGTAGTCCTCGGGCGAGGTGTAGCGCTCGGGGATGTTGACGGAGGCGTCGTTGTGACCGAACTGGACGAAGAGGTAGTCGCCCGGCTCGATCTTGTCCAGGATCGCGTCGAGCCGCCCCTGCTCGACGAAGGTGCGTGAGCTGCGTCCGCCGATGGCGTGGTTCTCCACCGTCACGTCGTCGGACAGGTAGCGGTCGATCATCTGGCCCCAGCCCGCCTGGGGAACCCAATAGGGGTCGTAGCTCTGCACCGTGGAGTCACCGGCGAGGTAGACCGTGATCCCGTCGTCCGCCATGGCCGAGGCGGGTGGCGCCAGAAGCCCGGCCGCCGCACATGCCGCGGCGGTCAGCGCGGCGAGTGGCACCCTGCGTCGGAGCCGTCCGCGTGAGCCGGCCGGCGCGTGCATTGTCCGCTTCATCAGTGACTCCTTCGTGCTGACGATGGGGTGTGCCCGAAGTGGCTTCCGGCCGGCGTGGAGGCGCCGCCTTCCTCGCCCGTCCGGCGGCCGGGAGTCCGGCCGCCGGACAGCCGCTCAGCCGTGTGTCATGACACGTGACGCACGCTGGTCAGCGGGTGTAGCGGATGGCCGGCCGGGCCGGCCGCTTCATGTCCTGTCCGATGAAGTAGCCGGTCCACGGCGGCTGGTTGTAGGCCACGTTCTGCCAGGCCACCCCGAGGCGGTACTGCGGATCGTGCATCAGGGTGCGCAGCCGCAGGTCCGTCTCGGCGGTCGTGGTGTAGAGCCGGAGTGCCGACTCGTCCTGGGCGCGGTAGATCACCTCTTCGCGCCAGTCGCCGTAGAGGTCGGCCTGGAGCACGGGGTTGCCCTTGGTCCAGTTGTCCGTGTACACGCCCTCGGGCTGGAAGACGGTGTTCTGGGTGCCGGTCTCCGCGTCCCACTTGGCGACGTACGGCCGGCCCGCCGGGTCGGTCGACTCGTTGAAGTCGTGGTCGAGGATCTCCCGCAAAGGGTCGCCGTCCCACCAGATCATGTGGTTGGCCGACGGGATGGACGTGCCGAGCAGCGTGCCGTCGGCCGCCCTCAGTTCACCCTCGCGCGAGTTCCAGGCGCCGGTCGCGGTGACCGCCCAGGCCTCCGCGCCCGGGTGTGCGGGGTCGATGTCGCCGGCCGCCGCGCGTCCGATGTCCCTGGTCGCGGGCATGTCGTAGAGGATCTCGCCGGTGGCCGCGTCCCGGAACGTCGCTCCGCGGTTGCCGGAGGCCGACATCGACTCGTGGGCGGCGAAGACCTCCTGGCCGGGTCGGCTCGGGTCGAAGTCGGAGACGTGCAGGGAGTCGCCGTGGCCCAGTTCGGTGTTGTACAGCGGCGATCCGTCGTCGTCCACGGTGAGCGATCCGTAGACGATCTCGTCCTTCGCGTCGCCGTCCACGTCCGCTACCGCCAGGTTGTGGTTGCCCTGGCCCTTGTATTCGGCGCCCAGGTCGTCGGAGTCGAACGCCCAGCGCTGCTCGAGCTTCTCGCCGTCGAAGTCGAAGGCGGTCAGGGTGGAGCGGGTGTAGTAGCCGCGGGCGAAGACGACCGAGGGGCGCTCGCCGTCCAGGTAGGCGACACCGGCCAGGAAGCGGTCGGCGCGGTTGCCGTAGCAGTCGCCCCAGGCGCAGGTGTCGCCCCGCCCCGGGACGTAGTCCACGGTGTCGACCGCCGCGCCGGTCCTGCCGTCGAAGACCGTCAGGTACTCCGGTCCGGTCAGCACGTAGCCGCTGCTGTTGCGGTGGTCGGCCGCCGGGTCGCCGATCACGGTGCCGGTGCCGTCCACCGTGCCGTCGGCCGTCTTCACGGTGACCTCGGACCGGCCGTCACCGTCGAGGTCGTAGACCATCAGCTGGGTGTAGTGCGCCCCTGCGCGGATGTTGCGGCCGAGGTCGATGCGCCACAGCTGCTCGCCGTCCAGGGTGTAGGCGTCGAGGTAGACGTTGCCGGTGTAGCCGCTGCGGGAGTTGTCCTTGGAATTGCTCGGGTCCCACTTCTGGACGATCTCGTACCGGCCGTCACCGTCGAGGTCGCCGACGCTCGCGTCGTTGAGGTGGTAGGTGTACGACTCCCCGGCCGGTGTGACACCGCCGGCAGGCCGGTTGACCGGGATCTCCCGGTACTGCTGGGACCAGACGCCGAACCTGTCGGTGCGCTCGGTGACCCGCTTGCCGCGCAGGACCTCGACCCGGTAGACCGAGTCGGCGGTGCCGCGCGGGTCGGTGAGGCTGGTCGCGCCGCGGACCGGAGTGCGGGTGATGCGACGGCCGTCCCGGTAGACGTGGAAGGCGACGCCCTCCGGGTCCAGGCCGAGCATCCGCCAGCCGACGAAGACACCGTCCTCGGTCCGCACGGCGACCGGCGCCCGGTCGAGGTTCTCCATCTGGCGCACCGGACGGTCGGGCTGGTGATCGCCGGAGGCGGAGGCGGGAGCGGTGAACGCGGTGGCGGCCAGGGACAGGACGGCGACGCAGACGGCGATCAGCCGGAAGCGGGACCGGCCGGTCGCGGTGACCGCGGCGCGTCTGGTGTGTCGAGTGCCGGGAACGGTGGATTCCCTGCCCATACGGGTGCTCCTTTGCTCGCAGGACGAGAGACCCTGCAAGGTTGAATCGATTCATCAATCGGCCGTCCGAGTCTGGCAACGGCTGATCGGCAGGGTCAACACTCGGACGGGGAGCGGTAGTTGCGAAACATTGCGCAGGAGTCTTTCGCTTGGATCATGGATTGCTGCCGCGTGGGCGGCTACGGATCCTGAATGGTCAGCCGTCGCTGTCCGGGGTGGAGGAACTCGTGGAGATGTGGATGCTCATCGGTGAGCTGATGCGCGCCAGGACGCGCGAGTACCTCGCCTCCTCGCCCTTGAGCCGGGACGAAATGCCCGGGCTCAGGTCCCTGGCGGCCTCCGCACGGGTCAGGGAAACGGCCCTCTTCCTTGACGCGACGGACCAGGGCGACAGCGGCCATGATCTGGCCGGGCTGGCAGTAGCCGCACTGGGCCACGTCCCGGTCGATCCACGCCTCCTGCCTGGGGTACAGGTCCGCTCCCACCGTGGCGGGCAGCCCTTCGACGGTGGTGACCTCGTCGGAGGGCCGCAGGTCTTTCACGGGGATGGAACAGGGGCTGGCCGCCCTGCCGTTGAGGTGGCTCGTACAGGCTTTGCAGACGTTGATGCCACAGCCGTACTTCGGTCCGGTCACTCCGAGGATGTCCCGGAGGACCTGAACGACCCACTGGAACAGCTCGACGCGCAGGTGATGCGGCCGGTCCGGGCCGCCATCGGGCTCGACGAGTGCGTCAGGGCCTTCAGCGGCGCGGCGCCGGCCCCGACCGCGGTGCTGGAGTTCCTGGCGAGTGTGGGCCTGCCGGTGCACGAGGTGCGGGGTCTGAGCGAGACCACCGGGGCGGGGACCGTCAGCACCCCCTGGCCGGCCACGCCGTCCCCGTCGGGGACCGTCGGCGCTACGTCACCGCGTTGCTGGTACTGGACGACGAGACGGCCCCGCTGTGGGCGCGGGCCAACGGCGTCACCGACGCGTCCGACCTCGACGCGCCGGCCCGCCATCCGGTGGTTCTCGAAGCTCTCGACCGGGCCGTCGCCGAGGCGAACGGGGTGCTCTCGCGCGCGGAGCAGGTGAAGAGGCACCGTGTCCTGGCGGGCCCCTGGACCGCGGGGACCGGCGAGCTGACGCCGAAGCTGAGCCTGCGCCGTCGCGCCATCGACGAACTGCACGCCGCCACGATCGAGTCGACGTACACATAGGTCGTACCGCGACCACGAAGGGACACCAGCACATGGGCGTTCAGCGCCAGGCCCCGCGCCGCAGGATGGAGCCGGACGCCCGGCGGGCCTAGATCCTCGGTGTCGCACGCAGGCTGTTCGGGGCGAAGAGCTACGGCACGGTGTCGATCGCGGACATCGCGGCCGAGGCCGGTGTGGCCCGTGCCCTGGTCAGTCACCACTTCGGCGGAAAGCGGCAGCTCTACCTGGAAGTGGTCCGGCAGATGATGGTCGTCCCGGCGTCCGTCTCCCAGCGGCTTCCCCCCCACCACCGCCGAGGAGCGTGTGTCGACCTGTGTCGACCGCTGGCTCGAAGTCGTGGAACGCAACCGGGAGATGTGGCTCTCCGCGATCGGCCTGGAGGCCCTGGGAAACGACCCGGAGATCGACCGGATCATGCTGGAGGCCGACGAGATCGCGACCGACCGCGTCCCCGAGGCCGCCATGATGGCCGACGTGAGCGAGGGCCGGGAGAAGCTCCGGGCCATGATCCGCGCGCACAGCAGCATGCTGAAGGCCGCCTCCCGCGAGTGGTTGGTGCGCGGCACCCTCAGCCGCAGCGACCTGCACGTGATGCTCACCCGCACCGTACTGCACCTGGTCGACACGGTCTTCCCCGCGCTGCGGGACGAGTGACAGCACCGATCGGCCCACGTCAAGGAGAGCTCCACGCCCCGAGTCCTGTCCGACGAACACCGCTGCCCGGTCAAGGCGGTGGCCGACTCCTGCCGCCGTGAGTGCGGCACGGGGGAACGGCGCGACAAGCTCACCGCCGACGGTCAGGAACAGCACGACCGAACGCTCCACGAGAGGACGACGGCACCGGGCCGGCCCCCGCTCTTCCCGCCCCGTCCGAGTCACCGCCTCGACACCCTGTCGAACCACCGGATGCACGAAGGGAGACGACCGGGCGGCGTGCCCGGTAAGGAAGTTGACAGCTGGAATGCAGCACGTCAAAGTCCCGGCGTGAGCGAGACCAACGATCTGACGCCGGCCGAGATGCGTGTATGGCGCGCCTTTCCACGAGGCGAGTCCGTGGACTTCCGCGGCGCCGAGAACGAGGACCCGGCCCTCGGCAGCGCCTGGGGCACCGAGCGGACCGTACGGGCGAGTGTGCTTCGGACGCTGCTGCTCAAGGTTCCGCAGGAGGAAGGGGAGATCGCCGCTCTCAGGATCACGGGGGCGCGGATCACCGGCGTACTGGACCTGAAGTACGCCACGATCGACGCCGCCGTCCGGTTGAGCCACTGCCACTTCGACGGCGTTCCCGAGCTGTACGGCGCCCGGCTGCGCCAGCTCAATCTGAGCAAGTCCGTTCTGCCGGGCCTGACCTCGGCGGCCTTGCGGGTCGAGGGGGTACTGCATCTGACGGACTGCCACATTTCGGGGCCGACGCGGCTCGGCGGAGCGCAGATCTCCGGACCACTGTTCATGGAACGGGCGCGGTTCACGGCACCGGACGACTCCGAGCCGGTGCTGCAGCTCAACCAGGCCGTGATCGGAGGTGACTTGTGGGCGCCGGAGATGCGCGCGCACGGACAGGTACGGCTCACGGGCGCCTCCGTCGCCGGACGGATCAACGTTCAGGACGCCGAGTTCGACAAGCCCGGCGGCACCGCGCTGGACGCGCAGAACCTCAACGTGGGAGCCCATGTACGGGCGAGGTGCGTACGCGCGCGGGGCCGGATCGAGCTCCGGGGCTCGCGTATACCGGGCCGTCTCGACCTGCTCCACGCCCGCCTGTCGCACCCGGGAGACACCGCCCTGCGGGCGAGCAGTTGTGTCATCGGTGAGCTCTGGCTGCGCGGTGGTGATCGCATCGAGGGAGCCCTGAA
This sequence comes from Streptomyces sp. NPDC053426, assembly GCF_055585405.1. Taxonomy (NCBI): domain Bacteria; kingdom Bacillati; phylum Actinomycetota; class Actinomycetes; order Kitasatosporales; family Streptomycetaceae; genus Streptomyces; species Streptomyces sp. NPDC053426. The sequence goes on along the minus strand of NZ_JBVJKE010000016.1, from coordinate 102,617 downwards.
TCTGCGGCGCTCTCAAATAGAGATCCTGACCCTTGAACCGGAGATGCTGCCGGACCAGGTGCATCTCAGCAACCTCACGTACACCGTGCTCGCCCCGCACGAGTCCGCCGAGCGCCGCCTTCCGATGCTGGAGCGGGACGACGACCGGTATGAGCCGTACGGCTACGAGCAGTTGACGGCGGCCTACCGCCACGTCGGTGACGACGACGCGGCCAGGCTCGTCCAACTCGCCAAGCAACGCCGCCGACGCACCACGCTCACCTGGTACGGACGGCTGTGGGGGTACGTCCAGGACGTCACCGTCGGCTACGGCTTCCGCCCGTTGCGCGCGGCCGTCTGGCTGCTGTCCCTCATGACCATCGGATCGATCGCGTACGGCCTGGACCACCCGCGCCCCGTCAAGACGGACGAGGCTCCTGACTTCAACCCTGTCTTCTACACCCTCGACCTGCTCCTGCCGGTCATCAACTTCGGCCAGGAGCCGGCGTTCGCCCCTGAAGGCTGGTATCAGTGGCTGTCGTACACCCTGATCATCACCGGCTGGATCCTGGCGACGACGATCGTCGCGGGCGTGTCCCGTACGGTCAGCCGCCAATGACCCTCGACAGCCACAGAACAAGTGCTCCGCACCGGAGGGCTTGCCCCGGGGAGCGTGTGCCGGCGGACGCCGGGGCATGATCAAGAGAATCGAGTCCTCCGTTGCCGTGTGACGGCGAGCCGTACCCGGACCTGGAACAGGACGGTTCCGGAAGAAGCACGCCAGGCCAGTGCCGTCACGCGTCCAAGGCCGCTGCGACGAACGCGACACCGGTGTGGACACCGGTCCTGCGTGTCCGTCCAGCGGCGTGGACGGACACCGCCCGGCGGTCCGGGAAGCCGGGTTCAGCCGCCGCGCCGTACCCGGGCCGCCTTGCGGGCCTCCGCGAGCTTGCGGGCCTCGCTGCTCTTGCGGGACGCCCTGCCACCGGAGCCGCTCTTCGCGTCCTTGGCGCTGCCCAGGCCACGGAACGGGACGTTGTGGTTCTTGGGGCGCGCTGCGGCCGCCCCGCCGTCGAGGGACTCTCCGGAGGGGGCCCTGGCGCCGGTGATCCGGCTCAGCTCCGCCTCGCCGGACCGCACTTTGGTGACCTTGGGAGCGACGCCGGCGTCCGCCATGACCTGGCTCGTCTCACGGCGCTGTCCCGACAGGACGAGCGTCACGACGGTGCCGGAGCGGCCGGCCCGCGCCGTGCGGCCCGCGCGGTGCAGATAGTCCTTCGGGTCGGTGGCCGGGTCGACGTTGACCACGAGGTCGAGGTCGTCGACGTGCAGGCCCCGTGCGGCGACGTTCGTCGCCACCAGCGAGGTGACCTGCCCGTTTTTGAACCGGTCCAGGGTCCGGGTGCGCTGCGGCTGGGACTTCCCGCTGTGCAGGGCGGCGGCGGCCACGCCGCTGGCCCGCAGATGCCGCGTGAGCTGGTCGACGCCGTGCTTGGTGTCCAGGAACAGCAGGACGCGTCCGTCCCGGGCGGCGATCTCCGTGGTCACGGCGTACCGGTCCGGGCCGTGCACGACGAGGACGTGGTGTTCGATCGCGGAGACCGCGCCGGACGAGGGGTCCACGGAGTGGACGGCGGGGTCGCGCAGATAGCGCCGCACCAGCTGGTCGACGTCACGGTCGAGGGTGGCGGAGAACAGCATCCGCTGCCCGTCGGAACGCACCTGGTCCAGGATCTCGGTGACCTGCGGCAGGAACCCCATGTCACACATCTGGTCGGCCTCGTCCAGGACCACGATGCGCACACGCCCCAGCCGGCAGCCCCCGCGCTCGACGAGGTCGTGCAGCCGGCCGGGCGTGGCGACGACGATCTCGGCGCCGTCCCTCAGCGCGGCGGTCTGCCGTCCGACGGACACCCCGCCCACCACGGTCGCGAGCCTCAGTCGCAGCGCCTCGGCGTACGGAGTGAGCGCCTCACCGACCTGCTGCGCCAGCTCCCTGGTGGGCACCAGAACGAGCGCCAGCGGCTCTTTCGGCCGCGCGCGCCGCCCGGCCGTCCGGGCGAGCATCCCCAGGCCGAAGGCGAGCGTCTTGCCGGATCCCGTACGGCCCCGGCCCAGGACGTCCCGTCCCGCGAGCGCGTTCGGCAGCGCGGCGGCCTGGATGGGAAAGGGCACGGTCACACCGTGCTCGTCGAGCACCCGCAGCACCTCGGCCGGCAGCCCAAGCCGCGCGAAGGACGTCACCGTGGGCGGTGTCGAAGTGGCACCTGCCGCCTCGGACACACAGTCCTGCCGCCGGGCATCGGTACGTGCTGATTCGCTCACAGAAAGCCTTCCTCCGAGGGACCGTACCGAGGAAGGCCCGGCAGGGACGCGGTCACCGGCCAGGGACACCGACACAGCGACACCGCAAACAGCCAACGCTAGCACGGAGCACTCCGCGGGCCTCCCGTGGCAGCGCCGCTCAGCCGAGGAACAGCGATCGGACCCGTCTGCGCGGATCGTCCCGGCGCGGCCCCGCCCGCCAAGATCCGGACCTGTCGTGCTCGCCGAAGAAACCGGGCTTCTTCGGGACGCGTGAAATAAGGTGCCTGACCTGGGCTTTCGCCTGTCGGGCGCCTTTCGCCCAGCCTGCTCCCGAAGGCCGTCGAGGAGCTCGGCGTAGTGGCGGAAGAGAACCTCGATGCTCCGGCCGGCGCGGCAGTGGACGTCGAGCGGGCTCGGCCCGGCCGCGGCTGACAGGCGCTTCGTCAGCGCCGGCGGTCGGCCGCCGATGTGACCAGTTCGGCGAGCTGGGTGGAGTTCGGCAGGTCGGTGAGTTCGGCGCGTGCCTGTTCGGCGTGGGAGGACGCCATCCGGGCCGCCTCGGTGAGTGCGCCGGTGCGTGTCAGCACGGCGAGGATGTCCCGGTGTGCGGTGACGGGGTCGGTGCCGCCGCGGAACACGGTGGCCAGGCGGTCGCGGTCGGCCTCGTCGGCGGCTTCGCAGGCCAGCAGGACGGGCAGGGTGGGTTGGAGGTTGGCGACGTCGCTGGTGGCCGTCTTGCCGGTGACCTGGTCCTCGGCGGTGTAGGGGAGCAGGTCGTCACGGATCTGGAAGGCCATGCCGAGCTGTTCTCCGTACCGGCGCAGGGCCTGGTGCCGCCGCGGGGCCGCCCCGGCCAGGATCGCCCCGGCCTGGCAGGCGGCGCCGGTCAGCGCGGCGGTCTTGGCCCGCATGACGTCCAGGACGGTCGGCACTCCGCAGGTCAGGTCGCCGCGGATCTCGGTCTCGCGCATGATGCCCTGGCACATGTGTCGCAGGGCCTCGACGACGACCCGTGCCGCATGCAGCACACGCTCGGCGGGGCCACCGCTGAGCAGGGCCGCGATGCCGGCCATCGACAGTCCGTCGCCCGCGGCCAGGGCTTCGGCGAGGCCGTACTGTTCGGCGGTGGAGGCCCGCCCGCGGCGTACCGGGTCCTGGTCGATGATGTCGTCGTGGACGAGGCTGGCGACGTGCAGGCACTCGATGCCGGCCGCGAAAGCCAGCACCTGGTCGGCGGTGCCGCCGACGGCCTTGGCCGACTCCATGCACAGCACGGGGCGCAGGAGCTTGCCCGGAGGGAACAACGCGTCCAGGCAGGCCAGCTCCAACAGGCTGTCACCGCTGCCCACCCAGCGAAGCAGCTCGGCCTCCAGGAGCGGGACGTACGTGTCGCCGGCGGGAGTCACAGCAAGAGACATGTCCCGTTTCCTTTCACAGGTCAGCAGGGGATCACGGCCCGCATGAGGGGCCGCCACACGTTGAGCAGCGTGCCCAGGGGCGGCTGTGCCGGTCGGTGGAGGACGTCCTGGCCCGCTGCCAGCACCGCGGCGACGATCAGGGTCATGTGCTCACGGTGGGCGTGCCAGAGGGCGCTCGCGGGGCCGTGGTCCTCTTCCCCTGCCTCGCGCAGTCGCCCGGTGATCCGCTCGGCCTCGAACGCGATGAGGTCGGCCATGGCCGGTGTCCAACGTTTCGCCTTGATGTCCTCGGCGCGCACCTGAAACCGGTCGAGATCCTCCAACGGCAGGTAGAGACGCCCGTCGTCGAGGTCTTCCGACAGGTCGCGCAGCACATCCGTCAGCTGTGCGGACACGGAGAACTCGCGTACCAGCAGCTCATCCGCGGGTTCGGCCGCGGCGCCCATCACCCGGTAGACCATGGCCATCGAGCCACCGGTCATCTGCGCGCACCACCGGTGCAGTTCGCCGAAGGTGGCGAAGTCACGGAAGTCGAGGTCCCTCCGCATCGCGCTGAACATGTCCTCGACCACCGACAGCGGCATGCCGAAGGTCCGGTAGGTGTGGACCGTGGCGTGCAGTACGGGATCGTGGGAGCCGTCGGCGTCGAAGGCTGTCCAGGTGGCCTCGGCAAAGTCGGTAAAGCGGCGTCGACGGTCTTCGGCCGGGCCGCTGTCCACGCAGAGATCGGCACGGTACCCGTGTGCCAGCAGTGCCGCCGTATGAGGCCGGACCGCCGCGGGAGCGCTGCGCAGACCGTGCCAGCGGGCGGTCCCTCCGTCGGCGCCGGCCAGCTCTCGTACGCACACCGTGTAGCAGTGCCGGAGGACGGGATCAGTGATGCCCGCGGCATCCAGCCATCGCCTTACCAGCATCTGTGAGCCCTTTCTGCTCGACCGGTTCCCGTCGGCGCCAGGACCTCGCTCTGCGGCGAGGGCGCGATGCGTCCCTCGTCGGGCGCCTTTGTGAGCCGTCGTCCCACCGGGGCGCCGCTCAGCGAGGTGTCGACGTGGCTCTGGCCGGGCGCGCGGGTTGTCGGTGCCTGGACGGCCAGGGCGGACGGAGGGGCGGCCGTGTGGTCAGGGCGTCTTTGGTGCGGCGGTGGAAGGCGAGCAGGCCCAGGAGTGCGGCGCCGGTGAACCACAGGACCTGGACGGCCAGACCGCCGGGGAGCGGTCTGTGGGTGAAGCCCGCGGCGGTGGCGGCCTGCATGGTGCCGTAGGTGGGCAGGAGTTGCACGGCCACGCTTTCGGTACCGCCGCTGGCCAGGGGGCTTTGCAGTCCGACATCGACAAGGCTGGTCATGACCAGGGCGAACATGCCCTCCACCTCCCGGCGCAGCAAGGAGCCGAAGACGACGCCGAGCGCCCCGTAGGTCATCGCTCCGCAGAACAGGCCCGCGGCGAGCTGCAAGGGCTGGTGCGGGCTCCAGGCGGCGCGGATCACCACGGTGGCATAGGCGGCGATGATGACGGAGGCCAGGGTGAGGGAGGTGGTCTTGGCCAGGACGAGATGGATGCGGGGGTAGCCGGCCATGGCCAGGCGGCGGTCGAAGCGTCCGCCGTTGAACGTGACGGCGAACATCATGAACCCGGTGATCAGGGTGACGGCGTTGATGGCGCCGGTGATCTGCGTGATCTGGTTGCCCGCCGGTGCCAGGAGCCGGCCGGTCGCCCGCAGTCTGAAGGTCACGGGTCTGTCGGGGATGACGGCGTGGGCCAGGCTGATCCAGGTGGGGATGAACAGGGCGACCAGGACCATGGCGAGCCTGTTGCGGGCGTGCTCGACCAGGTCGAAGCGGGCCGCGGTGACGAACAGACGCAGGTGCCGCCTCACGCCGGCACCGCCGTCACGGGGTGCAGGACGCCGTCCCGCAGCCGCCACAACTCGTCCAGGCGTTCGGCGTCGTAGGCCAGGTGCGAGACGACGAGGACGGAGCGGCCCGCATCACGCAGCCGTGCCGCCAGGTCCCAGAAGCGCTGGTAGGTGTCCCAGTCGAAACCCTGGTAGGGCTCGTCCAGCAGCAGCACCTGCGGGTCGTGCATCAGCGCCAGGGTCAGGTTCAGCTTCTGACGGGTCCCGCCGCTGAGCAGGCCGGCGCGCTCATCGGCGTACTCCGACAAGGAAAGCACCTCCATGACCTCTCCGGCGTGCCGCAGATCCGGCAGCCCCCGCGCGACGCGGAAGAACTCCAGATGCTGTCGCACGGTCAGGGCGTCGTTGACGACCACGTCCTGCGGGCAGTAGCCGAAACGGCCTCCATGGCGGACCGTGCCGCGCTGTGGGCGCAGATCACCGGCCAGGATTTTCAGCAGCGTGGACTTGCCCGCACCGTTCTCCCCGACGATGCCGGCCAGCACACCAGGCCGCAGGACGAGGTCCAGGCCTCGCAGAACCTCACGCCGGCTGTACGCGTGACGCACGTTCCTGACCTCCACCGCACCCCCAGGCTCGTAGACCGTGCCGCACACGCCCTGCTGACCACTCGCCGTCTTGGCAAGGCTAGGCATCGCACGGGGTCAAAAGCGCAGCTGAAGCCGCCGGTTAGCCCGCATGAGTGAAGGCCGCGTCGTAAACGCGGCCGAGAGCTGAGCCGGGCCCCGCAGCGCCGCCCGCCCACCGTCACGCGCGGCGCGCCCCGGCCGGTCCCCCGGACCGTGAGTCCCGGTTCGCCGCAGCGGCCGGTGAACGCTTCTTCCCGGGAGACGCGCTGCCACTGGCAGGCGAGGCACCGTGTGGAGGTGGCCGGCCGGTCCGTCACGGCGATGCCCTGACACGGGCCGGTGGCTTCGACACGGTGGTGGACCGGTCCGTCGGTCATCGTCCGTGGTCGGCGGGGCGCCGGGGCGGGCCTGTGAGATCCTCTCCACCATGTTCGAGAGCGAGCGCGGCCGGCAGGCGGCAGCAGGCGTCGAGACCCATGTCCGCGGCTTCTTCGCCTGCCATGCGATCGCGGTCGACGATGACAACCTCGGACCTGAACGGCGCCAAGCGGTACCAGGCTTGAGGATCCTCACCGTCGGTCCGGGGCCGCGTGCCGACAGCTGGGCCTACATCACCGCCGGCTGCTGGTCCGCCACCGAGAGAAGCGGTCACGGTCTCGAGTTCGTCCTCACCGCGCCCGTCCGCGACGAGCGTTTCGCCGATCTCCTGGCCATGACCGCCTCCTACCACACCCGTCACCGCCTCGATCTCGGGCACAGCCTGCCCATCGGGGAACCATGGCTGCCCGGGTCCCGCTGTGACCACCTGCTGATCAGCCTCCCCTACCTCCACGGCCCCGCCCTGGAGCACTGCCCGCTGCCGAACGGTCATGCCCGCGTCCTCTGGGTCCTCCCGATCACCGCGGCCGAGGCCGCGCACCGCCGACAGCACGGCCACGAATCCCTGGAACGGCTCTTCGACGAGCACGCGATCGTCCCGACCGATCCCGGACGGCCATCGGTCGTCTGAACGGTGAGTGAACTGCCGCCGGGACCGAACGGGCCGGGCTCAGTGGCTCGGAGTCCGGGGTGTTCGAGCCAGTGCGGTCGGGGTTCGTCGGGTTCGCCGTTGAAGTGGGGTGGCCATGTCGTGGCCGGGGTGAAGCCGTCGATCACGGCCAGGCCGCCGGCGGTGAGCAGGCGAGCGGGGTCTGCGGTTCCGTCACCCTTGGCCTGGCCTCCGCCGTCGAGTACCAGCAGGTCGTACGGACCGTACTGTTCGATGTGCCGCCAGTCGCCGTGGGGGACCTCGACCTGGTGGTGTTCCCGGAAGACCTCCGCAGCGATGCGGGCCCGTTCCGCGTCCCGCTCGATGCTGATCAGCCGGGTGCCCGGAGCCGCGCCGGAGGCCGGCCAGGCCGACGCCGCAGCCTGCGGCCGGTCCGGTCGCTAGTGGGGGAAGGTGCGGGGCGGGCGGGTCACCGTGGATTCGCGGAACTCGGCGATCCGTGAGTGGACTTGGCGCATCAGGTAGGTGTCCTCGATGCGGTCCAGGTAGAGGCACCGGGCGGCCAGGCCCGGCAGGTCGAAGGCGAAGTACAGGGACATCAGCGGGTTCACGAACAACTCGCTGCCTCGCGTGCGGTCGGTGAACCGGACGTCGCCGAACGAGCCGCGCACGGCTGCCGCGATCGAGCCGTTCACGATGCTGGGGTGCTCGGGGGTGTGGTCCTGGGCGTGCGCCACCGCGTCCAGGTACAGGGCGCCTTCACGGGTGGCGCGTGATATCGAGAACGCGCCGAGGTACGCGCCGTCGCGCTCCAGGGCGGCGATGTTCTCCAGGACCTGTACGTGGTTCACGCCGTGGTGGGCGTCCACGCCGAACCCGACGGACACCACGACCCGGTTCGGTATGCCGTCCAGCGCGGCGAGCGCCGCCACGCCGGCCAGGTCCTCCTCCGGTGTGCCGAGACCGGCCTCGTCACCGCGCAACAGGATGTCGGTGCCGCCGTCGACCAGTACCACGGCGTCGATGCCGTGCAGTTCGGTCAGTGCCTGGTAAGCGGCGCGCAACGGACGTACGCCGGTCTGCGGGAAGGCATACACGGTGGGCGGGTAGCCATGCCGGCGCAGCCACTGGGCGAGGGTCCGCTCCGGGAAGTAGCTCTGGTGCGGGGCGGAGTCAGGAGTGATGACGGCGAGGTCGTCAGCAGCCCAGTCGTCGGGAGGCAGACCGGCGAGTGCGCTGAAGGAGAGGTTCGCGAGGTACACCTCCTTGCCTTGGTGCAGGAGGGAGAGGGCCACCGGCAGGCCGGCGTAGATGTCGAAGCCGCCGCCCGCGCCCGCGACGAGGATCCGTTCGGAATCGGCGAGCCGGGCGAAGAGCGGGTTGGTGTGGAGGGACGTCACAACGATCATTGTCGCTCGACGCCCCCTCCGGCATGGGGCGTTGCCTCGGATTCCGTGCCGCACGCGGACCGGGCGTGCCACCATGCCGTTCCATGACGCCACGCGACCCGAAGGCCGGGACGGGGGAACTCCTCTACGAACTCTGTGTCGACCTCGGCTTCTGCCTCCCGCCCCACGAGCAGCAGCGTCTGCGGGAGGCACCGCCCGCCGACGCGGACAGCTTCGCCGACGCCGTGTTCGCCGCCGAGGGGTTGGACCCCGGCCTTCACACGCAACTGTGGCACCAGGTGCGGGAGCGGATCGACCGGCGCATGCGCGGATGAGGAAACCGAGCAGTGAGGGGCGGTTCCCGGAGCGCCATTGCCGTACGGCGTGGGCGATGGCGCAGATGTCGACCAGCGGGTGAGGACGAGCGCGGGCTGGTGGAAGGTGGCCGCCCTCGCAAGCCCGGCCGACGCCCAACCGGCGGAGAAGGCCGGCAGGTTCGGCGCCGCGGCCACGATCAGCAGGCCGACGACGCCGAGCACCGAGCCGACGGTCATGACGGTCCGCGGGCCGCTGCGGTCGAGGACGCGGCCGACGCGGATCCGGCGAGGGCGGAGACCACGAGAGCGAGGGAGAACGCCGCGGTGGTCGCCCCGGCCGGCCGGTGGCGGCGGTGATCCGAGGGTTGAGGACGGGGAACGCGTGGTGGACGATGCCCCAGCTCACGATCTGCGTGGCGCGGAGGGCGGGCACCCCCATGCGCGGGGCCGCGACCGGTCCCCTGTTCCGGTCGCGGCCCCGCGTGCGGGGTGCCCAGGCTGGTCACGAGCCGCAGCAACCGCCCGCAGGGGTTCGAGCCTGCTCGGCAGCCGCCCCGGCCGGGGTGAGGGCGCCGAGCTGGACGAGCTGCGGCGCGGGCGCGCAGCAGCCACCGCCGTCGGCCTCAGCGGCGTCGGGGGCGTCGAACAGGCCGGCGCCGCCGCAGACTCCGGTCTCGGGAAGGGTGAGTTCGACGCGGTCGGCGGACTCGAGGTCGCCGGCGATCGCGGCGGCGACGGAGCGGACCTGTTCGTAGCCGGTCATCGCGAGGAACGTGGGGGCGCGGCCGTAGGACTTCATCCCGACCAGGTAGACGCCCTGCTCGGGGTGGGAGAGCTCGCGGTGGCCGTGCGGGTAGACGGTGCCGCAGGAGTGCTGGTTGGGGTCGATCAGCGGCGCGAGCGCGACGGGCGCCTGAAGGCGCTCGTCGAGTCCGAGGCGCAGTTCGTCGAGGAAGGACAGGTCGGGGCGGAAGCCGGTCAGGACGATCACTTCGTCGACCGGTTCCAGGCGACGGCCGTCCTCGCCGACCAGGACCAGGCGGCCGTCGGTATCGCGATCGATCGCCTCGGTGCGGAAGCCGGTGACCGCATCGGCGTGGCCCTCGTCGACGGCGGCCTTGGCCGCCAGGCCCAGGGCGCCGCGCGCCGGGAGCCGGTCGGCGTCTCCGCCGCCGAAAGTCGAACCCGAGATGCCCCGGCGCAGGATCCACACTCCCCTCGTGCCCGCGCCGTCGTCGGACTCGGCCAGGTCGGCGAGGTGAGCCAGCGCGGTGAAGGCGGAGGCGCCGGAGCCGATCACGGCGGTGCGCCTGCCCGCGTACCGGGCGCGGACGGCCGGGTCCTTCAGGTCCGGGACGCGGTAGGTGATCCGGTCCGCGGCCGCCTTCTCACCGAGCGCGGGCAGTCCGCTGCCGCCGGCCGGGCCGGGCGTGGCCCAGGTGCCTGAGGCGTCGATGACGGCGCGGGCGAAGACGCGCTCCTCATGGCCGTCGGCGTAAGCGACGTGCACGACGAACGGCTGCTGCTCGCGGTCGGCGTCCACGATCCGGTCCCGGCCCGCCCGGGAGACACCGGTGACGGTGGCACCGGTGCGGACCCGCTCGCCGAGGACGTCGGCGAGCGGCTGCAGGTACAGCTCGGCCCAGTCGCCGCCGGAGGGGTAGGTCACCGGGTCGGGACGCGTCCAGCCGGTGGGGGCGAGGAGCTTTTCGGCGGCCGGGTCGACAACCTCGCCCCAGGTGGAGAACAGACGCACATGGCTCCACTCGCGCACCGCGGTGCCGGCAGTGGGGCCGGCCTCCAGGACCAGGGGCTCGATGCCCTGGTCGACCAGGTGAGCGGCGGCGGCCAGGCCGGCGGGGCCTGCCCCGATCACGACGACGGGCAGCTCGGTGGTAGCGGACGCGTTCACGGCGACTCCTTGCGTGTTTCGACATCCGTCGATGACTTGCGCGGCCCAGCATGGCACCTGTATCGATGAGCGTCAACATAGACATTCATCGAATCCAGGGGGTTCGCCGATGGAGCACGTCGACGTCGCCGTGACGGCGGTGGCCAGTCCGGCCTCGCCACCGCCCACGCCCTGCCGCGCCGTGGGCTGTGGCCCGTGGTGCTGGAGGCGTCCGACCTCGACCGCGACCGCCACCCGCACCGCGGCGAGGTCGTCGCCCACCTCACCGCCCACACCGACCGTCCGAAGGCCGGCATCCGCACCCGCCGGCGCGTCACCTCCGCACGCCGGGCCGGATCCGGATTCGAGGTGGCCCTCGACGGCGGCGGCCGCCTTGCGGCACGGGCGGTCGTGGCGGCCCAGGGGACGTTCGGGCGCCCGTACCGGCCGGCGCTGCCGGGCCCGGAGCGGTTCACCGGGCAGGTGCCGCACGCCGCCGACCACCGCCGCCCGGCCCCCTCCACCGGCGGCCGAGTGGTCGCGGCCGGGACGCGGAACGGATCGTCCGGTGCCTGGCCGCCCGCCTCGCGCGCCGGTGACGGGCCTCGCCGCACTGGTTCGACGTATGTCAACATAGACGCATGTCGAATGCGAAGGTGCTGCCGCTGCTCGAGCCCGCCGACGGCCAGGGCGTGGCGCCGTGCTGCCCACCGCTGACCGAACGCCCGATGAACGCCGAGGAGGCCGAGACCGCGGCGCGGATGTTCAAGGCCCTCGGCGACCCGGTGCGGCTGCGGCTGTTCTCCGCCGTGGCCTCGCACGAAGGCGGCGAGGCGTGCGTGTGCGACATCTCCGACGTCGGCGTCTCCCAGCCCACCGTCTCCCACCACCTGAAGAAACTGAAGGAGGCCGGGCTGCTCACTTCCGAGCGGCGCGGCACCTGGGTGTACTACCGCGTCGAGCCGTCGGTGCTCGCCGCGATGGGCAAGCTGCTGACCCTGCCGACCGCGGCCTGACCGGAACAGGACGGAGGGGGAAGCGGTGAGCGGGGCGCTGAGCGCGACGGTGGTGCCGCTGGGAGCGGAGCACGCCGAGCAGGTGCTGGCGATCTACCAGGCGGGCATCGACGAGGGCAACGCCACCTTCGAGACCGGCCCGCCCTCCTGGGAGGCGTTCGAGGCCGCGAAGCCGCCCGAGCACCGCTTCGCCGCCCTCGACACGGACGGCACGGTGCTGGGCTGGGTCGCCGCGAGCAGGGTCTCGGACCGGTGCGCGTACGCGGGGGTGGTCGAGCACTCCGTCTACGTCCACCCCGACGCCCGCGGCCGCGGCATCGCCTCCGCCCTGCTCAAGGCGCTGATCGACTCCACCGAGCGGGCCGGGATCTGGACCATCCAGTCCGGGATCTTCCCCGAGAACACCGCCAGCCTCGCCGTCCACCGGCGGGCCGGCTTCCGTGTCATCGGCACCCGCGAGCGGATCGGGCGCCTTCACGGCGTCTGGCGCGACGTCGTCCTCGTCGAGCGCCGCAGTCCCGCCGTCGTCTGACGGCCGTCAGCACTCCTCGGTCACGGCGACCGCGTCGAACCCGGCGTGGCACAGCGTCCGCTGGACGGCGCGCCGCCGGAGCCGGGAGCGGTCAGGGCCGGGCCGGCTCGTGCCCGGGCAGCCGTGCCCGCAGTGTGGCGGCGAAGTCCTCGGCGCGGGCGAGCTGGACGCGTAGCCTCTCCACCTGCTCCGCCGCGCTCCGCTCGTACTCGCGCACGCGCTGAAGGAGCGCCTCGCGCTCATCCGGGCCGAGTTCACCGCCGGCGTCGAGGCGGTCGGTGGCGTCCAGCAGGTCGCGCATCTGATCCAGCGTGAAGCCGAGCGGCTTCATCCGCCGGATGACCATGAGGCGGGCGACGTCGTTGTCGGTGTAGAGGCGGAAGCCTCCCTGGGAACGGGCGGAGGGGACGACGAGACCGGCTTCCTCGTAGTGCCGGATGGTGCGCAGGGACAGCTCAGTGCGCGCGGCGACCTCGCCGATCTGCATGTGCTTGCCGTCCACGTCCCTGCTCCTGGCCTTTCCGTCATGGCGGACCGCGTCCCGTGCGACCCCACCGACCTCTACTCTAACGTTAGGGTAGAGTTGATGAAGGTGAGGGCGGCCCGGCTGCCCCCGCCACTGCCGTTCCGGGGCCGATGCCGCCCCCGGCGAAGATCCGATTCTTGCAGGAGAGAAGCGTGCGCGAGCCCATGACGCCCGGCGCCGCCGCCTGCCCGCCGTGACGCTTCGCCCTCGGGCGTGAGCCCTGGCGCCCTCACGCCCGCCCACTCCGTCCCTTCTGGTCCTCCGGCTCCGAGTATGACGGGGCCGTCCCGCGGGGTGCCGGCCCGGCCCCTCCGCGTCCTCCCGCACATCCCCGGCCTGCCGTGGGGGTGCCCGAGCACGACAGGTTCCCGAACTCTTGTCTTCCGCCACCGCCCTGTCCCCGGCCGCGCGTCTGCGCGGCCTGAAGCCCGACTGGTTGAACGACCCGAAGGTCTGGCGCGCCGAGGTCCTCGCGGGCCTGGTGGTCGCGCTCGCGTTGATCCCCGAGGCGATCTCGTTCTCGATCATCGCCGGTGTCGATCCGGCGGTGGGCCTGTTCGCCTCCTTCACGATGGCCGTGACGATCGCGGTCGTCGGCGGCCGACGGGCGATGATCTCCGCCGCGACCGGCGCCGTCGCCCTGGTCATCGCGCCGCTGAACCGCGAGCACGGCTTCGGTCACCTGGTCGCCGCGGTGATCCTCGCCGGTGTCTTCCAGGTCGTCCTGGGCGCGCTGGGGGTGGCGAGGCTGATGCGGTTCATCCCCCGGTCGGTGATGGTCGGCTTCGTCAACGCGCTCGCCATCCTGATCTTCATGGCCCAGGTCCCGGAGATGACCGACGTGCCGTGGGCGGTCTACCCGCTGATCATCGGCGGGCTGGCGCTGATGGTGTTCTTCCCCAAGGTCACCACCGTGATCCCGGCGCCGCTGGTCTCCATCGTCGTCCTGACCGTCATCACCGTCGCGGCCGGGATCGCCGTGCCGGCCGTCGGGGACAAGGGCGCCCTTCCGTCCTCGCTGCCCGTTCCCGGCCTCCCCGACGTGCCGTTCACGATGGACACCCTGACGACGATCGCCCCGTACGCGTTCGCGATGGCGCTCGTCGGTCTGATGGAGTCGCTGATGACCGCGAAGCTGGTCGACGACATCACCGACACCCACTCCGACAAGACCCGCGAGTCCGTCGGCCAGGGCGTCGCCAACATCGTCACCGGCTTCTTCGGCGGCATGGGCGGCTGCGCCATGATCGGCCAGACGATGATCAACGTGAAGGTCTCCGGCGCCCGCACCCGCCTGTCGACGTTCCTGGCCGGCGCGTTTCTGATGGTGCTGTGCATCGTCTTCGGCCCGGTCGTCTCCGACATTCCCATGGCCGCCCTGGTCGCCGTCATGGTCATGGTGTCGTTCGCGACGTTCGACTGGCACTCCATCGCCCCCAAGACCCTCAAGCGGATGCCCGCGGGCGAGATCACCGTCATGGTGGTCACCGTCGCCTGCGTCGTGGCCACCCACAACCTCGCCATCGGTGTCGTCGCCGGCTCCATCACCGCCATGGTGATCTTCGCCAAGCGCGTCGCGCACCTCGCCGAGGTCACCGCCGTGGTCGACCCCGACGGCACCACCGTGGTCTACCGGGTCACCGGCGAGCTGTTCTTCGCCTCCGTAGGCGACCTGGTCGGCCGGTTCGACTACGCGGGCGACCCGGAGAAGGTCGTCATCGACCTGAGCTCGGCGCACATCTGGGACGCCTCCTCCGTCGCGGCCCTGGACGCGATCGAGACCAAGTACGCCCAGCGCGGCAAGACCGTCGAGATCATGGGCCTCAACGACCCCAGCGCCCGGCTCCACGGCAAGCTCAGCGGCGAACTCGCCGCCGACCACTGACGCACCGAGAACCGTGCCGGGTCGGTGCCCACCCTGGGGTGGGCACCGACCCGACGGTCGTTTCGAGCAGTCTTCAGCCGCGCAGAAGGTGTGCGATCTCCCCGGCGGCGTCCCGGGCCGGGCGGCCGACGCCGATCAGGGTGGCCGACGCCGGGCCGGTCCAGTCGCCGTGACCGAGCAGGTGCAGTCGTGGCTCTCCGAGAGCACGCGTGCCGTCGGTGGGGATGTGACCGCGCGGACCGCGCAGGTTCAGCGGTGACAGGTGGGACAGGGCCGGGCGGAAGCCGGTGCACCAGATGACCGCGTCCGCGGCGGTGTGGCTGTCGTCGGCCCACAGGGCACCGTCGGCGGTGAGCCGGGAGAACATCGGCTTCGCGTGCAGGAGGCCGGCGTCCCGGGCGGCCCGGACGGGTGGCACAGCGACGATGTCGCCGAGCGAGGCCACCCCGCCGGTGTCGCCGCGGCCCGCCTCGAGGGCGCGGCGGCGGGCGGTGGCGACGTCGAACAGGGCGCGGCCGTCGATGTCGTCCGGCAGGAACCGCGGCGGGCGCCGGGTCGCCCAGGTCACCTCGACGCCGCCGTGCAGGGCGAGGTCGGCCGCGATCTGGGCACCGGAGTTCCCGCCGCCGACCACGATGACGCGCTGCCCGGTGAAGTCGGCCGGGCAGCGGTAGTCCACGGTGTGCAGCCGACGGCCGGTGAAGACCGACCGGCCGGGTACGGCGGGGAGGAAGGGCCGCGTCCAGGTGCCGGTTGCGCCGATGACCGCGCGGGCCCGCCAGGTGCCGGTGTCCGCCTCGACCAGGAGCCGGTCCGCGTCGCGGCGTACGGCGTCCACGCGGGTGCCGTGCCGGACGGGCAGGTCGTAGCGCTTTTCGTAGTCGGTGAGGTAGTCCACCACGTGCCCGGCGTCCGGGTGGGCCTCGCCCACCTGGGCGGGCATGAGCCGTCCGGGCAGCGAGGAGTGCTCGGCCGGGGAGAACAGGTGCAGCGAGTCCCACATGTGCTGCCAGGACCCGCCCGGCGCCGTGCCGGCGTCCAGGATCACGTGGTCCAGGCGCCGGCGGCGCAGGTGGTAGCCGGCGGCGAGTCCTGCCTGGCCGCCGCCGACCACCACCACATCGGTGTGCTGCGTCATGAACCCGGCTGCCCGGCCGTGAACCCGCGTCGCCAAGCGAGGGAGACGTACACCAGCGCCACGAGCACCGGGACCTCGATGAGCGGGCCGACCACGCCCGAGAGAGCCTGGCCGGAGGTGACACCGAAGGTCGCGATGGCGACCGCGATGGCCAGCTCGAAGTTGTTGCCCGCCGCGGTGAAGGCGAGGGTCGCGGTGCGGTCGTAGGCCAGGCCCAGGCCCTTGCCGAGCAGGAAGGTGCCGAAGAACATGACCGCGAAGTACACCAGCAGCGGCAGGGCGATCCGGGCGACGTCCAGCGGCTGCGAGGTGATGGTCTTCCCCTGCAGGGCGAAGAGGACCACGATCGTGAACAGCAGCCCGTACAGCGCCCACGGACCGATCCTCGGAAGGAACTTCGCCTCGTAGTCGGCACGGCCCAGCTTCTGCTCGCCGATGCGGCGGGTCAGGAAGCCGGCCAGCAGCGGGACGCCGAGGAAGACGACGACGTTCAGCGCGATGTGTCCCACGGACACGTCCAGGCCCCGGCCGTCGCCGAGGTTCGTCCACCGGGGCAGCAGGTCGAGGTAGAACCAGCCCAACAGCCCGAACGCGACCACCTGGAACACCGAGTTCAGCGCGACGAGGACGGCCGCGGCCTCGCGGTCGCCGCAGGCGAGGTCGTTCCAGATGACGACCATGGCGATGCAGCGGGCCAGGCCGACGATGATCAGGCCGGTGCGGTACTCGGGCAGGTCCGGCAGGAAGATCCACGCCAGGGCGAACATCACCGCCGGACCGACGATCCAGTTGACGACCAGCGAGGAGATCATCAGCTTCTTGTCGCCGGTCACGCGGTCGAGCCGGTCGTAGCGGACCTTGGCCAGGACCGGGTACATCATGACCAGCAGGCCGAGCGCGATCGGCAGGGAGATCCCGCCGATCTCGATCTTCGCGAGCGTGTCGTTCATCCCCGGGATCAGGCGGCCCAGGCCCAGGCCGGCGGCCATGGCGAGCAGGATCCACACCGCGAGGTAGCGGTCGAGAGTGGAGAGCTTCCCGACGATCGAGTCGTCCCCGGCCGCGTCGGCGCTCCGGGCGCGGGCGGTGGTGGGCTCGGTGGAGGTCACGGGCAGGCCCTCTTGTTCCCGGCGGTGGTGCGGGCCGAGGCGGCCAGTTCGGCGAACTGCTCGGACAGACCGGCCAGGACCTCGGGCTTGAGCTTGTAGTAGGTGAAGCGGCCGCAGGGCTCGGTCTCCACGATCCCGGCCTCGCGCAGCACCTTCATGTGGTTGGACAGGTTGGTCTGCTTGGCTCCGGTCTCCTCGACCAGGTGCGTCGTGCAGAGCGTCTCGCGCGCCAGCAGGGTCACGATCTTCAGGCGGAGCGGATCGCCCAGCGCACGGATCACATCAGGATCGACTGAAGTCAGCATGCGCTGATACTGTCACATCACCATTCGTTGATACCAGCAGGTGCTGATGTCATGGGTGGCGGTTCGCCACCGTGAGACGAGAGAGCCCGTCATGCCCGAGAGCCCTGGCAAGAAGCCGTCCGTTCTGTTCGTCTGCGTCCACAACGCCGGCCGCTCCCAGATGGCCGCCGCCTGGCTGACCCACCTGGCCGGAGACCGCGTCGAGGTCCGCTCCGCCGGCTCCGACCCGGGCGACCAGGTCAACCCGGCCGCCGTCGAGGCCATGGCCGAGGTCGGCATCGACATCTCCCGGGAGACGCCGAAGATCCTGACCGTCGACGCGGTCCGCGAGTCGGACGTCTGCATCACCATGGGCTGCGGCGACACCTGCCCCGTCTTCCCCGGCAAGCGCTACCTCGACTGGAAGCTCGACGACCCGGCCGGCCAGGGCGTCGAGGCCGTGCGCCCGATCCGCGACGGGATCAAGACCCTGGTCGAGAGCCTGATCGCCGAGATCGCCCCGGCGAAGCCGGCGGCGACGGCGTGAGCGACGTGACGTCGTCGTCATCGGCCCCGGCTCCGCCGGATACGCCGCCGCCCTCCGCACAACCCGCGCCCCACCGGGCCCTGCGCATGACCATCGGCCCCCGTCCGTTCCGGGCCGCGCGGTGAACAATCCGTGCGGCACGTGCAAGGCCGGCCAGGGCTCATGGCGGTCAGGGCAGGGTCTCCCCTGCTGAGCCGACAGCGCCCGCAGCCGGAGAGCCCCGCCTTCTCCGCGGCCCCGGAGACGGTTCTCGTTGTTGCGCTTCCACCTGGCGAGCGCCTTCTCCCGCTCGTCGCCGAGGGTCGGGCTCGGCTGTACGTGGCCCCGTGCCGCCCCGAAGCCCTCGAGTTGCTGAAGCGTCGAACTCGAGGGCCGGGCGCAGACCGTCGGCGTCGACCACCCTGTCGACCCGCCCAACCCGCCCGACCCGCCCGACCCGCCCGGAGTGAACGACATCGCGGTCGACGTCGACGGCGTCCCCGGCACCGGGGACTCACCGCCGCCCCCGCGCGGTGGGCAGGTCCTTCGTCACCCTGGAGGGCGGCTACGCCATGGATCTGCCGATCGGCACCGCGACAGCAGCCGAGATCGAAGCACGGCTCCCGGCCCACGCCCGTACGACGACCGGGAACCCCGCCTTCGGCCGGCCCCGACCGCCCACCACACCCGCTGACGGCGTGTCTCCTCCCGCGCCCACACGGCGGCGATGCTCCCGCAGGCGTTCGCCCTCATCCGTCAGGACGTTCGCGAGGGCGCGTCGGTGACGACTCCGGGCGGGAAGGCGGAGCAACGGCTCACCGGTCGCCCCGGCTTCCATGTGCCCGCACGAGGACATCGGCGGGTCGGGAGGTGAGACCCTCCTGACCGTCCCGGCCGACCGGGCCTCCCTCGGTTCAACCCTGCTGCCGGCTCTGCTGGAGCGCCTTGTCCGTCATGTCGGCCACCTGTCCGGCCGGCGGGGCCTCGGCATCGACCTCGGTGCCGAAGTCCGAGAACTCCATCACGGTGCTCATCTTGAGCTGTTGCGGCGCCGCGCCGCTGTCCGGCTTCGCGGAGGCGGAAGCCGGGGCCCTGACGGTCATGTCCATCTGCTGGCGACGCAGCCGCCCCTCGTCGTCGAGCCAGACCTGCATCGGCAGCGTCGGGCCGAGCTGCTCGCGCATTTGATCACCGCCCGGCAGCTCGGTCACGTCCACCGAGACCCGGTAGTGGGTGGTGTCGACGCCGTCGACCTTCTCGGTGCCGACCTCCGTGACGTCCTCGCCGGTGATCGCTTCGGCATAGGCCGCGGTCCGGGCCGGGTCGCCGATCCACTGGTTGTTCACGCCCTGCCGGTCGGCGGCCTTCCGCAGGTCGATCTTGATCCAGGGCTTGCCGCCCGGAGCGTTCCGGCCCTGGGCCTTCTGGTACAGGACCTCGTCGACCACGCGTTGCTCGATGCTCTCGCCCTGCGCGGTGATGGTCATGACGCTGTCGCCCTCGGCCAGATCGAGGACGCCCTCGCCGTCCGACGTGATCGTCCTGCCCTCCGCGGTGAGCTTCATCCCGACCGTCATCCGAGCCGACTCGGCTTCGGCCGTCTTCTCGTAGGCCGTTCGCACCGCTGTCGTGCCCTGGTCCTGGCCCCCGCCGCTCCTGCCGGCGCTCGACGACGCGCCGTCCTTCGCACCCGTCGACCCGCCGTCGTCCCCGCACCCCGTCAGAACACCCCCCATGACCGCGGCGACCGTGATCGCGGCGACCTTCGTCCCCCTGCGACTCATGTGGATCCCCATCTCCTCGTCGACTACCGCCCGTTCACCGAACGACGGCGAACCGTGTGCCCCTCGGAAAAGCGTGAAAACGCCCTTTCCCGGCAAGGGCCGGCGACGCGGGGCTTGATGCGAACGAGTCACGCCAATCGCACACGAGTCAGTTAGGAGAAGCGATCCGGGGACACACGTACGGCGAACCGACTGCAAGGAGAGTCTGTGATGGGCATCATCGCGTGGATAGTCATCGGCCTGCTCGCCGGAGCCATCGCCAAGGCGCTCATGCCGGGCAAGGACCCGGGCGGAATCATCGTCACCATGCTCATCGGTATCGCCGGAGGGCTCCTCGGAGGGTTCCTCGGCAAGGTGATCTTCGGGGTCGACTCGATCGACGGTTTCTTCGAGCTGTCCACCTGGATCGCGGCCATCGTCGGATCCGTCATTCTGCTGGCGCTGTACCGGCTGTTCACCGGCCGCGGGCACGGGCGCGGCCATCGCCGCGGGCACGCCCACGCATAACGGCCCGGCGGCCGACGCGGCCCGCGCAGGGCGAGCCGATACGACGTATGGGGTGCCCCCGTCCGAAGACGGGGGCACCCCATACGTCATGGCACGGTCCGGCGGGTTCAGGCGCGCTGAACCCGATTCCTGTCCGGGCGGTCGGCCAGGCCGGCGGCGGTGAAGGCGGCCCCCAGTTCGTCGCGGCCCTCGGTGAAGTGGGCCCAGCCGCCGTGGTGGACGGGGACGACGCGGCGGGCGCCGAGGATCCGCGGCTCGTGGTGGACGAGACGAAGGAGGGGTCCGTCCCGTTCTCCGTGGTGGAGTCGGCCGGCGGCACGCCGATCGGCACCGCGACGCTGTGGGGCATCGACCATCACAACCGGTCCGCGCACATCGGGTCGGGGCTGCTGCCGTCCTCCCGCGGCAAGGACTACGGCACCGACGTGGTCGCGATGCCGCGCTCCTCGGCCTGGGTGATGGGCGAGTTCCTGGACGAGGTGCTGCTCGGACTCCTCGCCCAGGACTGGAGGCGGGACTCGAAGGGTTGGGCCGCCGCCCGACGGTCAAGGGCCCGGGCCGGGACTGCGGCGGCCAGGACCAGGGCCGGAGGCAGGAGGAGTACGACCGCGTGGTGGGCTTGACGCCGCCTGCGAGCTCCCCGGAGACCGGGCCGACAACCGGTGCCGCGGCGCGGGTGCACCGCCGCGGGCTCGTGCGGTGGTGCTCGTCGGCGCGCACCGGTGAGCAGCATGCGCGGATCCGTGACCGGGCCACGGCCGCTCGAGGGCGGCGGGCCCGGAAGTACGGTGACGACGTCCACCGCGAGCAGGGCCTCTTCAGCTACGACGGCCTGTGCGAGGTGACAGTGCTCGCCGCCCGGGGGAAGGTACGACCGCACATCAGCGCATATCCCCTCGACCGATGCCAGGATGTCCTGGACGACCTGGGCGCCGGACGGGCGCTCCTCGTCCCCTGACCGGTCACCACGACATCCCCAGGAGAGTCATGATCTTCATCACCGCCAGGTTCCGCGTCCTGCCCGAGCACGCCGACGCGTGGCCCGAGATCACCCGTGAGTTCACCGAGGCGACCCGCGACGAGCCGGGATGTCTGTGGTTCGACTGGTCCCGCAGTGTCGACGACCCGACCGAGTACGTACTGGTCGAGGCCTTCCGGGACGACGAGGCCGGGGCCGCGCACGTGCGGTCCGAGCACTTCACCGCCGCACGCGCGACGCTGCCGCCCCACCTCGTGGAGACGCCGCGCATCGTCAACGTGACGGTTCCGCAGGACGACTGGTCCCTCCTCGGGGAGATGGCCGTCCCGGACGAGAGCTGATCGCCCTCTCGCACCGGCGGGGTGCCGCCCGTGGCTCCGCGTGTGCGCCTGCCGGGAACGGTTCGGTGTCAAGCGCTTGACCGCTCCGACCGAGGGGGCCGCACACGGCCGATGCCCTGGGCACGGCTGTCGGCCGGCGTGGGCGCGTGACCAGCGTGGAGCGGGACGGTCTCACCGACCGCCACGTCGGTGTGCAGCATGTGGTGGTCCGAGTGCGGGGTGGTTTCCACGCGGTGTCCGAGCGGGGTGATGCCTCGCAGGAAGACGTAGTCGAACTTGCTGTGCCAGTCGGTGGTCGTCTCGCAGGTGCCGGCCCGCGAGGGGAGACACTGGGGATCCGTGTCCTCGGCCAGTGCCCAGATCCGGGAGAGTTCGGGAGCGCCCGGCACGGCGTTGAAGTCTCCGAGAACGATCGCGCGGTCGTGCCGGGCGATGACCTCGGCGAGCACGCCGGCCTGGTCCGCCCTCACCTCTTCCTGACGTCGTTCGGCGAGGTGCGTGTTGAAGACCCGTACGGACCGGCCGCCCACCGTGGTGGTGACCGCCATGTACCCGCGGTCCTCGGATCCTCCGTCGGGGTATTCCGCATTGACGTGGTCCGTCATCGGTGCCGCCGAGAGGATCGCCTGGCCGAAGGCTCCCGGGCTCCACGGCGCTCCCCCGCAGCGGCCCCAGTTCCGTAGGACCGACCCGTACTCGACGTGGTACACCAGCCCGTAAAGGCGCCTCAGATAGTCCCGGATCCTCTCGACGTCACGCACGCACGCTTCCTGCAGGCCGATGACCTGGGGCGCGTATGTGGCGATCTCCGCCGCCCGGTCGACGTTGCTCGTCTCGCAGGGGTTGCAGATGTTCCACGTCATGACCCGGTTCGGCACGACGTCGCTGACGGCATCGTCGGGCAGTGGCCTGGCGAAGGGCGTTCCGCTCGGCGCACTGGGCCCGAGGAGCACCATGCAGGCCACGATCACGGCGCCCGCGAGCAACCGCGCGCTCCTTCCGAGCACTACCGCCTCCTCAAGGCGCACACACCAGGCATCCGACGCTTCCCCGCACGAGCTTATAAAACCGCCTCGCCCGCCGGACTCTCAGCCGGTGTGAAGGATCCGAAGGCGGTCGGGTTCCGCCGGGTCCCGGTCGACGACCTGGACGGGTGGCCAGGCCCATTGCCACACGCTGATGCCCGGCGGGCGGGAGAACCGGATGCGCCCGCGGGTGCCTTCGACCTCGACGCTCGACCAGGGCTCGGCCGTGCCCGCCCGGTCCCCGCCGTGGGAACGCAGCACATCGGTGAGGACGACGACCGTGTCGTAGCCCTCGAAGGCGACGAAGGAGGGCGCTTCGCCCAGCCGCTCGCGGAGGGCCGCACCGACTCGTGCGCCGAGTGGGCCGAGACGCCGGGGCAGGTAGCGCAGGAACGGGACGGCGGCGCCGTCCCCGCCCGGCAAGGTCGCCCATGGGGCGAACTCCGGCTGCCCGGCCGGAGCACCGATCGTGATCCCGGCGAGGCGCTGGTCGCGGCGGACGGACCTGACGATCGACACCGCCGGTTCGGGGTGGCCGACCAGGAGGAGGAGCGCTGTCGCGCGTTGGCCGGCGAGTGCGTCGCACACGGCCGTGGGGGCGAGCGTGCTCATGTCGAGCTCGACGAGGGTCCCGCCGCGTGGCGCGAGGTGGTCCCGCAGGATGCGGGCCCCGGATGCCCAGTAGGCGCTCGGCGCGGCCGCCACGGCGATGCGGCTGTGCCCCGCGCCGAGGAGGAAGTCCGCGTAGATCCGCCAGCCGTGGGACTGCGCCGGGGCGAGGCGCGCGACCCATCGCGTCGGCTGTTCGGTGAGCGCGTCGAGAACCGCCGACGAGCACAGGAACGGCAGTCCGAGGGCGTCGGCCCGGGCCGCGGCGGCACGGGCGACGACGCTGTGGTACTCCCCCGCCAAGGCGGCCACGCCCAGGCTGGCCAATTCGTCCACGGCCGCCGCGGCTCTCCGTGGATCGGCCGCGGTGTCCCGGACCACCAGCTCGAGTGGTCTTCCGGCGATCCCGCCGGCGTCGTTGACCTCGCGCACGGCCAGTTCGAGTCCGGCGAGCAAGTGCCGGCCCGCCTCGACCCAGCCGGGCGGGGTCAGTGGAACGAGAGCGCCGATCCGGACGGACGGTCCGTCGGTCCGTCCGGCCCCGGACGACGGCGCTGAGGGCGCTGAGGGCGCACTCATGCGTCGGCGTCTCCCGTGTGACGATGCGGACCGCACAGTGGCAGGGCCCGGTGGTACGCGTTCGTCTCTTCCCGCCGTGGCGGGCGCGCCTGGGTCGTCATGCCGGACATTGCATCCACCGCCACCGTCGGCGGGCAACCGATTATGCGTGAACTTCCCCCGCGTCCAGGAATAGCCGCGGGTCCGCGTCGCGTTGCCGCGAACATGACGACGAATGCGCCACGGCCCGAGGTACTGCGGTACACCGCCTTCTCCAGCAGTCCCGACGGCGGGAACCCCGCCGGTGTCGTTCTGGACGCCACCGCTCTGGACGACGGGGACATGCTGGCCATCGCCGCCGACCTCGGCTACTCGGAGTCCGCGTTCCTCACCCCGCCCCCGAAGGACCTCGACGGCCCCGAGGGACGGACGTACGGCATCCGTTACTTCAGCCCCAAGGCCGAGGTGCCGTTCTGCGGACACGCCACCGTCGCGACCGCCATCGCGCTCGCCGAGCGGACGGGCCCCGGGAAGCTGGTGTTCGCGACGCGGGCCGGCACCGTGCCGGTGGAGGTGGCCGAGGAGGACGGGACGGTCAGGGCCACGCTCACCAGCGTGGAGCCGCACGTCGAGGAGATCGCCGACGCCGACCTCGCGGAGGCGCTCGCCGCGCTGGGCTGGCCGGCCGCCGATCTCGACCCGGCCTTCCCGCCCCGTATCGCGTTCGCCGGCGCCCGCCATCTCGTTCTCGCGGCGGCCACCCGCGCCCGCCTCGCGGATCTCTCGTACGACTTCGCGCGCCTCGAAGCCCTCATGCACCGCTTGGACCTGACCACCGTCCAGTTGGTGTGGCGGGAGTCGGCCACCGTCTTCCACGTCCGTGACCCGTTCCCCGTCGGCGGCGTCGTCGAGGACCCGGCGACCGGCGCCGCGGCAGCCGCGTTCGGGGCGTACGCCCGTGAGTTCGGCCTCGTCCCCGAGGACGCCGTTCTCACCCTGCACCAGGGCGAGGACCTGGGCCGCCCGGGCCGGCTCACGGTGACGCTGCGCGCGGGTGACCCGCGTGTCCGGGTCGGCGGCGCGGGGGCCCGCATCGGCTGAGAGGCCGTTCCGCGGGCAGCTCTCGGCCCACCCGGGCGGCACCGTCGTCGAGTCCCACGCGCTCGGCGCCGCGCAGGGCCCGGGCAGGCCGCGGCCGAGGGCCGCGGCGGACAGGACTGCGCGGGCCCGGTGACACCTGTGCCGGGCCCGCGCGGGACCGGGTCAGCGTCGGCGGGACCAGCCGGTCCCGACTCCCGCCACGTGCAGGGCCAGGGCGGTCAGCCCCAGCAGCATGACGTTCACCGAAGAGAACACGTCGTTGGTGCCGATCTCCGCCGCGTTGATCAGAAACGCGATGAAGAAAAGCACCGCCGCGACCATACCGAGCATGAACGAGCTCCTCTCATGGGGATGAAGCCCGTATGCCCGGCCGTCGCGCCGACAGACGCGTCGGGGGACCCGGACTTGGCGGCCGGCGTGCGGCCTCGTGCCGCGACGGCATCGCCTTGGCCGGCGTTCGTCCGCGGATCCGCCCGCACCGGACCTGCCGTCGATTCCGTCAGGACTGCTCGGGCCGCGCGTTCGCCGTGTCTCCCGGCCGGTCCGGCGAACGGCGCGTCCCGGCTTCCCAGAGGCACCAGGTCGACCACAGCAGCAGGACGAGGAAGACGGCGAGCAGGCCCAGCAGCACCACGACCTGCCGTGCCGACCCGTGTTCCTGGACCAGGGTCAGCAACAGGCAGAGAGTCCAGGCGACCACACCGCCCGCGTACACGGCCCTGAGCTGTCGCAACTGACCCATCGCTTCCATCGTCGCCCTCCCGAGCCGCACCGTCACGCGTCACCCAGCCGGTACCCCCGTCACGCGGCTTCACCGCACGCGATCACGGCCGGTCTCGCGATCGGCCTCAGCGGTGCCGCCCGGGTCAGGTGGGTCCGGCCCGGCTGCTCCACCACTCCCCCGACGTCCTGCTGATCCCCGGCACGGCCGGCCCCGGACACCTGGAGGCGAACGTGGCGACGGGAGCGGTCACGCTCGACGAGACGACGCTCTCCGCCCTGGACGCCGTGCCTTCCCGCTCGGGGGACATCGTCCTCGGCCGAGGACTTCCGGCACTCGCCCGGGACTGTCAGTGGTGGGTGACAGCATCGGAGCATGACGGAGAACTCACCCTTCGATTGGCGGCCGTTCCTGCTCGAGTGGAGCGGGGAGTGGGCGGATTCCCTGCCGGACAGCGCGCGGGACGAGGAGAACGAGGCCGCCCGGCAGGCACGGTGGCTGGGGTTCCCGCCCGCGTCCGAGGAACGGATCACGGCCATGGAGAAGCGCCTCGGCCGGCGGATGCCGCCCTCGTACCGGGAGTTCCTGAAGGTCAGCGACGGGTGGCGGCACGCGGGTGGGTTCGTGTCGCTGCTGGCGGGGACCGCGGACGCGCGCTGGCACGACGACGAGTCGGGACTCGCGGTCATGTTCGAGGAGTACCTGGACGAGGACGCCGGGCCCGAGGAGCGGCGGGAGGCGGACCTCTGGCGGCGCGGGCTGCAGCTCGACGTCGAGTCCGACGTCACCTACGTCCTGATGGATCCCGAGGACGTGGACGAGGACGGCGAGTGGGCCGTGTACACGTGGGCGAGCTGGCGGGCCGAGTCGCCCGAGCGGCACGCGAGCTTCCTCGCGTTCATGCGGGACATGCACCGTGAGTTCCACAGCCTGCGGGCGCAGCCGCGCGACGGGGAGCCGGAGTTCGTCAACGACACGACGCGGAAGCTGGACGCCGCGGTGGAGGAGGCCCGGCTGGAGGCGCTGCGCGGCGGCTGGGAGCGGGCCGGGAAGGCGCTGGACGAGGCCAAGGGGTACAACAGGCCGCGGGCCGCCGGGCTGGGCGACCAGATACGCCGCCTGCTCGGGCAGACGTACATGGTGTACTTCGACGGGCTGGTGACGGACCCTCGGTACGCGTCCGAACTGCTGCCGCTCCTGGTCGCCGAGTACGCGGCGCACTCGTACCGGGACGACTCCACTCTGAAGTTCCACCTGCGGGGCGCCGACGAGGACCTGATGTCACTGGCTTACGCGACGCTGGAGCGGATGCGCGGCGGCACGTACCGGTACACGGCGGCCGGGCCGTTCGGGGAGGCGGTGGAGCGGGCCCGGGAGCTGACGCGGTGGGGGGACACCGACGGGGGGTGGCGGACCCTGATGGACGCCCTGCCCTCGTGGGAGCCGCTGGGGCCGGACCTCCTGGCGCCGCTGGGGTGGGTGGCCGACCCCCTGCTCGGGCCGCTGCTGACCCCGGAGCGGGGCCGTGAGCTGCTGTCCACCCCGCGGGGCGGGCGGACGGGCGAGGCACCGGGGCCGGCGGCCGGGCTCGACCCGGACGGCCTGGCCTGGCTCGCGGAGCCCGACCGCGGCAACAACCGCACGTCCTACCGGTTCGTCCTGGTGGAAGGGGTGGAGCCGGAGGAGTTGCCGGCCCGTCTGGCGGACGGGGACGGCACGGTGCTGAACGAACCCATGACCCTCCGGGACGCGCGCAGCAGGCTGCTGCACAACCGGAGGGAGTTCTCGTCCTACGACGACAGGGCGCTCATGGCGGTCGGCCGGGCCGGCACCGGCTGGAGCTTCGCCTTCGACGGCGACCCCGCCTCGTTCGACCGGCGGCGGTTCGTCTCCCCCGCCCCGGCCGCCGGCGCGGGCACCCGCGCGGTGGTGGTGTGGAGCGGCCTCAGAGCATGGCACGGGGAGCCGTTCTTCCATCTCTCGGTGGCGCGGGACGGCGTCGAGCAGTACGCGTTCACCTACGCGGACGGAGAGGTCCGGCGCAGCGGGGACATACCGCGGGCGCTGGACCCGAGCCGGTTCTTCGGTGCTCCGGAGGACGCCGCCGAGGCGGAACGGCCGCTGCTGGAAGCGGTGGCCGGGGAGTTCGGTGCGCATCTGCCGCGCCACGCGATCGTGAACGGGCGGCTGCACACGTTCACCACCCGCTCCTGGACACGGCCGCCGGGGGACGGCGAGACGTACGTGGTGATCCGCATGAAGTGAGGAGCCACGCGCCCGGGCCTCCTGAACCGCCTCGTCACCGCTGCGCGGAGGCGGCCGGCGGCATCCACGTCACCTGGTCCCCGGCCTCGGACCGATCGCACCGCACGCCCGGTCCGACGGGTCAGGAACGCGGTGTGTCCCGGCAGCCCACGGCGCGGCGCCGACAGGCCGGGCGGGTGCGTGGTGGCGAGTGGTTCCGGCTCACTTTCCGTGCGGGTCGGTGCCGTTGAGTGTCTCGACGACCTGGTCGTAGTCGCCGCGGGCCTCGCCGTAGCGCAGGAACTTCACGCGCTCGACCTGGATCTCCTTCGCGTCGGGCCGGGTCTCGATCAGACCGATCACCTCCGCGACGAACTCGTCGAGCGGCATGGCGTGTTCGTTCTCCTCCTGTCCGGGCAGCAGCGCGGTGCGGACGGACGGCGGTTCGAGTTCCACGACCTTCACCGAGGTGCCGGCGAACTGCAGCCGGATGGACTCGCTGAGCATGTGGATCGCCGCCTTCGAGGCGTTGTAGCTCGGCGTGGCCTTGAGCGGCGTGAAGGCCAGGCCCGAGGAGACGGTCATGATCGTGGCGTCCGGCCGCGCCTGCAGGTGCTCGACGAACGCGGCGATCAGACGGATCGGACCGAGCACGTTCGTCGTCACCGTGGACTCCGCGGAGGCGAGGAACGACGCGGGATCGCGCCAGTCCTCGACGCGCATCACGCCGGCCATGGTGACGAGGACGTTGAGGTCCGGGTGACGGTCCAGCACCCGCTTCGCGGCGGAGGTGACGCTGTCGGCGTCCGCGGTGTCGATCTGCACGGTGTCGATGCCGGGGTGCTCGGCCGCGATCCGTTCCAGCAGCTCGGTGCGTCGGCCGCCGACGATGACGGTGTTCCCCCTGGCCTT
Organism: Streptomyces sp. NPDC053426; assembly: GCF_055585405.1. Taxonomy (NCBI): domain Bacteria; kingdom Bacillati; phylum Actinomycetota; class Actinomycetes; order Kitasatosporales; family Streptomycetaceae; genus Streptomyces; species Streptomyces sp. NPDC053426. The sequence goes on along the minus strand of NZ_JBVJKE010000016.1, from coordinate 74,049 downwards.
CAGTTCGAGGGCGAGAGCGAGACCGATGCCGCTGGTGGAGCCGGGGATGAAGATGGTGTTTCCGGAGATGTTCATGCCCCGATCGTCGCCGGTCCGCCGCCGCGGGGGCAGAGACCGGTTGTCGGGGGACCGGCGATCCCTGGCTCGGGCACCGGTGCCGGACGATAATCGTCTCCATGGACCGTGCAGCTCTGGCCGACTTCCTGCGCCGCCGCCGCGAGGCACTGCAGCCGGAGGACCTCGGCCTTCCCTCAGGCGCACGCCGGCGGACCCGGGGTCTGCGGCGTGAGGAGGTCGCGTCGCTGGCCGTGATGTCGACCGACTACTACACCCGGCTGGAGCAGCGGCGCGGGCCGCAGCCCAGCGAGCACATGCTGGCCTCGCTCGCCCGGGCGCTGCGGCTGACGGGCGACGAGCGCACCTACCTGTACCGGATAGCCGGGCACAACGCACCGGTGTCGCTGTCGGCCTCGCCGCATGTCGCTCCCGCGCTGCTGCGGGTGCTGGACCGGCTCGACGACACCCCGGCGCTCGTTCTGACCGACCTCGGCGAGACGCTGGTGCAGAACAGGATGGCCGCCGCCCTGCTCGGGGACGCGTCGAAGCACACGGGTCTCGCCCGCAGCGCGATCTACCGCTGGTTCACCGATCCCGCGGAACGGTCGATCTATCCCGAGGCCGACCACGCCCGGCAGAGCCGCGCCCAGGTCGCGAACCTGCGGGCCGCCCACGGGCTGCGCGGCCCGCGCTCGCGGGCCGGTGAACTCGTGCGCGCCCTCCAGAAGGCGAACGAGGAGTTCGCCGAACTGTGGGCCCGCCATGAGGTGGCGCAGCGCTTCGAGGACCACAAGACGCTCATCCACCCCGAACTCGGCGCGATCGAGCTGGACTGCCAGGCGCTGTTCACCGAGGACCAGTCCCAGACACTGCTCGTGCTCACGGCTCCGCCGCGCACCGAGGGCCACGAGAAGCTGCAACTGCTCGCCGTGCTCGGCCTGGACCGCTTCACCGAAGCGGAGCGCTAGGGCCGGCGCCGGGGAACAGTGGCGCGCCACAGCCCGGGATGTGGACGCCCGCGCCGACGACCAGGTCGATCCGCGCCCGTGAGCGGCGCCCGGTGAGCGCGGTCACCGGCATCGGCAGGCCGGCCTGCGGTGCGTTGCCGCCGAGGACGCGCAGGTCCGGGAACGGTTCGCCTTCCGCGCGTCGGAATCGGTGCTCGCCGGTGCGATGAGTTCCGGCCCCGCCGCGGGTCTCCACTGGTGAGCGTCGTAGAGCGTCGTCGTACGGCGCCGCCCGGCACCAGGCACCACGGAGGACACCATGACGACCACACCGGAAGACCCGGCCACCGCGCCGTCCGGACGCCCGCCCGTGGTCGACCTGGCCACCTGGCAGGCCGCACGGGACGAGCTGCTGGTCCGCGAGAAGGCCCACACCCACGAGGGCGACGCCGTCGCCGCGGCCCGCCGCCGGCTGCCGATGGTGGAGTTCGACGGCACGGTCGAGGTCGTCGGCCCCGACGGCCCGGTCCCGTTCCTGGAGCTGTTCCAGGGACGCGACGAACTCGTGGTCTACAAGCACATGTGGTACGACGGCGCGCCGCACCAGGGGCAGTGCGAGGGCTGCACCACCACGGCCTGGCACCTGAAGGACGCCGTCTACCTCAACGCCCGCGGCGTCTCGTTCGCCGTCCTGACCACGGGCCCCTGGGACGAGGTGGCCTCCTACGTCGCGTTCATGGGCTACACCCAGCCCTGGTACTCGGTGCGCGGCGTCGACGCGCCGGTCGGCGGCGACATGGGGTACCTCACCTCCTTCCTCCGCGACGGCGACCGCGCGTTCCTCACCTACTCCACGACGGGCCGCGGCAACGAACGGGTCAACGGCTCCCTCGGCCTGCTCGACATGACGCCCTACGGCCGCGGCGAGGCGTGGGAGGACAACCCCGAGGGCCGGCCCGAGGGGGGCAGCCCGTGCTGGTCCTGGCGCTCGGACGCGGACGGGAACGCGACCTGGGGCCCGACCAGCCGCCCCGTACCGCAGTGGACCCGCCCCGGCGCGACCCCCGTGGAGACCCTCGGCCGCCACGGTCACCACCACTGACACGTACCAGGAGGACCACACGCATGAGCAGGGTGATCTGTGATCTCACGATCTCGGCCGACGGTTACTCGGCGGGGCTCGGCCAGACCGAGGAACGGCCGTTCGGTGACGACGGCGGCGACGGGTCGGGGGCCCGGCTGCACGCCTGGATGTTCGACACGCCCGATGAGAACAGGACCGAGATCGACCGGATGAGCGCGGCCGGCGCGTTCATCATGGGGCGCAACATGTTCGGCCCGGTGCGCGGCGCGTGGGACCGGAAGTGGAACGGCTGGTGGGGCGAGGATCCGCCGTTCCACGCGCCGGTGTTCGTGCTCACCCACCACGCGCGCGAGCCGCAGCCGATGGACGGCGGCACCACGTTCCACTTCGTCACCGACGGAATCGCGTCGGCACTGGCGCAGGCGCGCGCGGCGGCCGGTGACGGCGATGTCGCGGTCCAGGGCGGCGCGACCACCGTGAACCAGTACCTCGCCGCCGGCCTGATCGACGAGCTGCGGCTGCACATCGTGCCGCTCACCCTCGGCGCCGGCACTCGGCTGTTCGAAGGTGTCCCGCCGGTGGAACTGGAGCAGGTGACGTCGCGGTCGGCGAGTCTGGTCACGCACCTGACGTACCGCGTGCTGCCGTGAGCCGAGGGCCGGCCGTCGGTGAACCGGTTCACCGACGGCCGGCGGGGTGGTTTCAGTTCACGTAGACCTCGGCGCGGTCGACGCTCACGAAGGACGCTCCGGACTGGGAGTTGTGCTGTCCCGTCACCCGGACCCGGAGGGTGTGGCTGCCGTACGCGAGACGTGGGCTGGTGTACTGCACCGCCTCGCCGACGCGGATCGGGCCGTGGAAGTCCACCCGCTGTTCGGGGCCGCCGTCGACGCTGACGGCCGCGTAGCCGTTGCCGGTGTCCTGGACGGAGAGCAGGACGATACGGGTGCCGGTGAAGGAGAAGGTCGCCGTGGCGCCGGCCCGGTCGCTCCAGTGGTCGTCGCTCCAGAAGCACTGCGTGGCGCAGCCCGTGCCGGAGTTCCAGGCGCCGCTGTAGGTGACGCCGCCGGGGCCGCTGGACCGTCCGTCGTCGTTGATCCAGTAGTTGCCGGATCCGGGGTCCCCGGACGGCAGGTCCTGGGTGGCTCCCATCGCCAGCGGGCGGCCGAAGTCGGGGCTTCCGTCGGCTCGCCAGGTGAACTTCTGCGCCCGGGTCGTGCGGTTGCCGTACGTGTTCCGGGACGTGGTCTTGGCGTGGTGGACGATCCAGTCCTCACTGCCGTCGGGGGAGCGGAAGAAGGCGTGGTGGCCCGGCCCGAACACGCCCCGGTCGTCGGCCCGGGAGAACACCGCGCCCTGGTGCTGCCGCCAGTTCCCCGGTACGAGCGGGTCGGCGTTCAGCGGCATCGACATCATCCAGACCTGGTAGTCCGGCTTGCCCGTGTCGCACGCGGAGTAGGTCATCCACACCCGGCCGTTGCGGTACAGGAACTCCGGGCCCTCCCGCACCTCGGGGCATCCCCCGGCCGCGTCGATGGCGACGGCGTTGCCCGAAACGGTGTACGGGTCGGACATCGGGGCGATGTTGAGCCCGTTGTGCTGGTACTGGTTGATGCCGCTGTACGCGAGGTAGAGCCGGCCGCCGAGCTGGAGGATGCCCGCGTCGATGGCGAAGTCGTCGGCGTGGTTGGGCGGAGCGAGCTTCGCCTTGAAGTGGTACGGGCCGGCCGGGTCGTCGCGCTCCGACTCCAGGACGTACAGGCGGTGGTGTTCGTCGACGCCGTCGTCGGCCGTGTAGTAGAGGTACCAGCGGTCACCGAAGCGGTAGAACTCCGGGGCCCAGATGTTGCGGTTGCGGGACGGGTCGGAGTCCGTCCACACGGTGATCGGGTCGGCCGTCAGCAGGGTGCCCAGGGACGGTGAGCGCCACATCCTGATGCTGTTGCCCTGGGTGGTGGTGAGGTAGTAGTTCCCGTTCCAGTGCGTCATGAACGGGTCGGGGCCGGTGTTGAGCGGGTTGCGGAACGTCCCGGCTGCCGCGGCGGCGGCGCCTGGTCCGGGAGCCTTGGGTGAAGCCGCGGCGGCCGGGGCGGCGGCCGTCGGCAGCAGGCCCAGGACGAGCCCGAGGAGGGCGGCGACGAGCAGGGCGACGTGTCCGCGGGGACGTGGGAGATGCCTGGAAGGCACAGGGGGGTCCTTTCCGGGAGTGGATCTCGGCCGGAAGGCCATGGCAGGGGATGGCGGGGATGGGCCGCGCAGCGCTTTACATCGATGTAATGATGCGGCGCCATGCTAGGGACGGCCGTCCTGCCCGTCAATGGCCGCCGCATCGGATGGAGTTGGCGTCGGGCTCGGGCTGCGGGCATGACGGCCGGGGCGACCGCCGCTGCCGGGACGGCCCTCCCGGTGACGTCCTCGCATGTGCCGCATGTGCCGCATGGCGCGGGGTGCCAGGCGGTGAGGCCCTGGAAGTGGTGCTGTGCGCCGCTCCGCGCTCTCGCGAGGAGGATGGTCATGGCCAAGCGTCTGGTCGTCTGCTGTGACGGCACATGGAATTTCGCGGACCAGCCGAGCAAGACCAACGTCGCCAAGGTCGCCCTGTCCGTGCGCCCCGGGTCCGCCGCCGGGAAGGAACAGCGCGTCTACTACCACAGCGGTGTCGGCACCCACCGGCGGGAGCGGCTGCGTGGCGGCGCGTTCGGTGCGGGACTGTCCCGGAACGTCGTGGACGCCTACCGGTTCCTCGTCGAGACGTACGAGCCCGACGACGAGTTGTTCCTCTTCGGCTTCAGCCGGGGCGCGTTCACCGCCCGCAGCCTGGCGGGGCTGGTGCACAACAGCGGCATCCTGCGCCGGGACCACGCCGACCGGATCCCGGAGGCCTGGGCTCTGTACCGTGACCGCGTCGAGCAGCCGAACGGCGCGGCCGCCACGCTGTTCCGCCGCTCGTACGCGCGCGAGACGGAGATCAGGTTCGTCGGGGTGTGGGACACCGTCGGCGCCCTGGGCATCCCGGTCCCGGACGCCCCGTGGCTGCGGCCGGCGGCGGACCGGTTCAACCGCCGCTGGGCGTTCCACGACACCGAGCTGGGCGACCGGGTCGTGGCGGCCTTCCACGCGCTGGCCGTCGACGAACAGCGCTCGGCGTTCCGGCCGGCCCTGTGGCACCGGCGTCCCGGCTCCGCCGCGCGGGGCCAGGAGCTGAAGCAGGTGTGGTTCGCCGGGGTGCACAGCGACGTCGGCGGCGGCTACGAGGAGACGGGACTGTCCGACATCGCCCTGCTGTGGATGGTCGACCATGCCCGCAGGCACGGGCTGGAGTTCGACGCCGATGCGCTCAGCACGGAGGGGCCCCGGGTGATGAAGCCCGAGGAATGCGTCGACTTCCGTGTACGGCCGGACGGTTCGGGCACTCTCCACGCCTCACGGAGGGGCGTGTACCGGCTGGCCGGGCCGCTGCACCGGCCGCTCGGGAAGGCGGTGGACGACCACGGCGAGCCCGACGGCAACGAGTTCCTGGCGGTGCCCGCCAAGGAGCGCTACGACCGGGACACCGGCTACCGGCCGTCGGAACTGGAGGATTACCTGGGCAGGCAGGAGCGGGTCCGGCTGGAACCCGTCCTGCTGCCGGACCTCGCCTCGAATCTGCCGCCCCTGCCCCCCGCCACGTCCGGTCCGGGAACGGCGGCCGACGCGCGGGACGGACTCCACCGCGCCACGTGACACCGGTCGGCCGCGGCGATATCCCTTTGCGCGGCGCTTCCCGGCCTGGTTGGCTCACGCCCATGACCTGGCTTCCGCATGATTTCGTCCATCCCCTCCACGTCGGCATACCCGACGGCGGAGGCCACCGGCTGCGCCCGATCAGCGGTGCGGACGCGCCGCTGGACTACCCGACGGTGATGGGTTCGCGGGAGCGGCTGTGGTCGATCTTCGGCCCCGCGTGGGGCTGGCCGGCGACCACGATGTCGTACGAGGCGAACCTCGCCGACCTGGAGCGGCACGCCGCGGAGATCGAGGCGCACGAGTCGTTCAACTACACGATCGAGAACGCGGACCGCACCGCCCTGCGCGGCTGCGTCTACATCGACCCGCCCGAGAAGCAGGGGGCGGACGCCGAGATTTCCTGGTGGGTGGTGGACGACGAGGTGGGCGGCGCGCTGGAGCGGGCACTGGAGGCGTTCGTGCCGCGCTGGATCGCCGAGGACTGGCCCTTCGAACGGCCGCGCTTCATCGGCCGGGACCTGACCTGGGAGGAGTGGCTCCGGCTGCCGGATCATCCGTGAGCGGGTCCGTTCCGGCCGGTTCGGGCGTGCATCGCCGGTCCCGGTGGGCAGACATGTCCCGACCGGTGATCGAGCGAAGGGGACAAGGTGACGCGGAACTCGGCTGACGCGGTGGAATCGATGGAGCAGCTCGCCACGGTCTGGCGGGGCATGGTGCTCGACCGGGACCCGGGCGCGGACGTACGGGACCTGCCGGGCATCGCGGTGCGCTGGGCGGAGTGCCGGTTCGGTTTCTGGAACTGCGTCACGCTCACCGACGCCGGGGCGGACGCGGGCCTCATGGAGAAGCGGCTGGGTCAGGCGGCGGACATCATGCGGTCGAAGAGGCACGCGGGCTTTCTGTGGGTCTTCGAGGACCTCCTCGACGCCGGGGCGCGCCCGCGCCTGGCGGAAGCGGCCGAGCGGGCCGGTCTGGTGCACGCCTTCTCGGGCACCGGTATGGCCGGCGACCTGCTGCCGGTCCCCGAACCGGCGCACCCGGACCTGACGTTCACGCGGGTCGGCACGGACGAGCACCTGCGGGCCTACGCCGACCTCAACTCGCGCGCCTACGGCATGCCGCTGGAGGCCGGCCGCGACGGCCTCGTGGGCTCAAAGCTGTGGAGGACGGGGGTGCACGCCTACCTGGGCATGCGGGACGGCGTTCCGGTGACGTGCGCCGGGGCCGTGGAAGCGGACGGCCGCCTCTTCGTCGTACTCGTGGCCACGGATCCGCGATGGGAGCGCAGGGGGTACGGGGAGGCGGTGACCCGCAAGGCCCTGTACGAAGGCGCCCGGGCCACCGGGCTGACCCGCGCCACGCTGCACGCGACCGCCGCCGGGGCCCCCATGTATCCGCGGATCGGCTTCGAGCCGAACAGCCCGCTGCACTTCTTCACCCTGGGAAGCTGACGGACCGGATGCCACCACCGCGCCGTGCGCGCTCCGCACGGTGATGCGCGAACGCGGCCTCCCGCACCCGGCCCACGGTGAGCGGCGTGCCGGTGCGGACACGGGGGGCAGACCACTCGTCGTGCGAGGGCCGCCCCCCGGCGACATCAGCATGTTCACCTACCGTCCGGCCCGGTCGTCGCCGCGTCGGACACTTGCCGTCCGGGCGGTCGGCGCGGCCGCCGGCAGTACGCAGGCCGCCGCGCTGTACGCCCGTTCCGCCGTTCCGCGCGGGCCGAAGGCACCGAGCGGGATCAGGGCAGGGTCCACTTCTGGTTGGGTCCGGTGTGGCAGGTCCACAGGTGGACCGGCGTACCGTCGTTCCACGTACCGCCCGAGGCGTCCAGACACTTGCCCGACTGCGGATTGCGCACCGTGCCGTCGGACTGGGCCGCCCACTTCTGCGCACCCGTCCCGTTGCACGTCCACAACTGGATCCGCGTCCCGTCAGCACTCCCGCCACCGGACACGTCCAGACACTTGCCCAACGCCCTCAACGAACCGTCACCGGCCACCGACCACCGCTGCGCCGCCGACGCGTTGCACGTCCAGATCTGCACCTCCGTACCGTCCGCCGTACCCGCGTTGTCCACGTCCAGACACTTGCCATTGACCCCCTTCACCTCACCCGTGCGCGGGTCGGTCGGGGATCCGGTCTGTTTGATGCGGATGTTGCGGAAGGCCGCGTCGTCGCCGTCGCCGTGGTTCTGGAGACCGATGTGGCCCTGCTGCAGGCTGCGGGCCGGGTCGGTGTTGGTGAAGTCGTTGATCTTCCGGCCGTTGAGGAAGACCTCGAGCCGCTCTCCGGTGACGCGGATCTCGTACGTGTTCCACTCGCCCGGCGGATTCAGCGCGGCGTCGCGTGCGGCGACGTCGGCCGACCGGAATCCGTACACGGCGCCCGTGGTGCGGTCGGCCGCGTCGGTGGCGTCGATCTGGATCTCGTAGCCGTTGTCCACCGCCGACCACGGGTCGTCGGACGCCGGGAAGCCCACGAAGACACCGGAGTTGTCGTCACCGTTCAGCTTCCAGTCGAGCTTCAGCGAGTAGTCTCCGGTGAACTCCTCGGCGTCGTACCAGAGCAGGCCCAGTCCGCCGTGCGAGGTGAGGGTGCCGTCGGCCAGGGTGAAGCCGCCGGGGCCCGCCTGCTTCCAGCCGGCCGTGCCGGTGCCGTCGAACAGGGGTGTGTAGCCGGTCTCCGGGCGGCAGTCGGCCTGGGTGGTGCCGGCGGCCCAGCGGATGCCTCCGAGCAGGTGCCGGCGGAAGGCGGGGTCGGCGTAGGACTCCTCCGTGTGGCCGCCGCCGGTGTAGAAGGCGCGGCCGCCGGCGTACTCCTTGCACCAGGCGATCGGGTGGTCGCCCGCCATGGAGCCGCCGGAGTAGCTGGACTCGTCCAGCGATGCCAGGACGTGGGCGGTGGTGCGGGGGTTGGTGCGGTAGTTGTACCACTCGTCGGTGCGCTGCCAGGTGCCGGCGAGGTGCGCGGTGGCGTCGTGCGCCCGGTCCTCGACCCTGACGGTCGCGGGCTGGATGGCGGGGTGGGACTGGAAGAGGGCGCCGGCCAGTCCTTCGTAGAAGGGCCAGTCGTACTCGGTGTCGGCGGCGGCGTGGATGCCGACGTAGCCGCCGCCCGCGCCCAGGTACTGCTCGAAGGCGGTCTGCTGGGCGGGGCCCAGAACGTCGCCCGTGGTCGAGAGGAAGACCACGGTCCGGTACTGGGCGAGGTTGGCGGTGGTGAAGGCCCCGGGGTCCTCGGTGGCGGTGACGGTGAAGTTGTTCGCCGCTCCGAGGTCGCGCAGGGCCGTGACGCCCTCGTCGATCGAGGAGTGGCGGAAGCCCGCCGTCCGGGAGAAGACGAGGATCTCGTACGCCGGGTCGGCCGCCGCGGTGGCCGTGCGGTCCGCGGTGTCGAGGGCCGCAGGTGCGGTGCCGGGCAGGGCCGCGGCCTGGGGTGCCAGGCAGAGCACGGCGCCGGCACACAGGCCGATCGCTGTTCCGAACAGGGTGCGCATCGTGGGTCGCCTCCTTTCTACGGCAGGGTCCACTTCTGGTTGGGTCCGGTGTGGCAGGTCCACAGGTGGACCGGCGTACCGTCGTTCCACGTACCGCCCGAGGCGTCCAGACACTTGCCCGACTGCGGATTGCGCACCGTGCCGTCGGACTGGGCCGCCCACTTCTGCGCACCCGTCCCGTTGCACGTCCACAACTGGATCCGCGTCCCGTCAGCACTCCCGCCACCGGACACGTCCAGACACTTGCCCAACGCCCTCAACGAACCGTCACCGGCCACCGACCACCGCTGCGCCGCCGACGCGTTGCACGTCCAGATCTGCACCTCCGTACCGTCCGCCGTACCCGCGTTGTCCACGTCCAGACACTTGCCATTGACCCCCTTCACCTCACCCGTGCGGGTGCCGCCGGTGGAGGTGGTGAAGGAGAACTCGTCCACGTCGAACAGGGCGCCGCTGCCGCCCTTGAAGACGAGGTACAGGGTGGTGGGGCCGGCCGGCTGACCGGTCAGGGACGCCGTGACGTCCTGGAAGGTCTCCCAGCCGCCGGTGACCGGCACGGTGGCCGTGCCGAGCAGCACGCCGGTCGGGGAGCCCGCGCGGACCTCGAGGGTGCCGCCGCTGCCCGCCGAGGAGACGCGGGCGGTGAAACCGGTGGTGTTGTCGAGGCTGTAGGGCGTGAAGGAGATCCAGTCGCCGTCGTGGATGTCGCCGACCGTCTTGCCGCCGTGCGCGGGTGTGTGGTTGACGACCTGGACGCCGGCGGAGTCGCCGTAGTGCTCGGCCTGCCGGTGGCTGGGCTGGGTGATGTGCTGGTCGTGGGCGGTGAGCGCGGGCTGGCCGTTCGCGCCGTTGTCGGTGTACTCGGCGTCGATGACGCCGAAGATGTCGGCGTTGGGGTCGTGTTCGCCGTCGGCCAGGGTCCGCAGGGTGCCGGTGCAGCCGGTGGCCGAGGTCTGCGGGTGGCCGTGGCTGTCGTGACCGATGATGAAGGTGACCTTCACCTTGGCGCAGTCGATCGTGCCGTCCTCCGGGTCGGTGACCGTGACCTTGAAGGGGATGGCGGCGCCGAAGTCGTAGATCCGTCCGTCGGCGGGTGTGTCGAGCCGTACGGTCGGGGCGGTGTTGCCGACGGTGATCTGGACGGACGCCGTGGCGGACTCGCCGGTGGGGTCGGTGACCTTCAGCGTCGCGGTGTACCGGCCGTTGGCGGTGTAGGTGTGGGACGGGTCGGCCGCGGTGGAGGTGGCTCCGTCGCCGAAGGTCCAGGCGTGGGTGAGCGCTCCCCCGTCCGGGTCGGAGCTGCCGGTCGAGGAGAAGCCGACGGTGAGGGGGGCCGTGCCGGAGGTGGTGTCCGCCTCGGCCTGGGCCACCGGGGCGCGCCCGCCGGTCACGTGCTCGATGCGGTACAGGGCGGAGTTGGCGTCGCCGTTGAAGTAGCCGGTGCCGTAGTCGAGGACGTAGAGGGCGCCGTCCGGTCCGAAGGCCATGTCCATCACCTGGGTGCCGCTCCAGGGGAAGGCGTTGACGGCCTGCACGGTTCCGTCGCCGCCGGCCTCGATCCGCTTGATCCAGCGGCGGCCGAACTCACCGGCGAAGAAGTCGCCGTCGTACTCGGCGGGGAACTTCACCTCGGAGGTGGAGTTCGCGTCGTAGCGGTAGACGGGGCCGCCCATGGGCGACTCGGATCCGTTGCCGAACTCGGGGACGGAACCGCCGTCGTAGGGGATCCAGGCGGGCTGTGCGGGCGGCAGGTCGGTCAGGCCGGTGTTGTGCGGCGAAGTGTTCTTCGGCGCCGCGCAGTCGAAGGCCGTGCCCGAGGCGCCGGTGGCGAAGTCGTGGTCGACATAGGCGTCGTTGTCGCCGGTGCAGTAGGGCCAGCCGAAGTTGCCCGCCCTGGTGATCCGGTTGAACTCGACCTGTCCGCCGGGGCCCCGGGAGGCGTCGGCGGTGCCCGCGTCCGGGCCGTAGTCACCGACGTAGACGGTGCCCGTGGCCTTGTCGACGCTCATCCGGAAGGGGTTGCGGAAGCCCATCGCGTAGATCTCGGGACGGGTCCTGGCGGTGCCGGGCGCGAAGAGGTTGCCCGCCGGGATGCCGTAGGTGCCGTCGGGGTTCACCTTGATCCGCAGGATCTTGCCGCGCAGGTCGTTGGTGTTGCCCGAGGAACGCTGCGCGTCGTAGGCGGGGTTGCGGGAGGCCCGCTCGTCGATGGGGGTGTAGCCGTCCGAGGCGAAGGGGTTGGTGTCGTCGCCCGTCGACAGGTACAGGTTGCCCGCCGCGTCGAAGTCGATGTCGCCGCCGACGTGGCAGCACAGGCCGCGGGAGGCGGGCACGTCGAGGATCTTCTTCTCGCTCCCCACGTCGAGGGTGCCGTCGGTCCGCAGGACGAACCGGGACAGCCGGTTGACGCCGTCGAACGGGGTGAAGTCGGATGCCGTTCCGTCGGCGGGGGCGTCGCCTGCCGGAGTGTTCGACTCGGGGGCGTAGTACAGGTAGACGAAGCGGTTGGTGGAGAAACCGGGGTCGGCCGCGACGCCCTGCAGGCCCTCCTCGTCGTGGCTGTAGACGTCCAGTCTGCCCGCCACGGTGGTGGTGCCGGCCGCGTCGGTCCGTCGCAGGGTGCCGTCGCGCGAGGTGTGCAGCACCGAGCGGTCCGGCAGGACGGCCAGGGTCATGGGCTCACCCGTTTCGGCCACGCCCTTGGCGAGGGTGACCTGCTGGAAGTCCTCGGCCGCCGCGGCTTCGCCGCCGGGTCCGGCCGGGGCGGCGGCGGCCGGGCCCACGGGCAGCGCCAGGCCCATGGCACACGCCACGGCCGTCAGCAGCATGCGGACACGTCTGTGTCCGAGCGGTTTCGTGCGCACGGAAGTCTCCAGGAATATGGGGGGGGTGGCGGCAGGCCACGGTGGCCTGCCGTGAAGGAGTACGGGCGCGCGCCGTCGCGCCGTCGAACACCGGACCGTCACCCCGGACGGGGTTATGACCGGTCCATTTCAAGGAAGTTAGCGGGCTTCACGTGAACGCGTAACCCCTTTCGCGCACAGTCCCGCATCTTCTTCCTCGCATGAGACAAAGTGCCGGTGCGGGCGATGCCGGCGGCGCCGCGGACGCTGAACCGGTGGGGAAGTGGCTCTTGGAACACGGGAGTTCGGTGCGTCCGGAGGCCCAGTCACCGCCGGGCGGGACGTGCCGCTCGTCCTTGCCCCGCCTCGCGCCCGCCGTTCGGGTCCCACAGCGGCCCGGCGGTCGCGTCGGAGGGCCGGCGTCCTTCCCGGCGTGGTGGTCGGCGCCCTCGTCCGCCCTGCCGTTCCAAGTGCCGTCGGCACCGCGCCGGTTGCCGGATCGCGGCTTGAACCGGTCACCGTCCCGGTCGCCATCGCGACATACAGGTCGTCATGCGGGCGTCATGAGCGGAACGGGGACGCCGCGGTCCGGGCGAAGGCATAGGCTCGGTGCGCGCGGCCGGCCGAGGGCGCGTCGGGCCCGGGCCCGGGGGTCGGACGAACGGAGCCGTTCCGCTGTGACGCACGCGCACGAGGAAGAGGTCCTGGCCCGGATCGCCAAGGGGCTCGTCTACACCGAGTCGGAAGCGGCCTTCCAGGCTCCCCGGCGCCGCACCGAGCAGATCTTCGAGTACAACCACACCCCGCCGGGTGAGACGGAGAAGCGCCGGTCGCTGCTCGTCGCGATCCTCGGGTCGGTCGGTGAACGCACGGTGCTGCTGCCGCCGTTCCATGCCGGGTTCGGCAGCAACGTCCACATCGGCGACGACTTCTTCGGGAACGTGAACCTCACCTTCGTCGACGATGTCGACATCCGCATAGGCGACGGTGTGATGATCGCTCCGAGCGTGACCCTCACCACGACGGGACACCCGGTGCACCCCTCACGGCGTACTGACTTCGGGCGGTTCTCGGAGCCGATCGTGATCGAGGACAAGGTGTGGATCGGCAGCAACGCCGTTGTCCTGCCCGGCGTCCGCATCGGATACGGGTCGGTCATCGGCGCCGGCAGTGTCGTCAGCCGCAGCATCCCCCCGATGACCGTCGCGCTCGGCACCCCTTGCCGCGTGGTCCGCGCCATCACCGACGAGGACCTGGCCACACGCACCGCCGAAGGGTAGGCGGCGTCGTCCTGCCGTGAGCCGGTGCCTCGAGCTTCACAGCCGCTCCGGTCGGAGGCGGTCGGCGGCGGGCCCCCTCGGGTCGGCCTCCAGCACGTCGGGGCCCGGCACGGGCCGCTCGGTGAGGAAACGGACGTCGCGGTCCACGGCGAGCACGCTCGTCACCCCGGCCTCGTCCAGCAGCCGGCGGGTCGTCGGACTGTTCCATGGCCGGACCTCGTTCACGCGGTGGACGGTGCCGATCGGCCCTCCGGAGATCCCTCACGGGCTCAGTCCTCGGGAACGCGCAGGGCCAGGAGGGCCACGTCGTCGTCGTTGTCGGCGGGGCGGACACGGTGGAGCAGCTGGTCGGTGAACGGGGTGAGGGGGCGGTGGGCGAGGGCGGCGGCGTGCCGGCGCAGCCGGTTCAGCCCCGTGTCGAGGCTCTGGCCGGGCGCTTCGACGAGGCCGTCCGTGTACAGCACCAGGGTGGACCCCGGCGGGAGCAGCGCTGTGGCGTCGGGGCGCCGCAGGCCCGTCTGGGTGCCCAGGAGGATGCCGTGGCCGTCGGTGAGGTAGCTCGCCAGGCCGTCCCTGCCGATCAGCAGCGGCGGAGGGTGGCCCGCGTTGGTCCAGGACAGCCGCCAGTGACCGTCGTGGGCCGTTTCGATCCGGCCGAAGATCATGGTGGCCATGGTGACGTCGGTGATGTGCTGGATCGCCTCGTCGAGCCGTTCGACGATGCGGCTGGGGGGTTCGTGCTGGGACCAGGCGTAGGCGCGGAGCATGTTGCGGACCTGTGCCATGCCGGCCGCCGCCTCCAGGTCGTGGCCGACGACGTCGCCGATGGCCAGGGCGGTGGACGCGTCGGCCAGGGGGAAGGCGTCGTACCAGTCGCCGCCGACGTGTGACGCGTCGGGTGCGGGCAGGTAGCGGACGGTCATCTCCAGGCCCTGGACGCCCGGCATCTGGGGCAGCAGGTGGTTCTGCATGGTCTCGGCCACCTTGCGCTGACGCTGGTAGAGGCGGGCGTTGTCCAGGGCGAGGCCGGCCCGGCGGGCGATGTCCTCGATCAGCGGAAGGTCCACGGGGGCGAAGGGGGCCGGAGTCTCGGTACGGCCCAGGGTCAGCGCGCCCAGGACGGCGCGCGGGCCGCGGATGGGCGCGATGACCGCGGAGTGCATCCCCGTGGCGTGGAACAGACGGCCCTGCTCGACCGCGATGCCGGAATCCGGCGTCCCCTGGTAGGTCTGCGGACCGGCCAGGGTGGAGGCGACGCCGCGCAGGGCTCTGGACAGGGGCATCCGGGATTCCTCGGGGATCGGCGGCATCGGTCCCTGCAGGTCCTCGTGCCGCACCAGCGTGTCGCCCTCGGCGTGGATCACGACGGTACGCCACACCTCGTCACGTTCGGTGATCAGGTCGACGATCGCCCAGTCCGCCAGCCGGGGCACGACCAGGGCCATCAGCCGCCGCAGCGCCTCGTCGACGTCGAGGGTGGAGGTGAGCTGCGCGGTGGTCTCGGCCAGCAGCGCCAGCCGCTGCAGTTCCGACAGCGACCGGGCCGTCGGCTCCGGTCGCGGGCCGGTGACCCGTGGGTGCTCGGGGGTGTGGAAGACGACGAGTGTGGCGGCTCGGCGGTCGCCGATGCCGTACGGGGTGATCAGCCAGGAGATCGGCAGCACCGAACCGTCGGCGCGTGCGAAGTGGTCCTCGTCGCCCTGGGCCGGGCGTCCGGCGTGGAACGCCTGTCGCATCGCGCATTGGGTCCTCGGCAGCTGCTGCCCCTCCGGGCCCCGGTGCAGCAGGTCGTGCGCGTCATGACCGAGGAGCTCCGCGGCGGGCCGGCCCAGCAGTTCCTCGGCGCGGGTGTTGACGGCGATGATGCAGCCCTGCTCGTCGACGAGGTAGGCGCCGGTGCCGATGGCTTCCAGCGCGGCGGAAGCGGTCGGCACGGACAGCCCGTGGACCTCCCCGCGCTCCGTCCCTGTCATCGTGACCTCCTTGCCGGCCGGGCCGACGCCCCGCCCGCCGCCCGTGTGCCCAGCCGCATGTTCCTTCTCCCGCTTTCCCGCCTTCCCCGTATGCCCATACGTGTGAAGATCCCACGTCGTCCGACGTCTTCGATGAGGTCCGCCCCGATGGAGCCGGGCAGGGGCACCGCGCTTGACACGCTCGACGTACCTGGCGTCCGGGAAGCCCGCACGGAAAAATGACGGGCGTCCGCTGCGCCCCGGGGGGTAGCGTCCCGACGACATGGTTCGGGGGGACCACTCCCGGAAGGACGGAGACGGAGCATGACGGGCGAGGACGTGGCCGGGCTGTTCGCCGACGAGACCCGGGTGCGGGTCTTCGCCGCCGTGGCGCTGGGCGCGACGAGCGCCACCGAGGTCGTCGAGCGGACCGGGCTGCCGGCCAAGAAGGCCCTCCTCGCGCTGCGGCGGCTCGAGGAACGGGAGGCCGTCGCGGCGAACGCCGACGGCTTCGCGGTGTCCTACGACTCGTTCCGCCGCCTGGCGCGCGAGGCGGCCGGGCCGCGGCCCGCGCAGGACCACGGCACCGGGGACGAGCGGCTCGAGACGGTGCTCCGCACGTTCGTACGGGACGGACGGCTGGTGAAGCTGCCGGCGCAGTGGAACCGGAAGAAGCTCGTACTGCGCCACATCGCGGAACGCACCTTCGAGCCGGGCCGGGAGTACGCGGAGAAGGAGATCGACGAAAGGCTCCGCGCCTGGTGCGAAGGGGGCCGGATCGACCATGTGACCCTGCGCCGGTACCTCGTCGACCTGCACCATCTGCACCGGAGCGACGGCGTCTACCGCCGTCCGGCCGAGGGGGCGGACACACAGCCGGTCACGGAGCGGACGGTGACGGCCGGCAGCGGGGAGGACGGGTAGATCCCGAAGGAAGCCGGAGAGGCCTCCGTGTCACTCGCACGGGCGGAGCGACCGGGCGGGAAGCACGGTGTCCGGACGACGCGACAGGCGCCCCGCCAGGTCACATAGGACAGTAAGACCATGAACCGTCACCGACGCCCGCCCCGGCGTGCCCCGTGGATCGCAGGGGGCGCCGCCGTGCTCGTCCTCGGCGGCATCGGCGTATGGGTGTTGGTGGCGCAGGACGGCGGCACGCCCAGCCCCACGCCTTCGGCCTCGAAGGACCTGTCCCTTCCGACGCTGAACCCATTGCCGTCCTGGACGTTCACGACAGAGCCGTCGAGCACGGCGCGGGGGACGCCGACGTCCACGCTGTCCCCCGGGCCGACGGCGTCCCGGCCCCGTCAGCCGACCCCGCCGGCCCCGCCGAGCCGTCGGCCGACGACCCGGCCGACGCCGCCGGCACCGCGGACGACGACCGAGCCGGTGCCGCCGGGTCAGAGGCCCACGACCCGGCCGGCGCCGCCCAGCGGCCGGCCGGTGCCCGACCGGACCGCGACCGGCGCGTCGGCCCTGCGCACTCCGCAGGTGGGGCCGACCGCACCACCGCCGCCGACGCGGACCACAACGCCCCGCCCCGCACCGGGCTCCCCGACACCCGCGCCCTCACCACGGTCCGCGACACCCGCGCCCCCGCAGCGGCCCGCGACACCCGGACCTCCGCCGAAGCACGCCACACCCAAGCCTCCGGCGAAGCCCGTCACGCCCGAGCCCTCGTCGAAGCACGCCACGCCCGGACCTCCGCCGAAGCACGCCACGCCCAGCTCTACGCTGAAACCCGCCACGCCCAAGCCTCCGGCGAAGTCCGCGACACCCGGACCCCCGCCGAAGCACGCCACGCCCAGATCCACGCTGAAACCCGCCACGCCCGAGCCTCCGGCGAAGTCCGCAACGCCGAAGCACCCGGCATCACCCGCCCGCCCGGTGCCGACACGGACACCGACGACGCGGCCGGCGCCCTCGAAGCACGTAGCGACGCCGTCCGTCATGTCATCCGGGCCGGTGCCCACGGCCGGTGGCGGCAAACGGGTGACCACCACGTGGTACACCTCCCCGGACGCGACGGCCGCCGCCCACCGCATGGCGGACGCCGACGCGGTCGGTGACCCCGCCTGCTCGATGGCGGCCGTGGGCCAGCCGGACCCCGGCCTGGTTCCGCGGAACAGCCGCATCGGCATCGGGCACCACGGCACGTACTGGTGCCTGGTCTGGTGAGGCGGCAGCCGTCATCCCGCCGCCGCTCCGAGCACGTACGGGGACAGGATGTCGGCCACCGTCCGGTTGCGCGGTGCGGGAACGTCGAGCCGGGCCGCGAGGTCGGCCACTCCCCCGCTGAGCCAGGGCAGTTCGAGACGGTTGCCGTTCTCCAGGTCGTTGTGCATGGAGGACGTCATGTCCGCGGGCAGCGTGTCGCAGAAGGCCAGCTGGCGCTCGGCGAACGTGTCGTCCAACGCGACACCCGACGCCCGCGCGAGCGCCACGGTCTCCTCCATGATCTCCCGCAGCAGTGCCCGGGAGCGCTCGTGGGAACGGACGACACCGATGGGCCGGCGGATGGTGGCCGTGGTGGCCGACAGCCCGACGAGGAAGACGAACTTCTCCCAGATCACCCTGTCGATCTCCGCACTGGTCTCCGCGTCGATGCCCGCCTCACGACAGGCGGTCAGGAACCGCTGTACGACGGGCACCTGACTCGGCCGGCGGGCGCCGAAGACCATTCTCTGCAGGGCGCTGTTGTGCCTGACGACGCCGGGTTCCTCGATGAAGGCCGAGATGAAGCACGTTCCGCCCAGAACGGAGTCCGCGGGCAGGTGACGGCGGAGGATGTCGTCCTTGTGCACCCCGTTCTGCAGCGAGAGCACGGGGGCGTCCCCCGCCTTCGAGGAAGCCAGTTGTACGGCGATGTCCTCGGTGTCCCAGAGTTTCACGGCGACGACCACCAGGTCCGTGGGGCCGAGTCGGGCAACGCTGTCGACGGCCGAGCCGGGCTGGGTGCGCACGTCCCCCAGCGGGCTGCGGACCAGCAGCCCCGAGCGGCGTACGGCCTCCAGATGACGGCCCCGGGCCACGAACGTGACCTCGTGGCCCGCCGCGGCCAGCCGCGCTCCGAAACAGCCACCGACTCCACCGGCTCCGACAACCGCGATACGCATGTGTGACCGCCTCCTTGACCAACTGTTCCGAGGAGTATGACGAACCACCTCGCCCCGGCCCCGGGCCGGGCACCGCGTAGGCTGCCCTCGGCACGGAAACGGCTGGGTGGGGGAGCACATGACGGCTGGAACGGCCCCGAGGTGGGCATCGACTCTCGATTCGGTGGTGGTGTACGCGCAGGGCGCGCTCTGCCGCCGCCTAACCCGGGGCACGGTGCCGGCGGGCGGACGCGTGCGGGTGGCGGGACTGCCCCGCTCGCTGGACCCGGGTTCGTTGCGGGCCCGCGTCGTCGGAGCGTCCGGGGTACGTGTCACCGAGGCCCGGGTGGAGGTGGAGGCCGAACTCCTCGATGCGGAACCGTCCGACGGGTTGCGGCGTGAGGAGAAGCGGCTGCGCGACGAGTGGGCGGCGGCGCGGGACCGCCGGGACCGGCAGCTGGGTCTGATCGAGGAGGTCGGGGCGCTCCGTCCCGTGCCGCCGGCCCACAGGCGGGACGACCCGCATCGCCGCACCCCGGTCGACGCGTGGCTGGAGCTCTCCGAGTTCGTCGACGAGCGCCTGACCGGGCTGCACGGCGGGCTCCGTGAGCTGGAGGAGGAGCTGCGCCGGGTCGAGCACGAGCTCACGGTCGCCGTGGACAGGCTCTCCCGTGCCTCCACCGACGCGCCCTCGGCACCGGTGGCCGGCTCGATGTGCGCGGTTTTGACGCTGGACAACACGGACGGCACGGGCGACGCGGAGGTGGAACTGGAGGTGGAGTACGGGGTGCCCGGCGCCGTCTGGGTGCCCGCCTACCGGCTCACCCATCGGGAGGGCGAGAGCGACGGATCCCTGGTGCTGCGGGCCTCGGTCGCCCAGCGCACGGGTGAGGACTGGACCGGTGTGCGCATCGCCCTGGCCACCGCCGATCTGCGCCGTCGCACCGACCTGCCCCGGCTCCGCTCGGTCCGCGTCGGACGCAGTCAGTCCGCCCCCGCGCCTTCGGGCTGGCGTGAGCACCCGGCGGGGCTGACCGATCTCTTCACCGGTTACGACACGGCGGGCCCCCGCCCCGACACGAGGTCGGCGCCCGATGCCGTGGCCGGTGCCGCGTCCGGTCCCGTCCCCCCACCGCCGCCCGCCCCGCTCCCGGAGGGCGCCTCCCGGCCCGCCTTCGGCGGCGCCGTGGCGCAGGTCCCGGCCCGGCCGGGCGGGAGGCCACGTACCGGCGCGCGATCCGCCGCGCCCGGCGCCGCCCCGGCTGCTCCCGCGGCCTTCGGGGCGGCTCCGCCACCGCCCGCCGCGTCCGCGGCCCCCGCCACGTCCGCGCCGCCGGTGCCCGTGGCCGGTCCGCCTCGGCCGGACGGCGCCGAACTCGACTACTCCGCGCTCGTCCTGTGCGGCCCGGACGAGCCGGGCGGCCGCCGAGGCAGGCTGTTCCCCGGCTCCGGCCTCGACCCGGTGACCGCCGAGTACCGCCGCCGCGCCGAGACGGTGGGCGCGCTGCCCCTTCCCGGGTACGCCGTGCGGCCCCGCGAGTCGGCGGGTTCCTT
Organism: Streptomyces sp. NPDC053426; assembly: GCF_055585405.1. Taxonomy (NCBI): domain Bacteria; kingdom Bacillati; phylum Actinomycetota; class Actinomycetes; order Kitasatosporales; family Streptomycetaceae; genus Streptomyces; species Streptomyces sp. NPDC053426. Next base: position 54,009 of record NZ_JBVJKE010000016.1, on the reverse strand, counting down.
CGACCACCGGTTCGATGCCGCGGCCCCCGCCGACATCCCCTCGGACGGCACCTGGCACACCGTCACCGTCGGCGAGATCCCGGTCGGCCTGCGCACCGAGTACATCTGCGTTCCGTCCGTGGAGCAGACCGTGTACACGACGCTGGTGCTCTCCAACGCCACCGACCAGGCCCTGCTGGCCGGTCCGGTGGAGGTCACCGTGAACGAGGAGTTCCTGCTGACCGCCGCGCTGCCCACGCTCGCCCCGGGCGGTGTGTCCCGGGTGGGACTCGGACCGGCCGAGGCCATCGGGGTCACCCGCCGGGTGAATCTGCACGAGTCGACCGCGGGGCTGCGCAACAACGTCACGGTGCTCGACCACCGCGTCCACGTGGAGCTGGCCAACCGGCTTCCGGTGCCCGTCTCCGTGGAGGTGCGCGAGCGCGTGCCCGTCACCTCCGACGCGGACGTCCGGATCGAGGAACGAGCCGACTGGACGGAGCCCGAGGGCGGCACCGGCCCGGAGCGCCACGCGCCGGGCACACGCCTGTGGCGGATCGAACTACCCGCCGGCGGCACCACCGCTCTCGACGGCGGTTACGAAATCCGGATCCCGGCCGGCAAGGCCCTTACCGGCGGCAACCGCAGGAGCTGACCCAGCATGTCTACGTCATCGGAGCTCATCCCCCTCCCCGTCACCGCCGTCACCTGTACGGAGGACCGCGCTCACGTCGAGCGTGCGACCGTGCTCGATCTGAAGGCCGGCACGCAGCGACTGCGTCTCGGACCGGTCAGCGCGCTGGCCGTGGACCGTACCCTCCACGCCGAGCTGACCGCCGGCCACCCGGCGACCGTGCTCGACGCGCGGATCGTCCGCAGCTGGACGCCGCGCGGGCCGGGGCCCGCCGACGATGACTCCGCGCTGCGCCGGCGTGTGACGGCCCTGGAAGAGAAGCGGACGGACCTGGAGCAGCGGCGTGACCGGCTGCGCGCCCGCCTCGACCTGCTCGGCCGTCTCGCCACCGATCTGCTGCGGGAGATCGGCGAGGGCGCCGGTCACGGGGAGACGGAAAGGGACCGCTGGGCCCGGGAACTGGACCGGGTGGACGGCGAACGCGACTCCCACGGCGAGCGGCTGCGCTCCGTGGAGGCCGAGTTGTCCGCCGTCACCGCCGAACTGTCCGAGACCCGGCGGGCCTTGGACCTCTCCGAGACGGAGCCGGCCGAGCTGGTCGGTCACATCGAGCTGACCGTGCGCGCCCCGGCCGCCGGGCGGGCCGGGCTGCGGCTGAGCCATCTCACGCCGTGCGCGGTGTGGCGGCCCGCCTACCGGGCCGTGCTCGACGGGGATTCCCTCACGCTGGACACGGACGCGATCGTCTGGCAGCGCACCGGCGAGGACTGGTCGGGCGTACGGCTGACCCTGTCGACGGCCCGTTCCGCGGGGGCCGCGGAACCGCCCCGGCTCGGCGAGGACCGGCTGACGCTCCAGGAGCGTTCCGCCGCGGAGCGCCGCACCGTCCACGTCGACCTGCGCGAGGAGGAGGTCGCGGACCTCGGTCCCGCCCCCGTGCTCGGGCTGCCGGGCGTGGACGACGGCGGGGAGGTGCGCGTGCTCCACTCCCCCGCACCGGTCTCCGTGCCGGCCGACGGCCGCGCCCACCGGGTGCCGCTCTCCTCGTTCACCTCGCCCGCGAGGAGTGAGTACGCCAGTTCGCCCGAGCTGTCGCCCCTGGTCACCCAGGTGGTGCGGTGCGACAACCGGTCCGGCCACGCCCTGCTCGCCGGGCCTGTCGACCTGGTCCGCGGCAGTGGGTTCAGCGGACGCGGCACCCTGGACTTCACCGCCCCCGGTGCCCCCGTCGAGCTCGCCTTCGGCAGCCGGGACGACCACCGGGTGCTGCGGCACACCGAGGAGACCCGCGAGACCGCCGGGATCACCCAGCGGACCGTCCTCACCCGGACCGTCCGCCTGCACCTCTCCAGGTTCTCCGCCCCCGGCGAGCACGACGACAGGACGGTCGTCGTCCGGGAGCGCGTCCCGGTCTCCGAGGTCTCGGCGGTGGAGGTACGCCTGCGTCGGGACGACTGCTCCCCCGCGCCCGACGCGGTCGACGCGGACGGCATCGTCCGCTGGGACGTCCCGCTGGCCCCGGGCGGCCGACGCACCGTCACCCTTGTCTACGAGGTCTCGGCGAGCAGCAAGGTCACCGGCCTGTGACCCCTGAGGAGGCACCCGCTGTCACGTCCGTGTGTCCGACGACGTCCGTCCGGTGAGCCCGGCGGTCCCGCCGGGCGTGCCCGCGCCGTCAGAACTTCGGTGTCGGTGCCTGTGCCCGCACCAGCTCCGCCGCCTCCTGTTCGGTCTGCACCGAGGGCGGTGAACCCTCGAGCGGCTGCTGGGCCGTCTCCTTCATGCAGGCCACCGCGATGACACCGACCAGGGCCGCGGCCATCGAGTAGTACGCCGGCATCATGTCCGAGCCGGTCGCGCCGATGAGGGCCGTGATGACCAGCGGTGTCGTGCCGCCGAACAGCGAGGCCGACAGGTTGTAGCCGACCGACAGGGAGCCGTAGCGCACCGGCGTCGGGAACATGGCCGGCAGCGCCGCCGACATGGTGCCGAGCAGGCAGACCAGTGACAGGCCGAGCATCAGCATGCCGGCCGAGACGGCGAGCAGGCTGCCCTGCTGCACCAGCAGGAACGCCGGGGCGGACAGGACGAAGAAGCCGAGCATGCCGGTCATCAGCAACGGCTTGCGGCCGAACCGGTCGTTCAGCCGGCCCACCTGGTTGATGATCAGCATCAGCACCACCATGGTGGCCACCAGGATCAGCAGACCGTGGCTCTCGCTGTAGTGCAGCTCGTCCGACAGGTACGTCGGCATGTACGACAGCAGCATGTAGTCGGTGACGTTGTACGCGCCGACCAGCGCGATGCACAGCACCAGCGTCGGCCAGTACTGCCGGAAGATCTTGGCGAGGTCGCCGTGGGCAGTGGTCTCCACCGCGTTCGCGGCCTCGGTGATGTGGACGTTGCCCTGCTCCAGCTTCAGATACGCCGGTGTGTCGTCCAGCTTCAGCCGCAGGTAGATGCCGACGATGCCCAGCGGCCCGGCGACCAGGAACGGGATGCGCCAGCCCCAGGCGTCCATCGTGTCGGTGCCGAGCCAGGCGGTGAGGGCCGTGACCAGGCCCGCCGCGCCGGTGTACCCGGCCAGCGTGCCCAGTTCGAGGAAGCTGCCGAAGTAGCCGCGCCGTTTGTCCGGGGCGTACTCCGCGATGAAGGTGGAGGCACCGCCGTACTCGCCGCCGGTGGAGAAGCCTTGGAGCAGCCGGAAGAGGATCAGCAGCAGCGGTGACCAGAAGCCGACGGCCGCGTAGGTCGGCAGCATGCCGATGGCGGCGGTGCCGATCGCCATCAGGATCATCGTCAGCGCGAGGACCTTCTTGCGGCCGACCTTGTCGCCCATCGGCCCGAAGACCATGCCGCCGAGCGGGCGCACCAGGAAGGCGACGGCGAAGGTGGCGAAGGACGACAGCAGCTGCGCGGTGTCGCTCCCGGAGGGGAAGAAGACGCGGCCGATGGTGCCGGCCAGATACGCGTAGATGCCGAAGTCGAACCACTCCATGGCGTTGCCGAGCGAGGCGGCCTTCACCGCTCGCTTGACCGCTCGCTCGTCCGTCACCGTGATGTCCGACCGGCGCAGTGGCGGGTTCCGCCGTCGGCGGACGGCACGGAAGAGGGCGGGGTGACGCCTGACCGCCTCGGAAGGGGGCGTGGGCTCGCTGTCGATGGGGGACGTGGCCGGGTTCCTTTCCAGGTCATGCCGTTGCAAACGGAACGTACCAGCGTCGTCGGGATGACGCCGGGAAGCGCGCTCGGAATCGCTTCTTCCCGGTGATCCCCCGAATACGCGGGTGCGAAGGCGGGCCGGTTCTCACCCGTGTGCCTCCGCTGCGCTGGTCGCCCGGGCGGACCGGTGGTGCGGTGGGAGGACAAGGGCGGAAAGCGCCCGGGGCAGGCCGGCACCGGGGCGCTCGTCCCATCCTCAGGAGGCACTCGTGACCACCCCTCGCCCGATCGTCTGCTCGTCCCGTGTCCTGGCCGCCGTACTGGCCACCGGGACCCTGCTCACCACGGCGGCCTGTTCCAGCGCGGACAACAGCGCGTCGGCCGGGTCGGAGACCGCCGGCGCGGCCGTCGAGCGGGCCCTCGCGGCGCAGACCGAGTCCCCCACGTCCACGCCGACGTCCACGCCTACGTCCCCGACCTCGTCGCCGACGTCGTCGCCCGCCTCGGAGCTCACCGAGACCGGCGCGCGGAACGCGCTGATCACCGAGGCGGACCTCGAGGGCGACTGGACGCAGGCCGAGAACCCGCAGGAGTGGCGGGACTCCCTGCTCGTCGGGCAGGTCGACGTGGCCGCGTTCCTCGAGGGGAGGAGCGACGCCTCGGACTGCCAGCAGCTGGTCGACTCGCTGTACGACGAGACCCTGTTGGGCCGCCCGTCCGGGGCGTCGGCGCTCAACGGGTTCCAGGAGGGTGACTCCCGGCTGCTCTACCAGGTCGCCGCGTACCAGAAGTCCGACCTCGACGAGTCGATGAAGTGGCTGCGGTCGCTTCCCGACACCTGCGACCAGTTCACCGTGAGCGGCGGTGACAGCGGTGACCGCACCGTCCAGGTCGTCGAGCTGCCCCTGCCCGAGGAGGGCGACGCACGGCAGGGACTGACCGTGACGATGAAGGGCGACAGCGGGGGTGATCCCGTGACCCTCACCCTGGACGTGGCCGTCGTCCAGATCGGCGCGAACGCGATCACGGTCACCAACGGCGGGCTCGCCGGCGCCGACCACGACACCACCTCGACCGCCGTCGAGCAGGGCACACCGCGGCTTCAGGCAGTCCTCGCCGGCCGCACACCGACGCCCACTCCCAGCGGAGTCGAGTGACCGCGGGACCGGAGGCGGGACCGGGCGCGTGGAGATGACCGTGGGGGCGGCCTGTTCACTCGTCCGGTCCCTCTGACGGTGCTGGGCCACTTGGCCGCATGCAGTGTCGTGACAGCAGTCGTTCCCCTCGAAGAGAGAGCTGTCATGAGGTTCATACGGCACGTCTCCGCCCGGCGGTCGCTCCCCCTGGCCGTCCTCGTCCCCGCCGCGGCCCTGATGGCCGCCGGCCCGTCCCCGGCGTCCGAGAGCGGCGGGAGTGCCGGCTCCGGCGCGGGCACCAGGCCGACCGTCGTGCTGGTGCACGGCGCCTGGGCGGACGACTCGGGCTGGGACGAGGTCATCCGGAGCCTGCGGGCGGAGGGGTATCCGGTGGTCGCCACCGCGAACCCGCTACGCGGCCTCACCGGCGACTCCGCCTACCTGGCCGCCCGGCTGAAGACGATCGAGGGCCCGGTCGTCCTCGTCGGCCACTCCTACGGCGGAGCCGTCATCACCAACGCGGCGGCCGGCAACCCGAACGTCAAGTCCCTCGTCTACATCGCGGCGTTCGCGCCGGACAAGGGCGAGACGGCCCTGGAGCTGGCCGCCAAGTACCCCGGCAGCCGTCTGACGGACGACCCCGACGCCCCTCTCCCCACCGCCCTGGCCGCGATTCCGCTCGGCGGTGGCCCGGCCGACGTCGACACGTACATCAAGCCGGACAAGTTCAGTGACGTCTTCCTGAGCGACCGGCTGGAGGCGGGCCGGTCCGCCGCGCTGGCCGCCAGGCAGCGCCCCGCACACGTGGCGACCAGCGCCGAGGCGACCCGGGCGGTCGCCTGGAAGACGATCCCGTCCTGGTATCTCGTCGCCACCGACGACCGCACCATCGGCACGGACAACCTGCGCTTCATGGCCGAACGGGCCGGCTCGACCACCGTCGAGGTCGACGCCCCGCACGCGGTGTTGGAGACCGACCCGGACGACGTGACCGACCTGGTCCTGCGGGCGGCGCACGGCTCTCGTCCCGCCCTCGCCGCGACCGGCGCGAGCGACGGGGTCGCGGCCCTCGGCGGCGTGGCGGTCCTGGCCGTCGCCGGTGGCACGGCCCTCGTGGTCCGGTCCCGCCGCGCCTGACCCGGGGCCGGTGTTCCGGCTGCGGCCCTTCGCTACTTGGGGGTAGGAACACGACTCCTCTTGCTATACAGTTCGTCAGCAAGGCGGGATGGTTACCCGCGGTAATACTGATCGGACTCGATGCGAGGAGCCCTCGGCATGGGGAACAGGACCTCCGACGACGGCGCGGCCCGGCGGCTGCTGGACTCGTCCGCGCAGCTCTCCTACGACCCGCTCACCGAGGTCGACTGGGACACGCCGCTCGACACGGACTTCCACGGCGCCAGCCCGGAGTGGAGCACGCTCTACGGAACGGCGTACTGGGACGAGCTGACCGACGCGCAGCGCAAGGAACTGACGCGCCAGGAGGCGGCGTCCGTCGCCAGCACCGGCATCTGGTTCGAGATGATCCTGCAGCAGATGGTGCTGCGGGACATCTACGCCAAGGACCCGACGGACGACACCGTCCAGTGGGCGCTCACCGAGATAGCCGACGAGTGCCGGCACTCGATCATGTTCGCCCGCGGGGCGAAGAAGCTCCGGGCGCCGGCCTACCGGCCGCACCGGGTCGCGCTGGAACTCGGCCGGCTCTTCAAGACCGTCGCCTTCGGTGAGGCCGCGTACGCGGCGATCCTGGTCGCCGAGGAGGTCCTCGACGTCATGCAGCGCGACTGGATGCGCGACGAGCGGGTCGTGCCCTTCGTCCGCACCATCAACAACATCCATGTCGTCGAGGAATCCCGGCACATGAAGTTCGCCCGCGACGAGACACGCAGGCACCTCGCGCGTGCCGGACGGCTGCGCCGCCGGATCCACGCCCTGCTGATCGCCGTCGCGGCCTACGTCATCGTCACCAGCATGGTGAACCGGAAGGTCTACGCGAACGCCGGCCTGGACGAGGCACGCGCCCTGCGTGAGGCGAAGGCCAACGAGCACCACAAGTCGATGATGCGGGCGAGCTGTTCGGGCCTGATGGAGTTCCTGGCCTCGGTGGGACTGCTCACCCGGCCCGCGCTCCACTTCTACAAGCGCGCCCACCTCGTCTGACGACCCTCATCCTGCACCTGCCCCGGCCTTCAGCGGAGTGGACGACCATGGCCTTCGCGATCACCCAGACCTGCTGCAACGACGCCACCTGTGTGTCCGTCTGCCCGGTCAACTGCATTCACCCCACGCCCGAGGAACGGGCCTTCGGCAGCACCGAGATGCTGCACATCGACCCGAAGAGCTGCATCGACTGCGGTGCCTGCGCCGACGCCTGCCCGGTGGACGCCGTCCTCCCGCTCGACCGGCTGACCGGCGGGCAGCGGGAGTACGCGCGGATCAACGCGGCCTACTTCGAGCGGGACCTCCCCGAGGAGACGGAGCCGCCGGCGCGTTCGGGGCCGAACTTCCACGCCTGGGGCGAGCCGTCCTTCGACCGGGTGCTGCCCTCGGACTTCGGGCCGCTGCGGGTCGCGATCGTCGGCACCGGCCCGGCCGGCATGTACGCCGCCAAGGACCTGCTGCTGCACACCCGGGCCGAGGTGACGCTCGTCGACCGGCTTCCGGCCGCCGGCGGGCTCGTCCGGTACGGCGTGGCACCGGACCACCCGGCCACCAAGAAGGTGGGCGAGTCCTTCGCCCGCTTCCTCACCCATCCGCGCGCGCGGACCTACCTGGGCCTCGACGTGGGCACCCACGTCACCGCGGAGGAACTCGCCGCCCACCACGACGCGGTGATCTACGCGGTGGGTGCCGCCACGGACCGGCGGCTGGGCGTTCCGGGCGAGGACCGGCCGGGCAGCGTCTCCGCGACCACCTTCGTCGCCTGGTACAACGCGCATCCGGAGGTCGCCGCGGACGCCGTCGGCCTGTCGTCCGAGCGGGTCGTCGTGGTCGGCAACGGCAACGTCGCCCTCGACGTCGCGCGGATCCTGGTCTCCGACCCGAAGACGCTGGCCGGTACCGGGATCGCCGACCACGCACTGGCGGAACTGCGCCGCAGCAAGGTGCGCGAGGTGGTGCTGCTCGGACGCCGCGGTCCGGAGCACGCGGCGTACACCAGACCGGAGTTGCTCGCCCTGAAGCACCTTCCCGGGGTGGATCTGCTCATCGACGACCACGATCCGCGCATCGGTGCGGCGATCGACGCCGCCGGCCCAAAGGACAAGGCGGCGGTGCTGCGGGGGGTGACCCGGGAGGCCGTCGACTGGTCCCTGTCGCCGGGTACGGCGGGACGGCGGCGTATCGTGTTCCGCTTCCTCTCCTCCCCCGTGGCGGTGTGCGGGGGCGAGGACACGCGTGCCGTGCGGGTCACCGGCGGCACCGCAGGGCTGGAGATCCCGGCCGGCCTGGCGCTGAGGGCGGTCGGCTACCGCGGGGTGGCCCCGGCGGGGCTGCCGTTCGACGAGGCCACCGGGACCGTGCCGCACGAGCGCGGCCGGGTGACCGGCAGGCCCGGGACGTACGTCGTCGGCTGGATCAAGCGCGGTCCTTCGGGGGGCATCGGCGCCAACCGCGCCTGCGCGGCCGAGACCGTCGGCTCGCTGCTGGCCGACGCGGTGGCGGGCGCACTGCCCGCACCGGCCGGCGGGCCGAATGCGTTCCGCCGCCTCGTACGCCGTCGGCGCCGCTGACTCCCGCACGGCGCGGTCACTCCACGCAGCCCTCGTCCCGAACGTGGGCGTCAGCACGGTCGTCGGCGGCGTCGTTGAAGCTCACCTCCTGGCCGGGGCGGGACAGATCGTCATGTCCCCGCCCACGGACGGCCCTTGGGCGGCGTCCTCGAGCACCTGCGCACGGTCCTCGACGCCCGCACCCGAGATGCCGTGGCCGGCCCGGGAGGAGTCTCGGCCTCTCCGGCAGAGCCGTACAGCCGGCCAGGGCGGTCGACGGACGGCGGCGAGCGGCCTCCTGGTCGAACTCGTCGGACTTGTCCCGACTCCCGGTCCGGAAAGTGGCCGCCGCCGTGAAGCGCGCGTCGCGGACACGGTCCGCCGCGCGGGAAGTGCGGGGCGTCGCTCGATGGCGTTCATCCCGTCGCTGTCAGGTCCGGGGCGTTGTGGGCACGGCGGTAGGCCAGCGGGGACAGGCCGAGGTGGGTGGAGAAGTGCTTGCGCAGGGCGACGGCGTCGCCGAAGCCGCTCGCCGTGGCCACGCGCGCGACGGTCAGATCGGTGGACTCCAGCAGCCGGCGCGCATGGTTCAGCCGGCACTGCAGCAGCCACTGGAGGGGGCTGGTGCCCACCTCGTTGCGGAACCGCCGGGTGAAGGTGCGTACGCTCATGTGCGCGTGCCGGGCCAGGTCCTCCAACGTGAGGGGTTCGGCCAGCCGGTTCAGGGCCCACTGCCGGGTGGCCGAGGTGGAACGGTCGGCGTCCTCCGGCACCGGGTGCTCGATGAACTGCGCCTGCCCGCCCTCGCGCCACGGCGCGACCACGCACCGGCGCGCCGCCGCGCCGGCCACCGCCGCTCCGTGGTCCCGGCGGATGAGGTGCAGGCACACGTCGATGCCGGCGGCGCCGCCCGCCGAGGTCAGGATGCGTCCGTTGTCGACGAACAGGACGTCCGGGTCGACCTCGACCCGGGGGAAGCGCCGCGCGAACGCGTCGCAGAGCACCCAGTGGGTGGTGGCCCGCAGGCCGTCCAGCAGTCCGGCCGCCGCGAGCAGGAACGCCGAGGTGCACAGGCTGACGACACGGGCGTGCGGACCGATCCGGGCGAACGCCCCGGCGACCTCCGCGGGCAGCTCACCGGTGGCGAGCAGATGTCTCCCGGGTTCCTGGGTGGCGATCACCACGGTGTCCACGCGCTCCAGGAGGGACTCGTCGTCGTCGACGACGATCCGGAAGCCCTCGTGGGTACGGACGGGCCGGCCGCCGAGCGAGCAGGTCGTCACGGAGTACAGCGGTGCGCCGAACGGATCGCACGCCGCGTCGAACACGCGCGCGGCGATCCCGAGGTCCATGGCGAGGACGCCTTCGAGGGCGAGAACGGCAATGCGATGCACCATGGCCGGAATGGTATGACAGGTGGCCCTCCGGCCACTCACTCCGTCCGGGGGTACGGGACGAGGCTGGTGGTCACCGGGCCCGGCCCGGTCTTCGCACACGCGGAACGGACAGGAAACGAGGAGAGCATGAGCGAGCGCACCATGCGTGCCGTCACCATCGGCGAGTTCGGCGGGCCGGAGGTGCTGACCGTCGGGCGGGTCGCGCGCCCCGAACCGCTGCCGACCGAGGTGCTGGTGCGGGTGCACGCCGCCGGGATCAACCCGGTGGACTGGAAGACCCGCGCGGGACAGGGCATGGCGGGACTGCAGACGCTGCCGCTGGTCCTCGGCTGGGACGTCTCCGGAGTCGTCGAGGAGGTCGGTTTCGGCGTCACCACGCTCGCGCCCGGTGACGAGGTGTACGCGATGCCCTGGTTCCCGCGCCCGGCCGGTGGTTACGCCGAGTACGTGACGGCGCCGTCGCGCCAGTTCGCGCGCAAGCCCACCTCGATCGGGCACCCCGAGGCCGCCGCCCTGCCCCTCGCGGCGCTCACCGCGTGGCACGCGCTGGTCGACACCGCGGGTGTCCGGGCCGGTCAGCGGGTACTGGTGCACGCCGCGGCCGGCGGTGTCGGGCACCTGGCGGTGCAGATGGCCAGGCATCTGGGCGCCGAAGTGGTCGCGACCGCCCGTGAGTCCCGGCACGCCTGGCTCAAGGAGCTGGGCGCCGACGAGACGATCGACTACACGCGGCAGCGGTTCGAGGACGTGGCCGGCGGGATCGATGTCGTCATCGACCTGATCGGTGGCCTCGACGCCACCGATGTGCGGTCGGTGGCGGTGACCCGGCCCGGCGGCCTGGTCGTCTCCGTCCCGGGCGGCGTCTCCCCGGTGCTCGCCGCCGCGGCCGGGCCGGCCGGGGTGCGCACCAGCCCGCTTCTGGTCGAGCCGGACGGCGCGGCCCTGACCACCATCGCCGGTCTGGTCGACGCGGGAGCGATCCGGGTCGAGGTCGAGCACGTGTTCGCGCTGGAGCAGGCCGCCGAGGCACACCGCCGGGGCGAGACCAACCGCACCCGCGGCAAGCTCGTACTGGACGTCACGCGGTGACCCGCCCGCGGTCGACGGGCCGTCGGCGCGGTGTCGGCCGCTCTCGCGCGGCACCGGCGTAGTAGACATCCCTGAGAGGGGCACTGGAACGGGGCCCGTCGTCCGGCGACGAGCGCGCCGAGAGAGTGGGGAGTGCCGCGTGCTGCTGAAGACGTTCCGCTGGGCCTTCGCCGTCACGGGCCTCGGCCTGGCCGCCGGGGTGCTCTACGACGGCTGGACGGCTCTGGGGCTGGTCGCCGTCCTCGCCGTTCTGGAGGTGTCGCTGTCCTTCGACAACGCGGTGATCAACGCCGGCATCCTCGAGAAGCTCAACGCCTTCTGGCAGAAGATCTTCCTCACCGTCGGCATCCTGATCGCCGTCTTCGGCATGCGGCTGCTCTTCCCCGTCGTCATCGTCGCCGTCAGCGCGCGGCTCGCGCCGGCCGAGGCCGTCCACCTCGCGCTCACCGACAAGGACCGCTACCAGGAACTCGTCACCGACGCGCACCCGTCGATCGCCGCGTTCGGCGGGATGTTCCTGTTGATGATCTTCCTCGACTTCGTCCTGGAGGACCGCGAGGTCAAGTGGCTCGGCCCGGTCGAACGGCCGTTGGCCAGGCTCGGCCGGATCGACATGCTGTCGGTCTGCGTCGCCCTCGGGGTCCTCCTCGTCACCGCCATGACGTTCGCCGCCCACGCCCACCAGCACGGCGGCGAGCACGCCGACAAGGCCCAGACGGTTCTCTTCTCGGGCGTCGCGGGACTGATCACCTATCTGGTCGTGGGCGGGCTCTCCGGCTTCTTCGAGAGCAGGCTGGCCGCCGAGGAGGCCGGGGAGGACACCGGGCGACGGACCGAGGAGGCCGGGGCGGGGCGGCCGGCGGTCGCCCTGGCGGGCAGAGCCGCCTTCTTCACCTTCCTCTACCTGGAGGTCCTGGACGCGTCCTTCTCCTTCGACGGCGTCATCGGCGCGTTCGCCATCACCAACGACATCGTGCTGATGGCGCTCGGCCTCGGCATCGGCGCCATGTACGTCCGGTCCCTGACCGTGTACCTGGTCCGCCAGGGCACCCTCGACGACTACATCTACCTCGAACACGGCGCCCACTACGCGATCGGTGCGCTCGCCCTCGTCCTGCTCGTCAGCATCCAGTACGAGATCAACGACATCGTCACCGGCCTCATCGGCGTCACGCTCATCAGCGCGTCGTTCCACTCCTCCGTCCGCCACAACCGCGCCGCTCGCCGGTGAACTCCTCACCACGTCAGCGTCAGTGAACCGCCGGCCGGCAGTGTGTGCCAGCGGTCGGCGTACTCGTCGAACCGGGACACGATCCGGTCGACCACCGGGGGAATCCCGCCCGCCGTCACATACGCCGGCAGCTGCCCCGCATGCCCGCGCCGCACCTCCCACACGGGTACGGCGATGCCCGCCAGGTGCTCCGACAGGGCCATGTCCGCCCGCGCCCGGGGGGACGACTTCACCGGCCTGGACTTGCGGCGCCGCGCGGCCTTGGCGCGTTCCGCGGGGTCGGCGGGCCAGAACAGGCCGTTGTCACCGGCGGCCAGCCGCCCGTAGACCCCGAGTCCGATGCCCGCCTCCGCCTCGACCAGGAAGTGCACCAGGTCGTGCGGCAGGTACGGGTGCCCGCCGGGCCCGTTGCGCGGGGCGAGCGCCGCCCCGGTCTCACGGTGCACCGCGATGTCGTAGCTCGTGCCGGGACCCTTGGTGAAAACGACGCGCATGGCCGCACGGTAGAGGACGGCCACCGCGGGACGCACCTCGTTTCCGTGCCGGACCGTGCGGCACGGCGAGGAGCGCCGGCTCGTCGGCCGCGGAGGTCACGCCCCGTCGGCGGCCGGCGCGGCGCGCAGGCCGTCCCGGTACTTCCTGGCCACGACCACCAGTCCGTCGAGCGTCTCACGGGTGCGCACGAGGTCGGCGATGTGCTCGGAGAGCCGGTCGCGCTCCTGGGCCATCCGCTCCAGCGCGGCGTCGGAGTTCTCCTCGCTGGGCGCGTCGGTACAGGGCAGCAGCTCGAGGATGGTGCGGCTGGACAGGCCCGCGGCGAACAACCGCTGGATGAACGCGACCCGCTCCACCGCGTCCTCCGTGTAGTGCCGCTGCCCGCTGGTGCTGCGGGTGCTGGCGAGCAGCCCCTGCTCCTCGTAGTAGCGCAGGGACCGGACGCTGACCCCTGACCGTGACGCGAGCTCCCCGATTCGCATGCCGCCCTCCCCGCCGAGCCCTTCGGCACCGGACTTGCCTCTCACATCAATGTGAGGTTTTAGCGTAACCGCCGAGCCCGAAACACGGGTTGCACGCATCGCAACGGAGTCTGCCGTGACACATCTTCTCGACAGTTATCAGCTCGGTGACCTGAGGCTGCCCAACCGGGTGGTGATGGCCCCGATGTCACGGGTCCGGGCCACCCCGGAGGGGCTGGCGACACCGTCGATGGCGACGTACTACGCACAGCGGGCGACGGCCGGACTGATCGTCTCCGAAGGGGTGCAGCCGAGCCTGGTCGGACAGTCGAACCCGGGCACGCCGGGACTGCACACCGACGAGCAGGTCGCCGCGTGGCGCCCGGTGACCGCCGCCGTGCACGCCAACGGCGGCCGGATCTTCGCCCAGCTCATGCACGGCGGGCGGGTGTCGCACCCCGACACCACCGGTATGCGGCCCGTCGGGCCGTCGGCCGTCCCGGCCGTCGGTGACGTGTTCACCCCGGCCGGGCCCAAGCCCGCGCCGATGCCGCGCGCCCTGGACACCGCCGAGGTGCCCGAGCACGCCCTGTCGTACGCCGAGGCCGCCCGCCGTGCCGTCGACGCCGGTTTCGACGGCGTGGAGCTGCACGGCGCCAACGGCTACCTGATCTCGCAGTTCCTCTCCTCGAACGCCAATGTGCGCACGGACCGTTACGGAGGCACTGTGGCCAACCGGATCCGGTTCGCCGTCGAGGCGGTGTCCGCGACCGTCGAGGCCGTCGGCGCGGCGAGGACCGGTATCCGGCTCTCCCCGGGCGGGACGTTCTGGGGTGTGGAGGAGACCGACGTCCCCGAGCTCTACGCCGCGCTGCTGGCCGAGTTGGCCCGGCTGGAGGTGGCCTACGTCCACATCGAGGCCACCGTCGGCGAAGAGGTGCTGGTCGGTCTGCGCCGGGCCTGGCCGGGGACCCTCGTGATGAACCCCGTGGTCCCGATGGGTCCGAAGCAGACCGGGCGGGACGAGGCCGACCACTGGCTCGGGCTGGGCGCCGACCTCATCAGCTTCGGCCGCGCCTTCATCGCCAACCCCGACCTGGTCGAGCGGCTGCGCGCCAACCTCCCGGTGGCGCCCGTCGACGAGGCCACCTACTACCAGGGGGGCGACGCGGGTTACCTGACGTACCCGGCCTACGCCCACACGGTCTGACGTCCGGACGGCCGGGTCCGCATCGGACCGCCCGGGAACGGGCAGATTCGAACCATGTCCATCGACGCGACGGATCCGCCCGGAGTGCAGGTGTGTTCCCTGAAGCGGGACACTCCGCAGCCGGTCCCGGCCAACAGCCCCTACACGGTCGTACGGTTCCCGTTCGGGTCCGCGGAGTCCACCGACCGGTTCTCCATGCACCAGGTGAACCAGCCGGACGGGTACGTGGTCACGGACTGGGACTCGGACGACCGGTCCGGGCTGATATGGCCCAGCACGACCGGCTGGGGCGTCCTGTACGCGATGATCCAGTGGGAGGCCGGGAACTACGACGAACTGCGGGACCAGTTCGTCCGGGACCCCCTCGGCCTCACCCCGGCGCCCGGCGACACCACGGGGACGGAGCACCGGCCGCCCAGTCCCGGCATGCAGTGCTGGACGAAGCAGTGGGGCATCTTCGTCGACCCGGCCGTCCCGCTCGCCTTACGGGTCACCCATGACGACGGTGTGGCGCGGAGCGTCGTCCTGGCGGAGTTCAAGCTCGTCGTCCACCGGTCCGCCTGACGGCTCGTCCGGTGGTCCACGGTCCTGAGCGGTTCAGGGACTGCGGGCGGTGCGGGTGGATCTCGTCGATGTCCAGGACGAGCGCCGGCCGGGGCGCCGGACCGACGACGGTGCCCGGCAGGTGCGGTTCCCGCGGCAGGAGGAGCAGGATGGACGGTCATCACGGCCGCGAAGGAGAACCGGAGGACGGCCGAGGCCAGGCACACGCTCCGAAGCAGGGCATCGTCGGCGACGCAACGCAGGCCCTCGTGAATCCGCCGCCAGACCCGAGGGAGGTGTTCCGCGCGCCCGGGGACCGATTCGGTCCGGCGGATCCGCCGGACCGACGGGAAGGACGGCGCGAAGAACGCCCGGTCGGTCGGCACCGGCGTTCGGCGTCAGGACGGCGAAGGGCGGCGGGACCACCGGACTCGCGTGTTCACCGGGTCGGGAGACGGTCCGGCCCGTCCAAAGTCCGCGGAAGCCGGTGTCCCGCCGCAGGCTCGACGGAACGGAGCGACCGGAATCGGATACGGCGCAGGAAGCGGCGGCACGGGGACCCTCGGGTTGCCGGCAACGATGACGGGCCGGACGGCCGACGGCGTCAACGCGCGCTCGGGAGACCGGCCGTGTCTCAGCTCCTCGTGGGTGCCTCGCTCGCCGGAGCCCCAGCCGTCGGCGACCGGCGCGAAAGGCGGCCTCACGCTCTTCTCGCACGCACGCGGCCCCGGGACCCGGGGCGGGGTCAGGGGGCCGGGTGCTCGGTCCGCCGTCGCGAGTACGCCGCCCAGCGCCCGTCGCGCCGGGTCACCGTGATGTCGCGGCCGTAGCAGGCCGTCACCCGTGCGTCGGTCAGCACCTCGGCGACGGGCCCCCGGGCGAGGATCCGGCCCTCCCGCAGCAGCAGGGCGTGGCCGACCGCCGGGGAGAGCTCCTCCAAGTGGTGGGTGACCGTCACGGTGGCCAGTCGCGGGCGTCCCTCGGCCAGTCGGTGGACGGCCTCGACGAGGTCTTCCCGGGACGGCAGGTCCAGCGCGTTGAACGGCTCGTCCAGGAGCAGCAGCGCCGGGTCGGCCATCAGCGCCCTGGCGATCAGGAGGCGGGCCCGCTGGCCGCCCGAGCACACTTCGTACGGCCGGTCGGTCAGCTCTTCGACGTCCAGTTCGGCCAGGAGCCTGTGGGCCCGCCGCCGGACCTCGTCGTCGTACATCCGCCACAGCGGCTGGACGGTACCGGTGTGCCCGGTCAGCACCACGGCGTGGGCGGTGAGTTCGCCGGGCACCCGCTGGGCAGCGGTGACATGCCCGACACGGGCGCGCAGATCGCGGACGTCCACCCGGCCCAGCCTGCTGCCGAGCACCTCGACACTGCCGGTCGTGGGGTGCATCAGGGCACCGAGCAGGCGCAGCAGGGTGGTCTTCCCGGCGCCGTTGGCCCCCAGGAGCGCCCAGTGCTCTCCGGGCCGGACGGTCCAGTCGATCCCGTCGAGGATCAGGCGGTCGGTCGTGTGGCGGCGCACGCGCACGTCCCGCAGGAGGACCACGGCCGCCCCCGGCCCGCCCTCCGTGTCCTCCACCGTCGCCCCGGCCATCCGGCAACTCCTCTCGCCCTCGGACGTCGTCACCCCCGACGACGGTAGATGCATGGGGCATGTTGTCGCCGGGCCGTCCGGATCGTGGATGCCGGGCCGGCCCGGCACCGAGGGCCGACCGGCGCGCATGGCACCGGCAGGTCAGCGCGGCGCGGCGCGCACCGGGCCGCTCGCGCCGCGTCGGCGCCGTGTCAGGTCGCGGGCCGCCTCCGGCCACGTCGGGTACGCGAATCCGAAGCCCGCCTCGAGCAGGCGGCCGGGGACGACCCGCCGGCTCTTGAGCAGGAGCTCCGTGTCCGAGCGCAGTACGAACGCGCCCACTTCGGCCATCCCCCGCGTCGCGGGCAGACCCAGCGGCACGTGCCACGCGGTGCGCAGGGCACGCATGAAGGCGCGCTGCGGCAGGGGACCGGGGGCGGCCAGGTTCACCGGGCCGGCGAGATCGTCCCGCTCGGCCAGGAACTCGACCGCGCGGACGAAGTCGTGGTCGTGGATCCACGACACGTACTGGGCGCCGCCCGCGACCGGTCCGCCGAGCCCGAGGCGGGCCATCCACGACAGGACGTCGAAGACGCCGCCCCGGTCGGGGCTCATCACCATGGCGGTGCGCAGGGCCACCTTGCGGGTGTGCGGGGTGGCCGCCCGTTCCTGTTCCCGCTCCCAGGCCCTGGCGATGTCGACGCTGTAGGACCAGTAGCCCGGCACGGTGGGCTCCGCTCCGCCGATCACGCCGGTGTCCTCGTCGTTGGGCGCGTCGAAACGGTGCGCGTAGACGGTGGCGGTGCTCATCTGGAGCCAGACCCGCGGAGGGTGCGCCGCGGCGCCGATCGCCTCGCCCACGACCCGGGTGGAGAGCACCCGCGAGTCCATCATGGCCCGGAGGTTGGCGGGGGTGTAGCGGCAGTTCACACTGCGGCCGGCCAGGTTGACCACGACATCACTGCCGTCGATCACCTCGGTCCACGGCCCCGGGGTCGCACCGTCCCAGTGGACCTCACCGGGCCCCGTCGGCCGTCTGGTCAGCACCACGACCTCGTGCCCGGCCGTGGTCAACGCGCGCTTCAGGACGGTGCCCACCTGTCCGGTCCCGCCGGGAATCACGATCTTCATCCAGCCCTCCCGCTCCGTGTGAGGGCAACCCTACCGTTGAGTTGAACACGTTCAAAAAACTCGGTTCCGGTGAGCTCCCGCTGCGGGGGAGCTCCGCCCCGTCCGAGGACCGTGCCGGCTCACGGGGTCCGGCCCGATGGGGAGACCTCGTTCACGGCGGCTCCCCAGGCGGCCGCGCACAGGGCTCGTTCGACCGCGTCGGTGTAGACGGCGGCGGCGAGCCAGGCCCGGGCGAAGCGGCCGGTGTCGGCCGGGAGCAGGCGGCCGAAGGTGTCGCGGGAGCGGTCCGCGGCGGCGGTGTGGAGGTCGTCGAGGAGGTCGCCCGCCGTGGCGAGGCCGAGACGGCGCAGCCGGGTGCCGTCGCCCGACCGGTTCCCGGCGAGGGCGAGGACACGGCGGCCTCCCGGCACCGCCTGGTGGACGCGGCGGCGCAGCAGGTGCAGCGGGGCCTCGTCCCCGGTGGACACGGTCCGCGCGGGTGGCGCGACCGCGCCGGTGGGCAGGTCCGCGTGCTGGAGGCGGTCCAGACCGAGGTCCACCCGGGCGCCGGGATCGGCGGGGTGCTCGACGGCGAGCAGCAGGGCGCGGGGACACGGCCCCGGTGCCAGGCGCGCGACGATCCGCAGCCGGCTGCCCCCGGCGGCGGCGAGCAGGCGGAGGTTGTCGCGGTGAGGGAGTGCGGGATCGTCGTGGGCGGCGGCCAGCCGCAGGGACAGGCCGGCGCAGTCGGCCAGCAGACAGTCGCCCGTCGTCTCCCGCACCGTGCCCTCGAGGGTCACCTCCAGGAACAGCAGGTCCTGCCCGCCGTCCAGCGCCCGGGCCACCTGTTCGGCGGCGGGTACGGCCCACAGCCGGTCCAGCGGCTCGGCGCGCCAGTCGGCGCCGGACGCGCGGACCGCCCGCACCCCCGCCCCCGCGCCGAGCCGGCCCGTCGGGGAGACGGTGGCCCCGGACACGGCGAGTCCCGCGCGCGACAGTTCCCGGTGGGTCAGGGTGGTGTCACCGATCCGTACGGCCCGGTCGGCGGCGCCGGTCGCCCGGGAGGGCCCGCCCGGTGCCACGTCCGAGACCGTGTACAGGCGTCCGTCGGCGTCGGCGGTCCAGGTGACCGCGCCCGCGTACCCGGTCGCGGTGAGGACGGGCTCGGAGAAGAGCCCGTACAGCCGCAGGGAGCCGTCCGGGCGGTACGGCTGCCGGACCGTGCCGCGCAGGTCGGCCAGGTCCGGGCCGGTGGCGTGCGGGAGGCGGTGGGTGACGCCCAGGACTCCGGCCAGCGTGCCGGCGAGGTCGGTGAGGCGGTGTCCGGGGTCGGCGGAGCGGGCCGCGCGCACCCCGGTCACCACGGAGACCGCCGCGGCCGAGGCCCGTGGGAGGCCGGCCAGGCGGGCGGTGTGCGCGGCGTGCAGGAGTTCGGCCTGGAGCACGGCGCCGGCGCCGTCGGTGCCGGCCTCCAGGACGGCTGCGGCCGCGTCGAACACCGCCCGTGCGGCGGCGTGTTGTTCGGGGGTGGCGGTGTCGGGCCCCGTCGGTGCCGTCTCCGTCCCTTCCCGCGTCTCCGTGGCCTCGGCGGGGGCCGGGGCCTCCTCGGCGACCGGTGCGGCCGAGGCCGCCGCCGCGCGGTGCAGGCAGTCGGGGGCCAGCAGGCATCCGCAGTGGATGGCGTCCGCGCCGGTCACCGTCCCGCCGGGCGCCCGCAGGACGACGTCGGTCTCGTCGTCGACGGCGATCCGCACGGTGTCGCCCTCCCGGACGACCGGGCGCGCCAGGAGCTTGGTCACGCCCGCGTCCAGCCGCTTGCGGAGCCGGGGCGAGAGCGCCGCGACGAGTTCGGCGGTGACGGACGGGACGACCGGAGGCAGGTCCGGGCTCATGCGATCTTCTCCCCTACCCAGCGGGCGAGTTCGAGCGGACTGAGGGCGGCGACGGGCATGCCGGCCGCGACCAGCTGACCGGCGACTCCCGTGGAGTAGCGGGGCCGGCCCGTGTCGTCGAGGCTCGCGCAGCCCAGGACGTGGCAGCCGGCTCCGACCAGTGCGCGGACCTCGGCGAGCAGACCGCCCAGCGGGTAGCCCTCCTCGAAGTCGCTGACGACCACGACGAGGGTGCGCGACGGTACGGTGACGAGCTCGCGCGCGTGCCGCAGTCCCGCGGCGATGTGGGTGCCGCCGCCCACGCTGACCTCCAGCAGCAGCGACAGCGGGTCGTCCACGTGTCCGGTGAGGTCGACGACCTCCGTGGAGAACGCCAGGAAGTGGGTGGAGAGGGTCGGCACCCCCGCCAGCACGGAGGCGGTCAGCGCGGCCCACACCGTGGACGCCTCCATGGACCCCGAGACGTCCGTGACCAGGATGAGCCGCCAGTCGGCGGCCCGGCGTGCCCGGGTACGGAACACCGGGTGCTCGGGGATCACCCGCACCGTGCCGTCCGGGGCGCGGCGCGCGGTCGCCAGGTTGGCCCGCAGGGTGCGGGGCAGGTCCAGTCCGCCGCCGGGCCGTCTGCTGGGGCGGGGCAGGGCGGTGCCGTGCAGGGCGGGGCGCAGACGGGTGGCGAGCTGCCGGGTCAGCGCGTCGACCAGCCGCCGTACGAGCGGGCGCAGAGCGGCCAGCCGGGCCTCGGGCAGTCCGCCCGCGTGCCGCAGGACGGTGCGCAGGAGGTCCACCGAGGGCCGCACGCTGTCCGCGTCCAGCTCGGCGAGGACGTCCCTGCGGCCCGACGCGGCGGCGGTCGCCAGCACTTCCTCCCGGATGCCGGGCCCGAACAGCGCGGCCAGTTCCTCGGACCACTCCCGCACTCCGGGGTACGGCGCCTGACGCCCCCCGCCGGCTCCCGGGCCCGTGAGGTCTCCCCGGCTGCCTTCGCCGCGTCCGCTGCCGTACAGCTCGTCCAGCGCGGTGGCGAGCGGTGACGCGGACGGCGGCAGCCGGTCGGCGCGGCGGCCGAGGAGGAGGCGCCAGCGGTCGGCGGGGGCGAGGGCATGTTCCTCGGCGGTCTCCGGGGCACCGCGCTCCGGGCGCTGTGGCGCGCCCTCCGCCGGGCCGCCGCCCGGTGGGGGCAGCAGGCCGAGCGACCGCAGGGCCTCGCGGGCCGCGAAGTCCGCTTCGGTCCAGGTGGCGAGGGCGGCCGGGTCGACGTCGTCCGTGTCGGCGACGTGCGTGGTGCCGAGGCGTTCCTCGACGGCCGTGAGGAGGCGGTCGCGGGCCGCGGGACTCAGGGTGTCGAAGCCGCCGCGCAGTGCGGGGAGCCGGTCGAGGAACGCCCGGTCGGGCAGCTCGGTCACCCGGGTGAGCAAGGGCTCCAGCGCGTTGGGCGCCGCCTCCAGCAGGGGGCCGGCGGCGGTCAGCAGTCCGCCGAGCCGGGCGGTGAGGGCGGCGCGGGAGTCGGGGTCGGTGGCCCCGTCGACCCAGGAGGCCACGCGGTCGCCGAAGGCTCGGGCGTCCTCGTGTCCGAGCAGGACGCGTACGGCCCCGGCGGCGCCGCGCATCAGCGGGGAGCCGGCGGCGGACAGGCGCTCCAGGGCGTCGGTGAGCCGGATGCCGCCCAGCGGGTCGGCGCGGTGGGAGAGTTCGAGCAGGGCGTGGGCGTCGGCGGGGTCCTCGGACCCGGTCAGTCCGTCGACCTGCCGCACCGCCGCCGCCGTGAGCAGTTCCGCGGCTTCGGCGGCCCGGGGCTCGCGGTCCGGCCCGGCGGGGAGACCGGGGACATGACCGGCCCGCAGCCGGTCGAGCAGGGCCAGTCCGGCGAGGAGTTCCGGCAGGGTGCCGGCCTGGGGCAGGACGTCGGCGACGTCGGCGAGCCGTTCGTCCGCGAGCCCGGCCAGGCCGCACTCCGCCGCCCGTTCGAGCCCTTGGAGGGCCTGTGCGGCGGTCGGTCCGCCCTCGTCGCGTTCCTGGCGGCGCCGTTCGCGCAGGACTCCTTCGGCGGCCTGCGCGGGGGTGACCCCGCGTACTCCGGCCGCGGTCAGCACGGCCGCCGTGGCGGGGGTCCAGCGCACCTCCCAGCGGGAGGTGAGGGCCTCGGCGCCGCCCGCGCCGACGACCTCCCTGGCCTCCCCGTAGGGCACGCCGCACACCGTCAGCCGGCGCAGCAGCAGTTCACGGCGCCGGTCGAGGTCGGACCGCAGCGGGTCGAGACGCAGGTCCCGCGCGGGGCCGGGGCCGCCCGCCTCCGGGCCGGGCAGGCCGAGCCGGGCCAGCTCGGCCTCGACCGCGGGGACGAGTCCGCTGCGCGGCGCCCCCGGGGCGGGACGCCCGGTGCGCGTGCCGACGAGCACGCGCTCCATCGCCCGTGCCACGGCCCGGCCGCGCCCGTACGGCTCGCCCTGCGCGAGCACCGTCTGGACCGCTTCGACCAGTTCGCCGCGGCCCGCCGCCGGCAGGCCCCGCAGCCGGGCGAGGTCCGAGGCGAGCCGGCTGATCTCCCGGGCGTCGGCCGGTCCCGAGGGGTGGCCGAGGCTCCTCAGTTCGGCGCAGACGCGTACGGCCGCCCGGGTCAGCGCCTCCTCCAGCGCGGCCGGGTCGCCCGCCGCGCGCAGGACCATGTCCTGCCACTCCGGGTCCCGGATGCCCGCCGGGTAGCCGGACCGCTCGTCGAGGAGGGCGTAGGTGTACGGGATCAGCGAGGTGTTCCACCCGGGCCGTCGCCCGTCCGCGGCCGTCGCGTCCTCCTCCCCCGCGTCCTGCCGTACGAGCGCCGGGGCGTGGAAGGCACCGACCACCACGGCGGCCCGTTCGCCGCCTGCGGTGGCCTCGGCCAGCCGGGCCCGCATCCAGCGTTCGCGCCGCAGGTCCAGCTCCGGTACGCCGCCCGAGGCGACCGCGTCCTCGCGCAGGGCCCACCCGGTGAGCAGGGCGGCCCGGCGCAGGGCCTCGGGCGGGGAGCCCGGGGCGGTCGCCTCGACGAGCCGGTCCCAGAGGTCGTCCCCGGGGCGGCCCGTCAGCCGGGTGCGCAGCGCGGTGGCGAGACCGGGTCCGCCGGCCCCCGTCCCCGTGGCCCGGCGTCCGTCGGTCCAGGCCCGGTCGGCGAGCGGCAGGTCGCAGGCGACCACCGGTACGCCGTGCCGGACGGCCCAGCGCACGGCGGCCAGTTCGGGCGAGAAGTCGGCGAACGGGTAGAACGCCGGTCCGCCGTCGCCGCCCTCGCCGGGGGCGGCGGCGAGCGCCACCGGGGCCCGGGTCTCCTCGTGCCCCAGCCAGGGCAGCCACTGCTGCGTCTCCGCGGGCAGCTCGACGAGCAGCACCTCCGGCTCCGCCTCGTCCAGCAGCGCGGGCACGGCGGCGGCCAGGGAGGGCGCGTGGTGCCGTACGCCGACGAGGTAGGGCGCCAACGGGCCGGTGAGGGCGGCGAGCGCCTCGTCGGGCGGGACGGGCGGGCCGTCCGGGGCGGCGGCCCCGTGGGAGAGGGACACGGCCGTCAGCCCTCCAGGACCGTACGCAGGTCCCACAGGGTGCGCCAGGTGGCGGAGCCCTGCTCGGCACGGCGCCGGACGGGACCGTCCCAGTAGCCGCGCAGCCGGGCGGCGTCGGCGGGGTCGTCCTTGCGGACCACGCCGAGCAGATGGCCGGGCAGCAGTCCGAGGACGTCGCGGTCGCCCGGGAAGTAGGCCGCCGCGAGGGCGAGCGCGCCGGCGACGGACACGGCCTCGGCGGTGCTCATCACCGTCGACGGCCGTTCCACCTCCCAGCCCT
Organism: Streptomyces sp. NPDC053426; assembly: GCF_055585405.1. Lineage (NCBI taxonomy): Bacteria > Bacillati > Actinomycetota > Actinomycetes > Kitasatosporales > Streptomycetaceae > Streptomyces > Streptomyces sp. NPDC053426. The sequence continues at coordinate 30,574 of NZ_JBVJKE010000016.1, read as the reverse complement.
CCGCCGACCGGCCCTCACGCAGGTCACGGAACGCGGTGACCAGGGCCTCCAGCACGGCGTCGTCGACCTGGAACGGCGCCCCGGCGCGCTCCACGGACGCCCGCGCCTGGCCGCGCACCAGGGCGGTCTCCGCGTCGAGGTCGCCGATGGGGCCGACGGTCTCGAAGTTGAAGCGGCGCTTGAGGGCCGCGGACATCTCGGAGACGCCCTTGTCGCGGAGGTTGGCGGTGGCGATGAGGTTGAAGCCGGGTGCCGCGTGCGCCAGCGCGTCCTCGGTGCCGGCCAGTTCGGGTACGGCGATGCGCCGCTCGGAGAGCAACGACACCAGCGAGTCCTGCACTTCGGGCAGGCAGCGGGTGACCTCCTCGACGCGGGCGATGGCGCCCCGGGACATGGCGGTCAGGACGGGGGACGGCACGAGCGCCTGGCGGGTGGGGCCCTGCGCCAGCAGCAGCGCGTAGTTCCAGCCGTACTTGAGCTGGTCCTCGGTGGTGCCGGCGGTGCCCTGCACGACCAGGCCGCTGGTGCCGCACACGGCGGCGGAGAGCAGCTCCGACAGCATCGACTTGGCGGTGCCGGGCTCGCCGACGAGCAGCAGACCGCGCTCTCCGGCGAGGGTCACCACGCACCGCTCGACCAGTGCCCGGTCGCCGACGAACTTGTCCTCGATCACCAGGCGGTGCGGGACGCCGTCGGGTGCCCCGGCGTCGTCGGGGAGCTTCAGGGCCCGGCCCCCGCTGCCCATGACGAACGTGACGACCGCGCGCGGGCTGAGCCGCCAGGCGGGCGGGCGCGGCCCGTCGTCGTAGGCGGCGAGGAAGGCGAGTTCGGTGGCGTACCGGTCCTCGGGCGGAACGATCTGGCGGGCCGGGGAGGGGGACAGGGTGGTGGTCATCGGCGCGGGTTCTTCCGGGTGCGGGTGGACGGTGGTCATCGGCGGCGGCCCTTGCGGGTGGCGCGGGTGGTGAGTTCCTCGTAGGCGGGTGCGTCGCCGGCGCGGACGCGGTCCCAGGCGCGCGTGAACAGCTCGGGCACCGGCAGCAGCGGTACCGCGTGGGAGCTGTCGTGGACCGGGTAGAGGCCCTGCTTCCAGATCTCCACCGGCAGGGCGGGGGACTTCAGGTCGAGCCAGCCGCACGGCAGGAAGAGGGTGCGTCCGGCGCGGGCCCGCTTCGCCTCGACGACCAGGCCGGTGGCGGCCAGTTCGGCGCGGGCCTTCTTCGTGCGGGCGGGCTTCCAGCCGGTCCAGCGGGCGCGGTTGCGGTCCGTCGGGTCGGGCAGGGCCAGCAGTTGCAGGTAGAGCGCCGCCGCGTCCTCGCTCAGCCCGTGGGCCCCGGCGACCTCGGTGACCAGGCCGGGCACGCTCAGGGTGGGGTCCTGGGCGTATCCGGTGGGTCCTTCGGGGTCCGTTCCGGCCGCGAGGGCGCGGGCGAGTTCGTCGCCCAGGACGGTCCGCAGCGCCCGCATGCCGTCGCGCCGTCCGGGTCCGACGATTCCCTCGATCAGTCCGAACAGGGGGTCGTCCACCGAGCTGAGGGCGCTCGTACGGACCAGGACGGCCTCCTGGTCCCCGTACCAGGGGCGCAGCACCAGCGCCTCGCCGACGGGTGTCAGTCCGTGCGCGTCGGCGCCGCCGGTGGCGGGCAGCCCGTACGCCTTGCGCAGTTCGACGGCGGTCGACGTGCCCTTCTCGGTCCACTCCAGGTCGAGGTCGAGCAGCAGTGCGGGGTCCGCGACGCGGCGGCGCAGCGCGGTGAGCCCTCCGGGCAGGGCGGTGCGCAGGGGGTGTCCGTACGGCAGGGAGTAGGCGAGCCCGGCCAGGGCGGCCACGGCGCGCGTCAGGTGGTACCGGCCGGGCACGGCCCGGGGGTCCTCCGCCACGAGGTTGCCGTCCTTGTCGGGGCGCTGCACGGTGGTGCGGCTGATCCAGGGGGTGCGGTGCGGGTTGAGCACTTCCTCGACGGAGCCGGTGGACAGCCCTGCCAGGGAGAGCTCTCCGGCGAGGTCCTCGGGCAGGCGCACGACCCCGTCGAGGCGCTCGGCCCACACGCGGCCCGCCGCGTCCGTGTCCGGTCCGGCGGTCCACAGGTCGGCGGGGTTCCCGGGGAGGAGCGCGCCGATGAGCGCCAAGCGGTCGCCGGGTTCCAGCGAGCCCAGCAGCGCGTCGCCGAGCTGCTTCTGGCGCGGCTTCAGACCGGTCGCGGCGATCACCTCGTCGGTGAGCTGCGGCGGCCGCCCGGCGAGCAGCAGGGCCGCCTGCACCGGGCCCAGCCCGTCCCGCGTGGCGGCGGCCAGGGCGGCGGGCGCTTCCGGCTGCCAGGGCGCGGCGCCCTTGTCCCGGACGAGCGCGGTCACCGCGGCCAGCGCGTCGGCCGGGAACACCGGCGGGTGCGCGGTCTCCCGCTCCAGGGCGAAGTGCGCGACGGCGCCGAAGGCACCGGCCGGATCGTGGTCCAGGGCGAGCCAGTTGACCCGTCCGGTGCGGTGGTCGACGTTCTGGCAGCCGAGGACGACGACGGTACGGCCTTCCCGGCGCAGTACCTGGCCGACGCGCTCCTGCTTGTCGTGCGGCTCGCTCAGCACCACCTCGCGCAGCGCGCCCCCGGGCGCGGCGAGCGGGCCCTCCGTGATCGCCTCGAACAGCAGGAGCAGTGCCCGGCGGTGTGTCTCCGTCAGGGTGGGTGAGGCGGCGCGGTAGGCGAGCGGGCGCAGCGCGTCGAGCACGCTGGGCCACACCGCGCCGATGCCGGGGACGGTGAACTCGTCGCTGCGCCATCCGTCGGCGGTCCCGGCGGGCCGGGACGACGCGGCCAGGGGCTTGCCGTCGGCGGGCTTGCCGGACAGGACGTGGTTCACGGCGCGGATCTGCCGCAGGGTGCTCCAGCTCTGTCCGCCGCCCCACCAGCCGCGCAGGTCGGCGAGGCCGGAGGTCGCCTCGCGCAGCGTCTGTTCGTCGCCGTCCTCGGGGCTGTAGTCGGCGAACATGCCCTCGGTGCGCCTGCGTGCGGTCTTGGGCCGCTCGGCCGGAGGCGTGACGAAGGTGGCGACGGACGCCGCCAGGCGCAGCACCGCGTGCACGAGTGCGGCGACGCCGGTGAGCAGGTGCGGCTCGGTGAGGGCGGGCAGGGCGCGGGACACCGCGTCCCGCACGACCTCGTCGGCGGTGGGGACATCGGGCTTGGCGGTGGCGGCCCCCGCGGGGCCGGGCTGACCGGCGGTCCGCGGGGAGTCGGCCGGTGTCCCCGCCGCCGCGATCCTCGCCTGCCGCTCGGCCAGCGCCTCGGCGCCGGCGCGCAGCAGTTCCCGGGCCTGTTCGTCGCTCAGCGCCCGCAGGAGCGCCGAGGCGTTCTCGTCGCGCGGCCGCAGCGCGTGCCAGAAGTCGACCGGCGGTACGAGCCGCGTGCCGGCGGCGAACTCGCCGCCTCGCCCCAGCGGTGCCAGACGGCCCAGTTCCCGCACACCGGTGGTGTCGTCCGTCGTGTACAGGGCGATCTGACGGTGGTGGGCGACGACCAGGGGCTCGACGCCGCCGGGCAGCCGCAGGGCGCCGACCGGGACGCCCGGTGGCCGGCCGTGCGCCGCCGACAGGGTGACGGTCCGGCCGTCCGGGGTGCCGACGGTGGTGCGGGCCTCGTCGCCCTCGCCCTCGGTGCGCACCCAGCGGCCGAGGACCGTGCCGTCCGTGCCGAACGGGCTGTGCTCCAGGCCGGGTTGCAGGGGCAGTACCGCGCAGTGCTGCTGGAGCAGGGTGGCGTCGTCGCGGATGCCGGACCGCAGGAACGCGGGCAGCGAGGCACGGCCGTGCTCGCCGGTGGCCGGGTCGTACTCGAGCCACACCTGCCGCGTCCCCTGCCGTCCCTGGCGCCAGTACGAGGTGCCGTCCCCGAGGATGCGGCGCGCGGGCGGCAGGACCGTGTCGCCGGCGTGCAGGGCACGCCCGCCGGTGACGCGTCCGCCGTCCGGCAGCGGGATCGAGGTCTCGCCGGCGTCGCCGCTGCTGTACCAGTGCGGGAGCTTCTCGCCGCCCAGCGGGAACACCTCGGCCGGGCGGGCCGACCAGTAGCCGTACTGCTTGTCGTCCTGCCGCCACAGCACCAGCAGTTCGCCGTCGGTGTAGCGGAACGACGGCCGCTGCCAGCGGTCCAGTTCGACGGGCAGCCGCAGGTCGTGCTCCAGCAGGATGTCCTGCGGTCCCACGACGATCGCCTTGTGCCTGCGGGAGAGGATCAGGGCCGGCCACGCCTCGTGGACGGCGAGGTTGTCCTCCTTGTCGCGGCGGGTCTCGGCGTCGAGCCGTCGCAGCGCCTCCTCGAGGGCGGGCCAGCCCAGTTCGTCCGGGATGCCGGCGCGCAGGGTGTTGCCGAGCAGTGGCGCGATGTCGAACGCGGCGGCCCGGGCGACGGCCTCCGGGCTGATCCGTGCGGCGATCGTACGGAACGGGCGCAGCCGCTCGAGCGCCCCGCGGGCGTCCGCCAGACCGGCCGCGCCGTCCAGCTCGCCGGCGGCGTCGTCGAGCCACTCGCGGAGCACGTCGGCGAGCACGGGGTGACCGGCGATCCCCTCCAGCGTCCCCCCACCGGTGTGCCGACGGTGTTGGTTGCCGACGGCGTCGTAGAGCATGCGGCGGCCGTGCCGGTCCGCCGCGACGGCCGTCAGGTCGCGCCGTCCGGGCCGGGTGTCCTTCAGCCACCGGTCGAGGTCGAGGTGGACGTCCGTGCCGGCTCCGGGCGGGGCCAGCGGCACGTCCCGCGCCACGCACAGGTCCAGCAGGTCGAGGTCGGCGCCGGCGTGCCAGCGGCCGGTGAAGAGGTCGACGGGGCGGCCCTGGTCGCGCAGGCGCGCGGTCATGCGCTCCACCAGCACGAGGGTGGCGGGCGAGCGGTCGCTGACGGTGCCGCCGTGCTTGCGGTGCAGGGCCCAGCGGGTGAGCCAGTCCGCCGGGTCGGTCGCGTCCGCCGCCCCGTCCTCGCCCGTGAGCAGCCGGTCGGCGCCGGTCTCGGCGAGCAGCGCCAGCCAGAACTCGTCGTCCGCGGTGGAGCGGCCGAGACCGGCCGGCATGATCTCCAGCAGCCGGCCGCGTACGGCGGGCCGCTGTTCGGCGAGGACGACGAGCGTGGCCCGGTAGGTGTTCCAGAAGGAGGCGGGGGCGCGGACCGCCGCGGGCGACGCGAGCAGGTCCGCGACCAGGGCGCACTCCTCGGTGACCCGGTCCAGGCCGGCGGCCTTGATCAGGGCGCGGGCGTCCTGGGGCAGCGACGCGTACGGCGGCATGCCGGCCGCGCAGCGTTCCACGGTGAGCTGCCGGAACTGCGCCCAGGCGTCGGCCGGGGTGAGCCGGGCGGCGAGGGCCTTCACGTGCTCCTTGAGGGCCTTGACCGTCAGCGCCCCGGCGAAGGCGAACTCCAGGAACACGGCGCGCTGCCGCTCCTCGTCCACGGTCAGCGCGTGCACCCGCTCCGCCTCGCGGGCCTTGCCGAAGAACGCCGCCGCGTAGGTGGTGTTCTCGTGCTGGAGGAAGACGCGGGCGGCCTGCTCGTAGAAGGTGGGCAGGAAGTGCGGCACGGCACGGCCGAGCCGCTCGCCGAGCGCCTCGAAGCCGTCCTTGGCGTTGCCGGGGCGGGACTTGGCCTGCCGGGCGAGCCGTTCGACGTCCTTGACCAGCGCCAGCGCGTGGTGTCCGTTCGCCGGGTCGTTGACCAGCGCCCACGCGGGGAAGCCGAGGGTCTCCCGGCGCACCTGTCCGACCTCGCGGGTCTCCGGCTCGCGGGCCAGCCCGAGGAAGTCCAGGGCGAGGTCCTCCGCCTCGCCCAGCGTGCCCGGCACCAGCCGTACGACCTTCCGCCCGTCCAGCGCGGTGTGCGTGTACGTGCGGGCGGTGAGGACGTCGGCGTCCTCCCGGTCGGTGGTGCCCGGGGGCAGTACGGCGCCGGCGTCGAGCAGCGCGGCGGAGGTGGCCTCGTCGTAGGTGAATCCGTCGTACGTCGTCATGCCGCACGCTCCTCGTCCTCGATGTCGCGTCCGGCGTACAGCGCGGCCGCCATGCGCATGCCCTCCGACCAGGCCACCGGCCCGACCCGGCCGAGCTTCAGCACCCGGCCGGCCGGGTCGGTGAAGACCAGGGGGCCGGTCTCCGTCTCGTCGTAGCCGTCGTAGTCGCCGACCCACACCCGGGCCTCGACGGCGTGGCCGTCCTCCACCACGGAGCACACGGCGTGGCCGCCGCGCACGCGGTAGCCGAGCTGGGTCGCGCGGCCGTGCAGGAACCGCAGTTCCTTGAAGACGCCGCCCGCGTGGTCCTCGACGGAGGCGGCCTCGGCGTCGAGTGCCGCGGGCCGGTGCCACACCTCGCGGAAGAGCTGCTGGGCGCGCTGTTCGACGCCGAGCTCGACGGCGAACTCCCGCAGTTCCTCCAGGTCGTCGAGGAGCACGGGGTGCGGCAGGCGGACCAGGCCGGGGGTGAGGCGAACGGTGTCGCCGTCGAGGTCGACCAGGCCGAGGCCGCGCTCGGGGTCGGCGTCCCGCAGGAATCCGGCCACCGCGCCGTCCGCGCCCGTGACCACCAGGTCGCGGAGGGCGGCCTGCCAGGCGGGGTCCGGCCACACCCGCGCCAGCACCTCGAACGGCACCGGCAGCGAGCGCACCATCCACCGCTCCACATCGGCCAGGCACTGCCGTTCGTGCCGCTCCAGCCACTCGGTGAGCTGGCGCAGCCCCACCACCGCCGGATCGTCGGTGATCTTGGGCGGTACGGACTTCAGCCGCCGTCCGGCCGCGTTGCGGCACACCACCTTGCCGTCGTCGAGGGCGACCTCGTAGCCGCCTGCCGACACCCACCCCATGCGTGCCTCCCGCACCCGCGATGATCAAGTGACGGGAACTGTAGAGCAGGGCTCTGACAACGGGTCCCCGGGTCCTCGTCCCCGGGCGGGCGCCGCCGTGGCGCGGGACGGTGGAGCGGGGCCATCAGGGTGGTCGCAGGCCGTGTCGGGCGGCCGTCCCGGGGGCGGCTGGCCATCCTGGGTCGGTAGCGCGGCCCCTTCCGAGCGACAAGGAGCACGGCATGCCCACGGACCCGGTCGGACGATTCCTCGCGGCCCTGGACCCTCACCACCGGGAGGCCGTCAGCGGCAGACCGCGCGAGGAACAGGAACGGCTGGCGGCGGCCTGGGAACAGGAGCTGGAGGCCGACACCGAGCTCGACTCCCTCGACGAGTTGTCCCCGCCGGCGGCGGAGGCCGAGGCGGCCCGCCGCGTCCTGGACCGCGAGCACTGAGGCGTTCCGCGGTCAGTGGTGGGCGTGGGCGACGGCGTGGCCCTTGCCGCGGACGTCACCGAGCAGTACGCGCGTTCCGGAGCGGGTGGCCCGGACCGCGTACAGGTCCCCGCCCTGCCGCGCCTCGCCGTGGGCGGCCTCGTGACGGGCCGCCGGTTCGAGATCGCCGACGCGCCGCGGCGGGGACGGGAGCAGTGGCCGCTGAACCCTCTCGACCACCGCGCGGGCCGCGTCCGGCCGGTCCGTCTGCCGCGCGGGACGCGGAAAGGTCCCGGCCCCGGGGGCACGGGGGAGGTCGAGGACCTCGCGTACAGCCCGGACGGCTCGCTGCCGGCCGTCGCCGGGGCGGACGGCGTCCGTGTCCGGGACCCTCGCCCGCACACCGACCGGGGCCGGCTCACCGTTCACACGGACACCGTGCCGTGCGTCGCCTTCAGCCGCGACGGCACCGCCATCGCCACCGGCGGCCGGGACGGTACCGCGCGGCCGTGGGGCATCCCCCGCCGGGCGCCGAGGGCGACGCCGCGCGGGCACACCGGGCGGGTCCAGGGCGCCGTGTCCGACGGCGACGACACTTTGCACGCGGTCAGCCGTGGCGGCACCCGGCGCACCTGGGACCTGGAGCCGCACCGGGTGGCGGTACACGCGTGCGAGCGGATTCCGCCGCCGTCCCGGGCGTGCCGGGACGGCTGCTGACGCCGTCCGACGGGCCCCGCCGGGAAGCCGGGCTCAGTTGCCCACGCCGAGGTCGGCCATGAACGCGGCCGGATAGCGGTCGCCGCGGGCCGCGCCCATCGGTACCGCCTTCTCGATCTCGGCGAGGTCGTCCGCGGTGAGGCGGAGGTCCAGCGCGGGCAGCGCCTCGGTCAGCCGCTCTCGGGTGCGGGGGCCGACCAGCGGCACGATGTCCTCGCCCTGTGCGGCGACCCAGGCGATGGCCAGCTGGGCGACGGTGCACCCCTTCGCGTCGGCCACCCGGCGCAGCGCCTCCACGAGGGCGAGGTTGTGTTCCACGTTGCCGCCGGAGAACCGGGGGCTGAGCGCCCGGTGGTCACCGGTGCCGGTGCCGCGACCGGCGGTCCAGTGCCCGGAGATGAGGCCGCGGCCGAGGACGCCGTACGCGGTCAGGCCGATGCCGAGCTCCCGCAGCACGGGCAGGACGTCCGCCTCGACCGCGCGGGAGATCAGCGAGTACTCGATCTGCAGGTCGGTGACGGGGTGCACGGCGTGCGCCCGGCGGACCGTCGCCGCGTCGACCTCCGAGAGGCCGAGATGTCGTACGTACCCGGCGTCGATCAGCTCCTTGATCGCGCCCACGGTCTCCTCGATCGGTACCGCCGGGTCCAGCCGCGCGGGACGGTAGACGTCGATGTGGTCGGTGCCCAGCCGGGTCAGCGAGTAGGCGACGAAGCTCTTCACCGCCTCGGGACGGCCGTCGTACCCGCCCATGACCGGGGTCGGCCCGCTCAGCATGCCGAACTTGACGCTCAGCCGGTAGCTGTCCCGGTCGCGGCCCCGCAGGGCCTCGGCGAGCAGCAGTTCGTTGTGGCCCATGCCGTAGAAGTCACCCGTGTCGATCAGCGTGACGCCGGCCTCCAGCGCGGCGTGCACGGTGGCGATGCTCTCCGTGCGGTCGGCCGCGCCGTAGGCACCCGACATGCTCATCGCGCCGAGGCCCAGCGCGGAGACGGCCGGACCGTCGCTGCCCAGAGTGCGTGTCTGCATCGTGTTCTCCTTCGTGGTCGCTCCGTCACCCACCCTGCGCCGGTGCCGGGGCCACCGGGAGCGGAGCGTTCATCATGGGAGAGCCGCTCCCTGGATCGGCGGGTGCGCCGCGAGGGACCATGAGGCCATGCAACGTGAGGAACTCGCCGACTTCCTGCGCCGCCGCCGCGAGGCGATCCGCCCGGCCGACGTCGGCATCACCGACGGCCCCCGCCGCCGCACCGCCGGTCTGCGCCGGGAGGAGGTCGCGATGCTGGCGGGCATGTCGGTGGACTACGTCGTACGCATGGAGCAGGGCCGCAGCAGTCAGCCCTCCACGCAGTTGCTCGTCGCGCTGGCGCGTGCGCTGCGCCTCTCCGACGACGAGCGCGACCACCTGTTCCATCTGGCCGGTCACCGGCCCCCGCCCGCCGACGGGGTCGCCCGGCTGGCCCGGGCGGGTCTGGTGCGCATGCTCGACCTGCTCGGCGACACGCCGGCCCTGGTCATGTCCGACCTGGGGGAGGTCCTCGCGCAGAACCGGGCGTCGCTCCTGCTGATGAGCGACCTCACCGGCTTCTCCGGCGACCGCCGCTACATCGTTTACCGCTGGTTCACCGAACCGGCCGCCCGCGCCGTCGGCCCGGCCGAGGATGAGGAGTACTACGCCCGCCGGCTCGTGGCCGATCTGCGCGCGGTCGCCGGGCGCCGGGCCGGTGATCCCACGGTCACCGGCCTCGTCGAACGGCTGCGGGCCGCGAGCGCGCGCTTCCGCCGGCTCTGGGCGGAGCACGAGGTGGCGGTCCGGCGCGCCGACCGCAAGACGTTCCTGCACCCGCGGGTGGGCCGCCTGCTGATGGACTGCGAAACCCTGGTCACCCCCGATCAGCGACAGCAGTTGCTGGTGCTCACACCGGCGGACACCGAGGCCCGCGAGCGGCTGGAGCTGCTGCGGGTGCTCGGCAGCGAGGAGTTCCCCACGGGCACACCCCGCTGAAACGGCCGGCACACCGACTCGGCCCGGGCGCGGAACAATACGGTTGAGGGCGGCCGCGGTCGACGGAGAGGATCTGCGCATGTTCTCGCGCAGAAACCGCCGCCCCACCTCCCCGGACCTGGCCAAGGCCTGGGAGTGCCTCGACGCGGACGACGTTCCCGGCGCGCTGCGCCGACTGCGGCAGGCCGGCACGGCCCCCCTCGACCAGGTCGCCCTCGTCGTCGGGCGGGCCGCCCGGACGGCCGGGTTCGACGACCTCCAGGAGGCGGCCTCGGCGCTGGCCGCGCGCCCCGGCAAGGCCCGGGCGCTGTACGACTACGGGTACGCGTGCGTGGAACGCGGCGTGTCCTACCTGGCGGTCCCCGCCCTGCGCGAGGCGTTGCGGCTGGCTCCGGACTCCCCCGCGGTGCTGCGGGAACTGGTGTCGGCGTACGAGGACGAGGGCCGGCACCGCGACGCCGCCGACGCGCTGCTGGCGCACGAGGACGGCCTCACCGACTGGCCCGACCGCTATCTGCTGGTCTTCAACGCCGTCCTGGCCGGTGACCTGGACCTGGCCCGGCGTCAGCACGCGCTGCTGTCCGCCCCCGGCGACGCCGTGTGGCTGGAGGCACAAGGCCGGCAGAACCGTGTCCTGGAGCGCGCCGCGAGCGCCGGCGGGGCCGGTCCGCTGGACCGCGCGGACCTGCGCGGCTGGCAGTACGTGATGGGCGGCACCGTGCTCGGCACGATGTCCCCGTACGGGTACGACGCCGGGATGGCCGGCCGGTACGCCTGGCTCCAGGACACCCACGGCCAGTGTCTGCTCGGTCTGCTGCGGCTGCGGTCGGTGCTCGCCGCCGCGGACGTACGACCGCGCTCGGTGTCGCTGCTGCCGGACCGCGGGAGCAGGATCCTGGGACTGGCCGCCGCCGAGGTGCTGGACCTTCCGGCGGAGCCCTACGAGGCCGGCCGGCGGGACACCGTCGTCGTCGCCCACGACCTCGGCGCGACCGCCGACGAGCGGGAGGGCCCGCGGATACTGGAGCAGCTCCTGCACCGGACGCCGGGACAGGTGCTGCACGAACACGCCTGCTGCTGGACCGACCCGCCGGCCGTCACGGCCGACAGCGTCGCGCTGCTCCACCAGTCGGCGGTGGCCCCGTGGGCCGCCGGCCTGCGGCAGAGCGCCGACGGGGGCGTGGAGCCCGGCGAGCCGGACGAGCGGCCGGAGGCGGAGATCGCCGCGGAGATCGTGGGCGCCGACCCGACGCCGGACGAGGGCGACGGGTCGGCGCCCGCGGATCCGGTCGAACGGCTCACGGACTTCGTCTCGGCCGTACGCGGCACATGGCTGCGGGGCGACCGGTACCGCCTTCGGTCCTCCGGGCCGGTGGCCAGTTCACGGTTCCTCTGACCGGGTCCGCATCGACTCGGCCATGGCCTTGGCCGTGTCCCGGACGGCCGGGCCGGTGACGTGACCGGCCGGTTCGGTCGAGACGAGTCCGGGCTCGCGGACGACGAAGCACACGGTTCGAACACACGAACAGGGCGCCGTCCGCGGCGACGTCACGGGAACGGACGTCGTGCTGCCGCCCACCGGCCCGCACCTCACCGGCCCCCGTCAGTCCGGCCGACCCGCGGGCGACTCGTCGCCGTCCCCGGCATGGCGGAGGCAGGAGGTGACGACCACGAAGGGCCAGAGGGACTGAACGACCGTCACCACGCGTTCCGCGACGCCCGCCGCGCCGTGGCGGTGCATCTCGACGAGGAACCACACCGCGCCGACCACCATCGAGGCGGTCGCCACGGCCGAGGCCGCCGGCCGCAGCGCCCAGGGAGCGGCGCGGCCGCCGTCGGCGGCCAGCAGCGGCCACAGGGCCAGGAGCGCGAATCCGACCGCGGCCACCGAACCGTGGCGCAGCGACCCCCCGCTGCTCGGTGCCGGCAGCAGCGCCACCACCAGCGCCGCCACTCCCCCGCCGGCCAGCGCCACGCGTCCGGCCGTGGCCGCCGCCCGCAGCCCCCAGGCGGTGAGCAGATGGCAGGCGCCCAGGGCGAGAAGCGCCGCGGTCATCACCCAGGAGCCCGCGGCTCCATAGGCCGCCAGGACGCTGATCGTCTGGGTGACGGGGTCGTAGGCGGGTCCCTCCAGTGACGCCGCGATCACCCAGCCCGCGACGAGCAGGACGGGCGCGCACCCCGACGAGAAGAGGGCCCATCTGGGAACAGGCGACATCGAACCACCATAGAACGCACTTGACCACCCTTCGACGGACATAGCAGGAGATGAGGCGCGCCGGGCCGGAGCGTAAGGTGAGTGCCGTCGGTCCGGATCACGCGGAGGGATCACCCATGGGCACGGTCACCACCCCCGACGGCACGACCATCTTCTACAAGGACTGGGGTCCGCGCGACGGACAGCCGATCGTCTTCCACCACGGCTGGCCGCTCAGCGCCGACGACTGGGACAACCAGATGCTGTTCTTCCTCTCCCAGGGCTATCGCGTGATCGCCCACGACCGGCGTGGTCACGGGCGCTCCGGTCAGAGCGCGAGCGGCCACGAGATGGACACCTACGCCGCGGACGTGGCGGTGCTGACCGGCGTCCTCGATCTGCGGGGGGCCGTACACGTCGGGCACTCGACCGGCGGCGGAGAGGCCGCGCGGTACGTCGCGCGGGCCGAGCCCGGCCGGGTCGCGAAGGCGGTGCTGGTCGGCGCGGTTCCGCCGGTCATGGTCAAGTCCGAGAGCAATCCCGGCGGTCTGCCGATCGAGGTCTTCGACGGGTTCCGCGCGGCCCTGGCCGCCAACCGCGCGCAGTTCTTCATCGACGTGCCGTCGGGTCCGTTCTACGGATTCAACCGGCCCGGCGCGGAGGTCTCCCAGGGTCTGATCGACAACTGGTGGCGGCAGGGCATGACGGGGGCGGCCAACGCCCACTACGAGTGCATCAAGGCGTTCTCGGAGACCGACTTCACCGAGGACCTCAAGAAGATCGACGTCCCGGTCCTCGTCGCGCACGGCACCGACGACCAGATCGTTCCCTACGAGGACTCCGCGCCGTTGACGGTCAAGCTGCTGAAGCACGGCACCCTGAAGACCTACGAGGGGTACCCCCACGGCATGCTGTCGACCCATCCGGACGTCCTCAACCGCGACATCCTGGAATTCATCAGGTCCTAGCGCGGCCCCGTCCGGAGTGTGCCGGCGCTCACGCCCCCGCCGGCACCGGGTGGCGCAGGAGGTAGCCGGCCGCGGCCACGACGAGGGCTCCCATGCAGGCGATGAACACCAGCCCCGCGCCCTCCAGGCCCATCGGTCCGGTCAGCAGTCCCACGCCGACGACCGGCACCGAGATGCCCAGGTACGCCACCACGAACAGCGTCGAGATCACCGCCGCGCGCCGGTCCGGCGGGGACGCCTCGCTCACCGCGGACAGCGCGCCGCGGAACGCGAGCCCCTGGCCGAACCCTCCGGTGACCGCGCTCAGCACCACCAGCGCCAGCAGGTCCCAGTACAGCGCGCCCGCGAGCAGCGCCAGCCCGGCGAGGAGTCCGGCGCACCCCAGCGGCAGTGACCGGACCCTGCCGGCCCGGCCGGCGGCCAGCTGCCCGCCGGTCGAGGCGAAGAAGGCCAGCGCCACGACCAGTCCGCTCACGGCGTGGTCGGTCACGTCCAGGTAGCGCGCGAGGAAGGCCGGGCTGACGGAGGTGAACACGCCGAACAGCGCGAATCCCACGAACGAGGCGGTCGCCGCCGGGCCGAACACCGGCCGCACCCGCGGCGGCACGCCGGGCCGCCGCGGTCGTACGGTGTTCAGCGGGCGGCGCTCCGCCACGGTCTCCGGGAGCCGCAGCAGGACGGCGGCCGAGCAGGCCACCAGGGCGAGGTGCACGGCGAACGGCAGGTACAGCGGCCAGGGCGCGTACTCGGCGAGGACTCCGGCGAGCAGCGGGCCGCAGCCGAGGCCGCCCATGTTGGCTGCGGTGGCGACGAACGTGGCCCGGGAGGCTCCGCCGGGCGGCGCCGCCTCCATGACGTACGCCGTGGCGGCCCCGGTGAACAGTCCGGCGGAGAGCCCGGACAGCAGCCGTCCGGCGTACAGCAGGCCCAGCGCGGTGGCGCACAGGAAGCAGACGGCGCTCGCGGCCGCGCAGCCCAGGCCCCACAGCAGCACCGGGCGCCGGCCCACGGCGTCCGAGGCGTTGCCGGCCAGCAGCAGTACTCCGATGACCGCGAAGGCGTACACGGCGTAGACGACGGTGACCGTCAGCTCGGAGAAGCCGAACTTCTGCTGGTAGAGGGGGTAGAGCGGGGTCGGCAGCGTGGTGCCGGTCATGCACACCGCGAACACCGCACCGCCGAGCAGACACACCCGCCATCCGCGGTGATCACCGGTCATGCCCCGACGCTAACGCCTCACCCGGCCGCGGCCCCCTGCGGCACGCCACCGGCCGGGTGTCACCGGACCGGTGTCACTGACCGCCCAGGCCGGTCGTCGCCACGGACTTCACGATGTGCCGCTGGAAGAAGACGAACACCAGCACGAGGGGCAGTGCGGCCAGTACCGAGGAGGCCATCGTCTGGGCGTAGTTGACGCCGTAGGCGTCCTTCACCGCGGTGATGCCGACCGGCAGGGTCATCAGTGCCGGGTCGGACGTCGACACGAACGGCCACATGAAGTTGTTCCACGCGCCGATGAACACGAAGATCGACACCGCGGCGAGCATCGGGCGGGACAGCGGCAGCACCACCGACCAGAAGATCCGGGCGTGGCCGGCGCCGTCGATGCGGGCGGCTTCCTCCAGCTCGCGCGGGAGGGAGTCGAAGTGCTTCTTCAGGATGAAGACCATCACCGGCGCGACCGTCTGCGGCAGGATCACCGCCGCGTAGGTGTCCACCAGGTCCAGGGTGAGCATCTGCTGGAACCACGGCACGATCAGGAGCTGCGGCGGCACCAGGATCGACGCCATGGTGACGGTGAACAGCCACCGCCTGCCGCGGAACAGCGTGCGGGAGAAGGCGTAGCCGGCCATCGCGGACACGCCCACGGTGATGACGGTGACGGCCGCGGCGATGAAGAAGCTGTTCAGCATCCACAGGGGCAGGTCGCCGCGCTCGATCACGGTGCGGAAGCCGTCCAGGGTGAAGCCGCCCTGCGGCCAGATCCAGTGCAGTGGATCGCTGGCGTCCTGCTCGGACTTGAACGCCGTGAGCACCGCCCAGGCCATCGGCAGCAGCCAGATCAGCGCCATCACCGCGAGGGCCGCCAGGGCCAGGACGCGGGACAGCCGGCTCGGGCCGAGGGTGAGGTTGGGGCCGCGCCGCGGGGCCGGCCGGTCGCGCTGGGCCCGGCGTGCGGCGGGGAGCGGGGAGACCGAGCGGCGCGCGGGCCGTGTCGGGACGTCGATGGAGGTCATGTCACTTCTCCCTGCGGCGAAGGGCGACGAACTGCACGGCGGAGGCGAGGACGATGAGGGCGAAGAAGACGTAGGCGATGGCGGAGGCGTAGCCGAGGCGGTAGCCGGTGAAGCCCATGTCGTAGAGGTACTCGACGACGGGGCGGGTGGAGCCGTTGGGTCCGCCCTTGGTGAGCAGGTACACCTGGTCGAAGACCTTCAGCGAGGCGAGGACCTGCAGCACCGTGACCACGCCGGTGATGCGCCGCAGTTGCGGGAGCGTCACGTGCCACAGCCGCCGCCAGGCGCCGGCGCCGTCCAGGGCCGCCGCCTCGTACAGGTGGTCGGGCACGGCTTGCAGCGCGGCCAGGAACAGCAGGAAGTTGAAGCCGACGGTCCACCACAGGGTGGCGATCACGATGGCGTACAGGGCGACGGACTCGTCGCTCAGCCAGGCGTAGCCGTCCAGCCCGACCGCCCGCAGCAGGTGGTTGTAGAGGCCGAGGTCCGGCTGGTAGAGCCAGCCCCACAGCAGGCCGATCACACCGACCGGCAGCAGGTACGGGGCGAAGAACGCGAGCCGCCACACCCACTGTCCGGGCAGTCCGGTGTACACCAGCAGGGCCATGCCGAGGGCGACGACCACCAGGGGCACGGTGGAGACGACGGTGAACCACACGGTGTGCCACATGGTGCGCCACATCTCGGCGTCGCCGAGGGCCTCCGCGTAGTTGTCCAGTCCGATGAAGGACGGGTCCCGGGCGGCGAGCGAGGTGTCGGTGAGGCTCATCCAGACGCCCTGGACCAGCGGCCAGAGCATGAAGAGGACGAACAGGACGAGGAACGGCAGGGCGAAGAGGAGTCCCGGGGAGAAGGCGCGGCGCGGTGTCGCGCCGGGTCCTCGGGCGGGCCGGGCGGCCTTCGGACGGCCGCGGGAAGCGAGTTCGGTGGACATCTGCTGCCTCCTTCGCGGCGGCTCAGGCCGGGCTGGGCTTGGAGAGGGCGGTGTTGATCCGCTCGACCATGGCGCGGGCGGCCCGGTCGGGCGCCAGGCCGTCGAGCATGGACTGCTGGAGCACCTGCGACATGGAGTTCTGGAAGTCGGATCCGGCTCCGGCGAACCAGACGGCGGGGTCGAGCACCACGTGGTCGGCCGCCGCCGCGTACCGTGCCTGCGGCTCCAGCCGTGCGTAGGCCTCGGTACGGGTCACCGGCTGGTACGCCGGGATGTGACCGGCCTTGGCCCAGGTCTGGCCGGCCTTGAGGATGGCGGCCACCGCCTGGTGGGTGCGCCTGCGGTGTGCCTCGTCGGGGTCGGGGCGGCGCGGCAGTACGAAGGAGTGGGAGTCGGCGTAGACGGCGGGGGTGCCGAACACCGTGGGGAAGGGCGCCGCCCCGATCTCCGGGTCGGCGGCCCGGAAGGTGCCGAGTTCCCACTCGCCGGAGAGGATCATGGCGCTCTGGCCGTTGGTGAAGTTGGCGAGGGCCGCCGGGTAGTCGAGGCGGTGCGGGTTGGCGCGGCCGTCGACCAGTTTCCGCATGAAGGCGATGACCTCGGTCATCGCGTCGACGTTCGCCGTGACGGTGCCGCCGACGGGCAGGTCGAAGTCGTTCCCGGTCTGCCGGTAGAGCCCGTAGAACAGCCGCCAGCCCTGCGCCGTGTCGTTGACGTAGCCGAAGGCGATTCCCTGCCCGCCGGACGCCTTGGCCAGTTCCCGGCCGGCTTCGAGGAACCGCTCGGGGCCGGCGAAGGCGTCCTGGTCGAGGCTTCCGTCGCCGGTCAGCAGTCCGGCCTCGCGGACGGGGTCCGGGTGGTAGAAGACGATGAACGGGTGGGTGTCCAGCGGTATGGCGAACGTCCGGCCCCGGTACTGGGTGCGGCTCCACACGGCGTCGGCGAAGTCCTCCTCGCGGACGCCGAATTCGGCCAGCAGGCCGGTGTCCCAGGGGTCGAGCAGTCCGAGCGGCGCGTATCCCGCCAGGCGTGACATGTGGGAGACGGCGACGTCCGGGCCGCGCCCGCCGGCCGAGGCCATGGCGAGCTTGGTGTAGTAGGGCGTGCCCCATTCCAGCACGGTCCGCTCGACGCGGGTGCCGGGCATGTCGGACCCCGCCGTGCCGATCAGTTCGTCGAGCAGGGCGCCGTCGGCGCCGCTGAACAGGTCCCACATGCGTACGGTGCGCGGGTCCGACGAGGCCGCGGCGGAACCGCAGCCGGCGAGGACCCCGCCGCCGAGGAGTACGGCGGCGGAGGCCAGCGAGGCGCGGAGCAGACCGCGTCGGGACGGCGCGGCGCGGTTTCCTCGCGGCCCGGCGGAGGCGGCCCGTGGGCCAGGCAGGTCGACCATGGCACTACCTTTCTCTACATCGATGTACATCGCCGCCGGACGCTGCGGACGACATGCCGTGGGGAGGGCCCCGGTTCCGGTCGTCCGCCGGGCCGGGTGCGGCGGACGTCAGCCGGTGGATTCGCAGGCGGCCGTGCGCTGCTGGACGCGCCGCAGTACGGCGGTGTCGAACTTCTCGGCGCGGTCGAAGCCGTAGACGCCGTTGCGCTCCTGGAAGACGTCGGTGAGCTGCGTGTAGCAGTAGCCGAACATGTCCGGGTCGTCGAGCAGGACGTCCACGAGGCCGGTGAAGCGGGCCAGGAACTCCTCGGTGCTGCGCGGCCGTTCGCCGTACCCCCACGAGGTTCCCCGCTCGTCGCCGGCGGCGGTCGCGGCGACGGCCGCGTCCCACCAGATGCCGCCGAACTCGCTGCAGAAGTAGGGCTGCCCGCGGTAGGGGACGGACCAGTCGCGGCCGTCGGGGCCGGTGTTGACGTACGGGCGGTCCTCGGCGAGTCCGGCCATGGCCTCGGCGAAGGCCCGCGGGTCCTGCTCGTAGCAGTGCGAGTCGTAGACGTCGGTCTCCGCCACGCGGTGGGCGTAGCCGGAGGCGTCGATCACCGGGCGGCTGGGGTCGGCCTGCTTGGTGGCCAGGAACATCGCCCGCGTCACGTCGTCGAGCTGGGTGATCCGGTCGTGCAGGTTCTGGTACGTCTCGTTCAGCGGGCACCAGCCGATGATCGACGGGTGGGAGTGGTCGCGTTCCAGGGCTTCCAGCCACTGGGCGACGTAAGCGGCGTCGGGGCGCTGGTTGTCGTCGCGTACGCCGGTCTCGCAGCCCCAGTCGCCGAACTCGCCCCACACCAGGTAGCCGAGCCGGTCGGCGTGGTGGAGGTAGCGCTCCTCGAACACCTTCTGGTGCAGCCGGGCCCCGTTGAAACCGGCCCGCAGGCCCAGTTCGATGTCGCGCACGAGGTCGGCGTCGGTGGGGGCGGTCATCAGGCCGTCCGGGTAGTAGCCCTGGTCGAGCACCAGCCGCTGGAACACCGGCTCGCCGTTGATCAGCACCCGCTTGCCGTGGACGGCGACCGAGCGCAGTCCGGCGTACGACGTCGCCTCGTCGACGATTCCGCCGGCCGCGTCGACGAGCTGGAGGCGCAGGTCGTACAGGTGCGGGTCGGCCGGCGACCAGGTGCGCAGCCGGTCCTCGGGCACGGTCAGCACCAGCCGGGGGCACAGGTCGAGGTCGGCGCGGGCGGAGGCGGACACGACCTCGCCGCGCTCGTCCGCGAGGACCGCCCGCACCCGGTGGCCCGGCAGGTTGCCGGTGACCGGGAGGTCGATGTGGAAGGAGCCCGAGCCCAGGTCGGGGGTGATCCGCGGGCGCTTGAGGCGGGCCGTGGCCGGCACCGGTTCGAGCCACACCGTCTGCCAGATCCCGGTGGTCCGGGTGTAGTGGCAGTGGGTGTTGGCGTACCAGGTGGCCTGCTTGCCGCGGGCCTGCGGGCCGTGCCGGGTGTCGCGGGCGCGGACCACGATCACGGCCTCCTCGCCGGGCGCGGCCACCCCGCGCAGTTCCGCGGTGAAGGGGGTGAAGCCGCCGCGGTGGCGGGCCACCTCGGTGCCGTTGACCCAGACGGTGGCGTCGTGGTCCACCGCTCCGAAGTGCAGCAGTACGTCGTTGCCGGACCACTCGGCCGGGATCGTGACCGTACGCCGGTACCAGACGGCCTCCATGAAGTCCGTGTCGCCGATTCCCGACAGTTCGGACTCGGGGCAGAAGGGCACGAGGATCTCGCCCGCGAGGTCGCGGTCGCGCAGTCCGCGCTCCAGTCCGCTGTCCCCGCGGTCCGTCTCGAACTGCCAGCGGCCGTTGAGGTTCAGCCAGGCCTCGCGGACGAACTGGGGCCGGGGGTGCTCCGGACGCGGGACGTCCAGGGGCAGGGGCGTGCTCATGCTGCTCCTCATCAGTGCAGGTGCGCTGTGTACGGGGTCATGCGACCATACGATTACATCGATGTAAATGGCGGCGGCGGAAAGTTTTCGACGGAACGGTTCACGCCGCCCGCGGCCCGGTCCGGCGGAGCTGCCGTTACGATCCCGACAGGCAGCGGGAGGGACGAGAAGGGAAGCATGGGCAGGCCCAGGATCAAGGACGTCGCGGAGTACGCCGGCGTCTCGGCGAAGACCGTGTCGAACGTCCTCAACGACTACGAGCACGTCTCCGAGCGGACCCGGACGGCGGTGCGGGAGGCCATCGACGCGCTCGGCTACCGGGTCAACATCGCCGGACGGCAGCTCCGCCGGGGCCGTACGGGCATGATCGCGCTGGCCGTGCCGGACCTGGACGTCGCCTATTTCGCCGAGCTGGCCCGGCACGTCATGGCGGAGACCGAACGCCGGGGCAGCACCACGCTGCTGGTCGAGACCGGCGGACGGCACGAGAAGGAACTGGCCGCGGTGCGCGGGTTCGACGCCCAGTTCACCGACGGCGTCATCCTCTCGCCGCTCGCCCTGCGCCCCCGCGACCTGGCCGATCGTGACACCCGGCTGCCGCTGGTGCTGCTGGGCGAGTGCAATCTGCCCGGCAGCGCCGACCATGTCGCGATCGACAACGTGACGGCGGCGCGCGAGGCGACCGAGCACCTGCTGTCGCGGGGCCGCCGGCGCATCGCGGTGATCGGCGGTGATCTGCACGGGTCGCGGAACACCGGCCGGCTGCGCACGGTCGGCCACCAGGAGGCCCTGGCCGCGGCCGGGGTGGCACTGCCGGACGAACTGGTCCTTCCCGTGCCCGCGTTCCGCTGGGCCGACGGGGCCGCCGCCGCCCGCACCCTCATGCGGCTGCCGGAGCGGCCGGACGCGTTGCTCTGCCTCAACGACCACCTGGCGCTGGGCGCGGTGCGGGCCCTGCACGAGGACGGCTGGTCGGTGCCGAAGGACCTCGACGTGGTCGGGTTCGACGACATCGAGGCCACCCGGTTCAGCATCCCCACCGTCACCACCGTCGCCCCGGACAAGCGGGGCATCGCGCGACGGGCGGTGGAGCTGTTGCTGGACCGTATCGACGCGGACGGGCCGGGCGGGCCGGCGGTCGACGAGACGGCGGGGCATCGGCTGATCGTGCGGGAGAGTTCGGGAGGTTGAGGGCGTCGGTCCGGGCCTGGCCGGTTCGGTCCGGGCGACGGCCCGTCCGCCCGTGGGCACGGGGCTCGCGTCCGGGAGTGGTCCGACGGATGCGCCGACGGCGTCCGGTGGACGGCGCGGGTCCTCCGGGACGACACTTCCCGTGACGGCCCCGGCACCGGCGCCCGGGAGCCCTCCGGTGCGGTCCGTGGGGCCGTTCTCGACACGCCCCCGTTCACGCCTTGTCAGTGTCACGGCGCGACATGTATAACGTTGTAAAACTTGAGCCCAGCGGCTCGGCGCACGGCTCATGGTGACGGCGCGTATCCGCACCGACCAACCGGGTCGGGCCGCTCACGAAGGGATTGCCGTGCGGGTCAGCCTCAAGGACGTCGCCGCGCACGCGGGGGTCTCCATCAAGACCGTCTCCAACGTGGTGAACAACTACCAGCACGTCACCCCGGCCATGCGCGAGCGTGTCCAGCGGTCCATCGACGCGCTCGGTTACCGGCCCAACCTCGCCGCCAGGCATCTGCGGAAGGGGCGTACGGGCATCATCGCGCTCGCCCTGCCCGAACTCGGGAACCCCTACTTCGCCGAACTGGCCGCCTCCGTCATCGACGCCGCGTCCGAGCACGACTACATCGTGCTGCTCGACCACACCGGGGGCATGCGGGAGCAGGAGCTGCTGGTGAGCCAGGGCTTCCGGGCCCGGGTCATCGACGGACTCATCCTCAGCCCCATCGAGCTGGAGACCGAGGACCTGCGCGACCGCGCCCAGGACGTGCCGCTGGTGCTGCTCGGCGAGCGGGACTACGACCTGCCGTACGACCACATCGCCATCGACAACGTGGCCGCGGCCCGCGCCGCCGTCCGGCACCTGATCGGTCTGGGGCGCCGGGAGGTGGCGTTCATCGGGGCCCGGCGCGGACGCAGCGAGCCCGCGCAACTGCGGGTGCGCGGCTGGCGCGAGGAACTGACCGCCGCGGGACTGCCGGCCGACGAGGGGCTCGTCGCCGCCACCGACGGCTGGGGACACGCCGACGGGGCGCTGGCCATGAACCACATCCTCGACAGCGGCCGGCGGCCCGACGCGGTGTTCGCCTACAACGACCCGATGGCGATCGGGGCGATGCGGGTGCTGCACGAGCGGGGGCTGCGGGTGCCGGAGGACATCGCCGTCGTCGGCTTCGACGACGTGATCGAGGGACGCTTCGGGGCGGTGACGCTCACGTCCGTGTCGCCGGACAAGGCCGCCATCGGGCGGCTGGCGGTGGAGTCGGTACTGGCCCGCCTCAACGACCGGGCGCCGGAGCCGCGCCGGATCTGGGCGGATTACCGACTCGCCGAGCGGGAGAGCACGTTGGGACGGCCCGCGGCCGGGAAGGTCACGGACGTCTGACGTACCGGGCGCGCCACTGGCGGTGCCCGCGGCTTCGGGACGAACCCTGTGCCGGGGGCACGACGGCGCGTGTGCCTGCGCGTCGACGGCGCTCGCGACACGCCTGCGGCAGTGCCGTCGGGGCGTCCGACACGCCGGAGCCCTTGAGCGGGGGCGCGCCCTGACACACCGAAACTCTTGAACGGGGGCGCGCCCTGACACGCCGAATTCCCTGAGCGAGGACGCTCCTTGACACGCCGACCGCCGGGCGGAAACACCGCGGCGGCGCTCGCGGAGGCGGGACCGGCCCGCGCTTGAACGCGCCTACGGCGCCGTCGCACGCCGGGGGCAGGTCGAGTGAACGCGTCGGCACGCGACACGCCTGCGGAGCCGGCGCGCCTTGCGTGCCTCTGAGCGGCCGACACACCGGAGTGCGCCCAGGCCGGGGCAAGTTGGGTGCCCTCGGTGGGTGTGGGGGGCTGCGCGGCCCGGCCTGGCGTGTGCGGGGTGCCGTCGCGCCCGCCCGTGCCGCTGGGGGTACTTCCCAGACCCTTAGAGGTCCTGGAGGGGGCACGGCTGCCCGCGGTCGGCGGCGGGGACGGAGGTACCGCGGGAGTCCGTTGCCGTCCGTGCGAGTGTGCAAGTCGGCGGCCGGTACCGCTGGTTCGACGGGCCGGGTCCACCACTGGGCTGCCGGGCCCGGAGGCCGGTCTCCCCCAGCACACGCGCCGCACGCCGACGGTGCCTCGTGGGCGTGGGGGCGGAGCCCGGACTCCCCATGCGTCGACGGCACTTCACGGCGCACGGGGCAAGCGCTTGCCGGGGTGGGTGGTGGTCCGGACGGCGCGGGAGCGGGCCGTCACCCGGCCCGCTCCGTTCGCTTCGCACCTTGTGCACAAGGGGTTTACAGCATCCTTCCAACGATGTAAAACCTCCTTGCGGCGCACCGGACGCCGCTTTGCACAGGGGGAGCAGCACCATGTCTGCGCGTCCTTCGGCTCCCCAGTTCCCTTTTCAGCGTCACCCGGATCGGGGTCACCATGCAGCGCACCACTCACCGTTCTCACCTTCTCGCCCGTCCCGTGGTCGTGGCCTTGGCCGCCGCCGTGGCCCTGACCGTCACCTCCTGCGCCAAGTCGGAGGACGACGCGTCGGACAGCAAGAAGTCCCCGGCGGCCGCCGCCGACGCCGAGCAGAAGGTCGTCACGCCGAAGCCGGGCAGCGAGACCTGCACCATCGACGCCTACGGCGGCGAGAAGATCGACCTGAAGGACGCCACGGTCGGCTTCTCCCAGTCGGAGAAGGAGGCCAACCCGTTCCGCATCGCGGAGACGCAGTCCATCAAGGACGAGGCGGCCAAGAGAGGCGTCGAACTGCTCACCGCCAACGCCCAGTCGCAGTTCTCCAAGCAGATCAGCGACGTCCAGACCCTGCTCGCCAAGGGCGTCGACCTGCTGGTGATCGCCCCGCTCAACTCCGACGGCTGGGACCCGGTGCTGCAGGCCGCCGCCGCGAAGAAGGTCCCGATCGTCACCATCGACCGCAAGATCAACGCCACCCCCTGCAAGGACTACGTCTCCTTCATCGCCTCGGACTTCGTCGAGCAGGGACGCCGCGCCGCCGACCAGATGATCGAGGCCACCGGCGGCAAGGGCGAGGTCGCCATCCTGCTGGGCTCGGCCGGGAACAACGTCACCACCGAGCGCACCAAGGGCTTCAAGGAGCGGGTCGCCGAGAAGGCCCCCGACCTGAAGGTCGTCTTCGAGCAGACCGGTGACTTCACCCGTGAGAAGGGCCAGCAGGTCACCGAGCAGCTCATCCAGTCCAACCCCGGCATCAAGGGCATCTACGCGGAGAACGACGAGATGGGCCTGGGCGCGGTCGCCGCGCTGAAGGGCGCCGGCAAGAAGGCCGGCGACGTCGAGATCATCACGGTCGACGGTACGCGCAACGCCGTCCAGGGCGTCGTCGACGGCTGGATCAGCGGCGTCATCGAGTCCAACCCGAGGTTCGGCCCGCTGGCGTTCCAGACGCTGGACGACTTCACCCAGGGCAAGGAAGTCCCCCAGGACATCGTGATCCAGGACAGCGCCTACGACGCCGGCAACGCCGAGCAGGACCTCGGCAAGGCCTACTGATCCGCTCCGGGGCCCGGTCTCCGGGCCCCTGTCCGTCCGTCACCCCATTTCTTCCTGGAGGCACAGGTGGCTCCCCCCGCCGAAGTCCTCGCCGTCCGCGGACTGAGCAAGTCCTTCCCCGGCGTCCGGGCCCTGGACGACGTGGACCTGACCCTGCACCCCGGTGAGGTCCACGCCCTGATCGGCGAGAACGGCGCCGGCAAGTCGACCCTCATCAAACTCCTCACCGGGGTCTACCGGCCCGACGCCGGTGACATCGTTTTCCAGGGCCGTGACGTCTCCTTCGCCACCCCGCTGGAGGCGCAGAAGGCCGGGATCTCGACCATCTACCAAGAGGTCAACCTCATCCCGCTGCTGAGCGTGGCCCGCAACCTCTTCCTGGGCCGCGAACCGCGCACCCGTCTCGGCCTGCTGGACTTCGCCCGCATGAACCGGGAGGCCGAGGAGGCGCTGAGCGCCCACGGCGTCCGGGTGGACGTCCGCCGGCCGTTGCGCACCCTCGGTGTCGGCGCGCAGCAGATGGTCGCCCTGGCGCGTGCCGTGGCGAGCGAGGCCCGGATCGTCATCATGGACGAGCCGACCTCGTCCCTGGAACCGCGGGAGGTCGAGACGCTGTTCTCGGTCATCCGCCGGCTGCGCGACGAGGGCATCGCCGTCGTCTACGTCAGCCACCGTCTCGACGAGCTGTACGCCGTGTGCGACACGGTGACCGTGCTGCGCGACGGCCGTCGCGTGCACCACGGGCGCCTCGCCGACCTCGACCGGCTCTCCCTGGTGTCGACCATGCTGGGCCGGGAGCTGGGCGAGGTCCGCCAGGAGGGCCTGACGAAGTTCACCGGCGACCACCACGCCGCCGACAGCTGGCCCGTGCTGGAGGCCCGCGAACTGACGGTGCCGCACAAGCTGCGCGAGGTGTCGGTGAGCATCCGTCCCGGCGAGGTCGTCGGTCTCGGCGGGCTGCTCGGCTCCGGACGCACCGAGACCGCGAAGGCCATCTCCGGTGCCCTCGGCACGAGTTCGGGCAGTGTGACGGTGGCCGGGGTCCCGTTGCGCGGCGGCTCCACCCCGGCCGCCATCCGGGCGGGCATCAGTCTGCTGCCGGAGGACCGCAAGAGCGAGGGCATCGTGCCCGGTCTGTCGGTGCGCGAGAACATCTCGCTGGCGGTCCTGCCCCGGCTCTCCCGCTTCGGCCTGGTCTCCGAGGCGCGCGTCGACAGCATCGTGGACACCTTCATCGAGCGGCTGCGCATCAAGGCGTCCTCGCCGCAGCAGAAGGTCGGTGAACTCTCCGGCGGCAACCAGCAGAAGGTGCTGCTCGCCCGCTGGCTGGCGATGAACCCCAAGGTCCTGCTCCTGGACGAGCCCACCCGGGGCATCGACGTCGGGGCCAAGGCCGAGGTGCAGAAACTCGTGGACGAACTGGCCGCGGACGGCCTGGGCGTCCTGCTCATCTCCTCCGACCTGGAGGAACTGATCGAAGGGTCCGACCGCGTGGTCGTACTGAAGGACGGTGCGGTCGTCGGCGAGCTGACCGGCGACGAGGTCACCGAGGACAAGCTGATGCGGACCATCGCCGGGCACGCCCCGGACCGGGACGCGGTCGAGGAGGCGGCCACCGATGGCTGAAGCCGCCCTCAAGACCGTCCCGCTGGACAAGGCCCGTGTCCTGCAGTGGCTGCAGACGTACGGCGTCTACGCCGGCGTGGCGCTGCTGCTGGTCGTCAACATCGTCGTCACGCCGCACTTCCTGTCCGCGGAGAACTTCCGCACCCAGGCCGTGCAGGTCGCCCCCGTCATCATCGTGGCGCTCGGCATGGCCCTGGTCATCGGCACCGAGGGCGTCGACCTCTCGGTCGGTGCCGTGATGGCGCTGGCGGCCTCCGTGACGGCCCTCTACCTCGGCTACGGACTCGTGCCGGCGCTGCTCGTGGTGGCGGTGTTCGCCGCGGCCGTCGGACTGGCCAACGGGGCGCTGGTCGCGTTCGTCGGGGTGCAGCCGATCGTGGCGACGCTGGCGCTCATGGTCGGCGGCCGGGGCCTCGCCCTGGTGCTGCTGCCGCAACTGGAGGACCTGCGCAACCCGGCACTGGCCTCCCTGGGCTCGGGCGACGTGCTGGGCATCCCGTATCTGATCCTGATCGCCGCCGTGCTGGCGCTGCTGGTGGCCTTCGTCGTCCGCCGCACCACCTTCGGACGGCAGCTCCTCGCCATCGGCGACAGCCGTCCCGCGGCGCAGCTCGCCGGGCTGCCGGTGCGCCGCGTGCTGATCCTGGTGTACGTCGTCTGCGCGCTGCTCGCCGCCGTGGCGGGCGTCCTCGCCACCGCGCGGCTCCAGGCCAGCGATCCGACGTCGCTGGGCAACCTGATGGAGCTGTCCGCCATCACCGCCGTCGTGGTCGGCGGGACACCGCTGACCGGCGGCCGGGTGAACATCGCCGGCACCGTGGCGGGAGCCGTCCTCATCCAGTTGCTCACCGCCACCCTCATCAAGCACGATCTGCCGCCCTCCTGGACCCAGATCGCGCAGGCCATAGTGATCGTCGCCGCGGTCTACGCGGCACGGGGACGGGGGAAGCGATGACCGCCACGAAGACGGACGCCCCGGTGAGCGCGACGAACGACGGGACACCGCCGGCGGCCGGTGAGCCCGTGGGGTCCGCGCGCTCCGAGCGGGTGAGCGCGCTGGTCCAGCAGCACGGCGCGCTGGCGGTGCTGCTGGTCGTCTCCCTGGTGGCGTCGTTCAGCTTCGACTCCTTCGCCACCGGGGACAACATCGGCAACATGGCGACGAGTTCGGCGTTCCTGGCGATCGTCGCGCTCGGCATGACCTTCGTGATCATCACCGGGGGCATCGACCTGTCGGTCGGCTCGCTGTTCGCGCTGGGCGGGGTCCTGGCGGCCTGGGGGTCCCAGTACGGCACGCTGGTGGCACTGCTGCTGCCGCTGGTGGTGTGCGGGGCGATCGGTGTCGTCAACGGGCTGCTGGTGGCCCGCTCCCGGCTGGCGCCGTTCATCGTCACCCTGGCCGCCATGCTCGGCGCGCGCGGTCTGATGCTGGCGCTCACCGACGAGGGCGCCGACACGTACCTGATCGGCAAGGGTTCGTTCCTGGCGGAACTCGGACAGGGCACGACCTTCGGTCTGGGCAATCCCGTGTGGATCACGCTGGCGCTGTTCGTGGCCGGGGCCGTCGTGCTGCGCCGTACGCGCTTCGGACAGCATGTGTACGCGATCGGCGGCAACGAGGACGCGGCGGCGCTGATGGGCGCCCCGGTGGCCCGCACCAAGATCCTCGTCTACACCCTGTCCGGGGTGCTGGCGGGACTGGCCGGCGCGCTCAACGCGGCCTGGCTCGCCTCCGGGGTGACCATTCTCGGCAACGGCATGGAGCTGGACGCCATCGCCGCCGTCGTCATCGGCGGCACCCTGCTCACCGGCGGGCTCGGCTACGTCAGCGGCTCGCTGGTCGGTGTGCTGCTGCTCAGGGTGATCCAGAACGTCATCAACCAGGTCGGCTCCCTGGACTCCTCCTACCAGCAGGTCGTCAGCGGCGCCTTCCTGGCCGTCGTCGTCGTCGCCCAGACCTGGCTGGGCCGCCGACGGCAACTGATGTGAGGCTCCGGACGCGGCGGCGGGCCACCGACGACTCCCGCCGCGTCCGGTACCGGCGGCCGGTCACGCTCCATCGCGCGACCGGCCGCTTCCGCACGCGCACGTCTCCCACCCCCACTTCCCGAGGAGTGACGATGCGTCGAACATCCGCACCACCGTTTCCCGTTCCCCGCTCCGGACGGCGGGCGCACTGGGTCACCACCCTGCTGGCGGTGCTGACCCTGCTCGCCGGAACGGCCCTCGGCGTCTCCGGCACCGCGGCGGCGGCGCCCCGGGCGTGGACCCCGAAGCCCGCGCCGATGACCACCCCGTGGACCGGTCAGGTTCCGGTCGACGACCCGCTGCCCGAGTACCCGCGTCCGCAGCTCACCCGGCCCGACTGGGCGAATCTCAACGGCATCTGGGACTTCGCCGTCACCTCGGCGGACGCCGGCCGGCCCGCCTCGTTCGGCGAGCGGATCCGGGTGCCCTTCGTGGCCGAGTCCGCGCTCTCGGGCATCCAGCGCAGGATCACCCAGAACGACAAGCTCTGGTACAAGCGCGCCTTCACGGTTCCGTCGGGCTGGAACGGCCGCCGCGTCCAGCTCAACTTCGGTGCCAGTGACTGGCGTACGACCGTGTGGGTCAACGACCGGCAGGCCGGTGCCCCCCACAGCGGCGGCTACGACTCGTTCTCCTACGACATCACCGACCTGCTGAACGGCGGCACGAACACCGTCGTCGTCTCCGTGTGGGACCCCACACAGACCGGCGGTCAGGCGGTCGGCAAGCAGCGGATCAACGATGTGACGCCCCATCCGGGTGGTGGCATCTTCTACACCGCCGCCTCCGGCATCTGGCAGACCGTGTG
Organism: Streptomyces sp. NPDC053426; assembly: GCF_055585405.1. Classification (NCBI taxonomy): domain Bacteria; kingdom Bacillati; phylum Actinomycetota; class Actinomycetes; order Kitasatosporales; family Streptomycetaceae; genus Streptomyces; species Streptomyces sp. NPDC053426. Next base: position 1,785 of record NZ_JBVJKE010000016.1, on the reverse strand, counting down.
GCTCGAACCCACAGCGTCCGCGCACATCACCCGCCTCGACATGGTGCCCGACCTCAGTGACAACCGTCTCAAGGTCACCGTGCGGGGCGCCGGGACCGACGGCCACCGGGCCCGTGTCACCGTCTCCACCGGCGGCACCACGGTCGGCACCGCCACCGGCCCGGTCGGCGGTGAGTTCACCGTTCCGGTCCCGGACCCGCACCGGTGGAGCCCGGACGATCCCTTCCTGTACGACGTGAGGGCGGAGTTGCTGTCCGGCGGCACGGCGGTCGACTCCGTCGGCAGCTACACCGGCATGCGCTCCATCGGTCTCGCGCGGGTCGACGGGCTGCTGCGCCCGGTGCTGAACGGGGAGTTCGTCTTCCAGACGGGCACCCTGGACCAGGGCTACTGGCCGGACGGCATCTACACCGCCCCGACCGACGCCGCCCTCCGGTACGACCTGCAGAAGCACAAGGACCTCGGCTTCAACATGGTGCGCAAGCACATCAAGGTCGAGCCTCAGCGCTGGTTCTACTGGGCCGACCGGCTCGGTCTGCTGGTGTGGCAGGACATGCCCTCCATGGACCTGCGCACCCCCGACGCCGCCGCGCGCACCCAGTGGGAGGCCGAGTACGACCGTGTCATCGACCAGCACCGCAGCTCCCCGTCGCTGGTGATGTGGGTCAACCAGAACGAGGGCTGGGGCCAGTACGACCAGGCGCGCATCGCCGACGAGGTCGAGGCGTACGACCCGTCCCGGCTGGTGAACAACATGAGCGGGGTCAACTGCTGCGGGGCCGTGGACGGCGGCAACGGTGATGTGGTCGACCACCATGTCTACGTGGGTCCCGGCACCACGGTGCCCAGCGCCACCCGCGCCGCCGTCCTCGGCGAGTTCGGCGGACTCGGTTTCGAGGTGGCCGGCCACGAGTGGTACCCCGGCGGCGGCTTCAGCTACGAGGACCAGCCCGACCTCGCGCATCTGAACAACCGGTTCGTCGGCCTGCTGGACGGCATCCGCGAGGTCCGTATGCCGCGAGGGCTGTCCGCATCGGTCTACACCGAGATCACCGACGTCGAGAACGAGGCCAACGGCCTGCTCACCTACGACCGTCAGGTGGTCAAGGTCGACGAGGCCAGGGTCAGGGCCGCCAACCGGGCCCTGATCGACGCGTCCCGCTCACCGGCCGCGCCCGTGACCCTGCCCACCGGTCAGTACGAGTCCCTGCGGGTGACGACCACCGGCCACACCGACCGCTATGTGCGGCACCAGGACGGCGCCGTGTTCACCGCGGTCGTGACCGGCGGCAGCGACGCGCTGCTGAAGAACGACGCCACGTGGAGGATCGTGCCCGGTCTGGCCGACGGCACGTGTTACTCCTTCGAGTCGCGGAACTACCCGGGCGAGTATCTGCGCCACCGCGAGTACCGCGTGTACAAGGAGGGCGGCAGCGGTGACCTGTTCCGTGCCGACGCCACCTTCTGCCCGGTCCGGGGCGTGAACGGCGGGGTGAGGCTGTCCGCCCACAACTTCCCCGAGCAGTATCTGCGCCACTACGGCGCCGAGTTGTGGCTGGCCACCCCGGGCGGAACCCACACCTGGGACAACCCCGCCCTCTTCACCGAGGACACCACCTGGACGGTGGAGGCCCCCTGGGCCCCCTGACGCCATGAAGGGCGGGGTGGGGGGGGGGGGGGGGGGGGGGGGGGGGGGGGGGGGGGACGGGGGGGGGGGGGGGGGGGGGGGGGGGGGGGGGGGGGGGGGGGGGGGGGGGGGGGCGGTCCCCCCCCCCCCCCCCCCCT